>CAYYGO010000018.1:0-68927 GCA_964471635.1 uncultured Hyphomicrobium sp.
TCGCGCATGTTCCGGCAGCCTAGCTCGTGTTGTCAGTCGCCTCGTCACGCATGCATGTCATTCAACCGAGAGGATCGAAATCCCGGCGGCGCATGTGCGGAACAGCTCCCAACCACTCGAGTGCCCTGCACATCACTGCGACCGCAGCCGTCGACGTTCGACAAGGCGGTCTGCCTATAATTCGTGCGTTGTTTTTTACCCTGCGATCAATGACCCTCAGGTATCCCCCACCCGTACCACCCGTTGCTCTTATGGATGACCCTCGACACGCAACCGGCGACCGGGCTGGCGAGCCGCCGCAAGCGCAACGCCGCGCGGAGCTGCATGCGGAGCGGTCGCGTAAGCCTGACCGCTGTCGTCCGCGGTCGCGTCTGCGACGGTCGCTGTGGCCCCGTTGATCACGTCCCGCAGCACGGTCAACGCGTACAACAGGCGAACGGTGTCGCCGATCATCAGTGTCAGGCAGGCGCCTTTCAACGTCCCGAACATCGCGATGAGCGGATAGGCAACGAGGATAACGGCGACCAGACCGACCAGATTGATGATGGCCGCGAGCCGGGTTTGGCCGAGGCCGATGATGTAGCTGAATACGAGCTCACCGCACATCATCGCCGCGAACGCGACGGCCAGGATCGGGAACACCTCGCCCACGACGAGGTACGGCGAGCCGGCGCCGTAGAACAACCGCAGTAGGAAATCACTGAGCAGCGTCGCACCGAAGAGGTAGAGCAGCGACGGCGGCAGGGCGATCAGCATGTAGCGGCGCGCCGCGACCCATGCCTTGCGTGACGAGCCGTCGCGATAAGCCTTCGCGGTGACCTGTGGAATGATGTTGTTCATCCCGAACTGGATCGGATTCAGGACCAAGAACACGTTAAGCGCCGCCTGGAGCGAGGCGACGGCCGCGGTGCCGGTCGAAATCGTGATGAGCGCGATCAGCGCATAGTGCCGGAGCGTGAATAGAACGCCTGCCACCAGCGACCAGCCGCCGAGCACGGCGTTCTCCTTCAGCCAGTGGTGCGGCCAATGCAGGCTGCTGAAGTCGAGGCGCGCCTGAGCGATTTGCAAGGCGCCGCCGATCGCCGACGCCAGAGCCATCGAATAGAGCGCGCTCTCGAGCGTCAAGTGGCCGAACCACGCCACTGCGAGCACGATGGCCACCTGACCCAGATAGCTGATGCCATCGCCTAGAATTGCCTTCTTGTGGTCGAGCGCGGCCAACATGCAGCGCCGCACGGCCTGCTGCACTTGCCACAGCGTAAACCAGGTGATCGCGGCAACCGTGAAATCGAGACGGTTGATGACTGCCAGAACCACGACAAGGCCGATGGCGAGCGGTGCGCACAGAAGGGCCGCGAGCACCACGCTGCTAGCGGCCATCCGGTTGGCCTCTTCGTCGCCGACGCTCTGACGGCGCACGCTCAGCGGATAGGAGACGAGCCACGTGTTGGCCAGCTGAAGCAGCATCCCGGTCGCCAGAATGATGACGAACCGTCCGTACTCCGTCGGCGGAAGCTGCCGGGCGATGATGATGCCGATCAGAAACGTGCCGGCACTGACGACGCACTGGTCGAGCAGCGCCCAGAAGGCGCGCGTGATGGCACGGCGTGTGTTGCCGGGTTGGGATGCAGGCGCAGCTGCAGGCCCGTCTGACGCGCCCAAACCGACACCGGAACTACCACCGACGCCGGCACTACCACCGACGCCGGCACGGTCGGATGCCGATCCCTCGGCGGCCGACCTGCCCTCGAAGCGGGGGGTGGCCGTTGCGTCAGCCGCTGTTGTTGTGTCGGGAGATGGACTGTCCGGAACAGGTGCGTTGGCCGGTGACGCAAGCTCCGGTGCGTTTGCTGCGCTCGACGCTTGGCGGCCCGGCACTTGACCCTACTCCCCTCGGTTCTGGCATCTGCGCCAACCGCGATGGCAGACGCCGAGCCGCGACACGGTGCACTGCAAGACGCATCAACGTCTGGCCGCGGACGGTAACTTTGTGGGAACGGTAGCTTTGGGGCAAGTCACCATAGGGGAGTGAGGGAGGACCCGGGGGACTACCACCAACGGCTCCGCTGCGGCAGCCGGTCTCGACAACATCGCTGTCAACCTTAACAGCAAAGTGAACCGCTCCCGGCCGGCTTTTGGCGACAACCGCTCAGTGCATCCTGGCAAGATGGCCGATCCGCCAATCTGCGGCAGTGCTGGTTCCCCGGTTTTCCAGGTCGAGAGGCGCGGGCGCCGAAGGCTTTTTCGCCATGCCCGCGACGACGGTCCGACCGAGCGCCGCTGCTGATCGCTCCTGTACGACCGCCCCGCGCGAAACGACGTGGCAGCGCCTGCCGGAGGACGCAAGTCAAACCCGCCGGAAATCAATAACGGACGCCGACGTCGAACGTGCACCGTCGCCGTCCTGTCGTTCGACAGATACTGAGAGTCAGAGTTCGTCGGTGTGATAGCCGGAGCTGGTCGGCGCGGTCATCGTTGTCGGCACGACCTCGTCCTGGAGGTTCTTCGTCGCCCACATCGCGGCCTGGGTGCGGTTCTGCAACCGCAGCTTCCGCAAGCAGCTCTTGATATGAACCTTCACCGTCGCCTCCGTTATCACGAGGCGGCGGGCGATCACCTTGTTGGACGAGCCCTCGGTCAGGAGCCTCAAGATTGCCCTCTCGCGCTTCGACAAGCAGCGAAGAACTGCCGCTTCCCGGCTGCTTCCGGAGACGCCATCGCCGGATGCAGCGTCCGCTTCTCCGTCCTTGTTCGCCATGTCGTGGTCATGGTCCACGACGTCGTAGTAGGCCTCTCGCGACGCCACCTCTCGGGCCGCGGCCGCGGTCGGACGGGCCAAACCGGCGCCACGCACGAGAACCGGCGTGCGCGACCCGACCTCGGCGGAGATCGTCGGGTCACGGTCGCTGCGTTGCTCCGGCTTGGTATGTGGCGCGACCGCGGCCGTCTTCTCGGACACGCCGTTCGCGTGCACCGTATGCCCGCCATGGCTCCGATGGCTGAGGCTCCGATGGCTGAGCGCAGCATGCTCTTGAGGACCGCCGCGCGAGCCGCTGTTCGCATGGGCGCCGTTCCGGTGGGCGCCATTCGTGCGACCGCCGGTGTTGCGAGCGGCCTCATCGCCGCCCGCGTTGTCGCGGAGGTCGCTCCTGTTGACCACATTGCCTGGCGGGCTGGTCTGGGTCCCGCGTGAGTGGCGATCCTCGACACCGAACGTGGTGCCGACGAATAGCTGCCCAGGCATGACGGTATCGCCCAACGCAATCAGCTCCAGCGCCTTGACCAGCCGGACGCTGTCCATTTCCTGGTCGAGATATCCGCTCGCACCGGCCTGCAAGGCCGGCAGAGCCCGGGCGATCGACCGAGACCTGTTAAGGATTACCACCTTCAGACCCGGCGCCTTTGCGCGCGCCCGACACAGGTAGTGCTCGACATCGGCCTCGCTGTCCTCGGTGCCGATGATCCACATGCCGATCGGCGCGTCCGCAACCCGCTCGAGGGCCGCGTCGTCGACCTCTGCGGAGGCATCGATGATTTTGAACTGCGTCTTGGAAAGAATTTGCCTCAGTCCATCACGGAAAAGCATGGACGGATGCGAAATCAACACTGGCACTAAACTCTTCACGGCACTGCCCTTCTTGCGAGAGCCCCAAAGAAGCGGCATGCACCATCCTTCAAAGGATGATGACTAGCCGTTGATAGCCAGTTTCTTGTTGCTCTGCAACACGAAAATTAAAAATTTGATTACCGTTGAAC
Organism: uncultured Hyphomicrobium sp.; assembly: GCA_964471635.1. GTDB lineage: Bacteria > Pseudomonadota > Alphaproteobacteria > Rhizobiales > Hyphomicrobiaceae > JAKAML01. Next base: position 3,757 of record CAYYGO010000018.1, read on the forward strand.
CCTCTTTGCTGCGGTGCTCATGCACAATTTCAGCTATGCGGCGGGACAATTGGGCATCCCACCATCCGTTTCAAAACCTTGCTCCGTCGCCTGACATTCACTTAACGCTGTTTTCTACTTGGCGCCCCTCGCCGACAGAACGGCGGGAAGCGTCTCGAGAATGATGTAGATGTCGAGCCAAAGCGACCAGTTGCGGATGTAGAGCAGATCCTGCTTCTCCTGAATCGCCAGATCGCCGTTGCTGCGCGAACAGATCTGCCAAAGCCCGGTCAGTCCGGGCGGCACGCTGGCTCTCACCTTCTGAAACTCCGGATCGAAGCGCTCGATATGGTAGGCGGGAAACGGGCGCGGCCCGACGAGGCTCATATCGCCGCGAATGATGTTCCAAAGCTGGGGCAGCTCGTCGAGACTGGTACGGCGCAGGAAGTTGCCCACGTATGGCAGCACGCGCGGATCGTCGCTGAGCTTGCAGTAGCTGTCCCACTCGGCCTTGGCTGCCGCGTTGGTCTTCAAATGTTGCTCGAGCCGCGCTTCGGCATCCTTGTACATCGAGCGCAGCTTCACCATTCGGAACGTACGACCGTCTTTCCCGATCCGTGTCTGGAAGAAGAAGGCCGGACCGGGATCCATGATGCGCACGACGAGCGCCATGAGCCCGATGACCGGCGCGGCCAGCAACCCGGCCGGGAGGGCTACCGCGAGGTCGATGAGGCGCTTGATGACACGGCGGCGCGCGGCACTTGCCGCAGCCAGGGCTGCCAGCGTCGCAGCCGAGGCGGTGTCCTGCTGCGGCTCCTGGCCGGCAATCGTCGCGGCCATGTCGGCGCGCGAGCGAGCCGGAGGACTAGCGGCATCGGGCGACCCGAGCCGAGCTGCCACGGAGCGCGCAAGGCGCTCGCCGTAAAGGCCGAGGACGACCAGCAGCCCAGCCTCGGTAACCACAGCAAGCCAAGTTCCCGACGTGGCCGTCGCGTTATCGACGATAAGTTTCGCGCACACGAATGCGAGCGCTGCGAGGACGCGGGCACGCAGACGGTCCGTCGGACGCATCGGGCGGTCGTCATAGAGACCCGTCAACCACAACATCGCGAGCAGCGCCGCAACGCCTGCGACAAGCGCCAGCGCGCCCGACGATGTGAACAGCACGCTGCTGCCGAAGGCGGCGCACACAGCGGCCACGAAATCGGCGGCGACCAGGACCACGACCGGAAACGATATCCGAAGCATCTTGTCGGCGAGGCGTCTGACGAGGTGGCCAGCATCCTCCGGCCCTGCCGGTCCCAGAAGAATGCGCTCAGCGCGAGCGGCCAGGGTACCGGGCTTGCGGAAGTCTTGGTTGTTCGCCAGGGTCATCGTCCGTACTCAAACCTCAATGCTCAAAGAAAACTGCGGCGCTTTCCCCTCGTCCCGCCAGTGTTAACCGAGGGTCCGCGCAGACCCTGCTGAGATTAAAAAGTACCCAGAAAGTCGAGCCGTTCGGGAGTGGGAGCGGGCCATCGATCGGGCATCCTGAAAGGGCCCCTCGGCAGGTCCGGCAGACGGCGGTCCGTCCGGCGAGGACAGCAGGGCATCGGCCGCTCCGAATGCCCGCGGAATGCCTCCCGGCGTCGCTCAGCGTCGCGCGGGGGAATGGACGGCGCCCCCGGGCGCCCCGCAGGCGCCCGTCGGGCCCCGATCTGGCACCCGATCTGGCACCCGTTCTGGCCCGGAACCTGCAATCACCGGCACTACAAACTCACGACGAGATCCGTCACGCGCCCCGGAGAGAAATCAGGGCGTAGTATCCGGGTCGATCGGGGCCGGTGTGCACTCGGCGGGAGCCTCAGCAGCGCCCCAGGTTCCCGCCGACCGGCCGAAAAAGCAGGCTGACAGTCACAGGAGGACAGAATGAAGTTCCACGGCACACCGCTCGCCGGCGCTCACCTGCTCGAACCCGAGTTCAGGGGCGACGAGCGTGGCTTTTTCTCTCGCGCATTCTGCCAGCGCGAGTTCGAGGCCATGGGCCTCAACGGACGGCCTGTGCAGTGCAACAATGCCTTCTCGACGCGGAAGGGCACCTTGCGCGGCCTGCATTTCCAGCTTCCCCCGGCAGCGGAGGTCAAGGTCATGCGCTGCATCCGCGGCGCGATGTGGGACGTGATCGTCGATATGCGGCCGACATCACCGACATACCGAAAGTGGTATGGCGCCGAGCTCACGGCCGACAATCGCCTCGTGATGTACGTGCCCGAGGGCTTCGCGCACGGCATGATCACGCTGACCGACGACGTCGAGACCATGTACTGGGTGTCGAGCTTCTACGAGCCGAGCGCCGAGCGCGGCCTGCGCTGGAACGACCCGGCGATCGGCATCCAGTGGCCCATCGAGCCGACCGAGGTGTCGGTCAAGGACGCCAACTGGCCCGACTTCGACCCCACCTACCATGCGGTCGATGCTCTGGCGCCATTCTACTCTGCCGCCGTCGCGAAAGCGGGCTAACCGAGGCGGCTCGCAGCCCGATCGGCAGCCCATGTTGGCACAGCCATGGACCGCGGCGGAGCTCGTGGCGGACCCTGTCGCGTGCAACATGCCACCTGCCGCTTCGGTCAGTGCCGGCTAGCCCCAAAGGCGTAGTCGGGCCGTCGAGACCGGTCGGCGGCGCGTTCCCGCCTGCACTTTCGAGGTGCCGCGTCCGCCGAAACCATATCCTGAAATCCTGACGTGGCCGGCGCCACCTCTGCCCTACTGTGTCGCCCAGCTTACGACGTCGAAGTCGCCTCCATTGACCCGTGTCGCCGAAGCCTGGCCCCGCGAGCCCTGTTCGCAATGAGAACACCGGAACGAGAAAACCGGGGCGGCCATGTCTCGATACGATGCGCAATCGGGGGTAGCGAACGTCGGAAACAAGCGGGTTTTTTGTCCGTTCAGCGTATTCAGGAGCAAGCGATGAAGGTCGTCATTCTCGCCGGCGGTAAGGGCACCAGGATCTCCGAGGAATCGAGCGTTCGGCCGAAGCCGATGGTCGAGATCGGCGGCCGCCCCATCCTTTGGCATCTGATGAAGCTCTATTCGGCCTACGGGCTCAACGACTTCGTCATCTGCTGCGGCTACAAGGGGCACGTCATCAAGGAGTACTTCGCGACCTACGCGCTCCGCCACGCCGACGTCACTTTCGATTTCGCGACCGGCGACACGCAGTATCACTCCTCGACCAGCGAGCCGTGGCGCGTGACGCTCGTCGACACGGGCGAGGAATCGATGACCGGCGGCCGCATCCGTCGCGTCGCGAAATACATCGGCGACGAGACGTTCTGCTGCACCTACGGCGACGGCCTCAGCAACGTCAATCTGCACCGCCTTATCGCGTTCCACAAAGAGCATGGGCGCATGGCGACGATGACCGCCGTCCAGCCTCCCGGCCGCTTCGGCGCCTTCTCGCTACCGGCGAACGAGACCCTCGTTTCCGATTTCCGGGAGAAGCCGAAGGGCGACGGCGCCTGGATCAACGGCGGCTTCTTCGTACTCGAGCCGGGTGTCATCGACTACATCGACGACGATCTGACCACCTGGGAGCAGGAGCCGATGAACCGCCTGTCGAGCGCGGGCGAGCTGGTCGCGTTCCGGCACCAGGGCTTCTGGCAGGCCATGGACACGCTGCGCGACAAGCAGGTGCTCGAGGCGATGTGGAGCGAGGGCAATCCGAGCTGGGTCATCAACCCTACTTCCACGAAATCGAGCGCCGACGGGACACAAGCGAGCCTCGCACTGTAAGATCCGTGTCGCTGGCGGGTTCGCAATTGCGATCCCGCCGGCCGCAGCGGCGCCACTGACCGTGGTCGGGCCTGCGCCTCGAGGGCAGTCCCCTACAAGGCCAACCCGCCCGGCGCGCAGCACCTGCCTTGTGCCGCCGGGCCGTGGCTCGCGACGGCTGCGCGCACTTCCTCGACACCGTGCCTGGCACACGTCGCGCATTCGAGATTCCGCATCATGGGCTATTGGAGAGAGCTGACAACATGATCCTTGTCGATCGGGCGCTGGACGCGCGTGAGAAGGCCGGCAAACCGGTCCGTGTGGCTCTTTTCGGGGCTGGCTTCCTCGGCTCGGGCATCGCGCAGCAGATCAACCAGTCGACACCCGGCATGAGGGTGCGGGTCGTCGTCGCCCGCGACATCGAGAAGGCCCGCAAGGCCTGCCTCGCAGCCGGCTTCGATGCCGCCGATATCAAGACCGTCGGAAGCGCCGCCGATGTCGACCGCCTGGGCGACCGAGAGGTCGGGCTTACCGACGATATCCGCACGGGCGCCTCCGCCGGAACGATCGATGTCGTCGTCGAGGCCACCGGAGCCGTCGACTACGGCGCGGCTGTCGCGCTAGCGGCCGTCGAGAATGGCAAGCATATCGTGCTCGGCGGCGCGGAGCTCGACGGCACGCTGGCACCGATCCTCAAGGTCTACGCCGATCGTGCCGGCGTCGTGCTGACCAGCATCGACGGCGATCAGCCGGGCGTCACGATGAACCTCCACCGCTACGTCTCGGGGCTCGGCTTGAAGCCGGTCCTGTGCGGCAACATCAAGGGCTTCCAGAACCGCTATCGCACGCCCGAGACGCAGGTCGCCTTCGCAGCGAACTGGGGCATCAACCCGCGCCAGGCATCGTCGTTCTGCGACGGCAGCAAAATCGCATTCGAGCAGGCGGTGACCGCAAACGGCACCGGCATGGGCGTCGGCGTGCGCGGCATGTTCGGGCCGGAGGCACAGGGGCGGCCCGTCGAGGAGGTGGCGAGCCTTTACCCGGCGGAGGCCATGCTCGCCGGCAACGGCATCGTCGACTACGTGCTCGGCGCCGAGCCGGGGCCGGGCATCTTCGTCATCGCAACCGCCGAGCACGACCGGGCCCGCCATACGCTGCGCTACCTCAAGATGGGCGAGGGACCGTTCTACGTCTTCCACACACCGTTTCACCTCTGCCACATGGAGATCCCGGCAAGCATCGCGCGCGCCGCGCTGTTCCGCGACGCCACGCTCGCACCCGTCGGGGCGCCGACCGTCGACGTGGTCGCTACTGCCAAGACCGATCTCGCCCCGGGCGATCTCATCGACGACTACGGCGGCTACAAGACCTACGGCCTCATCGAGAACCATGCCCCCACCCGGCGCGACAGGCTGCTGCCGATGGGCCTCGCCGTCGGCTGTCGCATGAAGCGGGCGGTGGCGAAGGATACCGTGCTGACTTTCGACGATGTCGAGCTGCCCAAGGACCGGCTGGCCGACCGACTGAGGCGTGAGCAGGACCTTGCCTTTCCGGTTGCCAAGGCACCGGCCATGACACGACGCGTCGAGGAGACGGTCTAGGCCGCGCCGCGGGTGCGTACTCGGACACGCGAGCCGGGGCCGTGCGTCTCGCGCGGTGCTTGGCCGGGCACCCCCGACTGACACAGGCCGCCATCCGGCACGCGAGACGATCGCACATTCAATCGAGCCAGTAGAGGTCGCCGCGCGCCGGACGCTGCGCCCTTTCGCGTTTCAGACGGCCTCGCGTGGTGTTCGATAGCGGGCTCGCGAGGGGCGCAAGGCCGCGTCGCGCACTTGCGCTGCTGCCTCGGCCCGAACGACGAGCGGCCGGCCGACACGCAAGGTGCCAACCGGCCGCTCATCTGACTGCCGCAAAGTTGGAGAGCGTCCCGCTTACGAGACCAGTTCCAGCCGCGGCTTCTCGATGACGTGGCGAAGCTGCTGGTCGATGATCCCGTCTGCCAGAAGCTGTTTGATGTGGGCGATGCGCTGATAGCGGGGGCCCTCGAATTCGGCCAGCGTCACATCGCTCGCCTTATAGGCGTCGTAGAGCTGCTTGGCACCCTTGACGGCATCCCACACCGGCTTGAACTCGGGAACGAGCCGATTGATCTTGGCGAACGTCACGCGATAGCAGCGCGTGTCGGGGCCTGCGCCCTCGGCGTAGCTCAGCTTGCAGCCCGGCACCGTATCGGCGACGATCGCCGACAGCTCGCGGATCCGATAGTTCTGGTCGGTGCGGCCGACGTTGAAGGCCTCGTTGTGCACCACGTCCTTCGGTGCCGTCATGAGCGCGAGGTAGGCGCGCGAGATGTCCTCGATATGGACGATCGGCCGCCACGGCGTGCCGTCCGACTTCATGTGGATCTGGCCAGTGGTGTGCGCCCAAGCAACCGTGTTGTTGAGAACGATGTCGAAGCGCATGCGCGGCGAAACACCGTAGGCGGTGGCGGCACGGAGATAGACGGGGCAGAAGGTCTCGTCGGCCAGCTTCGCAATGTCGCGCTCGCTGCGCACCTTCGATTCCCCGTAGGCCGTCACCGGGCAGAGCGCCGCCGTCTCGTCGACCAGCTCGTCGCCGGCCTGACCATAGTTGCTGCAGGACGACGCATAGACGAAGCGGCTGACGCCAGCCTGCTTGGCGAGCTTGGCGAGCCGCACCGACGCGAGATGATTGATGTCGAACGTCAGCTCCGGGTTGAGGTTGCTCAAAGGATCGTTCGACAGGGCGGCGAGGTGCAGCACCGCGTCGCAGCCGCGAAGGTCGTCGACATTGATGTCGCGGATGTCCTTGAGGATGGTCGGAACCTTAGCGATCTTGCCGCCGGCCGCGAACGTGCAGCGCGAGAAGATGTCGCTGTCGCAGCCGACCACCTCGTGGCCCGCCGCCAGCAGCATCGGAGTGAGCACCGTGCCGATGTAGCCCAGGTGTCCGGTTACGAATACGCGCATTTCACTTGCTCCCTGATTGATCTCGGCCAGCGGCCGAACTGCCAAAAGTGCCGTTCGTTCTCGACTTCAAAGCGATTGATTTCAGTGTCTTTGCATTCAACGTGCCGCGGGCAGTGAAACGAGCTGCCTCCGCCACGGTCGACCCTCCAGCCTCACCGCGTCTCGTCGTGCGCCCGGCGATAGACGTCATCGGATCGCACGATGTCGTCCTCGCCGAGATAACTCCCGATCTGGACCTCGATGACCTCAAGGGGAACCTTGCCAGGGTTCTCCAGCCGATGCCATTCGGTGCCCCGGATGTAGACACTCTCGTTCTCGCGAACGAGACGGCTCGTCTCCCCGACCGTTACTTTCGCAGTGCCCTGCACCACCACCCAGTGCTCGGAGCGATGGTAGTGCATCTGCAGGGAGAGCTTGGCGCCCGGCTTCACGTGCAGCAGCTTCACCTGAAAGCGGCCGCCCATGCTGAGCTGCTCGAAGTACCCCCACGGACGATGGCTGCGGACGTGCTGATCGAGCTCCTTGCGTCGCGACTTTTGCACTTTGGCCAGCAACTGCATCGCAGAGCCGGCGCGGCTCATGTCGGCCACCAGCAGCGCATCCGGTGTGTCGACGATAGCGAGATTCCTCACGCCGAGCGTCACGACGAGCCCCGTCTCGCTGATGACGATGGTGTCGGTCGCCCCCTCCGATACGACGTCACCCAGAAAGCGATTGCCGCTGTCGTCGGCTACCACCGAGGACATCAGATCGCCCCAGGACGTGACCTGCGCGAGACCGGTGTCGCCCGAAATGGCGGTCGCCGCAGGCGAGCCGCGGACAAGACCCTCCGCCGAGACGCCCAACGGCTGCTCGAGCGCGGCCACGGCGCCGAAACGGAGGCAGCCGAGATCGTCCTCGGCCGCGGCGACGGCGGTCCGCGCGGCAACGGCGAGCCCCGGCGCCTGCAGCCCGATCTCGCGCGCCAGCAATGCAGCGGGCGCTACGATCATGGGCGCGGCTTCCCCGGCGGGCCGCCCTGGTGCGGGAGCCGCTCGCCCCCGTGCCTTTCGGCGGGGAGCCGGGTAGCTCTCGCCCTGGTCGCCGCAGATGACGATGCGGCCCGATGCCGCGAGCCGGGCGGCACGATCGATCTGCGCCGAAAAGCGCGCCTCGTCGCCGATGACATTTCGACCGTCGAGCACCGCGACCACGTCGCGGGGGCGCTCGCGCTCGATGCGGAGTGCGGCCAGAGCGAATGCCGCCGTCGCACCAACCCCGGGGGGAACGAGGAAGATGCGGGCAGCGGCACACCCGGCGCGATCGAGCTCGTCCTTGAACAAGAACCGATGCTCGCTCGCTCCGACGACCGTGACCGTTGCGAACGTGGCAACACCACCGATGCGCCGCAATAGTGCGCCGAGCAGGCTTTGCCCGCCGATCGCCGCCAGCGGCGTCAGCGCATCCGGCTGCATGGTCCGGGCAAGTGGCCACAGGGTTGTGGCACCCGGCGTCGCGAGGATCACGAGCGAGACAGGCGGTAGCACCACCTCCGCGGCGGCAGCGGCCGTCGCGACCGGTGCGGCACGCGGACGACCGGCGGCCCGATGGGCGATCCCCTCGGAGGGCCGGCTGTCGCGCCCGGATGGGGATCCGGAGGTCCGCGGGAGCTCGGAACCGCGCGCCGCGGGCGCATTCGACTTCGACGTCACGTCCAACGCACGACCCCTGAAAACTCGTTGATTAACGGTATGTTGGGCAACCGGATTGGCCTCCGGCTGCGATCAGGATCGCGGAGAACATCGCCGGCCAAACTTGCGCATTGGGAGGATTGATTCGGGGTTGGGCTGGCCGGCAGGCCGTCGGCCGGAGCACACGACGGCAAATTGCCACCTATGGGTTACGCCGCCCGGGTGGACATGCACGCGCGTGACGCGCGTCCTGTGCCGCTCCGTCGGCCTCGCATGGCGGCGTCCGGCTCGAGGAGGTACACGGTCGCCTCAGACCGCAATGGGTCGCGGGGCAAGGCGGGACGGGCCGTGCGTGCGAGGGGGACCCTCCGCCAAGCCGGCGCAAGCGATGAACCCGCCGTCCACGATCACCGACCTCGCGATCGTTCCGGCCTCCGCTACCACTCATGGATATCGGCCGGCGCATCAGTGGAACCGGGACTCGGCCGAGTTTTCCGCGACGCAGTCGCCATTTTGGATTTACGGTAACGACTGACAAAGACGCATTCCTGGTCGTCTTCGCATATGGTGTGGACGCACTCTGCAATCAGCATCGTGACATCCCGATTCCGCATTTCTGCAAGGGTTGATTGGGACCATGTTAATGACGACATTCAAGCCGGGCGAGGACGAGGCGACGTCGGCCGGTCGCGCGGTGGCGCGCGACGAGGACGCACCCCCGTCCCGCCGCAGGCTCCGGATTCTGGTCTCCGCATTCGCCTGCGAGCCCGGCAAAGGCTCGGAAGCGGGAATGGGCTGGGGCACCGTCCGCTATTTGTCGCAGAACCACGATGTGACGGCGCTGGTCGCCCCGATGTACCGCGAGACGATCGAGCGCTTCGTCGCTCAGAACCCCATGCCGAACGTCCGCTGGGTCTACCCCGACCTGCCACGCTGGTTCCCGTTCCGCGACCGGCTCAAGGCCGAGCCGCCGCGCATCTTTTATTATTTTTGGCAGCATTTTGCGCTGCATACGGCGCGCGAGCTGCATCATCTCTATAATTTCGACGTGTCGCACCACATCACATACGGCTGCTACTGGCGCCCCAGCTTCCTGGCCCGGCTCGACGTTCCGTTCGTCTGGGGCCCGGTCGGCGGCGCCCAGCGCGTGCCGATGTCCTTCATGCCGACGCTGCCGTTCTTCGAGCGCCTGTTCGTGCAGATGAAGATCGTGTCCGAGTGGATCTCGATCACGTTCGATCCGTCGGTGCGATGGACCGCGCGCCGCGCCGACGTCGCGATTGCGACGACCCCGATCGGCGTCCGCCGCATGCTCGAGCTCGGTGCCAAGCGTGTGCTGGTCACCCCGCAGGTCGGACTGCCCAAACACGACATGGACGACCTCGGCCGCATGCCCGTTCGTATCGATACCAAGCCCTTCCGTTTCATCTCGCTCGGAAGGCTGCTCGGCTGGAAGGGCATTCACCTCGGTCTGCGCGCCTTCGCCGACATGAAACGCTTCGTCCCCGACGCGGAGTATTGGCACGTCGGAGACGGCGAGATGGCCGATCATCTCGAGCGAGAGGCGCGCGTTCTCGGCGTAGCCGACAGCTTCAAGGTCGTCCGGGGCAAGAACCGCAAGCAGGCCTTCGAGCTGCTGGCCCAGTGCGATGCACTGATGTTCCCGGGCTTCCACGACGAACCCGGCTGGGTCGTCATCGAGGGCATGGCCGCCGGCCGCCCCGTCCTCGTCATCCGCGGCCTGCCCGACTGCCCGGACATTCGCGACGCCTGTCTCGAGACACGCAGCGACAATCCCGACAATGCGGTCAAGGATCTCGCGCGCAACATGCTGCTCGTCGCACGCGATCAGGACCTCAGGGTGCGCATGGGCGAGGCGGGCCGGCGTATTGCGCGCCGCTACTGCGACATGGAGGCCTGGTTCGGGCGCTTCGAGCAGATCCTGGAGGCGGCAGCGCTGCGGAAGGCCGACCAGTTGACGCCAGCCGTCGACTTTCTCGCACCCGCTGCCGACGAGGCGCCGGCCCTCGAGGGCACCCTTCCTCCGGCATCCGCGCAGAAGCTCTCGGGCGTGATCAAGGTGGCGTGACGGTTGGCGCGCCCCGCGCCAGCCCAGCAGCGACAGCGCCCGCTGCCGTTCTTCGATCGAACCGGACGGCCTACACGAATGCGGATTGCTCGCTGCTACTCGGAAGGCGCCCCTTCTCAGGGCGCCACGGCATTGCCCGGGCTGACAAGGTCGCACCGGCCGTTGCGCTCCTGTCCGAGCATGCGGAAGCCCTCGCAATCATAGAGGGTCTCGGTGCGGCCCCAGGCGAAAGACAACTGCTCCTCGCTGTCCAAACGAACGTAGAAATTACCGTCGAATACGTTGCCGCCCTCGGCGATGATGCCGTAGTTCTCGTCGCCCGGCCGTGTGTCCGCTGCTCCTCCGGACTTGCCGGCCCCCTCGAACACGAGCTGATTGCCGTGGATGCGGTTGAGCCGCGACTTGTAGCGATCGCCGCGTGACGACGGGCGGTTCTGGTCGATCAAGACGATGCCGTTCCCGCCAGGCGCGACCGTGATTGCATTGCCATGGACCTCGACGTTCTCCGACGCAGCGATCTGGATCTCGGCCCCCCAAATCCAGGCATTGACGGCGCGGCCGTTGGCGCGCGTGACATTATTCCGAATGACGGCGTCGAAGGAGATCTCGTGGAAGATGCCGGCATCCCCGTTGAATTCGACGAGATTGCGCTCGTAAAGAACGTTCCGGCAGTCGATATCGCACCAGAGCCCCGGCCCGAGATTGTGGTGTACGTGATTGCCGATCATCTTGACGTCCGCGCTCTCGGTCACCTTGACGCCGCCAGCCTCCCAGCCGAAATCGAAGCCGTGGATGTTGTTGTGAGCGATCTGATTGCCCTCGATATGGATGCCGCGACCTGACGCTCTGATGCCAAGCTGGCCGTTGTGGTGAATGTGGCTGTCGACCACCCGGCCGTCGCCACCGATCGACACGCCGGCGCCGCCATTGTAGCGAGCCTCGACCTTTTCGATGCTCCAACCGTAGGCACCGCCGCGACCCGATATGGCGCCGTGCTGTGCATAGCTCGCGTATTTCTCGACCACGATCTGGCGGATGCGCACGCCGTACGCCGATCCCTGGAAGGCGAAGCGGGCCGCCGTCGCCTCGACCTTCCGCCCCGCCGGATTGTCGGCGATGAAGAGGCGCCCACCCACCTGCTCGATGAAGTAGAATCCCGGTTTTAGGGCCTTCTTGCCGTCGGCCCGCTGCAGCGGCTGACCGTCGATGAAGACCTGGTCGAAGTAGTTGCAGTTGCGCCCCTTCGCGCACTGGCCGTTGCGCAGAAAGCGCTGCGTCTGGCCGGTTGCCATCCACGCGCGCCCGTAGCGCTTGAACCCGGCCACCTCTCGCGCCCCGGTCATGATCGTGCCAGGCTCGCCGAAGAAGCTCTGACGGTCGAGCGGCGTGACCTGCTGTAGTCTATGGACGCCGGCCTTGATGCAGAACGAGGCACCCCGGTCGGCCGCGTAGACAGCGGCCTGGATCGACTGGCCCGGCTCGACGGGAATAGCGCCTTCCGGACAGGGTTCGGCGCGGACGGGCTCCATGCCGAGGGCGAACAGCATTGCAATGGCCGCGATCCCCGTCGTCCGGTTGGCCTGCATCCATCGCACCACGATCACGTTCCTCCGGTGATGGCGAGATCCCGGGTCACCTGCTCGATCCAGTGCGGCTGCACGCCTGCCAGTGCCGCGTTATAGACGAGGGCGGTGCCAAGCCCCGCTCCGATCACGCACCAGAACCAGATGCCGGACATCGGGCCCTCGAGCGACACGTCGAAGGTGGCGTCGACGACGAACGCCAGCGCGTAGCAGAAGGTGAGCACGAAGATGTGCGCCCAGACCTTGTGATTGCGGCGCATCGCACGAAGGTAGCTCATGAACAGGAGCAGGCTCCAGCTCAGCAGCATCAGCAGCCACATCGTCAAACCCGGCACACCCGAGCGGGCGAGGATCGTCATATGCGCGTTGTGGGGGCTCCGGAGCAGCGGCGCGCTCGGCAGCTCGAGGCCTACGAGGAATCCGTCGGCGATGGCCAGGTTCACACCGAAGCCCTTGCCGACCCAGAAATAGGGACCCGCGAAGGTATAGGCAATGATCGACTCCCACCACTTGAGACGCCACTGCTTGGTGTTGTCGAGGGACTTCTCGCCGATACCGAAGACGCTCGTGATGTTCTCCAGAATCTGTCCGGCTCCGAGGTCGCGGCCACGATTGGTGGGGATCGAGATATCGAGCGCATCGGCCACCAGCAGTGCGCCGAGGGCCAGCACGGCGAGCAGAATGAGCTGGCGGATGCGGCCGGTCGCGATGGCGCCCACGGAGATCGCGGCCATCGCCGCCAGGAACCCGCCGCGGTTCTGGCTGGTAACGAGGCCGATGCCGATCACCAGCATCAAGATCAGCACTAGGTTGAAGCGCCGGAAGCCGAGCAGGAAGACGAGCGCTGCACCGGCGAGATGCACACCGACGGTGCCGGGCTTGACGTTGATCAGACCCTGCCCCTCGGTGCGGGTGAAGTTGGCCGCATCGCTCATCACCAGAACGACCGGCGCCAGCAGGATCATGGCCGTGCCGAGCACCACGAGGAAGCTCATCATGGGCTTCATGCGCCCGGGGTTTTCGAGCAGGATCGCCGTGAGCACCAGCGAGAAGGCGCTGTAGACAATGATCGCGCTGTCGCGCAGGGCATCGGCGCCGTGCGCACCGAGATAGGGCAGCGTTCGCAGCATCGTCCAGACGAGCAGCAGACCGAGCAGCAGGCTCGGAAGGCTGGCGAAGACGGCAAGTGCACAGTGCGACCGCACCAGCACGACGAGGCCGAGGATCATCACCAGGTCGCCAATGAACGGCGGACCGCCGAGACCGATGTAGGCGAACGGCTTTCCGATGATCGCGTAGCCGGCGAGGATGACGGCGAGGGCGCCGAGGAAGATGTTGACCGTTTCGACCGCTGCCCTGTCGATCTGAGCTTCAGCCGCGCGCATCTGCCTCGGTTCCTGCGATTGTACCCATGCCATGTGATTGGTCGGCACTCGCGCCGCGTCCGCCGCCGGCCGACCCTGCGCCGATCAGGACAGCTGCGACGCCGGCGTTGTGTCGGCGACCGGAACATCCGCCGTGGCGCGCCGCCGGACCAGCCCCAGCGTGGCAGCACCGTCCGAGGCGCCGCGTCGCTCGAGCTGCAGGGCCAGGACGATGCCGGCGATGAGCCCGAGCAGCGTGCCGAGCCCCATGTTCAGAACCGGATCCGGGCTCGTCGGAAGCGAGACCGGCTCGGCCAGCGTGACCTTGCCGTAGGCGGTCCCGAGTATGTCCTCGGTGCTCCGCTCGGCCTGGGCGGCGATCTGCCCTTCGACCACCGACAGGCGGGACTCGGCGTCGATCGATTTGGGATGCTTCTGGCCGAAAGCCGCCCGGTGCTGGCCGACCTCGCTGCGCAACGTCGAGGCCCGCTCCTGCAGCGACTGGACGGTAATGGCATGAAGGAACTCGGCGACGAATGCGTTCGCAACCGTGGCCGCAAGCTTTGGATCGCGCGCGGGGTACGTGACGGTCACAACGTAGACGCGGGGCTCCGTCTTGACCTTAAGCCGGCTGAGGAGAATAGCGGCCGCGCGATCCTCGGCGTAGCCGGGCGCCTGCATGGCCGTGCTATTGAAGACTTGCTGGAACAGGCTGCCCAGCGCGCCAGACCCCACCTCGCCCTCGAGCTTGTCGAGCCCGACCCGCTGCACGACGCGGCGCGCGGTCTGGTGCGAGGTGAAGATCCGCGACCGCGTCTCGACAAGAAGCGACGCGTCGACGCTGACGAAGGAGCCGCCGCCAGACGGGCCGCCCGTGGTCGGCGCAGTGAAAGATGCGTCGACCAGCGCGACACCCGCAAAGCGCTTCGATGTCATGACCGTGACCATCGCCGCCAGGGCGATCGTCGCGACCACCGTGGCGAGTACGACAAGCTTGCGACGCCACACCGTGGACAGGGTATGTCTGACGAGCTCCTCGTAGTAGGAGCCGAAAGTGCCAGGATCCGCGCCGTTCTGACCAACGCTCGACATGCAGGACGTCCGTTCCATTGCAAGCTGAGGGACAAGCTTTGTCTAGAGGTTGACCGCGTCCGGGCCATCGGGGCAAGAGCGCAGTGCGCGCCGTCGTCAATTAACGGTACCGGCGGCGGTGCGACACCCGAATCAAAAGGCCGGCAGCGGGTGCTCCGCTGCCGGCCGATTTAGCGATCAACGGATCGCGCCGTCCTTGATGGGCGTCACGTCGACCGTGATGTCGCGGACCCACGGCAGCGAGGCGCGCTCGAAATGACCGGCCTTGCTCACCGGGCGGCGTGACTTGATCTCGATCACGTCGCCGGGCTGCACCAGCATCTCCATGGTAGCCGCAATAGTCTCGGCGCGATCGTTCACCACGCGCGTGATCTCGATACGGAAGCCGAGCTCGTCGTCTCCCGTGGCCCCGACGGTGACCGCGCGGATCTCGCGGATCTGACGGGCGGAGGCGAGGCTGACCTCGGTCTCGCGAAGCCGCTGCTGCACGTCCTGCAGATCGGACAGCACGACACGGTTGTACTCGGCAGTTGCCTCCTCGATCCGAAGATCGATCTCGGCCATATCGCGCCGCAGACGCGACATCTGCGCCTCGAGCTGACCCATGTCGCTCTCGACGCGGGCCTGCTCGCGCATCTGCTCGTTAAAGACCGATCGCTTCACATAGCCGCGTTTCATCGACTGCTCGAGTTCGGACGTGCGCGCTGCGGCAAGCTGGTAGCGCAACTCTTCCTTGGCGGACCGCGACCGGACAAACTTGATCTCTTCGTCAATCCGGATTCGCTGCTCATTGAGGGCGCTGAGCCGCTGAGCCTGCGCGCGTACCGACCGACGCAGGATCTCGCTCTCGACCGGGTTGTCGGCGACACGCTTGAACTCGTCGGCGCGCAGGCCCATGCGCTGCACGCGTGCGGTGCCGCCGCTGGCACCCTCGTCGAGCTGCGCCTCGAGGCGGGCCACACGGACCAGAAGGTTCTCGCGGCTCGTCTCGAGAATGCGCACGCGCTCCTCGGACACGACGAAATCGGTCAGACGGTTCTGAAGCAGCTCCTGGCCACGCGGCGGGCCGCCAGCGAGGGCGATGGCGCCCTTCACGGACAGACCGAAGCGGAACGGGAAGGTGCCAGGGCTGGCCACGTCTCCGATGATGGCGATCGGCCGGTGCTCGCTGACGCGCACGCTGACCGTCGGGCTGACCAGGATGCCGTCGGAGAACCGCGCCAGGATCGCCTTCTGCGCGTCGGCGACGGTCATGCCCATCACCGAAACCGGCCCGACGACAGGCAGCACCACCATGCCGGCGCCGTCGAGCGGGAAATCGCCGGAGAGATCGGGCTGGCCGAACACCGTGACACCGATGCGATCGCCCGGCGCGAGGCGATACTGCGTCGGCGACAGTGCACCGGCGGCGCCGTTCGCATCGCCTGCGGCCCAGAGCCTGGGAGACTGGACGGTCCCCGCCATCACGGCCAGCACGACCCCAGCGGCGACCGTTGCAACGGCGCCCCAGCGGCGCGGACGATGTCCCCACTCGCGACCCCTGCCCAAAATCGGGGTCGCCCGGTATGCGACCTTGCCTCGTGACATTTGAAACCCTTTCTCAGCGCGCTCTCAGGCAATCCCTGCTCGGCACAGGGCCATGTCGGCCGGCCCGGCAACGGACCGTAAGGCTCGCGGCGGACAGAGGATGCTCGCCGCAGCAGCAATGCGGCGCCAGCAGCGACGAGCCAGCTTTCGGCTCACCGCTGCCGCAGATCCGCAATTTATATAATGCTCTCAACCATAAGGCCGCGGGAAGCTGGGCAAAGGTGCGTAGGCAAGCGCGTTAGCAGTACCCCTTAGACGGAGGGGTTACTCCAGGCGACGCCGACTGCCCTCCGACGACTACGCCCAATGTCCATTCACGCCGTCGACCGGTCTTGTCGGAGCCTTAGGCATTGGCAAGCGGCGTCAGATTTTTGCACCGCACGCGTCAGCGCGGGTCCATTGGACTCCCTGTAAGATCGGAGTGAGAAATGAGCAAGCGGGTCCTCGTCACCGGTGGCGCTGGATTTATTGGATCCCATCTCTGCACCGTTCTGCTGCGGCAGGGGTGCGAGGTGCTGTGCGTCGACAACTATTTCACAGGTGTGCGTCGCAATATCCGCCACCTGCTCGACCATCCCGGCTTCGAGGTCATGCGCCACGACGTCACCTTCCCGCTCTATGTGGAGGTCGACGAAATCTATAACCTCGCCTGTCCGGCGTCGCCGGTGCACTACCAGCACGATCCGGTCCAGACGACCAAGACCAGCGTCATCGGCGCCATCAATGCGCTCGGTCTGGCCAAGCGCCTCAAGGCCCGCATTCTCCAGGCGTCGACCAGCGAGGTCTACGGCGACCCCGAGGTTCACCCGCAGGACGAGAGCTATCGCGGACTGGTCAGCATCAGCGGCCCGCGGGCCTGCTACGACGAGGGCAAGCGCTGCGCAGAGACGCTGTTCTACGACTACCAGCGCCAGCACAAGCTCAAGATCCGGGTGGCGCGCATCTTCAATACCTATGGCCCCCGCATGCACCCCAATGACGGGCGCGTAGTTTCGAATTTCATTGTGCAGGCGCTGCGCGGCGAGCCGATCACCCTCTACGGCGACGGCTCGCAGACACGCTCATTCTGCTACGTCGACGATCTGGTCGAGGGCCTGGTGCGGCTCATGAACGTGCCGGGCGAGTGTGCATCGGCTGTCAACATCGGCAATCCGGCGGAACTGACGATCGGTGAGCTCGCGCACAAGGTCGTCGACATGGTCGGCTCGTCCTCGAAAATCGAGTTCCGGCCACTGCCGCAGGACGATCCGCGCCAGCGCTGCCCCGACATCACGCGCGCTCGCGAGCTGCTCGGCTGGGAGCCGCGCGTCAATCTCGAGAACGGGCTGACGCAGACGATCGCCTACTTCGACAAGCTTTTGTCGGACGAATCCGAGGACGCACGCAAGCTCATCGGCAGGGCGGCGTGAGCGCGATGCGTCCGGACGTGCCGCAACGGATCGGCATCGGCGGCGTTCCCGTCAGCGCGATCAATCTCGACATGGCGCGCGAGACGATCGAGCGCTGGATCGCGGACCGAACGCAACACTACGTGTGCATCTGCGGCGCACACGGCATCGTCGAATGCCAGAGCGATGCCGATCTGATGTCGATCCACCGGAACGCCGGCATGGTCACGCCGGACGGCATGCCGGTGGTTTGGATGCTGCGGGCCCTCGGCCAGGCGCATGCGGGACGGGTCTACGGACCCGACCTGATGCGGCTGGTCACCGAAGTATCGGCCCGGCGCGGCTATCGGCAGTACTACTATGGGGGTAACGACGGCGTGGCGCAGCTTCTCGCGCGCACGCTCGAGGCCCGGCACCCCGGTCTCAAAGTGGCCGGTACCCACACGCCCCCGTTCCGCTCCCTGACCGCCGAGGAGGACCAGGCGGTCGTCGACGACATCAATGCCTCCGGCGCCGATATCGTCTGGGTCGGGCTCAGCACGCCCAAGCAGGAACGGTGGATGTCTAGTCATGCCGGGCGGATCAACGCTCCGGTGATGATCGGCGTCGGCGCCGCATTCGACTTCCTGGCGGGCACCAAGACTCAGGCGCCGCTGTGGATGCAGCGGAACGGCCTCGAGTGGTTCTACCGGCTCGTCACCGAGCCCCGTCGCCTGTGGCGTCGCTACGCGGTGGTGGTGCCGTCCTTCATTTATTTGTGCGCCCGGCAGTTGGCTACCGCACGCCCGCCGACTCGCCTGACCCCCGACGAGCGGGAACAGGCTGGCCGCAGCTGAATAGCGCTTCACGTGGTTTTCCAAAGCTCTCGCACCCCGCGCGGGCGGGCTGAGGCCGAGGACGCAGCAAAGGAGTACGTCATGAAAACAGCATTGGTATGCGGCGCCGGCGGGTTCATCGGCTCCCACCTCGTCAAGCAGCTGAAGCGCGAAGGCTTCTGGGTGCGCGGCATCGACCTCAAGTTCCCCGAGTTCAGCACGACCGCGGCCGACGACTTCGCGATCGCCGATCTGCGCGACCCGCAGAACTGCCGCATGGCCGTGGACCGTCACTTCGACGAGGTCTACCAGCTCGCCGCCGACATGGGCGGGGCCGGCTACATCTTCACGGGCGAGCATGACGCCGACATCATGCACAACTCCGCGACCATCAATCTCAACATGCTCGACGCCTGCGTGAAGCGGCGTGCGGACCGCGTGTTCTACTCCTCCTCCGCGTGCATGTATCCGGCCTACAATCAGGAGGATCCGCTGCGCCCCGTGACGCGCGAGGACAGCGCCTATCCGGCCGCACCGGATTCCGAGTACGGCTGGGAGAAGCTGTTCTCCGAGCGGCTCTATCTGGCCTACAACCGCAAGTATCCGATCCGCTGCCGCGTGGCGCGCTACCACAACATCTTCGGTCCAGAAGGCACCTGGACGGGCGGCAAGGAGAAGTCGCCGGCCGCGCTGTGCCGCAAGGTCGCCGAGGCGCGCGAGGGCGGCGAGATCGAGATCTGGGGAGACGGCGAGCAGACCCGATCGTTCCTCTACATCGACCAGTGCGTGAAGGCGACCATCATGCTGATGCGCTCGGACTTTGCGGGCCCGGTCAACATCGGCTCCGAGGAGATGGTGTCGATCAACCAACTGGCGCAGATGATCATGAAGATCGCCGGCAAGCGGCTGGCGATGCGGCATATCCCGGGCCCCATGGGCGTGCGCGGACGCAACTCGCACAACGCGCTGATCCGCGAGAAGCTCGGCTGGGCACCCGACGAGGCGCTCGAGATGGGCCTGCGCCGGACCTACCCGTGGATTGCCGAGCGGGTGGAGATGACGCGCGGGCGCAACGCCGCGGCCGCTTGAGACAAATGGCCCGGACGTGGGGCGGCAGTGCGCCGCGCGTCCGGATTGCCGTGCCAAGAGCCTTGCGTCGTGGGGATGCCTCGAGTGGCCCCCGCTTACCGCGGTGGCCAGTCGTCGTAGGGACCCATTCGCACGGCGGCGCTGGCGGCTCTACCCCTTAGGACGTAACAGCGACGCCCACCTCACACGCAGGTTTCGTCGGCAACGATCTCGAAATCAACCTTCTTTCGCAGTTGTCTGTTCCGGCGGCGACCGCAGCAGCGCCCGCGCGCGACGGCCGGGAGTACAGGATCTTGCGCGCGCCGCTGCGCGTCCCGGTCGCGGCAAGCGGGTCAGCCGTCCGGCTGGTTCCCGGCAGTGCCCGGCGACCATTGCAGCCGGACCACAGCCACACGAAGATGGTGGCGAAGCGGGCTGCCGAGGCGGTATGATTAACCAGTCGGGAGGGGAGAGGGCCGCACCTTCATCCCCCGCGTCCCGTGACCGGTTCGCACGAAGGCCGCGTCCGTTCCGCGAGGGCCCTGTCTGGCGCCCGCCGCTGCTGCCCAGCTCTTGCGCGCAACACCGGCGGCCGGCGCGATCGGACTGAGAGCAATCGGACCATGCGCGATCAGGCCGATGCGGCAGACGAGCGGAGCCTTTCGATGTCGAATGCCCCGGACCCGGCCGCGGTCCTCGCAGCCATTGGCGATGCCATCGTGGTATGCAACGCCACCGGGGCAATCGTTGTCTGGAATGCCGGCGCAGAGCGGATGTTCGGCTACACCTCGGCCGAGGCGCTCGGGCGGTCGCTGGACATCATCATCCCGGAGCGACTGCGCGGGCGCCATTGGGAGGGCTATCACAAGACGATGGAGACCGGCATCACGCGCTACGGCAACGACGTGCTGCGCGTGCCTGCCATCGACAAGCATGGCCGCGCCATGTCGATTGCTTTCACCGTCGCAATGACGTTCACCGACGACCATAAGGTGACCTCCATCGTCTCGGTGATCCGCGACGAGACGCAGCGGTTCGAGACGGACCGAGCGCTGCGTCGGCGTGTGGCCGAGCTCGAGGCCCAGATCCAGCACCGCACCTGACCGCCGCCCCCCCGGAAATGCCCTCCCCAACTCGACGCCCGCGGCCGTCTCCCCGCGCCCAATGGACAACCCTCGAGAACCACCGCATAACGACGCCGAAGGCTCGTTCGCGACACGATGTCAGCACCCGACACGCGGAGACAATCGATGAACCGCTTCGAGGCGGCGATCCAGGCGATCGATGCGGCGAACGGCGAGGATCCGCGCCGCGTCGAGTGCGACGGGCGAGACCACCCTGCAGAGCTACTCTATGGCCGGCGCATGTCGGCGACGCTGGCAAGCTTCGCGCCCGAGGCGTCCGAGATCCTTCGCCTCGCGGTGCGCGCCCAGCACATCCGACGCTGGATCGTGCCGCGCGAGAGCTACCCTCGCGACCGCACGGGCTACCTGCGGTGGCGCACCGACCTCAAGCGCATGCATGCCGAGACCGCCGCCGAGATCCTAGCACGGTGCGGCTACGCCGAAGCCGAGCAGGCCAGGGTCCGCTTCCTCGTCGAAAAGCGCAACCTGAAGACCGACCCCGAGACACAGATCCTCGAAGACGTGGCCTGCCTTGTTTTCCTGCGCCACCAGGCAGAGGACTTTGCTTCCGGTCACGACGACGAGAAAGTCCGCGATATCCTGACGAAGACCTGGAAGAAGATGTCCGCGTCGGGTCGGCAGGCGGCGCTTGCGCTCGATCTGCCGCCACGACTGCGCACGCTGATCGACGAAGTGGTCTCGTCTGGCGACTGACAAAGCGGCACTCCCGGCGCCGACGGGGCGGGCATTTCTGCCCGCCCCCCCCTGTTTCACGCTTCTGTCGACGGTCTTGCCCGTCCGGGCTCGATCAGCAGCTCAGCCACTGGGCTCCGGCCGAAAGGAGCGTTGCCCGCGTAAGCCGCTGGCTCAGTAGCAGTGCTGGCGCAGCGTCCAGTTCTTGATGAAGCACTTCTCGTTGCCGTTCTTGTCGATGTTGCAGACCCGGTTCGGCAGGCGCTGGTAGTCGCACATGTACGTCCCGGCGCGGCCCGAGAAGCCGTGCATCGGCTTGTCGAAGGTATAGGTCTGCACGAAGTACTCGCGACCGCCACGGGCTTCGGCAGACGTCGTCGACAGCACAGAGGCGGCAACGGCAACGGCGGCGATCGCAATGGCGGCAATCGTGTGCGAGTGGCGGATCATGACGGGTCTCCTCGGGTTTGGATGGGCCTGGTCTTCTGGTCCGCTGCGGGCTCACCGCCGCGTCCGATGATTGGAAGATACGGCACCCGGCGGGGCGGCGCTGTTCCCCGCGGCACAACCGGCGACGGGTCCGCCATCACGCAGCGAAAAGCTCCGTGGCGGATGCGCGCGGCAGCGGTGCTCCAGGCTGTCCCGACTGTTGCCCTGCGACCGACGAGAGCAGGCGCGCTGCCCGGAAGCCGCGCGTGAGATCGAGCCGCATGCGCGCTGCCGAGCGGAACACCACCGGCAGCAGTGGCAGGCCCCGGTCGAGCAGCAGGCCGCCCAGGCGGCGATCCTCGAAGACCAGGATCAGCGCGCGAAACCTGAGTATCGCGGCGCCCGCCACCTCGGGCGCACAGCGCCGCGCCTGCCAGTACTCGTTCTCGATGCGTTGCAGCGCGGCCGGGTCTATTCCCGTCAGCAACAGCAGGCCGCGCTCCTGGGCGACCGCAATCCGGAAGATGCGCGCCAGCTCGGTGGGCGGCACCATGGGCACATCGCGTGCGTCGACCAGCCGGCTCATGGCGCACCTGCCTGGCTCGCGGCGCGGGCGCCGCCGAACACGGTCCATGGCGAAGTATCGGTCACGAGAATGGCGTGCGGCCGGCGCGTGTCGACGAGAAAATCGACCGGTCGGCCGACGAGACCCGCGTCGGGATTGATAACGTCCGAGCAGACGAAGCGATAGGTCCGCCCGTCGTCCGCCCTGATGACGCCGACACCGAGGTCGGCGCGGAGTCGCAGCACTTGTCCTTGCATTGGGTGTCTCCTCCTGTCCGGCACGGGACCTGTCCAGCGCCGCCTCCGACAATGCCGTGCAGGCTCGGAACGAGATGTCTCGCGGGTAACTTTCATGTTATTTTTCCGGCTGTTGCTTCACAGTGCAAACGCGAAGCGGCGGCGCTTGCAGCGCCGCCGCCTATCATCGTGTCGGTCCCTCATATGCCGCGACTGGCTTGCAGGATGCGGCGGGTGGATCCGGCCGGCGGCTCACTCGGGGCGAAAGTAGGTGTCGACCCGCATGCCCGGCTTGAGATCGCCGGAGGCCTGCATCTCGACCGTCACCTCGAGCACGTCGACGTCGTTCTGCCGGCGGGGACCACGCGGTCCGATGCGCGGCGCACCAAGCGTCGGCGCCAGAGCCGTGACACGGCCCTCGAAATCGCGGTCGGCGTAGCCGGGCGTCCGCACATAGACGCGCTGGCCCGCCTTGATCTTGGCAATGTCGCCCTCGTCGAGCTCGGCCTTCACACGCACGACCGACATGTCGCCCATGACGATCAGCGGCCGCTCGCCCTGCGGCGCTACGATCTCGCCCGACTTGACGTCGAGTTGCAGCACCGTGCCGGCCGACGGAGCGCGGATCCGCGTCTTCTCGAGCAGCGCCTCGGCAATGGCCACCTCGGCTCGCGCCGCACTGATCGCGGCCTCGGCGCGGTTCGGAGCCGGCAGCCCCGACTTCGACTGCGCCTTGACGAACGCGAGACGCTCCTTCTGAAGGCGCTGGCGGGCATCGGCAAGGCGGCGGCGGGCATCGGCGACGTCGCTGTCGCTCACCGTCCCCTGGCGCTTGGCAATCAGCATCGCGTCGAGCTCGAAGCGGGCACCGGTCGTGGCCCGCTCGGCCGAGAACACTGCGTCCTCGGCCTTGCGGACGTCCTCCCGGTTGGAGGGAAGATCGCCCTCCTTTTCCTTGCGGCGCGCCAGCGCCTCGGCCTCGGCGGCCGCGAGGCGGGCGCGCGCCTCCTCGTCGTCGAGGCGGAACAGCAGCTCGCCCTCCTCGACCTTCTCGTCGACTTTCACCAGCACCTCGGCCACGCGGCCGAGGATCGAGGTGCCGATCCGGATCTCGCCCGACTTCGGCTCGACGCGTCCGGGTGCTGCAGCGACCCAGTCGATCTGCGGCGCGGCGGTGACGGCGGCGGCAGCCGGCGTGACGGGCCGTGCGGAGCCGAGCTTGTCGGCGACGAGATACCCGCAGACGGCGAGGATGGCGGCAGCGGAGAGTGCGGCGGCGATCTTCTTCATGGCGTGTTCCTTTCAGGGATTTGGGACGGTTGGGTTTCGGATCGTCAGGTCGTTCGATCTGGGCTCAGGCGGCGCGGGCGACGGGCTCCACGTTCTCGCGCGCCGCTCGCTCGTCGGAGCCGATGCGGCCATCCTCGATGCGGATGATGCGGTCCGCGTAAGCCAGCGTGCGGTGGTCGTGGGTCACGGCCAGGACCGCGCGGGAGGTGTCCTTGGCGACCCGGGCCAGTAGTTCCATCACCGCCTTGCCGTTTTCGCTGTCGAGCGCGGCGGTCGGCTCGTCGGCGAGGATCACCGACGGGCTACCGGCCAGGGCCCGAGCCAGCGCGACGCGCTGCTTCTCGCCGCCGGAGAGCTTCGCGGGATAGTTGTTGATGCGGTGGCCGAGGCCGACGGCCTCCAGCGCCTCGGCGGCGACCTTGCGCGGGTCGGCGGAACGGGCGCGACGGACGTCGAGCGCCATCAGCACGTTCTCGAGCGCCGTCAGCGTCGGAAACAGGTTGTAGGACTGGAACACGAAGCCGACGTGGCGACGGCGGACGGCGGCGAGCTTCTCGGCCGAAAGCCCGTGTGCGCGGTCGCCACCGATCGAGAGCTCGCCGCCGCATGGCGTCAGGATGCAGCCCATGATCGAGAGCAGGGTGGTCTTGCCGCTGCCCGATGGGCCCATCAGCAGGGTCAGCTCGCCCGGGACCAGGGAAACGTCGACGCCTTTCAGCACCTGGAAGCGGGTCTCGCCCTGGCCGAGGAATTTGGTGATCCCGCGAGCCTCGAGGATCGGCGTCGAGGCGCCCGGGCGGGTGGCGGCTGCTGCAGTGCTGGTGGCGGTCGTCATGGTGGTCACTCCCGTTCGGTCCAGGTTCGATGGAGTGAGCATGCCGAAACGGCCTGTGCCGCGCTGTTCCGCGCGGCACAGGCTCACTTTTTCTCGACTATTTCTGATCTCCGGCCCGGGCGGTGGCAGCGCGTGTCGCGTGCCCTTTGCGGCCGACCGGCATCCGAAGCGTCAGACCGCGGTCTAGCGGCTGAACACCCCCGCCGGGTCGATCCGCGTCACCTTCATGATGGCGCTCATGGCGGCAATCGAGCACATGCCGATCGTCAGCGCGAACAAGGCCGCCGCAAGCTCTGGGGTCATGACGATCTTGAGCGTCGTGCTCTTCGAGGCCGAGATGGCCAGCAGCGAAAGCCCCATCCCGGCGAGATAGCCCAGCATCGCGCTCATGAGAGCCTGCAAGAGGATCACCAGGTGGATGTAGCCGGCCGAGGCGCCGAGTGCACGCAGCGTGGCGAACTCGTTCAGGTGGTCCTTGGTGCTCGAGTAGAGCGTCTGGGCGACGATGACGATCCCAACGATCACGCCCAGCATCGCGCCGGCGATCAGCGCCATACCGGCACCCGTCTTGAACAGCCAGTAGTTGGTCGAGCGGGTGCGGAACTCGGCGTGCGTCAGCACCTCGGCGTCCTTTAGGCGGGTGCGCAGGCTGGCCTGCACCTTGGCGATATCGGCGCCGGGCTGGGTGCGGATCATGACATAGGAGGACTGCTCGGGAGCCGCACCCGTGAGCTGGCGCGCCTTGGCGATCGAGGTGAAAACGTAGGGCAGCGTGGTGAACGCGCGGATGCCCTGGCTCACGGCCTTTACGGTGACACGCTGCCGGTTGATCTCGGCGTTCTGGCCGACGCCCGATATGCCGAGGTCGGGGAAATAGGACCGGTCGATAGCGACCGCGCCGGGTGCGGCAAGATCGGTGTCGCTGCCCGCGACGATGTTCCAGGGCTTGAGCCCGCCCCGCGTCCAGTCGGAGCCGACGAGCACGATCGCCTTGTTGCCCCCCTCGGGCTTCCGCCACGAGGTGAAGCCGACAACCAGCTCCTCGGCGCTTTTCACGCCGGGCGTCGACAGCACGGGGTAGGTCTCGCGCCCGGTCAGAAGCGAAGCATCGTCGAAGCTCTTGGTCCCGACCGGCACCACCCAGAGATCCGGCTTGGCCTCGTCGAGGACGACGGCGATTGTGCGCTCGGAGCCGAGGTAGAGGCCGCACTGCACGGCCACCAGGACCACCGAGAATACGATCCCGACGAGCGTCACCACGAGGCTCATGCGATCGTGAAACAGGTTCCGGAATGCAAGCTTTGGGGCCATGCGGACGATGCGGCCAGCGTCTTTGGCTTCGGGCAGGGCGTCGGCGGAGAGGGCGGCGGCGGTCATGGCAGGCTCCTCGATCTGGATTCGGATGGCGCTGTGCGGGGGATAGGGGCGGGGGTGGTCGCGCCCTGGCCGCCACGGCGCTCGGAGCCGGAGGCAGGCCAGGGCGATCGACTAGTCGTTGCAGCGGACGGAGATCGTGATGCCGGCTGCCGGGATGAAGCGGCGGCAATCGCCGTCCTTCTTCTTGTCGACCCGCTTCTCGGTCTTGACCTCGGCCTTCACCTCGGTCGGGGCCTTCACCTCGGTCGGGGCTTTCGTCTCGGCAGTGCTCGGTGCCGGCACGAGGGCTGCGCTCTGCACCGGCAGATCGCTTGCCGTGCCGACGGCGCCGGCGCCGTTGCCCGCAGCAGGAGCGGCCGCGGGAGCAGCGGTTCCGTCGAGCTTCAAGGGCGGCGGGACGGAGGCCGCAGGCTGGCTCGCGGCGACCGTCTGGACGCCAGTGGTCGTGCTCGATTTGGCCGCGAGCGGGACGGCGTTGGTCGCAATCTGCTTGATGTCCGACGACCTTGTTTCGGCCTTGGCGCTGCGGGCCTCGTTGTCGTCTCCGTCACGCGACTTCTTGGCCTGCTTCGCCGGCTTGTCGTCGTCGTCGCGGGAGCGGCTGGCAACCGAGACGGGCTTCTTTGCCGAGTGAGTGCTGCCGTGGCTGCGGGATGCCGTCCGGTAGCTCGGTTTGTCGCACTTCGGGGCGCCGTAGGACGGGGTTGCATAGCCCTGGGTGGGACGCGCCACGAACGAGCCGAGGGGACCGCCGAAGGACAGGCGGACACCGTTGCCGGCCTCCGCGGCGGGCACCAGCGTCAGAACGCCGGCAGCAAAGGCTGCGGCAAGGGCAATGAGCGTCTTGGTGTCGGTGTGGCGGGTCATGGCGGGCTCCGTTGGGCTTGGCGACGTTGACTGTGTTGCGGGTGCAGCGGAGCGGGCCGCCGATCACCTGATGTCACCACTCTTCACGTGCCACGGCACCGCGGCTGTCACCTGAGGTACAGAGCGGCCGGTCGAATGCAAAAAAAACGCGGCGGCGACGAAACCACGCGACGGTTGGTGCGTAACTCAGCCTTCGTCGGCCGAGACGACGCCGCTGACGAGGTTCTCGGCCGCGAGCCGCACCGGATCGGCGCCGGCCTCGCCTCCATGGCCGGCCGCGGCTCCAGCGACGGACCACGGCGGGACCTCGGCGACCGCGGCGGCGAAGCGCGCTAGCGCAGCCTCCAACGCGCGCCGCCGGTCGATCGCCTCTGCGCGCGAGATCGCGACGAAGCGGATCGCGTGGCCGGCGGCGAGACGGCCCGCGAGAGGCACGTCGGCCGAGACGACCGTGGCGATTTTCGGATACCCGCCGATGGTCTGGCGGTCGGCGAGCAGCAGGATCGGCTGACCGTCGGGCGGGATCTGAATCGACCCGGCCGCAATCGGTGCCGACAGCAGGCTATCCGCGCCGTCGCATCGCGCGATCCGTGGTCCGGCGAGCCGCAGCCCCATGCGATCGGAGGCTGCCGTCACCGAGTAGGAGGACGCCAGAAGTGCCGCCGCAGCATCGTCGGGAAACCAGCGGCTCTCGGGCCCCATCATCACATGGAGCCGCGACGGCCGCTCGAGGTCGAGCCCCGCCCCCTGGCGCTCGGAGCGTTCAAGCGCAGCACCGAGACGCAGCGGAACCCTGTCGCCTGCCGCGAGGCGACGCCCGTCTAGTCCGCCGAGCCCCGCACGCACGTAGGTGGAGCGGCTGCCGAGCACCGACGGCACCGCGATTCCTCCTTCGATCGCGAGATAGGCCACCGCACTGCCGCCGAGGCCCGCGACCCGCACCCGCTCCCCCCTTGTCAACCTTACCGACGTGAGCGCCGGGACACGCCGCCATTCGCTCCCGGCCGCCGCAGCGCCGACCTCGAGCCGGCCGCCCCCGCTTGCGGCCAGTGCCAGCCGCACGCTTTCGCCCACGATCTCGAACTCGGGTCCAAGCATCAGGATCTCGAGTGCAGCCTCGCCCGGTGGATTGCCTACGACGATGTTCGCTGCCGCAAGGGCCACACGGTCCAGCGCGCCCGATACCGGCACGCCGGAGCTTTGATGGCCCACCCGTCCGCAATCCTGGATGGTCGTCGATGCCCCTGCCCGATGAACCAGAAGCGCCGCTGTCATCGGTCGCCGCCGCCGCTGGCCAGCCGATCCAGCTCCGACCTGGACACGGCAAAAAATCGTACCGTGTCTCCCGGTGCGAGACGTGCAGGGGGCGATTGCGCGGGGCTGAACAACCGCGCCGTGGTGCGCCCGATGATGTGCCAACCGCCGGGACTCTCGAGCGGATAGACCGCGGTCATGGCGCCTGCAATGGCCACCGACCCGGCCGGCACCGCCACCCGCGGTGTGGCGCACCGCGGCAGCCGCAGCCTTGGATCGAGGTCACCGAGATAGGGAAAGCCCGGCAGAAAGCCCAGCGTGTAGACGTGATACGTCGCCGCGGAATGGCGGGCGACAACCTCGTCGGGCGTCAGCCCTGTGAACTGCGCCACCGCCGCGAGATCAGGCGCGCTCGCGTCCTCGTAGCAAACGGCGATCTCGTGCCTACGTCCCACGCCCCCGGCAGGTGCCGCCGTAGCCGTCGATACCGCCAGCGCCTCGATCTCCACCTCGAGCCGGCGCGCGTCGAGTTGCAGAGGATCGAAATACACCGTGAGCGCGGCGAACGCCGGCACGACCTCCTCGACGCCACCGATGCCTGCCGCCATGATGCGTCGGGCCAGCTCGAGCACGGCTGCGGACACCGCGCGGTCCATCGTGTCGCCAAGGCTCGCGACGAGGGCCGCATCGCCGGCGGCGTGGAATTCGATCCTGCGTGCCGACATGCTTGCGAGCGGTGCTCCGGACGTCCGTGGCGCTAGTATAGCGTCGGTGGCGGGGGTGGGACATAGGCGGGGGCAGACGGCCGCGTCGAAGCCCGGACGTGTTCGACAGTCGGCAAAGGTCGGGAGCCATGACACGCAGCGTCGACCTGAACGCCGATATCGGCGAGGGCCTCGGGCCGGACGACATGGGCGAGGATGCCGCACTTGTCGGGATCGTCAGCTCAGTAAGCATCGCCTGCGGCGGCCATGCCGGCGATCCGGCGATCATGCGACGCGTGGTAGCGTTGGCGGGTGCCCGCGGCATCGCGATCGGCGCGCATCCGGGTTTTGCCGACCGAGCGGGCTTCGGCCGTAGGCCGATCGAGCTGCCGCCTGACGCCGTGGAGAACCTCGTCGCGGGACAGATCGCCGATTTGCAGGCTGTCGTGCACGAGGCTGGCTTGCGCCTCCGTCACGTCAAGCCGCATGGCGCACTTTACAATATGGCCGCCACGCGCACCGACTATGCCAGCGCCATAGCCAGTGCTGTGGCTGCGGCCGGCTCGCATCTGGCGGTCGTCGCGCCAGCGACAAGCGCGCTCATCGCGGCCGCGCGAGATCACGGTCTGCCGACCGTCAGCGAGGCATTTCCGGATCGCGGCTACGCCGACGACGGCCGTTTGCTGCCCCGCGCCCATCCCGCAGCCATGATCCGCGATCCAGAGCAGGCCGCGCGGCGCGCGCTGGCCATGGCATTGGGCGAGGAGATCGAGACGGTGTCGGGACAGTGGCTTCGCGTCGACGCTGGAACGCTCTGCATCCACGGCGACGAGCCCGGCGCGGCAACGACCGCCCGCGCGATCCGCAAGACCCTCGAGGCGCACGGCCTCGAGATCGCGCCGTTCCCCGTCTCCCGTTGACGCACCCTTCCGTTAGGCAACGTCGCGCCTCAGCAGGGCGGAGCCAACGAGTGCGGTCGCGACCGCTACGCACACCGTCAGAATTCCGTAAAGGAGCGGCTGGTCGAACGCAAACGCGTGCAGGAACCGCTCGACGCCCTGGCGGTCGAGGTTCACCGTGACCTCGGCGCGGCTCAACATGGCCCCGTCGCGAAACAGGTAGACGCGCGTTTTCAATGGGCCGACCGGAATGTTGGCCGGCAGACCGATGGTGGCGCGGAACAGGCTCTTGCCGATGAACGAGACGTTGTAGTCCTGGCTCTTGTAGAGCCGCTCTTTCTGCTTGAGGCGCACGATGGCGTTGCGGAACCCCTCGACCTGCTCGGAGGTGAGGCCGGAGGTCAGCCCGCGCGACGCCACCTGCATCGGCACGTGCCGGAACCCGATGCGATGGTAGTCGCGCACCTCGCTCTCGGCGATCTCGTCGATCGGACGCGTCGAAGCGATGGCGTAGTAGGTGGGAAGGCTCGCGAAGCGCACCACGGACGTGTTGATCCACAAGCCGCCCATGTTGCTCTTCTTGCGTGCGACCAGCGGCGCGAGCGCCCCTTCGAGCACCACCACGACGTCGTAGTAGCCCGACTCCGCGCTCGGCTGGCGGGAGTTCTCGACCGAGCCGAATACGATGATCTCGGTCCCGCTGAAGCTCGCAGTGACCGGGATGGAGCGCGTCGAGACGTCGATCTCGATCCGCTCGGGCCCGGAGCGCACCTCGATCGCGGCCGCGGCCGGATGCGCCAGCACGGCCGCAAACAAGGCGACCATGAGCCATCCGTACAGATGCGCGATCCGGCGGTGGCGCTTCACGGATGCCTCCCGGCCAGGTTGGTGATCGAATAGAGCTCATCCGGCTCGACAACGAGATCGAACGCGAGCCGCAAAGACACCATGAGCACCAGCGCGGCCAGCAGAAAGCGGAGCTGCTCGCCCTTCAGCCGCGCACCCGCCGCCGCGCCGAACTCGACGCCGACGACGCTGCCAACGATCAGGATGGTGGCGAGCACGATGTCGATGGTCTGGTTCTGGGTGGCATGCAGCACCGTCGTCGCCGCCGTGACGAAGACGATCTGCAGCAGCGAGGTGCCGACGACCACGTTCGTGGGGACGCGCAGCAGGTAGATCAGTGCCGGGATCATGATGAAACCGCCGCCGACGCCCATCATACCGGCGAGAAAGCCGACGAACGCGCCGATGACCAATGGCGGCACGGCGCTGATATAGAGCTTGGAGCGGCCGAACCGCATCTTGAACGGTAGCCCATGAATCCAGTTGTGCTGACCGGAGCGGCGCATCGAAACGGGCTTGCCCGCCTGCGCACTGCGGATCGCCGACAGGCTCTCGATCAGCATCAACGTGCCGATGGCGCCGAGGAACGTGACGTATGCCAGAGACACAGCGAGATCGAACTGACCCATGCGGCGCAGGATCTTGACCACCTCGACGCCGATGACAGCGCCGAGCACGCCGCCGGCCAGCAAAACGACGCCGAGTTTCACATCGACGTTGCCGCGCCTGTACTGGTTGATGGCGCCCGCGACCGACGATGCGATGGCCTGCGCCGATCCGGTACCGACCGCCACCGCCGAGGGAATGCCCGAGAAAATCAACAGCGGCGTCATCAGGAAGCCGCCCCCGACGCCGAACATGCCGGACAGGAACCCCACCGCCGCGCCCATTCCAAGGAACACCAGGAGGTTCACCGACATCTCAGCGATCGGCAGGTAGAAGTTCATGTCGGGTTTCCGCGCGGCCGGATCAGCCCAATGACTGACATATCGGACGCCCGGCGATGCTGCAATGCACTGCGACCTTAGGCCAACGCCTCCGTGACCCCGGAAGCGCGTCGGGGCCGGCTACGCTGAGCGGGCCAGGCGCTCATGCGCCTGGCCCGCTGTATTCTTCTGACGTGGGCCTCGCGGCGCAGGCTCAGATCGCGAGGTCGAACAGCAGGATCTCGGCATCGGCATCGCCCACGATCGAGAGCGGCCCGAGAGTGGTCGCCGAGATGCCGTCCCCGGCGCGCAGCTGCGCACCGTTCACCGCCACCGCGCCCTTGACGACCTGAACCCAGGCCCCGCGACCCGCTTCGACGCCATGCTCGACATGCTCGCCGGGTCCGAGCAGCGACGTGTAGAGCGCGACGTCCTGGTGGATGACGATGGAGCCGTCCCGACCGTCGCGCGAGCCGATGAGCCTCAGCCTGCCTCGCTTCTCGGCATCGCTGAAGCCTCTCTGTTCGTAGCCGGGCGCCAGCCCCCGGCGATCCGGCACGATCCAAATCTGGAGGAAGTGAACGGGCTCGCTGACCGAGGCGTTGTACTCGCTGTGACGCACACCCGTGCCGGCGCTCATTCGCTGCAGATCGCCGGGCCTGATGACCGAGGACGTACCGAGGCTGTCGCGATGCTCGAGCGCGCCGCTGACGACGTAGGAGACGATCTCCATGTCGTTGTGGGGATGCGTCGGGAAGCCGCCACCTGGCGCGACGCGATCCTCGTTGATCACGCGCAGCGGACCGAAGCCCATGTGCGCGGGATCGTGATAGTGGCCGAACGAGAACGTGTGCTTGCTGTCGAGCCAGCCGAGGTCGGCTCTACCGCGCTCCTCGGACCGGCGCAGGGTCAATGCCATGGCAGCCTCCGTGTTGTGTCTGATCGGGCGACCCGATCTCATGAGACGAGAGCTAGGCTGACGCTTTGGCGACATCAATATAGCCGAATTGACACAGACTGCGTCCATATTGGATACAATTGCCTGTCATGGACAAACTCGAAGCCATGCAGGCGTTCGCCAAGGTCGTCGCGCTCGGCAGCTATGCCGGGGCGGGGCGCGAGCTTGGGCTAACGCGCTCCGCGATCAGCAAGGGCGTCGCGGAGATCGAGAGGATGCTGGGCGTGCGCCTGCTCGATCGCACCACGCGTCGCGTCAACCCGACGGAGGCTGGCCTCGCCTATTACGAGCGGTGCCTCGATATCCTGGCCCGCGTCGAGGAGACGGAGGTGCACGTCTCGCGGCTCCACGACGAGCCGCGCGGCGTGCTGAAGGTCAACGCGCCGATGTCCTTCGGCGCCCTGTACCTCGGAGAAGCGGTGGCGGACTTCATGACCGCCTACCCCGACCTCAGGATCGAGTTGACGCTCAACGACCGTTTCATCGACCCCATCGAGGAGGGTGTCGACGTCACGGTTCGCATTGCGGAGCCGCAGGATTCGAGCCTTATCGTGCGCCGCCTCGCGCCCGCGCGCCGTGTCCTCGCCGCGGCGCCGAGCTATCTCGCGCGGTTCGGTCCGCCCGATGCGCCGGCCGCCCTCTCCGCGCATGCCTGTCTAAGCTACGGGCACTCGACGACGCTGCAACGCTGGCAGCTCGGCCGTGAGAGCGAGACCGTGTCCGTGCCGATCCGCTCAGTGATGTGTTCCAATAACGGCGACGTGCTGCGCACCGCGGCCCTTGCCGGTCACGGCATCACGCTGCTGCCCACGTTCCTGATCGGACCGGACATCAAGGCCGGTCGGCTAGAGGTCGTATTGCCCGGCTTCGCCCCGGCAGAGTTGGCCATCCACGCGCTCTACGCGCCGAACCGCTACCTGGCCGCCAAAACCCGTGCACTGATCGACTTTCTGGTCGCGCGCTTCGGGCCGACGCCGGCATGGGACGATCTCGAACAAGGATGCGAGCGTGCCCTCACAATGTCGGAACACCGCGTTGGCATCTCGGAGCCAATCGAACAGCCCCGGCAATGACGTCTGGCCCCCATGGACCGCTTGGCCCCCGTGATGCCATGGTCGAGGCCCATCGAAACGGAGCGTCCCGGCACGCCGTACGCCCCGCACGTTCCGCCCGCCGAAGGAGGCCCCGGATGACCATGCCATGCCGCTCGTCGCGCGCTGCTGCACTTCTGGCCGTGGCTGCCGCCGGCCTGCCCGCTCCCGCGCTTGCCGCGCTCCCGCCGCCCTACGCGCGCATGCAGGAGTTCGTCGCGGTTATGCAGGACGCCGGCAACGCCGCCGCAAAGGCACTGAGTGCGAACGGAATCGTCGACCGTGTCGAACGGAACGAGGACGGCACCTATCGCTTCTGGGCGGGCCGCTGCTACGTGCCCGTATCCGTCGAGCGGGTGCTAAGCGGAGCTAAACTCGGCGCCCCGATCGCAGTCCGAACCACGGTTGGCGCGCTGAGCTGCCAATAGCCGGCCAATCGCCCGCCAAATCCCGTCGGCTCAATTGCGCGGCGCCCCGCCGCTAGCGTTCGCGCGCCTGCGCGACTAACGTCGGGGCGCATTGTTCCAGAACCCGGCACCACGAGGCCCCATGCAAGAGACTGTCCGTTCGGCGCGCGGCATGGTCGTCGCGCCCCATCACCTTGCGGCCGAAAGCGGCCTCGCCGTGCTGAGAGACGGTGGCAACGCCATCGAGGCCATGGTTGCGGCGGCGGCGACGATCGCCGTCGTCTACCCGCACATGAACGGGCTCGGCGGCGACAATTTCTGGCTGATCAGCGAGGGCGGAAAGCCGCCCACCGGCATCGACGCCTGCGGGGCAGCGGCCGGCCTCGCGACGCGGGACTACTACGCCGGGCATGGACATCGCGGCTCGATACCGTCGCGCGGGCCGCTCGCGGCCCTGACGGTCGCCGGCGCGGTATCGGGCTGGCAGGCAGCACTCGAAATCAGCTCCCGATGGGGTGGCCGTCTGCCGTTGTCGAGGCTACTGGAGGACGCCATCCACCATGCGCGCCAGGGCTTCCCGGCTAGCGCCACCCAGGTCAAGAACAACATCGGCAAGCGCGCCGAGCTCGAGCATGTGGCGGGCTTTGCCGAGACCTTCATGCCGGGCGGCACGCATCCCGCGATCGGCAGCCGGTTCAAGCTCGAGCGGCTCGCCGCCACGCTCGCCCACCTCGCGAGCGCCGGTCTCGACGACTTCTACCGCGGCGACCTCGCGCGCCAGATGGCCGCAGAGCTCGAGACGGCCGGCAGCCCGCTGCGGCTCGCCGACCTCTCGCGCCACCGCGCCATGAGCGTCGCGCCGCTGGCCGTGCGGCTCACGCACGGGACGGCCTACGGAATGCCGCCGCCGACGCAGGGCCTTGCATCGATGATGATCCTAGGACTTTTCGATCGGCTTGGCGTGCACGAGGCGGATGGCTTCGACCATGTGCACGGACTTGTCGAGGCCACCAAGCAAGCGTTCATGGTGCGCGATGCCCACGTCACCGATCCAGCGTACATGACGGTCGATCCAACGCGATATCTCGCGCCTGCCGACCTCGACACGCGTGCGAGCCGGATCGACCGACAGCGGGCGCTGCCCTGGCCGCAGACAGCCCGCCCAGGCGACACGGTGTGGCTCGGCGCCATCGATAGTGAGGGCCGCGCCGTCAGCTTCATACAGAGCGTCTATTGGGAGTTCGGCTCGGGCGTGGTGCTGCCCACTTCGGGCATCACGTGGCAGAACCGTGGCACGAGCTTTAGCCTCGACCCGGCGCGGCAGAACACGCTCGAGCCCGGCCGCCGCCCGTTCCACACGATCCAACCGGCGATGGCGCTCCTCGACGACGGCCGCATCATGCCCTACGGAACCATGGGCGGCGAAGGCCAGCCACAGACTCAGGCAGCCGTCTACACGCGCCACGTCGTGTTCGGGCAGGAGTTGCAGACCGCAATCAGCGCGCCGCGCTGGCTGCTCGGACGGACGTGGGGCAGCGAGGCGACCAACCTGCGCATCGAGAGCCGTTTCAAGCCTGAGGTCGTGGCGCAGCTGCGTACGGCCGGCCACGATGTCGAGGTGGTCGGAGCAATGGACGAGGTGATGGGCCACGCCGGCGCTCTGGTGCTGCATGCACGCGGCACACGCGCCGGCATCGTCGAGGGTGCCGCCGACCCCCGCAGCGACGGACGGGCCGCTGGCTTCTGAAACTCGCTGTGCGCAGCTCGTTCAATGAGACTTCTTGCCTAGTACTTAGGCATCGTGCAACGGTGACTGCCGTCAGACAAGGCAGGCATGTGGTCACGCCTCCGTCGTCCGGGCTCAACCCGTTGATGCACAAAGGCAGACGCTCCTGGCATACCACTTGCCTTTTGGACGAGATTGCGTCTCACGCGCACCCCAACCACGACAGGGAGATCAGATCAGGATGGAACGCCGCCGTTTCCTCAAGTCGGGCCTTACAGCCGGAGCGGCCGCGACCGCTGCCGTGTCGGCGCCGGCCATCGCCCGCGCACAGTCGACGTTCAACTGGAAGATGACCAACGCCTATGGGCCTGGCGCGCCATTCTACGTAGAAGGGCCGGGCAGCCCGAAGTACTTCATCGACCTCGTCAAGAAGCTCTCGGGCGGGCGCCTCAACATCCAGCATTTTGCCGCCGGCGAGTTGATCCCGGCACTCGAGGGCTTCGACGCGGTGTCGAAGGGCACCGTCGAGATGAACTGCGCCAACAGCTATTTCTGGTCGGGCAAAACGTTTGCCGCGCAGTACTTCACCGCCGTGCCGTTCGGCATGAACTTCCAGGGCATGAACGCCTGGCTCTACCACGGCGGCGGACTGAAGCTGTGGGAGGAGGTCTATGACCCCTTCAACCTCGTGCCGATGCCGATGGGCAATACCGGCATCCAGATGACGGGCTGGTTCAAGAAGCCGATCGAGAAGGTCGACGACTTCAAGGGCCTCAAGATGCGCATCCCGGGTCTCGCGGGCAAGGTCTACGCCACTCTCGGCGTCGACGTGAAGCTGCTACCTGGCGGCGAGATATTTCCGGCGCTCGAGCGCGGCGTGATCGACGCC
Source organism: uncultured Hyphomicrobium sp. (assembly GCA_964471635.1). GTDB lineage: Bacteria > Pseudomonadota > Alphaproteobacteria > Rhizobiales > Hyphomicrobiaceae > JAKAML01. Next base: position 40,251 of record CAYYGO010000018.1, read on the forward strand.
GCCGAGTTCGTCGGTCCGTTCCAGGATCGCCGGCTCGGTCTGCACAAGGCCGCCAAGTTCTACCACACGACGGGATGGCACGAGACCTCGACCGTCACCGAACTCATCGTCAACAAGAAGGCCTGGGGCACCTTGCCCGACGACTTGAAAGACGTGGTGCGCACCGCCGCCGCCGCCTGCAACGTCATCAGCCATACCTGGTGCGAGGCGACGAACTCGGAAGCGCTCGACGATCTCGTCAAGAACCATGGTGTGAAGGCCTCGCCGCTGCCGCCCGAGGTCATCACAAAGCTCAAGGAGGCCACCGAGGCCGTCTTGGCCGACGCGACGGCCAAAGACCCCTTGGTGAAAAAGGTGCACGACAGCTTCATGACGTTCAAGGCGACGCACGACAAGTGGGCGGGCATCAGCGAGGCGGTCTACCAGTCGCAGATCCGCGGCCAGATCGGCCAGAAGGGTTAGCGCCGACGCACGGTCGGGGGACAGCCGGGGGAGCGGCCAGCGCTGTGCTGGCCCCTCCCCGCCGCGCGTCTGCAAGCCGCTGCGGCGGCCGAGAATCACGAAGTCTCTATAAGCCGGTCAACTCGGCGCGGAAACCTGATGCGATCACTGACACAATGGGCCGACCGGCTCGACTGGTTCATCGAGCGGGTGGGGCGCATCACGGGGTGGTGCGCCTTCGCACTCGTCTGCGTCATGTCGTTCAACGTGCTGCTGCGCTATTTCTTCCGCACAGGAAGCGTCGCCATGCAGGAGCTCGAGTGGCACTTGATGGCGCCGATCTGCCTGCTCGGACTGTCCTACGCGCTGCTTCACGACGGACACGTCAAAGTCGACATTCTCTACGGTCGTTTCCCCCCGCACGTGCAGCGGATCATCGACCTCGTCGGCATGCTGCTGGTGACGATCCTGGTCGCCATCCTGATCTACCTTTCGATCCCCTACGTCGAGCAGTCCTACTCGATAGGCGAGCAATCGCCCGATCCGGGGGGGCTCACGCATCGCTGGATTTTGAAGGCGATGATGCCGATAGGTTTCACGCTGCTGCTGATCCAGAGCCTCGCGGCCACGCTGCGCGCCCTGGTTGCCGTTCTCGATCCGGCCGCCAAGCCCCGGCTCGCATCCGACCTCGACGCGGGGCACTGACATGCCGATGAACGAGATCCTGGCGATCCTATCGATCGTCTCCTTCTTCGTGATGCTCTCGATAGGCCTGCCCGTTGCTCTGACGCTGGCCGTCTCGGGCCTCGTCTTCGGCTACCTCGGCTTTGGCCCGATCCTGTTCAACCTCTTGCCCGCTCGCATCTTCGGCGTCACGGCAAACTACACGCTGATCGCCATTCCGCTCTTCGTGTTCATGGGGGTGATGCTCGAGAAGTCGCGCATCGCCGACGACCTGATGGATGTCATCGGGCACCTCGCAGGCGGGCTCCGCGGCGGAATGGGCATCGGCATCGTGCTGGTCGGCGTGCTGATGGGCGCCACGACCGGCATCGTCGGCGCCACGATCGTCACCCTCGGCCTCATCACGCTGCCAGCGCTCATTCGCCGCAACTACCATCTCCCGACCGCGTGCGGCACGATCTGCGCCTCGGGCACGCTCGGCCAGATCATACCGCCGTCGACGATCCTGATTCTGCTCGCCGACATCCTTGGCCAGTCGGTCGGCACGCTGTTCGCCGCTGCCCTGTTTCCCGGCATGCTGCTGGCGGCGATCTTCGTCATCTACCTGCTGGTGCTCGGGATGGCGAAGCCCGAACTCGTCCCGCCGGTCGCGCTCGCGGAGCGCGATGCGATGAGCCGCGGCGAATTGTGGCGCAAGGCGGCCCGCGTCGGAATGCCGCCGGTCGCGCTCGTTCTCGCCGTGTTGGGCTCGATCATCGGTGGTATCGCCGCTCCGACCGAGGCCGCCTCAATGGGCGCACTCGGCTCGATTCTCGTGGTCGCGCTCGCCGGCCGCTTCTCCTTCGCGGTGCTGCGCGACACCACGCTCGCCACGACGCGCATCACGGCAGGTATGATGTTCATCCTGATCTGCGCTCAGGTGTTCGCACTCGCGTTCCGCGGGCTCAACGGCGAGGCGCTGGTCCACGACATGTTCAAGTGGATTCCCGGCGGCATCGACGCCGACATCCTGTTCATGATGCTGATCATCTTCGTGCTCGGATTCTTCATCGAGTGGATCGAGATCAGCTACATCGTGGTGCCTCTGTTCCTGCCAATCCTGCAGGCGGCCAACGTCGACCTGGTGTGGATCGCAGCGCTGATCGCGCTCATCCTGCAAACCTCGTTCCTCACGCCGCCGTTCGGCTGGTCGCTGTTCTATCTTCGCTCGGTGGCGCCGCCATCGGTGCCGACGATCGCCATCTACAAGGGTGTCGTGCCCTACATCGGCCTTCAGCTCGTGGCGGTCGCAGTGCTGTTCATGTTCCCCGGCATCGCGACCTGGTTGCCGCGCGCGATCGGTTGGTGACGTCGGAGACGACGGCAACCTCCGTCCGGTCCGCGCGGTCGCCCCTTCGATCACGCCGGACGGCGCGACCGCGCGCTCGACGGGCTCATGCCCTGCAGTGCCCGCAGCACCGGAATGGGCGGCCGACCGGACAGGATCAGCGCCTTGTCGAGCGCGCTCGGATTGCCGGCGTAGAAGCGCTCGATCAGCGGCGCCGGCAACTTGTAAAACCGCTGCATGACATCGCGCCGCTCGGACGGCCGCGCCGAGACGAACAGCAGACGGTTCAGCAGGCGGAAGTAGGACTGCCGTGCCCAGCTCTCCTCGCCGATGGCGCGGATCGTGCGCGCCGCCTCGGCTGTCGTGAGCGAGGGGAGGCGAGCGAGCGCATCTGCGACGGCGGCCGCCAGCGGCAGCGAGTAGCCCGTCGTCTGATGGAACAGCCCGGCCCGCATGCCTGCCCGTGCCGCACCGGCTTCAGCGATCGGCCAGAACGACTCGATCCCGCCGTCCAGCGCGATCGGCAGCACACCCGCCTCGTCGCGCACCACGGAGCGGATCTCCCACTTCGCCTGGCGGGCGTACTCGCGAACGCGGCGAGCCAGAAGCTCGACATCGAGCGCACGCGTGTCCGCGTAATAGGTGTCCTCGATCAGGAGATGCGTCTCGTCGAACGGCAGGCAATAAACGAAACGGTAGCCGTCGATCTGCTCGACCGTCGCATCCATGATGACGGGGCGGTCGACGCCGTGTGCCGCCGTCGTCTCGACCTCGAGACCGACGAATTTCTGGTAGCCGAATGCGACGCCCGACACCCAGCTCAGGCCACGACCGTCAATAACGCACGGAGCGGTGATCCGCTGTCCGCCCTCCATCACGACGGCGCCGGCCTCGACACTCGACACGCGGCGCCCGAGTTCCAGCTTGACGGGCGCCAGCGCAGAAACGTGCCGGTGCAGGTCGGCCGAGCCCATCGAGCGATAGCCCGTCGGCAGCCGGCGACGGAATGCGGGAAACCTCACCTCCTGGTCGGCCCACGCGTGGGCGACCATCGGCTTCAGCCACCGGTCCTGCACAGGCGATACGTCGCTCGCGTGGAACGACCATGTGTGGTTCCCGCCAAGGCGCTGGCCGGCCTCGACAACGAGGACCCGCGGTTGCGGTCGCCGCTCGCTGAGCCGGCTCGCGATCAGGCCGTTGGCGAGACCACCGCCGACCAGGATGACATCGACGTCTTCCATGACACCCGTCGGCTCCGCTGATGGCTGGTCTCCGCGACCGGAGAACTTGGGCCGAAGCTGCGGCCCAGCGACCGGCGCCGGCGATCCGGCTGCGGTCTGCACACGGCCCTTCGGCGAGAACCTTCGCACAGCCATGTGTCGTTCGTCATGTGTCGTCCGTGTGGCCCCGTCAAGAATCGTTGCTTCGGACGGGATTGCCGCCCACGTCGGCGTAGCCGTCGACGTGCCCCGACATTGTAAGCTTCGATTGACAAGTGATAGTGTCAATGGCGATCTGGCGCAAACGGGATCGGTCCTGCGCGTCGATCGCCGCAGCGAGGGTCCGAGCCGGACAGGGCTCACCGGTCTAGGGCGCCTCCCGATGCCGGGTCAAAACTTTTCGGGGGTGGAGGAGCGGGCCGATGGTGCTCTTCAATGTATTTCTCGTCATCCACGTTGCGACCGGCGCCATCGGGCTGCTGACGCTGTGGCCGCCACTGGTCGGCCGCAAGGGCACCGCCTCGCACAAGCAGTGGGGGCGTGTGTTCGCCTACTGCCTCCTGGTCACCAGCGCTTGCGCGATCGGCATGAGCGTCTTGACGCTCTACGACCCGCTCGGCACGCATCCGCACATCAGCGACGTCACCATGATCCGCGGCCTGTTCGGCTGGATGATGCTCTATCTCTCGGTTTTCACCGCGACGCTGCTGTGGTTCGGGCTCGAGTGCATCCGGAACCGACAGAGCCACGCGCGCCATCGCAATCCTCTGACGCTCGGCCTGCAACTCGCCACGGTGCTGGCAGCACTGCTCTGCGCGCTCTACGGCCTCATGAACGGCCAGCCCCTGATGATGCTCATCTCGGGCCTTGGCATCACGGCCGCAACGCTCAACACACGCTTCATTCTCATGCCCAATCCGCCACGCAACGAATGGCTGGTCCAGCACATGCGCTCGTTCGTCGGAGCGGGCGTATCGGTCTATACGGCATTCTTCTCGTTCGGCGCAGCCAACCTCTTGCCGGCGATCGCGTTCAACCCGCTGCTGTGGGCTGCACCTACGCTCGCGGGGATCTCCGTGATCCTCTATCAGCAGCGCGCCATCCGCCATCCTTCAGGTCGGCGTCAGGGAGCTCGGGCCTGAGGACTTTGCGCTTCGATACAGCGGTCGCGTCGGCGAGTGCAACCGCGTCGACGTCCCATTCAGAGATGATGTCAATTTGTATTGACGTCAGTCAAAAGTGACGATTAGTCTCATCAGGAACCCCGATGCTCGTGACGTTTGCGGGAGGCTCGCCGACCATGGCAATGCTAGAGATCGCCTCGCATCGCTCCGGGTACCAACTGGCATCGACAGGCGACGATACGCCCTCGCGTGACGAGCCTTTCCAACTCCTCGATTCCGTCGCCACGCCCGACGATCTTCGCCGAATCGCGCCCGCTGATCTCGGCCGGTTGGCCGACCAGCTCAGACAGGCGATGATCGCATCGGTGGCCAAGACCGGGGGGCACCTCGGGTCGGGCCTCGGCGTCGTCGAGTTGACCGTCGCGCTGCACTACGTCTTCGACACACCCGCCGACAAGCTCATCTGGGATGTGAGCCACCAGTGCTATCCGCACAAGATGCTGACCGGACGGCGTACGGCGATGAGCCGCCTGCGCCAGTCGGGCGGCCCGGCGGGCTTCACGTCGCGGCAGGAGAGCGCTTTCGATCCCTTCGGCGCCGCGCACAGCTCTACGGCCATCTCCGCCGCGCTCGGCTTCGCAGCGGCCCGGGACCTTGTCGGCGGCACCCACAACGTGGTCGCCATCGTCGGCGATGGCGCCGCGTCGGGTGGCATGGCCTTCGAGGGGCTCAACAACCTCGGCGCCCTAGGCCGCCGCGTCATCGTCGTGCTGAACGACAACAATATGTCGATCGCGCCACCGTCTGGCGCGCTGGTCTCGCACCTCGGCGCGCTTCGCGCCGATATGCCGGATCGAGCGGAGCGTCATGCCGCCCTGCGGCGCGACGGCCTGACACGATTTGCCGAGGCGCCGACGCTCTTCGATCAGCTGGGCGTCACGTACTGCGGCCCCTACGACGGTCACGACGTCGACGAGTTGGTGAGCGTACTCGCCGCGGCCCGCGACCATCGCCATGGACCGCTGCTCATCCACATCGTCACCGAGAAGGGGCACGGCTACGCCCCCGCCGCCAGTGCCACGGACTGCTATCACGGCGTCGCCTGCTTCGACGTCGCCACCGGCCGGCAGCACAAGCCGGCAAGCTCCGCTCCGAGCTACACGCGCGTGTTCTCGGACGCGCTCATCCAGGCCGCCGAGCGTGATCGCGCTATCGTGGCTATCACAGCCGCCATGCCCGGCGGCACCGGACTCGACCGCTTCGCCGCGCGCTTCCCCGACCGCTGCTTCGACGCCGGCATCGCCGAGCAGCACGCCGTCACGTTTGCCGCTGGACTAGCCTGCGGCGACATGAAACCCTTCGTTGCCATCTACTCGACCTTCCTTCAGCGCGGTTACGACCAGATCGTGCACGATGTCGCGATCCAGCGGCTGCCGGTCCGCTTCGCCATCGACCGCGCCGGGCTCGTCGGCGCCGACGGCGTCACGCACCAGGGCTCGTACGACGTGACATTCCTTGGCTGCTTGCCGGGCTTCGTGCTGATGGCACCGGCCGACGAGGCCGAGCTCGCGCGCATGGTGGCGACCGCTGCCGCGATCGACGACCGCCCTTCGGCATTTCGCTATCCGCGCGGTGACGGCATCGGGGCTCCGATCCCCATCGCACCTGCGCCGCTCGAGATCGGTCGCGGCCGGATCGTGCGCGAGGGCGGCGATGTCGCGATCCTGTCCTACGGCACCACGTTGACGCGAGCGCTCGCCGCCGCGGACCTTCTCGCCAACCTCGGCATCGCGGCAACCGTGGCTGACGCTCGCTTCGCCAAGCCATTGGACGAGGCGCTGCTTACCGTGCTCGCCCGCGAGCACAGGCTGGTCGTTACGCTCGAGGAAGGCGCGGTCGGGGGCTTTGCGACCCAGGTGCTCGACGCCATGTGCAGGATGTCACGCCACGGCGTGGAGCCGGCTCGTGTTGCGCCGTTGCATCTGCCCGACCGCTTCATCGAGCACGGCACCCAGTCCGAGCAGGAGGCATGGTCCGGCCTCGATGCCCGCTCGCTGGCCCGTCGGGTTGCAGCCGCGCTCGGCAGCCCAAAGGTGCGCGAGCTTCTCGCAGCCGAGTAGCACGCGCCTTACAGACTGCGGCGGACGCGAACGCGCGCCGTTGCCGCGGGCATGGTGCCGCCAACGCGGGCCGCTGCTCGTGCCTTTGTCTCAGGCGTCGCCTTTCAGCCTGACCCCGAGGTCGACGGCGTGCGCGACAAGGCCGCCGAGCAGCCACAGGGCGACCTGCTGCCAGCCCGCCGTAACGAGCGCGGACTTGAGCGCCATCAGCAGGCACGCACCGGCTGCGAGGTGGGCGAAGAGCCCCACACCGAGCAAGGGACGCGCTCGCCGCCGCCCGATCCACGCCAGCAGCGCGGCCTCAAGCACGATCAACGCCAGCGCGATATCGACGACATGGCCGTTTCGGATCAAGCTGGCGACGAGATCCATTGTGAGCCCATTCCTGCAACCACCGATCCCGTCAGCGGGGCGCGACGAGCCCGAACAAGTGACCCACGTCCTTCATAAGAACGCGCATGTGGGCCATAGGATCGCGCCGGACCAGCTCCTTGTTCATGTACGACTGCCACGTCAGGCGTTGGACATCCGGATCGCGGCACATGGTGACGAAGCGCTCGCGCCGACGGTCGTTCTGATACCAGAAGTACTGCAGGAGCCCGAGCGCGAGGAACACGCGGCCGTGGTCCTTAATGAACCGTTTCCGGGCCGTCGCAAGCGCGCGGACGTCGCGCGTCGCGAGCAGCCGCTCGACGGCATCGGCGGCAAGCCGGCCGCCGAGCATGGCATAGTAGATGCCCTCGCCCGAAGCAGGCGCGACCACGCCGGCGGCGTCGCCCGCGAGCACGACGTCGCGACCATTGTCCCAGCGCTTCAATGGCTTCAGCGGAATGGGGGCGCCCTCGCAACGCACGGTGCCGGCTCCGTCGAGGCCGGTCGCCTTGCGCAGATCGCCGACCGCGCCTCGGAGCGAGAACCCCTTGACGGCGCTGCCGACGCCGATGCTGGCGGTTGCCCCGTGCGGGAAAATCCAGGCGTAGAAGTCTGGTGAGAGCTGGCCCTGGTAGTAGATGTCGCAGCGGGTGGCGTCGTAGTCGGCAACGCTGGCAACCGGCGCCTCGACGATCTCGTGGTAGGCGAACACGAACGGCATCCGGGCCGCGCCCGGGATGCAGGCACGCGCGACCCGCGACAGCGCTCCGTCGGCACCGATGACCGCCCGCGCACGGATGCTGCGGACCGCGCCGCTCGAGCCGCACGATCCAGACTTCGGCTGGAAGTGCACGCGCGAGACGCCATCGTCGTCGCGCGTCAGCCGCTCGAAGGTGCCGACCTCCAGCGTCGCGCCACGGGCGACGGCCCTCTGACGCAACCAGGCATCGAACACCTCCCGGTCGACCATGCCGACGAAGCCGCCGTCGATCGGCATGTCGACACGCGCGTCCTTCGGCGAGACCATGCGCGCCGAACGTATCCGTGCCACAAGGAGGTGATCGGGGATCTCGAAATCCCGTATCAGACGAGGCGGAATCGCACCGCCGCACGGCTTGATGCGCCCGCCTTTGTCGATGAGAGCGACGGAGCAGCCGCGGGCCGCCAGGTCGGCGGCGGCGGTAGCCCCGGCGGGGCCGCCGCCGACCACAACGGCGTCATAGGTCTCGGTCTCGTTGGTCATCGGCTGTTGCCTCCCTTCAGTCAGGCGCGGCCTTCGCCGGCCGTCTGCAATAGGCTTTCGCCGAGCGCACTCATGCGCGGCTCGGCCGTGGCGGTCTCCGACCGGCGTATCTCGCCGATGCGCAGCGCGATCGCGGCGGCTATCAGGAACAGTGCCGCTTCGACGGCGAACACACTCGCGTAGCCGACAAGCGGCGATCCAGTCAGGGCGCGAACCAGATCGGCCGCACCGGCTCCTGCAAAACCGCCGAGGCCGAACGCGATCGCCTGTGCCGCTCCCCAGAGTCCCATGCGCACGCCCTCCCGGTCAGCCTTGCCCTGACCGGCGAGCGCCATCATGGAGCCGATTGCCGAGACGGCGAACGCTCCGTTGGACGCGCCGAGCAGAAACACGAGGCTATGAAGAGGCCAGCGGTCGGGCTGGAAACCCGCCATCGCCAAGAACGCGAGCGCAACGGCCGACGCGATGCAGCCCCCGACGGTCCACGACTTCAGCGATCCGACACGCACACCCCGCCAGCCGGTCGCCAGTGCCGCCACTGCGATCATGCCGAGCAGGACGCCGCCGTGCTGCAAGCCTGCAAGCTTGGTCGACTGCCCGGGCGACAGCCCGAAGATCGCGCCTGCGAACGGCTCGAGGATCAGATCCTGCGCGCTGTAGGCGAACATCGACATCGCGACGAAGATCGAGAACTGGCGAGCCTGCGGCTCCGCCCAGACCTCGCGCAGCGCCTCATGGAACGGCGGCTTCGGTTGCGCGTCATGAGCCGGCAACGGCGCACGCCCGTGCCCCTCGACACCGGCGACCGCGATCAGCGCCAGCAGGAAAGCCCCCGCCGAGACGATGCTCGTCACCGCGACGAGCCGCTTCGTCGAGAACGGATCGAGATGGTGACCCGCAATACCAGCCGTTACGATGAAGCCGCAGATCATCATCACCCAGACGATGGTGGCAGCGGCCGCCCGGCGGCCTGGGTCCACGCGCTTGGCCAGCAGCACCAGAAGCGAGGTGCCAGCCGCCCCGACGCCGAGACCGATCAGAGTGAACGCGACGGCCGCCACAGCTCCGCCGAGCACCGGCTGCGCTTCCATGAGAGCGGTTGCAACCGCGGCCAGGGTGCCGCCCGCGGCGAGCACGGCCATGCCGCCGATAATCCACGGTGTGCGCCGCCCGCCGAGATCCGAGCCGTAGCCCCACCGTGGGCGGGTCGTCTGCATGGCATAATGCAACGCCACGAGGAGCCCCGGAACCACTGCCGGCAGCGCCATCTCGACCACCATAACGCGGTTCAAAGTCGAGGTCGTCAGCACGACGATCGCACCGAGCGCGGTCTGCACGAGACCGAGACGGACGATGCCGAGCCATCCGAGTGGGCGATCGATCACAGGCCACCTCCAGACAGTCCGGCAACGGCGACCGCGCTGGCCATCATGCCGAGCACGTAGAGCGTTGTTCCGGTAGCGTTGTACCAGGGCGCGTTGGCGCGCGGATTGTCGAGCAGGCGCAACATGAGCACGGCCTGGGCCAGAAGCAGCGCCGCCACGAGTGCGGCGAAGCCGGGGCATCCCCAGGCGATGAGCAGCGCCACGACGACGACCTGTGGAATGGCCATCACCCAGCACGCAAGGCGAGCTGCGAGACCCGGTCCCAGTTGAACGGGCAGCGACCTGACGCCCATCTGGCGATCGCCATCGATCGACTTGAAGTCGTTGAGCGTCATGATGCCGTGCGCGCCGACGCTGTAGAGGGCTGCCAAAAGCAGGATCTCAACACGGGGCATCGCCCCGGTCATGAGCGTAGCCCCGGTGAACCAAGGCAGCCCCTCGTAGCACGCGGCCACGGCCGCATTGCCGCGCCAGCCGTCGAGCTTGAGACGAAACGGTGGCGCGCTGTAGGCCCACGCGAGCGCGAGCCCGACCGCCGCCGCCGCAAGCGTCAGTGCCCCGAGCGACGCGGCGAAGAGCAGCGACAGGACTGTCCATCCGATCGCGATATAGAGACCCCACCGGCCGGGGATGCGGCCGGACGGAATCGGGCGGGCGGGCTCGTTCAGCGCGTCGACGTGACGATCGAACCAGTCATTGACCGCCTGGCTGGTGCCGCAAACAAGTGGTCCGGCCAGCACGACTCCCGCTGCGACCGAGGCCCATTGCCCGGCCAGCGGCTCGCCCGCGGAGACCGCGCCGCACGCGAACGCCCACATCGGCGCAAACCACGTGATCGGCTTCAGCAGCTCGAGCACGGCAGCGGGATCGGGGCGGCCCGTCGCAAGCGACTTCAGACTGGCGTCCGCCATCTGCACACCTCGCAATCGATGCACCCGGGGATGCTCGATGCTAGGTGTGGGTGGTGCTTACGTCAATTAAAATTGACACTTTGGGCGCCCCGAAGTTGGGACGGTTCTGTACGCAGGCGACAGCGGCGAAATTGGTTACGACGCGGTGGCGTCTGCTGGTCGCGGCAGTGCGGAAGCGGAAGCCCCGCGAGCCCGCGCGGTATTCAGTCAGCTTCGGTGTCCAGTTCGCCAAGCCCGTATCGGCGCAGCTTGACGTAAAGGCTCTGGCGGCTCAGTCCGAGCATCTCGGCAGCAGACGCACGATTGTCGCCCGTCAGCTGCAGCGCAGCCTCGATGCACATCCGCTCGATGATGTCGGTCGTCTCGCGCACCAGCTCCTTGAGCGGCATCCGGCCGACGAGTTCGGTGAGCTGGTCGATCGATCTCAACATCGCCTGCCCCTGCGCACCGGCCTCGGCTGTCTCTCGCGGCGCCTTGCGGATACTCATGCCGATGCACGGGATCGGGCCATGGGCGACATTCACCGCCGACAGCTCGACACTCTCCTGCCCCCCGTACTCGCCTCGCACCGCCGTCGAGAAGCGCCGCACAGCGCCCTGCTCACGGAGGCTCGCGAACAGGATATCGACGTCGACATCGACCCTCCCGAGCCAGCGATCGATCGGCTGGCCTCGAACCTGCTCCTCGGTCGCCAACTCGACCATCTCGATGAACGCCGCATTTGCCGTCAGGATCCGGCGATCGTCGTCGAGGATAACTAGCGCGTCGGGCAAGTGGCCCAGGACACCGAGCGCCACCGATGGTGAGTCCCGCCGCGCGACGTTGGACGTGTCGGTGGTGAGCGTACGCAGCCGCACGAGCAGGAACGACTGGGCTTCCTGCTGGAAGAGCGAGGCCGAAAGCCGGACATGGCGTTGCGCGTTAGCGAGCCCGACCTCGATGTCGTCGGCGCGTGGCAGCGCCCGGGCGCTGGCGACCAGGGCATCGAGAGCACGCGCGTCGCGGGTGCTGACGAGATCGTGCAGAAGTCGTCCGACGATCCGCCGCGAGCCGTTGGCCAGCATGTCAATCGCCGCAGGATTCGCCTCGACGATCTTCAGCGACGCGGCGTCGACGATCAGTACTGCCTCTGACGCGAGCGCGAAGAGTGCGCGGTAGCGCGTCTCGGTGGCCCGGAGGCGGGTGTACTCGCGCTCGACCTGCTGTTCGGCCTGCACCAACCGCTGCTGCAGCTCGGCAACGGCTCCGAGTTCGCGGCCGATAGCCACCACGCGGCCCTCGTCGCCAAGGCGCACCACCCTGTATCGGATGGGAATATCGGCGCCGCCCGCCACCGGATGATTGACCTGGCGCCAGCGCGTGGTCGTCTCCGATGTCGACTCTGCCAGCAGCTCCATAACCTTGATGCGGCTTTCGGTCGTCACCGTATCAACCCAAGGCCGACCGATCCACGCTGCCGCGTCACCAACCCTCGCGTCGCCAGAGATGTCCCGGATGATGCCCTTTCGGTCGACAACAATGGCGATGTCCGAAGACGCCGAAACGAGATTGGCCGCGGCATCCGCGTCCAATCCGCTGAACATCTTGCGAGGTGATTTGAAGGTTTTCACGACATCACTGCTTCGCTGTCACGGCAAGGGCATCTCAAAAGTGGACAATCGGTTGAGCATACTGCCGACGAACGAGTGGGACGGAATCCCTACCAACGTATGGTCAACAGTTTTGTTCGGCGTGATCGCTGACCAGCAGCGCCAATGCCTCAGCGACATCGCGGACCACATGATCAGCGCCGAGCCGTGTTGCGGATACGCCCGAGAGAACCGCCGCCGGACCACCTACGATTACTTTGAGGTCGGTCTGGTGCGCCGCAACACGCGTGGCCTCAATAACAGATGCGAGAGAGTCGGCAAGGCTTTCGGAGCCGAGCGAGAAGCCCACCAGATCGAACCGGCTGGCACGCACCGCCACTTCGATCTCGCGCAGGGTGACCGGAACCAGCGTCACCACATTGACCCCCGCCCGCGTCAAGGTTGCAGCGGCCATGTGCAGGCCGAGCGTATGCTGCTCGCCAGGCACGGCCGTCATCAGAACGGACAATGCGCCCATGGCAGCAGCTTCGGCCGGCTGGCAGAGCTCGAATAGGATCCGCTGCACCCGGGCAACGGCGAGCGTCACCTCGATGAAGCTCACCTCGTCCGCGGTCCACATCTCGCCGAGCTGCCGCGCAACGGGAGCCAGCAGCTGCTTGAAGATCTGCTCGTCGCCGTGTCCCTGATGGCGTAGCGCATGAACGTAGCGCAACCCGGCGTCGACAGCATCGTGGCGCACGAGTTCGAGCAGGTCGGCGACCTCCTTTGCCGTAATCTTGTCGGACACGGCACGTGCGCTCCGCCGCCGGATGCGCGTGGCGCCGCCACCGCTCGGACCTGGCGAGGCGGAGGGTGCTTGGCAGACCCGGTGCATCAATAGGAGGCGCGGGATGATGTCTGCCTCGATGACAGACACCAGCCCGGCGACCGGGAGGTTTCCACCGACTCCAGGGACCGCCGCGCCGGAAGCGACGGGGGTAGGTCTGGATTGAAGTCCAATCGCACGCTTGCCGTGATCGAGCGACGCGGTGTTGGACGAGGATGTGTCGAGCTCGGTCGGCGGACACAATAAGGCCTGCAGTCGAGATCCAGACATCGGAGCACTCCGTCTTGTCGTCCTCCCGAAGCATTCGTGCTCTGCGTCACGAACGGCATCATGCTCATCTGGTCGGTTGCCCTTGTGCCGGGCATTTCCTGACGAACACTCAATCACGAGAGCGGGAGCGGCGATAGTATATGTCTGACGCATTCACGAGAGCCGTCGCCTCGGTGACTGGCAATATGAATGTAAAGCGTCGATAACGTCAACATGGATTGACAGTCGAATTTCAACCGCTTTACACTTCGGCCCATCGCGGGTTCGCGCCAGACCATTTCCGGCACGATCCACTACCCGACGGAGGCCCCGGACAATGCGATCGCCCGACCGCCAGCCTCTCTACACTCCCGAGCAACGGCGGCGGCGCGACGCGAGCGTCTGGACCCTCGTGCAAGGCGTTCTGGCACCCCTCCAGTTCATCGTCTTCCTGGTGTCGCTCTGGCTCGTGCTGCGCTACCTGGCAACCGGCCACGGCGAGGCCTTGGCCACGGCCTCCATCATACTGAAAACGCTCACTCTCTACGCGATCATGATCACCGGATCGATTTGGGAGAAAGTGGTGTTCGGGCGCTACCTGTTCGCCCCCGCGTTCTTCTGGGAGGACGTGGTGAGCATGCTCGTGCTGGCTCTTCACACCGCGTATCTCGCCGCCGTCGTGCTCGGCCTGCTCGACACGCGCGCCCAGATGCTGCTCGCTCTCGCCGCATACGCCAGCTACGTCGTCAATGCCGGCCAGTTCATCTGGAAGCTGAGATCCGCCCGGCTCGACGCCGCGCGCGAGACACGCACTGGCACAGACCTCCTGGGTGCCGCGTCATGAACGACCTGACACCTCTCGGGCGCACGCGTCCGTTATCGCCCTCGCCCCCCACTCCAAAGCACGAGTTGGGTTGCACCGATGCCCCGGTCCTGCGCGAGCGTGGCCAGCGCGAGGTGTTCTGCGGGCTTACTGGAATCGTTTGGCTCCACCGCAAGATCCAGGACGCGTTCTTCCTCATCGTCGGCTCGCGGACCTGCGCGCATCTCATGCAGTCGGCCGCCGGCGTGATGATCTTCGCCGAGCCGCGCTTCGCGACCGCAATCATCGAGGAGAAGGATCTCGCCGGTCTGGCCGATATGAACGACGAGTTGGATCGCGTCGTAGGCCAGCTCATTTCCCGCCGGCCCGACATCAAGCTCTTGTTCCTGGTTGGCTCCTGCCCGTCCGAGGTGATCAAGCTCGACCTGAAGCGCGCTGCCGCACGCCTCTCTGGCCTCCATGCACCCGCCCTGCGCGTCCTAAACTACTCGGGCAGCGGTATCGAGACGACCTTCACGCAAGGCGAGGACGCGTGCCTCGCCGCCCTTGTCGCCGACATGGCGCCCGCCAAGGCGGAACACGCCATCCAGCTCGTGGTCGCGGGCTGCCTTGCCGACATCGTCGAGGACCAACTGCGCCGTCTCCTCGGCGACATCGGTCTCACGTCGGTCGCGTTCCTGCCCGGCCGCAGCAGCCGCGACCTTCCAGCTATCGGCAAGGGGACACGCTACCTCCTGGCCCAGCCTTTCCTGACCGACACCGCGCGCGCCCTCGACCAGCTTGGCGCATCCGTCATCCCCGCTCCCTACCCCCTCGGCGCAGAGGGAACCGGCCTGTGGCTCGAGGCGGCGGGCCACGCCTTCGGCATCGATCCGGCCCATGTCCGGCGCGCCACGGCGCCGGCCAAAGCCCGCGCCGAGGCGGCACTGGCCCGCGTCCGGCCGCGCCTCGAGGGAAAGAGCATCTTCTTCTTTCCCGACAGCCAGCTCGAGCCCCCGCTGGCCCGTTTCGTCGCCAGCGAGCTTGGTATGAGACTCATCGAGGTCGGCACACCGTATCTCAATCGCCAGCATCTCGCCGCCGAGCTTGCACTTCTTCCATCGGGCACCGTGCTGAGCGAGGGGCAGGACGTCGATCGCCAGCTCGACCGCTGCCGCGCTGCGCGGCCCGATCTCACGGTCTGCGGACTAGGGCTCGCGAATCCGCTCGAGGCCGAAGGTCTCGCCACCAAGTGGTCGATCGAGCTGTTGTTCTCGCCCATCCAGGGCTTCGAGCAGGCGGGCGACCTCGCGGAGCTCTTCGCGCGGCCTCTGGTCCGGCGCGAGCGGCTGGAGGTGCGGACATGAAGCTCGCGGTCTGGACATACGAGGGTCCGCCTCACGTCGGCGCCATGCGGATTGCAACCGCCATGAAGGGCGTACATTTCGTGCTGCACGCGCCGCAGGGCGACACCTATGCCGATCTGCTGTTCACCATGATCGAGCGGCGCGACCGGCGCCCGCCGGTCACCTACACCACGTTCCAGGCTCGCGATCTCGGCGGCGACACGGCCGAGCTGTTCAAGACCGCCGTGCGCGACGCCTACGAGCGCTTCAAGCCGGACGCACTGCTGGTAGGCGCCTCGTGTACCGCCGAACTGATCCAGGACGATCCGGGCGGGCTCGCCGACGCGCTGAAGCTCCCTGTTCCCGTGATCGCGCTTGAGCTGCCCTCCTACCAGAAGAAAGAGAACTGGGGCGCCGGCGAGACGTTCTACAGGATGGTTCGGACGCTGGCACTGGCACCCGGCGACGCGAAGGCCGCCGCTGCCGCCCGCGCGCCGCGCGAGGGCCGCCGCCCGAGTTGCAACCTGCTCGGTCCGACGGCACTCGGCTTCCGCCACCGCGACGACGTGACGGAGGTGCGCCGCCTGCTCGCCGAGATCGGCGTCGACGTCGCCGTCGTGGCACCGTTGGACGCCACCGTCGCGGACATCCGCCGGCTGCCACAGGCCGACTTCAACGTCGTGCTCTATCCCGAGATCGCGGGCCCCGCTGCCGAATGGTTGAAGCGGACCTGCGGACAGCCGGCCACCACGGTCGTTCCGATCGGGACCGGCGCCACGCGGGAGTTTACCGCAGAGGTGCGTCGGCTGGCAGGCCTGGCCGCCGCCGACCCGTCAGGCGATACCGACCCTCGCGCGACCTGGTACGCGCGCTCGATCGACTCGACCTACCTCACCGGCAAGCGCGTCTTCATCTTCGGCGACGGCACACATGTCATCGCTGCCGCCCGCATCGCGTCGCGCGAGCTCGGCTTCGAGGTCGCCGGCCTCGGCACCTACACGCGCGAGCTGGCCCGCGAGGTTCGCGCCGCCGCGACCGAGCTCGGCATCGAGGCACTGATCACGGACGACTACCTCGAGGTCGAGGCCCGCATCGCCGCGCTCGAGGTCGAGCTGGTGCTCGGGACTCAGATGGAGCGGCACATCGCCAAGCGCCTCGGCATACCGAGCGCGGTCATCTCGGCGCCTGTTCACGTGCAGGACTACCCGTCGCGCTACGCCCCGCAAATGGGGGCAGAAGGCGCCAACGTCATCTTCGACACGTGGGTGCATCCGCTGATGATGGGCCTCGAGGAGCATCTGCTGGCGCTCTTCAAGGACGATTTCGAGTTCAACGAGGCCCGTGGGCCCTCGCACCTCGGCGCTGCGACCGCTGCACGGACCGCAGCGACAACGGCCGGGACGACGGTCGCTGCGTCGGGGGAGGCGCCACCCGTCGTGGCCACGCCGGCTGTCGAGCGCGCGCCAGCCGGCGCGACAGGCGTCCGCTGGGCCGACGACGCGGAGGCGGAGCTCAAGAAAATTCCCTTCTTCGTGCGCGGGCGTGCCCGCCGCAACACCGAAGCATTCGCGACGAGCCGTGGATCGAGCCTGATTACCCTGGAGACGCTCTACGATGCAAAAGCTCACTTCAGCCGGTGACCGCGCCGGTCCGGTGCGCGTCGTCATCGTGACGCTGGACAATCACCTGTCCAGCAGCGTGGCGCGTGCCGAGGTGGCGTTGCGAGCCGACCTGCCGGAGCTGACGTTGCGCCTGCACGCGGTGTCGGGCTGGGATGCCGATCCGGCTGCCCGCACCCGTTGCCTCGACGATATCGCGTCCGCCGACATCATCATCGCGACGATGCTGTTCATGGACGACCACATCCAGGCCGTGCTGCCGGCGCTCGCCGCGCGGCGCGACCACTGCGACGCGATCGTCTGCTGCATGTCGGCCGGTGAGATCATCAAGCTGACGCGTCTTGGTCAGTTCCGCATGGACAAGCCCGAGAGCGGCGTCGTCGCGCTCCTGAAGCGGCTGCGCGGCAGCGCCTCGAAGCCCGGCGCCGACCGTCCGGCATCGGGCGCCAAGCAGATGGAGATGCTGAAGCGGCTGCCGAAGATCCTCCGCTTCATCCCCGGAACCGCGCAGGACGTGCGCGCCTACTTCCTGACGCTCCAGTATTGGCTGGCCGGCTCCGACCAGAACGTCGAGAACCTCGTCCGCTTCCTGGTCGGACGCTATGGCACCGGACGCCGCGCCGGTATGAAGGACTGGCTCGCCGCCCGGGCACCGGCCGAGTATCCCGAGGTCGGCGTCTACCACCCTGATCTAGACGGCCGCATCGGCTCGCGCGCAGAGTTCCTGCCTGCCGGCCCCGACGGAGCCCGCGGCACGGTCGGCCTTCTCGTCATGAGGTCCTATCTCCTGGCCCGCAACACGCGCCACTACGACGGCGTGATCCGGGCATTCGAGGCGCGCGGTCTCAGGGTCATTCCCGCTTTCGCCAGCGGCCTCGACGCGCGCCCCGCGATCGAGCGCTTCTTCGTCAGGGACGGCAAGCCCGTGATCGATGCACTGGTCTCGCTGACCGGGTTCTCGCTCGTCGGCGGCCCGGCCTACAATGACGCCGATGCCGCGGCGCGTGTGCTCGAGCGGCTCGACGTCCCTTATCTCGCGGCGCAGGCCGTGGAGTTCCAATCGCTCGACGAGTGGCGGTCCTCGGAGCGCGGCCTGACTCCGGTCGAGACCACGATGATGGTGGCCATTCCGGAGCTCGACGGCGCAACGAGCCCCACACTGTTCGGCGGTCGATCCAGCGACGCGGGAGCCACGGGCACCGCGGACATGACCTGCGAGGACGAGCGGGCCGACGCGCTCGCTCGCCGCGTCGAGCGGCTGGTCGCCTTGCGCGCCAGGCGGCGGGCCGAGCGCAAGCTGGCCATCGTGCTGTTCAACTTCCCACCCAACGCAGGGGCCACCGGCACAGCGGCCTTCCTGTCGGTGTTCGCGTCGCTGCTCAACACGCTGAAAGCGCTCGCCGCCGCCGGCTACGGCGTCGACGTGCCGGGCTCGGTCGACGAGCTGCGCGAGCGCATCCTCGGCGGCAACGCGGCGCGCTACGGCGCCGCCGCCAATGTCTGCGCGCGCATACCCGCCGACGACCACGTCCGGCGCGAGCGCCATCTCGCCGACATCGAGCGACACTGGGGACCATCGCCCGGCCGCATCCAGACCGACGGCCGCGCGATCCTCGTCCTTGGCGAGCGGTTCGGCAACGTGCTGGTCGGCGTTCAGCCCGCGTTCGGCTTCGAGGGCGACCCGATGCGGCTGCTGTTCGAGAAGGGCTTCGCCCCGACGCACGCTTTCTCCGCCTTCTACCGCTACCTGCGCGAGGACTTCGCGGCCGACGCCGTGCTCCACTTCGGCACCCATGGCGCGCTGGAGTTCATGCCCGGCAAGCAAACGGCACTGTGCAGCAGCTGCTGGCCCGAGCGTCTGATCGGCGACACGCCCAACATCTATCTCTACGCCGCCAATAATCCGTCGGAGGGCACGATCGCCAAGCGGCGGTCGGCGGCGACACTGGTCAGCTACCTGACACCTCCCGTCGGTCAGGCCGGTCTCTATCGCGGGCTTCTCGATCTGAAGAGCGCGATCGAGCGCTGGCGATCGACGCCGCCCGAGGTTGCCGACGAGCGCGCCCGCCTGGCAGAGGCAATCCAGGCCGACGCAGCCGTACTCGAGCTGACTCCGCCCGTGCCGGCCTGGGGAAGCGACGCCGAGAAAGCCATCGTTCCCCTTACCGCCGAGTTGCTCGAGCTCGAATACACTCTGATACCCGACGGGCTGCATGTCGTCGGAGAGGCTCCGACCGCGGCGCAGCGCGTCGAGATGCTGCTTGCGATGGCGGAGAGCGACGCCGAGGCCGGCGCCTCCGCTCACGACCGCCGCGTGGTCGAGGCGCTGGTCGGCGGCGCAACACCCGCAGACGCTCTGGCGACGGGCGGCTACGCTCGTACCCCGGACGACCTCGCCAGACTGGCGCGCCTGGCCCACAGCGACGCGATGCTGCGCACCGACCACGAGCTGGCGGGTCTGGTGCGTGCGCTCGACGGGCGCTTCGTGCCTCCGGCTCCAAGCGGCGATCTCGTGCGCAATGCCGACATCCTTCCGACCGGCCGCAACCTGCACGGCTTCGACCCGTTCCGCATTCCAAGCGCATTCGCGGTGCGCGATGGCGCGGCCCAGGCCGAGCGCATCCTGATGCGCCACCAGTCCGACACCGGCAGCCTGCCCGATACCGTTGCCCTCGTGCTGTGGGGCACCGACAATCTCAAGTCCGAGGGCAGCCCCATCGCGCAGGCGCTCGCCTTGATGGGGGCCCGCCCGCGCTTCGACAGCTACGGGCGGCTATCGGGCGCCGCGCTGATACCCCTGGCCGAGCTCGGCCGCCCGCGCATCGACGTCATGATGACGCTGTCGGGCATCTTCCGCGACCTCTTGGCCCTCCAGACGAAGCTTCTCGCCGAGGCCGCTTACCTCGCAGCCAGCGCCGACGAGCCGCTCGACCAGAACTTCGTCCGCCGCCACGCGCTGGCCTATCAGGCCCGTCATGGCACCGACCTCGAGACCGCGGCGCTCCGCGTCTTCTCCAATGCCGATAGCGCCTACGGCTCGAACGTCAACCACCTCATCGAAAGCGGGCTCTGGCAGGACGAGGACGAGCTGGCCGACGTCTACGAGCGCCGCAAGTGCTTCGCCTACGGCCGCAATGGCATTCCGGCCCCGCAGCCCGCACTCCTCGGCAGCATCCTGAAGGATGTGAAGCTCGCCTATCAGAACCTCGAATCCGTCGAGCTCGGCATAACCACGGTCGACCATTACTTCGACACGCTCGGCGGCATCTCGCGCGCCGCACGCCGCGCCGGCAGCGGGCCGGTGCCGGTCTACATCGGCGACCAGACGCGCGGCGAGGGCAAGGTGCGCTCGCTGACCGAGCAGGTTGCGCTCGAGACACGCACACGTGCACTCAACCCGCGCTGGTACGAGGGCATGCTGAAACACGGATACGAGGGCGTCCGCCACATCGAGGCGCACGTCACCAACACCATGGGCTGGTCGGCAACCACCGGTCAGGTGGCGCCATGGGTCTACCAGCAGCTGACAGAGACGTTCGTGCTCGACCCGGAGATGCGCGCCAGGCTGACCGCGCTCAACCCGACGGCCTCGGCCAAGATGGCCAACCGCCTCATCGAGGCACACGAACGCAACTACTGGACCCCCGACGCAGCGACGCTCGAGGCGCTGCGCTTGGCAGGCGAGGAGATCGAGGACCGGTTGGAGGGCGTCGGCGCGACGACCCCGGCCGGCCCGGACAGCGCAGCGCGGTACGTGCCCGCGCGGGCACCAGCGAGATTGAGAACCCCAGCGGAGGCCGTGGCATGACACTCGACTTGAAAGGCGGCGGCTGCGGGTCGTGCGCAAGCGCCGAAGGCGGCGACGGCGAGGGTAGCGTCCAGGTGCACCTCGATCCGCGCTTGAAGATCGGTACTGCCAAGGTGTTTGCCGTCTACGGCAAGGGCGGCATCGGCAAGAGCACGACATCGTCGAACCTGTCGGTGGCGTTCACCAAGCTCGGCCGTCGGGTGCTGCAGATCGGCTGCGACCCCAAGCACGACTCGACCTTCACGCTGACCAAGCGATTGGTCCCAACTGTTATCGACGTCCTGCAGTCGGTGAACTTCCACACCGAGGAGCTGCGCCCCGAGGACTACGTGTACGAGGGCACCGGCGGCGTGATGTGCGTCGAGGCGGGGGGACCACCTGCCGGTACCGGCTGCGGCGGCTACGTCGTCGGCCAGACGGTCAAGCTTCTGAAGGAGCACCATCTGCTCGACGACACCGACGTGGTGATCTTCGACGTGCTCGGAGACGTGGTGTGCGGCGGCTTCGCTGCCCCGCTGCAGCATGCCGATCGCGCGGTCATCGTCACCGCCAACGACTTCGATTCCATATTCGCCATGAACCGCATCGTCGCGGCCATCGAGGCCAAGGCGAAGAACTACCAGGTGCGTGTCGGCGGCGTGATCGCCAACCGCTCGGCCACCACCGAGGAGGTCGATCGCTTCTGCGCCGCCACCGGTCTTGAGCGCCTCGCTCACTTCCCTGCCCTCGACGCTATCCGTATGAGCCGCCTCAAGAAGGCGACGCTCTTCGAGATGGACGAGACGCCGGAGCTGGCGGCCGTCAAGGACGAGTACCTGCAGCTGGCCGCGCGCTTGTGGGCCGGCACAGAGGGGCGCAAGGCGACGCCGATGGCCGACCGCGAGATCTTCGACTTCTTGGGCTTCCAGTGAGGGCGCGGCCATGACGATCGCCACATCCGCCCCAACCGCCTACGAGACCCGCCGCGGCGAGATCGAGGCGTATTTCGACCGTACGGCCGCCGCCACCTGGCAGCGGCTGACGTCGGACGCGCCTGTCAGCGGCATCCGGGCCACCGTGCGCGCCGGCCGCGACCGCATGCGGGCGACGCTGCTCGCCTGGCTGCCCGAGAACCTCGACGGCGTGCGCATCTTCGATGCAGGATGCGGCACCGGCGCACTCGCGATCCAAGCGGCCGCCAGGGGCGCCTCAGTCGTGGCCGTCGACCTCTCGCCGACGCTGGTCGACATCGGCCGCGAGCGTGCCGCGGCGGCCGGCGTCCTCGACCGTATCGAATTCCTGGCCGGCGACATGCTCGCGCCTCCCCCCGGCCGTTTCGACCATGTCGTCGCCATGGACGCCTTGATCCACTACCGGGCGTCCGACATGGTGGAGATGGTGGCGAGCCTGGCCGCCCGGGCCGAGCGGTCGATCGTCTTCACCTATGCCCCGCGCACGCCGGCGCTCGCGGCGATGCACGCCGTGGGCCGCCTGTTCCCGCGATCCGACCGCGCGCCTGCAATCGAGCCGGTACGTGGCGGGCACCTGTCGGACCTGCTGCGCAGCGCGCCGGCACTGGCTGGGTGGAGCGAGGGTCGTGAAGCGCGCATCACCTCCGGCTTCTACATGTCGTGCGGCAAGGAGCTGGTGCCGTCATGATCGCGATCCAGAGCCTCATCCGCCAGGGACTGTCGCGCATCGTGCCGTTTGCCGACGCGGCATCCGAGGACCTGCCGCTGCCCCGCCTGCTGCGGTTGTCGCTGTTCCAGGTCTCGATCGGCCTCACCATGGTGCTTCTGACCGGTACGCTCAACCGGGTGATGATCGTCGAGCTCGGAGTGCCGGCCGCGATTGTCGCCGTAATGATGGCGCTGCCGCTTGTGCTCGCGCCGTTCCGCGCCGTCATCGGCTTCCGCTCTGATACGACGCGCTCGTTCCTCGGCTTGCGCCGCCTGCCCTATCTCGCGATGGGCACGATGCTGCAGTACGGCGGTCTCGCGATCATGCCCTTCGCGCTGCTCATCCTGGCCGGCGACAGCCAGTGGCCGATTTGGGTCGGAAAGATTGCCGCCGGCTGCGCGTTTCTGGTGGCCGGTGCCGGCGTTCACGTCTGCCAGACCGCCGGCCTTGCGCTCGCAGCCGACATCGCGCCGGCGGACACGCGCCCACGCGTTGTTGCCCTGCTGCACGTCATGCTGCTCGCAGGCATGGTGATCAGCTCGCTTCTGCTCGGCATACTGCTGACCGATGTCACACCGCTCCGGCTCATTCAGGTGGTCCAGGGTGCCGCCGTCGCTGTGATGGTGCTGAACACGATCGCGCTGTGGAAGCAGGAGCCGCGCCAGCCTCACTTGACGCGGCCCGACATGCCGCGTCCGACGTTCCGCGCCGCGTGGGATCAGCTCACCGCCGACCGCAAGCCCGGCCGCCTGCTGGTCGCAGTCGCACTCGGCTCGGCCGCCTTCAGCATGCAGGACATCCTGCTCGAGCCCTACGGTGGCGAGGTGCTCGGCCTGTCCGTCGGCGCAACCACCGCACTCACCGCGCTGCTCGCCTGCGGAAGCCTCGCCGGTTTCGCGATGTCGGCGATGAAACTCGCGTCCGGTAGCGACCCCTATCGGCTGGCGGCTGCCGGCACATTGATCGGCATCCTCGCCTTCGCGCTCGTCATCGTGTCCGGAGCCATCGGATCGCCACTCGTCTTCCGGATCGCAACAATCCTGATCGGCTTCGGCGGCGGAATGTTCGCTGTCGCCATGCTGACCGCCGCCATGACGCTCGCCTCGGCCACCCAATCCGGCCTCGCGCTCGGCGCTTGGGGGGCAGTGCAGGCCACTGCAACGGGCCTCGCGATGGGTGCCGGCGGCCTTATCCGCGACGCTACTGCCGGTCTGGCGACGTCCGGCGCGCTCGGCCCGGCGCTCACCGACGCCTCGGTCGGATACGCCTTCGTCTATCACATCGAGATCCTTCTCCTATTCGTTGCACTCGCCGCCATCGGACCGCTCTTCAAGCGCGGGCTGGAGGGCGACGTGCCCGAGCGGCGACGGTTTGGACTTACGGAAATGCCCGGCTAGCTGCCGGTGTGAAGCAAGCGCATTCAGACGACGAACCCAAACGAAGCCTGAGACATAAACCAAGACCTGCAGGAGGTTCACATGGAAATCGGCGCCATCACGCAACATGTCGATGTGGCCCAGGTCGCGCTCTACATCTTCTGGATGTTCTTTGCGGGCCTCATTTTCTATCTCCAGCGCGAGACCCGCCGCGAGGGCTATCCGCTGGTTCGCGACCAGGGCGGTAAGACGAAGGCATTGGATATGCTGCTGCCTGCACCGAAGACCTTCAGCACGCTCGACGGGCGCACGGTCATGGCCCCCGATGCGTCGCGCGCCGACACCCGCCCGGTCAAGGCGCGCCAGCAGGTCGGCGGCCCGGGCTCGCCGTTCGTGCCGACTGGCAACCCGCTCGCCGATTGCATCGGGCCGTCATCCTACGCCGAGCGCCCCGACATTCCCGACATCACGTTCGAGAAGAAGGCGCGGATCGTTCCGATGCGCGTGGCCACCGACTTCGCCATTGCCGATGGAGATCCCGATCCGCGCGGCATGGCCGTCATCGGCGCATGCGGAAAGTCGGCCGGCACCGTGGTCGATGCCTGGGTCGACCGGTCCGAGTTTCTTCTGCGCTATCTCGAGCTGGATCTCGCCGGCGCCAACCCGCGACGCGTCATGATGCCGATCAACTTCGCCGACATCGACAAGAAGGGCCGCAAGGTGATCGTCAGCGCTTTGACCGCCGCGCAGTTCTCGGGCGTCCCTGCTCTCAAGTCGGGTGACCAGATCACACTCCTCGAGGAGGAAAAAGTGATGGGCTACTACGGCGGAGGGCTTCTCTATGCGACACCGGATCGCCAGGAGCCGGTGCTGTGACCGAGGATCGCGATTTCGACTTCGAACCCCTCCCCGGCCTGCCTGCCCCACTGCCAGAGGGCGAGCGCATGGTCTGGCGCGGCGCGCCCGATCCGCTGCGGCTCGCCGTCAGGGCCTGCCGACTGCGATGGGTGGCCGGCTACTTCGGGCTGCTGGCGGCGTGGCAAATCGCCTCCGGCCTCCGCAACGGCGCTGCGCTGGCCGAGATCGGCAGCACCTTGAGCTTCACGGCGACACTCGCTGCCGTGACACTCGCCCTGCTCGCACTGCTCGGCTGGGTGGTGGCCAAGAATGCCGTCTACACGGTCACGTCGCGCCGGATCATCATCCGCCACGGCGTCGCGATGCCGATGGCCATCAACGTACCGTTCGCCACCATCGAGGGCGCCGGACAGCACACGTTTACCGATGGGACGGCTGACATCACGTTCCGTCTCATGCCGGGGTCGCGCGTGCCCCACCTGCTGCTGTGGCCGCATGCACGCCCGGGACGCTACTGGCCGACCGAGCCCATGCTACGAGCGGTGCCCGACGGCCAACGCGTGGCGCGGCTTGTCTCCGAGGCGCTGGCCGCGGCCAGCAGCGCCGAGATCGGTGCTGCTGGCCGCGCAACCGCCGCCGTGCCGGAGCCGGTCGGCCTGGGCGCCAATCCCGGTCGCCGCATCGAGCCGGCCGCCACCCACCACCAGGGCGTGATGCCCAACCACACGGTGCCCGCAACATGAGCTATCCCCGCTTTCAACTCCGCGACCAGTACGAGGTGCTGGCCTGGCAGATCTCGGGCGCGCTGCTGATAGGGCTTGTGGCCATCTGGCTCGGCGGACTGTGGTTCCACGGTGCCCAGCTCGCTGAGCAGCAGCCGGTGCGCGGCGCGGCGGAGCTGCTGCGCGCAGATGCCACGCGGCCCAGTGCGGTGCGGATCATCCGCTTCAACGAGGTCGCGGGGCGCGATCTGGTCGCGGTCGATGCCGAGAACGAGCGGGCCATCAAGCCGCTCGGCTTCGAGCGCGACGGGTTCGTTGTCAGCATCGTCCGCAGCCTGGACCGCGAACGCCGCCGGATCGGGATCGCGGCCGGGGCGCCTTACCGGCTCTCGCGCTGGAACAACGGCCAGCTATTGCTCGAGGACCCCGAGACGGGGGGCCAGATCGAACTTTCCGCTTTTGGCTCGACGAATGCCGAAGCGTTTGCGACGCTACTGACATCGAAGGCCGACAAGGCCCAGCGGTAGCAGCCGCAAGGAGGAGGAGCCCCAATGCCTAGACAGTCGTTCGACGTGCCCTGCACGGTCCGCGTCATCAACACGTTCGAAAGTCTCGAGGCCCATGTCGAGCTGCCAGAGAGCATAACCGTCGAGCCGGGCGACGAGGTGCTCGTCAACGGAGATGCGATCATCGTCCCGTTCGGCGAAAGCGTAGTGCTCGAGCGAACGGCCACCGTCACGCGGGCAGGATCGTGGGAGCGCGCCTGGACACGGCTTACCGGCGATCTCGAGTTCATGGAGCTGTGCGAGTTCAGCTTCTCTTCGGGGAGGAAGCTATGACCATCGAGAACCTTTCGATCACCGCCGTCGACACCACGCGGGCCGCCCAGTCCGACACGCTGCTGGCGCCGCGCTTCTACACGACGGACTTCGACGAGCTGGACAAGCTCGACGTGTCCTCGGTCCGCGCCGAGTGGGACGAGCTCATCGCCGAGATGCGTTCGGATCCGAACAAGACCCATTTCCGCCGCACGGACGCCTGGGACGAGGTGGACTTGATGGCGATGCCCGAGGGTCTGCGCAAGGAGTTCATCGACTTCCTGGTATCGTCGCTGACCGCAGAGTTCTCAGGCTGCGTGCTCTATGCCGAAATGAAGCGACGCGGCAAGAACCCGGATGTTTGCGAATTGTTCCGCCTGATGGCACGGGACGAAGCGCGCCATGCCGGCTTCATCAACGACACGTTGAAGGACTTCGGGCTCGGCATCGATCTCGGCTACCTGACGCGCACCAAGAAGTACACGTTCTTCAAGCCGAAGTTCATCTACTACGCCACCTATCTGTCTGAGAAAATCGGCTACGCGCGCTACATCACCATCTTCCGCCACCTGCAGCGCAACCCCGACAAGCGGATCCATCCGATCTTCAAGTGGTTCGAGCAGTGGTGCAACGACGAGTTCCGGCACGGCGAGGCCTTTGCACTGCTGATGCGGGCCAACCCGCACGTGATCACGGGCTGGAACAAGCTCTGGGTCCGCTTCTTCCTCCTCGCGGTGTTCGCCACGATGTACGTGCGCGATCACGCACGCCCGCATTTCCACGCGGCACTCGGCCTCGATCCGACCGACTACGACATGCGCGTATTCCGCGTGACGACCGAGATCACGAAGCAGGTTTTCCCGCTGACACTCGATATCGAGAATCCGAAGTTCATCGAGGGTCTCGAGAAGCTGCGCCGCATCAATGACGGCATCGTTGCCGCCGAGGCCAGAGGCGGCCTGATGGGCGCCGTACGGAAGGCGGGGCTCGCCGCAGCAGCGGTCGCCACCTTCGCCCGGCTCTACATGCTGACGCCGAAGGACAATGCACTGCCTGAGAAGAGCCGGCTCGCGCCGGCCTGGTGAGAGGTCAGACCATGCACGAGTTTGCGCTCGCTGCCGCCGCCGCCGTCGGTCTCTGGTGGTTGTCGACTGGGCTGATCATCTATCTCGATGGTCTGCCGAGATCGACATTCCGCTGGAGCATGCTCGGCGCCAGCGCGCTCGCACTCGTCGCGATCTGGGGTCTTGCCGCCACGAGCCAGCTCGCGACGCCAGCGGGCGCCTATGCGGCGTTCACCTGCGGGCTGGTGGCCTGGGGCTGGCAGACCATGTCCTTCTACATGGGCTACATCACCGGGCCACGCACCACGCCTTGCCCGCCCGGCATCACGGGATGGCCGCGGTTCATGGCCGCGTCGGCGACCAACCTTACGCACGAGGCGGCCATCCTGGCCGGCTCCCTGCTCATTGCCGGTATCGTCGCAGACGGCGCCAACCAGATCGGCCTCTGGACCTACCTCGTGCTGTGGTGGATGCACTTGTCCGGCAAGCTCAACGTCTATCTGGGCGTGCCGAACCTCTCCGAGGAGTTCATTCCCGAGCACCTCGCCTATCTCAGAAGCTACATGTGCCGGCAGCCGATGAACCTGCTGTTCCCGGTATCGGTGACCGTCTCCACACTGCTTACTGCATGGCTGTTCGTGCTTGCCGCCGGCAGTGCAGCAGGGTCGTTCGAGGCGACCGCATATACGTTGCTGGCGACGCTGATGGCGCTGGCCGTGATCGAGCATTGGCTGCTGGTGCTGCCGTTGCCTGCGATGGCGCTTTGGAATTGGAGCCTCGCCTCGCGCCAGCATCTCGACGCCACTGCCGCCGCCCCGCTGCCGTCCCGTACCGGCGTACCGCAACCGCGGTCCGCATGAGCCGACCATGGAATGCGCCGAGCCTGAAACACGAGCGGGACATACCCGCGAAAGCTTGGAGGAACCCGATGAACTACGAAAGCACCTTCCGGACCCACCTCGGAACCCTCCACGGCGAAGGCCGCTACCGGGTCTTCGCCGACCTCAAGCGGCAGCGCGGCCAGTTCCCGACGGCCAGCTGCCTCAGATCCGGTGCCGAGCGCCCCGTCACGGTGTGGTGCTCGAACGACTACCTCGGCATGGGCCAGCACCCT
>CAYYGO010000019.1:0-67934 GCA_964471635.1 uncultured Hyphomicrobium sp.
CGATGCCGTTGGCGTCGATATCGAACGTCACCTCGATCTGCGGCACGCCGCGCGGGGCGGGCGGAATGCCGACCAGATCGAACGTGCCGAGCTGCTTGTTGTCGGAAGCCATCTCGCGCTCGCCCTGGCTGACGCGGATCGTCACCGCGCTCTGGCCGTCCTCGGCGGTCGAGAAGGTCTGGCTCTTCTTGGTCGGGATCGTCGTGTTGCGATCGATGAGCCGCGTGAACACGCCGCCCAGCGTCTCGATGCCGAGCGACAACGGGGTCACGTCCAGCAGCAGGACGTCCTTGACCTCGCCCTTGAGTACGCCGGCCTGGATCGCCGCACCGACCGCCACCACCTCGTCGGGGTTGACGCCCTTGTGCGGTTCCTTGCCGAACAGCTCCTTCACGACCTGCTGCACCTTCGGCATGCGCGTCATGCCGCCGACGAGGACGACCTCGTCGATCTCGGCGGCCTTGAGACCGGCATCCTTCAGCGCCTGCTCGCACGGACCGCGGGTCCGCGAGATGAGGTCGTCCACCAGGCTCTCGAGCTTGGCGCGCGTCAGCTTCATCGCGAGGTGCTTCGGTCCGGAGGCATCGGCCGTGATGTAGGGCAGGTTGATCTCTGTCTGCGCCGACGACGAAAGCTCTTTCTTGGCGCGCTCGGCGCCTTCCTTGAGGCGCTGCAACGCCAGCTTGTCGTTACGCAGATCGATCCCGCTCTCCTTGCGGAACTCGTCGGCAAGGTAGGACACGAGGCGCATGTCGAAGTCCTCGCCGCCGAGGAACGTGTCGCCGTTCGTCGACTTCACCTCGAACACGCCGTCGCCGATCTCGAGGATCGAGATGTCGAACGTGCCGCCGCCGAGGTCGTAGACCGCGATGGTCTTGGCCTCTTTCTTCTTGTCGAGACCATAGGCGAGCGCGGCCGCCGTTGGCTCGTTGATGATGCGCAGCACCTCGAGGCCAGCGATCTTGCCGGCGTCCTTTGTGGCCTGACGCTGCGCGTCGTTGAAGTAGGCCGGAACCGTGATCACCGCCTGCGTTACCGGCTCGTTGAGCTTGGCTTCGGCGGTCTCCTTCATCTTCTGCAGGATGAAGGCCGAGATCTGCTGGGGAGAATACGGCTTGCCGCCGACCTCGACCCAGGCGTCGCCGTTGGGGCCCTTGATGATCTTGTAGGGGACGAGCTTCTTGTCCTTCTCGACCATCGGATCGTCGTAGCGGCGGCCGATCAGACGCTTGATGGCAAACAGCGTGTTGGTCGGATTCGTGACAGCCTGATTCTTGGCCGGCTGGCCCACCAGGCGCTCTCCGTCGTCCGTGAACGCGACGATGGAAGGCGTCGTGTTCAGACCCTCCGCGTTCTCGAGAACGCGCGGCTTGCCGCCGTCCATGACGGCCACGCACGAATTGGTCGTACCGAGGTCGATGCCGATGACCTTTGCCATTGTCTTTTATCCTTTGCTTGCGGCGGACCGCGCAGACCCGTGTTGCGGCGTCTGGCGGCCGTGCCCCTCGATCTCGAACGTCCGGAGGGCCCGGCCGGGTCGCGGTCCCCTGTCGATGCGGGAGTGATGGCGCTTATATAGGTCGCGCATTTCCGCCCGCAACGCCTTCGGATCACCGGACTGTGATCTATTTTCGCCACTTCATTTCCGACTTCGGGCGTCGGATTTAGTGGCCGCCCCGGCCGTCGTCAAATGTAGCAGGACTAGGCGTCGCCGCCCGAGCTACCGCTCTGCTGACCATTGTTCCGGTGTGCCGAAGGACCATACTCCTCTTGCGACTGCCGATCGTCCGCCGTGGCTTCCGGTTGTGGCTGCGCCTGGGGCCTCGAGCCCCGTGCGCCACCCCGCGAGACAACCACGAGCGCCGGCTTCAGGCACCGGTCCTCGATCATATAGCCGGCCTGGAACACTTGCAGCACCGTGCCGGCCGGCACCGCTGGGTTCTCCTGCTCCATGACCGCGTTGTGAAAGCGCGGGTTGAACGGCTCGCCCTTGGGGTCGAGCCGCTGCACGCCGTGCCGCTCGAGGGCTATGTAGAACTCGCGCTCCGCGAGCACCACGCCGTCGAGGAAGCTCTTCAGTGCCGGGTCCTGGTCCGCGGCGCCGGCTGGCACCGCCGTGATGGCCCGCTGGAACGTATCGCCGACGTTGACGACGTCCTGCGCGAACTTGCTGATAGCGTACTTCGAGGTTTCGGCCTTCTCGCGCTCGAAGCGCTTGCGCAGGTTGTCCATGTCGGCGCGCAGCCGCAGGTTCTGGTCCGTCAGCCCCGCGATTTCGTCTTGAAGTGCCTTCACGATGGCTTCGAGCTGCGCCGCGCCGACACCTGCCTTCTCCGTGGCGGCGGTCGAGGATTGGGCTGCGCTGCCGCCGGGAGCTGCAACGTCGTGGTCTGCTGCAGGCTCGGCGGCGGAGGGGTCGGGCGTCTGTTTGGGGTCGCTCATGTCGCTCCGCTGTCCTCATTCGCTGATGTGCCGAATCGGGCTGCCGCAGCGGCCCGAAGGGTCGCGCCGATATCGTCCCGCACCGCATTAAAATCAAGTCGGCGAAGTGTCCGCGCCGCGGCGCCGGCACCGCGCATCAGGTCAGCAGCCGCCCGATCAGCTTCGCCGTGTAGTCGACCATCGGGATGATGCGCGCATAGTTGACGCGCGTCGGGCCGATGACGCCGAGCACGCCGACGACCTTCCTGTGGCCGTCGCGGAAGGGCGAGACGATCAGCGAGGACCCCGACAGTGAGAACAGCTTGTTCTCCGACCCGATAAAGATGCGCACGCCGTCGGCCGTCTCCGATGCGCCCAACAGCTGCACCAGCTCGCGCTTCTGCTCGAGATCGTCGAACAGCATGCGAATGCGATCCAGATCCTCGCCAGCGGTGACGTCCTTGAGCAGGTTGGCCTGGCCGCGCACGATGAGGCTCTTGCGGTCGTCGATCATGCCCGACCACTCGGCGAGACCCGCCTCGACAATCTTCTGCGTCAGGCTGTCGAGCTCCGCCTTGGCGGAGGCCATCTCGGCTTCGATGCGCGCGCGCGCCTCGACGATCGTCAGCCCTCGTATGTTCGCGTTGAGGTAGTTCGCCGCCTCGATGAGCGCGCCAGCGGGCAGGCCCGGCGGCAGCGCAATGACACGATTTTCGACCGAGCCGTCCTCGCCGACCAGAACGACAAGCGCCTTGGTCGGCTCCAGCTTGACGAACTCGACCTGGCGCAGCCGGGCGACCTGCTTCTCCGCCAGCACGACGCCGGCGCAATGCGAGAGGCCGGACATCATCTCGCCCGCCTCCATCAGCACCTGGTCGATGGTCTTCTCGCGCTTGACGCCGATCTGCGCCTCGATCTGGCGGCGCTCGTCGTCTGCCAGGTCGCCGATCTCGAGCAGGCCATCGACGAACATGCGCAACCCGAGCTGTGTCGGGAAGCGGCCGGCCGACGTGTGCGGCGCTGCTATGAGACCCAGATGCTCGAGATCGGACATCACGTTGCGGATCGAGGCCGGCGAGAGCGTCATGGGCAGCACGCGCGACAGATTGCGCGAGCCGACCGGCTCACCCGTCGCAAGGTAGCTTTCGACGATCTGGCGAAGAATGGTGCGAGACCGCTCGTTGAGCCGTGCGGTCTCCGACTTTGCGCTGTCTGTGCTGGAACTCATGATGGCGGAACGATCGCAAACCTCTTGCTGCCGGCGATGCCGGTCAAGGCAAGGTATGGAGGCCGCCGCCCACCGTCAAATACCTGGATCACAAATACGTGGCCCCGTGTCCCATCGAAACGAGATCCGGGACCCGAAAGGGGCCAGCACCGGGACGGTCCGAGGACTTCGGACCGGGCGAACGCCCGGCCCGAGGTCCAGCCGTTGGGGATTGAGCCTTACCACCACCGCCCGCCGCAGCGGCGCACCAGGTGGCAGCGGCGATGGCCCCACCGCGTCCAGTAGCACCGCCGCTCCCAGTGGCAGCGCGATCCGCGCCAGCCGCGGCGATGCACCTGCTCCACGAGGCCGTCACCGACGACCGTGATGCCCTTCAACGGGGCGAGCGTCTGCGCCGGTGCCGCGCTTGCGGGACCGGCCGCTGCAACGGCGACGAAAGCGCCGAGAGCGAAAGCGAGTTTGGCGCTTGTTCTCATGTGTCAGATCTCCGGATGTTCCATGGGCGACCGTGACATGGGGAGGACGCTCTGGGCTGCGCGCGCAGCCGGGCGCCTCGCCTGTCTGACGAGTTGGACGGCTCCACGGCCTGTCCGGCGAACGTGGGGCCGACGTGAGGCATCATCGGCACCTTGCGATGAACCTCGGCTGAACGATGACGCCTGCCCGCTCACTTGGCTCCGGCACGCTCCGCCGCAACGACGCCAGCGCCAGCCGGCGCGGCCACGCCGGACGTTTGACCCGGGCCGGTGCCGCTCGACGGCGCGGTCTCGATCGGTTTCATGCGGAGCGCCGTGATCTTGTTGCGTGCCCGACGCAGGATCTCGAAACGATAGCCGTGGAAGGTGAACGTCTGACCGGGCTCGGGTATCGACTGCGCCTCGTGGATGACGAGACCGGCGATGGTCGTCGCCTCCTCGTCGGGCAGCGTCCAGCCCATCTGACGGTTGAGGTCGCGGATCGCAACCGTGCCGTCGACGTTGACCGTACCGTCGGCCTGGGGCCGGATCGACGTCTCGTTCGTGTCGTGCTCGTCGGCTATCTGGCCGACGATCTCCTCGAGGATGTCCTCGAGCGTGATGAGGCCCTGAACCTCGCCGTACTCGTCGACGACGAGCGCCATCTGCTGCTTCTGCTTGAGGAACTGGTTCAGTTGCGCCTTGAGGCTCGTGGTGTCGGGCACGAACCACGGCTCGGCTGCGCACGCCATGATGTCGAGCCGGGAAACGTCCCAGCCGGCGCGGCCCAGCGCCGAAAGCATGTCCTTCGTATGCAAGATGCCGACGATGTTTTCCGGCTCCTCGCGCCAGATCGGCATGCGCGTGTACTGTGTCTTGAGCAGCGCATCGACGATCTTGCCCGGCGGATCGTCGGCATCGACGGTTTCCATCTTGGTGCGGTGGACCATGATGTCGGCCACATGCAGATCGCCGAGGTCGAGCACGCCGCCGAGCATGTCGGCATCGTGACGCGCGACGGCTCCCTCCTTGGTCTGCAGCTCGATCGTGCCGCGTATTTCGTCATGGGCCTCGAGGATGTTGGCTTCGTCGTCGCGGCGGCTCGGGGTCAGTCTCAGCAACAGCCGCGTTATGAGCTCGAGCGCCAGCGTGACCGGGCGCAGCACAGCGATGACCGTCTTCATCGCCGGCGCCACAGCCAGCGCGACGCGATCGGGGAACGCGATGGCGTAGGTCTTGGGCAGCACCTCGGAGAAGATCACGATGAGCGCCGTCATGGCGATGGTAGCGTAGGCGACGCCGACGTCGCCGAACAGCCGGATCAGCAGACCGGTGGCGAGGGCGGACGCCAGAATATTGACCAGGTTGTTGCCGAGCAGCACCGTGCCGATGATCCGGTGCGGTTTTGCGAGCAGCCTGTTGACGCGGCGTGCGCGCTCGTCGCCCTCGAGCTCCAGCGCGTGCATGCGCGCCTTCGAGACCGCGGTGAGCGCCGTCTCGGCGCCGGAGAAAAACGCCGATGCGATCAGCAGGCAAAGCACCGCCGCGAAGGTCAGGCCGATGTCGAGGGTCATGGCGAGGCGAGGTCCGGGATCAGGGTGGTGGTCTCGTTGAAAACTGGGCGTCGATGTGGATCAACATCCGAGCCAAATGCCGGGCCCAGATGCCGAGCAAGAAGCTCGAGCGCGCCTCGTCCCTTATACCCGCTCGCGCGGCGCCGTGCATGGAGCGCCAAGAGGGAGCGACGCTACGGGCACCCGAACGACGACGCCGCGAGCGCCCCTGGCCAGGGCGGCACGTCGACACACGTCGCGGCCTGCGCCAGTCGCGCCCGGCACCAAAAAGTCACTCAGCCGGCGGCGATCTCGCGGGCCAGGAACGACTCGACCGCGGGTCCTTCGATATCGCGCGACACGAATGCCGCGCCGATGCCGCGAACCAGAATGAATGCCAACCGGCCGTCGCGGACCTTCTTGTCTTGGGCCATCAGGCTGACCAGGTGGCACGCGTCCGCACGCGCGCCCGGGATCGCGCCGATGCGCGTCGGCAGTCCAGCCGCTGCGAGATGCCGCTCGACCCTCGCCGCCGTGCCCGCGGGGCAGTGCCCCAGCTCCTCGGAAAAGCGGAATGCCAGGCACATGCCGATCGCCACGCCCTCGCCATGCAGCAGACGGTCGGAGTACCCGGTCCACGCCTCGAGGGCATGGCCGAACGTGTGGCCGAGATTGAGCAGCGCCCTGTCCCCTGTCTCGTGCTCGTCGCGGACGACGATCGCCGCCTTGGCCTTGACGCTCGTCTCCACGGCGTCGGCCAGCGGCACCGGATCGAGAGCGAGCACGGAGGCGTGGTTCTGCTCGAGCCAACCGAAGAACGCTGCGTCGCCGAGGAGCCCGTACTTCGCGACCTCGGCATAACCGGCACGCATCTCCCGCATGGGGAGCGTCGCCAGCACGTCCGTATCGGCGAGCACCAGGCTCGGCTGGTGGAACGTTCCGACGAGGTTCTTGCCCTGGGGCGTGTTGATCCCGGTCTTGCCGCCGACCGAGCTGTCGACCTGCGCCAGCAGCGACGTCGGGATCTGCACGAAACGCACGCCGCGACGCACGATCGAGGCCGCAAAACCTGCGAGATCCCCCATGACGCCGCCGCCGAACGCCACCACCAGATCACCGCGCTCGAGCCCCGTCTCGAGCAGTCGCTCGACCAATGGCGCAAGCTCGCGGAAGCACTTTGTAGCCTCGCCCGCCGGCAACACGATCGAGCCGCGCAGCCGGCCTCCCGGCGCAAAGCTTGCCTCGAGCCGGGCCAGATGATGGCGGGCGACGTTGTGGTCCGTGACGATCACCGACCGTGCCGCGCCAAGCCGCGCTGCGATCTCGCTGCCGGCGCGCTCGATGAGGCCCGGTCCGATCAAGACCTCATAGGCGCGACCGGGCAGCGCGACCGCGACCTGGCGCACGCCATGACCCTGTTGGGGCGCGATCGTGGCATCGGCGACATTCTGCATGGCTTGTCTCGCTCGGGGCATCGGCTGGAGATTGGAGATCGAATGATGCTCGCACTTGCAATCAAACGGCATGAGGACTGGCGACAGGACTGACAAGCGCAAGGCGCGACGCCAGCGCCTCCACGATCTCGCCGACGATTACGTCGTGCGGCACATCGCGACTTTCGACCGTGATATCGGCCTCCGCATAGACCGGATAGCGTGTCGCCATGAGGCTGCGCATCACCGCCTCGGGATCGCCGGTCTTGAGCAGTGGTCGCGTATCGCGCTTCGCGACCCGCCGCATCAGCACCGGCAGCTCGGCGCGCAGCCAGATCGAGATGCCGCGCTCGCGGATTGCGGCACGCGTCTCGTCGTTCATGAAGGCGCCGCCGCCCGTGGCAAGAATTTGCGGCCCCGCCGCCAAGAGGCGCGCTATCACGCGGCGCTCTCCGTCGCGAAAATAAGTCTCGCCGTGCTCGGCGAAGATCTCGTTGATGCTCTTGCCCGCCGCTCGCACGATCTCGTCGTCGGCGTCCACGAACGGGATGGCGAGCCGGGAGGCGAGGCGCTTGCCGACCGAGGACTTCCCGCAGCCCATGAGGCCCACCATCACAAGTGCCCGATCTCCGAGAGCGGCCTTGAGGCGTTCCGCGACCGTTGGCTCGTTCTGTGTCATGACATGCTGCCGCCGGGTAGGGGTTCTCGCCTGCGGCGATGACCCGAATCGACTATCTCCATTCAAATGGGTTCTCGACCCCACCCGTACCGAACTCAGTGCCGGTCCGAGGGGCGGGTGCTCGTGCCGCGTGACCGGTGCCAACACCGCAGCATCGGGGCTGTCGAAGTCGCATGGTTCCGCTGACGTTTCAATCCCTTGCCTGCTTCGGTCCCTGCCGCGACCACGGCACCGTACCGAGGCGCACGTTTTGCAGGCTGATCCCGGGCCATAATGGTGCCAAGTTGCACCGGGACACAACGGCAGGTCGCAGGTGACACTCCATGCCGAGCCTTTTTCGCTTCTTGTTCATGCTCTCTCTGCTTGGGGGAATGGTTGCCGGCGGTCTCTATGTGCTGGCCATCTACTTCGAGCCCGAGCCGACCGAGGTGTCGCGACCGGTGCCTGGCGTCAAGATCCGGAAACAATGACGATAGTCCCTCGAGCCGCGCGGCGATTCCAGAGGCGGACACTGTGCGCCGGCCATTGGCGGTGGTCAGCGGCGGCGTGCGCCGCTGCCCTTGCCGCCGTCGCAGGCGGTGCGCTGGCCGACGACAACTGGACGCCGTTCCCCGAGCCCGAGCTGCGTCGCGCACCCCGAGGCCGCGACGCGCAGCCACCGGTGTCCCCCCCGGCGGCGCAGGACCAGCGCCCTTTCCTGGCGCCCATGTCGGGTCCTGCCGTCGACGCGGCACGGCGGCGCGGCGACGCGGCAGGCGGCGCCACGCCCGGTGACACGCTCCCGAGTGGCGCGCGGTTACCGTCGAGATCGGTTGACGTTTCACCGCTGCCGCCGCTCGACGAGAAGAGCCGCGCCGTAGAGACCGTCGAGCTGGCGCCGGTCGTCGCAGGAGACGGTTCGGGACTGCCCTACGAGCTTTGGCGGGGCCTCGACGTCGCAGGCGTCGAGCGGCTGATCGCTTCGCTCGAGATTCCGCCTCGCTCGCCCGCTCTCGCCAGCCTCTGGCGGCGCCTTGTGACTGCCGACGTCACGCCACCCGCGGGCGGCGCGGCCGGCCATGTCGCCTTCGACGCGCTTCGCGCCGAGGCGCTGCTGCGCTCGGGGCTCGCCACCGAAGCGGGCGCTGTGGTGGCCAAGCTCCCCGGCGGCGCCAACGAGCCGCTCGCCGCCGTGTTGACCGCGCGCACCGAGATCGCGCTCGGACGCCGCGAGACAGCCTGCGAGGCGGCGCGCTCGGTGACCGGCGCGACCACGCTGCCAAAGCATCTAAAGCTCGATGCCATCCTCATCGGGGGCTACTGCAGCGCGGCCGCCGGAAACGCCGCGGCAGCGGGGCTTGCCGCCACATTGGCACGGGAAATCGGGGCGGAGCAGAGCCACGCGACGACACTGTCGGCGCTCGACGCGCTCGCCTCGGGCGGCAAGCCCGAGTTCGGGGCGGCGCTGCGCTTGTCGTCGCTCGATCTGAGGATCGCCGAACTGGCCGGAACGGTCGACGCAAGGATGATCACGGAAAAGGGATCCGCAGCGGTCGCCGCTGCGCTCGCGCTCGACGAGCGAACCTCGCTAGAGCTGCGACTTGCAGCCGCCGAGACGGCCACACGGCGCAATGCGCTCTCACCGTCGGACCTCGCCAGGATCTATCGCGCCCATCCCACAACCGATGGCGCCGACACGCTGCTGGCAGCCGGCACCGAGACGACCCCGCGTGCCGATACACCCGCACGTCGCGCCCAGCTGCTCAAGGCAGCAGAGAACGAGCGGACGCCGCTGCGCAAGGTCCGCCTGATCCGCGCTTTCCTCGACGACGCGCGGCGCGGGGGCCTTTATCTCGCCGCACTCGAGATCGCCGAGCCCGCCGCCGCGGCGGTCTCCCCCGTAGCGGAGATCGGCTGGTTTGCCGAGACGGCCATCGAGACCGCGCTCGCAGCCGGCCGCTTCGACACGGTGAGGCCCTGGGTCGAGCTTGCGCGCAATACCGACCGCGCCGTGGCGGGCGGTGGCCCGGGTCCGCTTGATCATTGGCTCGCGCTGGCCGAGATTGCCGATCCGCGCGCGGATCGGCAGCGGGGCGCGAGCCTCGCCGCGGTCGAGAGCATGGCCGTGCGCGGCCGCCTCGGCACCGATCTGTTACATCGCCTGGCGACGGTTCTCGACGCACTCGAGTTCGACGTGCCGATCCCGCTGTGGGAGACCGCCAGCCGGACGCCGCAACCGTCGACCGGGCATCTGCCCGAGACGGGCGTACTGTCGGAGCTGCTCGAGGCATCGAAGCGAAAGGAGTTCGGCCACACCGTGCTCGTGGCCATGAGGGCTCTTGGCCCCGACGGAGCCGAAGGGGCACATATGATCGCGCTCGGCGATTCGATCCGCGCGCTACGCCGCGCCGGTCTTGACAGCGACGCACGGCGCATGGGGTTCGAGGCGCTTTTTGCCGCTTGGCCGCGCTCGGTCACGAACTGACGGGCCCCATCCGGCTCGTTGCAATGCTGTATGCGGGGAGCGTCAGACATGACGGAGCATACCGAGGCCGAGCCGCTGCGTGACCCTGTCGGTACGTTCCTCGAGATGCTGGCCGCCGAGCGGGGTGCCGCCCGCAACACGCTCGATGCCTACCGTCGCGATCTCGACGATTTCCGGTCCGCACTCGAACGAGGGGGCCGGTCGATAGCCGACGCCCGCACCAGCGACATCGAGGCCTACCTCGGTGCGTTGGCGGGTCAGGGTCTTTCGCCCGCGTCCCGCGCGCGGCGACTGTCCGCCATCCGCCAACTTTATAAGTTCCTCGCCGCCGAGGGGCAGATTGGCGACGATCCGACCGCGCGTCTGCAGGGACCGAAATCGCGGCGTGCGCTGCCGCGCACGCTGTCGGTGGACGAGGTCGACCGGCTGATCGAGGCGGCGCGTCAGCGCGTGCTGGCCACCCGGGGTGCCGAGAGGCGCGGCGCGCTGAGGCTCCACTGCCTGATTGAGTTGCTCTACGCCACGGGCATGCGCGTCTCAGAGTTGGTCTCCCTGCCGGTTTCGGTGCTCGACGGCGACGACCGGGTGTTGACAATCCGCGGCAAAGGTGGCCGTGAGCGTCTGGTCCCGCTCAATGCCTCGGCCCGAGCGGCACTCGACGCCTACCTTGCCCTGCGCGAGGGCGAGCCAGAGGACGGCATGGCGCCGGCCGCTCGCGCACCCTGGCTGTTCCCGGCGAGAAGCGAGACCGGCCATCTGACGCGCCAGGGCTTTGCCGTCGATCTCAAAGCAGTTGCCGACGAGGCTGGCCTCGATGCGTCGCGAGTGAGCCCGCACGTACTGCGCCACGCTTTCGCAAGCCATCTGCTCGATCGCGGCGCCGATCTCCGCGCCGTCCAGCAGTTGCTCGGCCATGCCGACATCGCGACGACCGAGATTTACACACATGTGCTCGAGGAGCGGCTGAAGAGGGTGGTCAGCGATCATCACCCGCTCGCCGCGGGCGGCGACGGACCCGGCTCCGGGGGCCGGGATAGCGGAGATTAACCCGCCTTTAACCACGTAGGGGCAAGCCTCTGGGTGTCATCAAGCTGTCACACAGAAGTCGAGATACGCTCCCCGTGCCTGCCACCACCCTCGATCTAGCCGCCGGCTCCAACCCTTGGCCGTCAGGCCGCGCACACTGCCGAGACGGACGCGTCCCGCAGGGCGCTCATGTCGCAAGGTCATACGGCGCACACGCAACGGCCAACAGTCTCCCGCGGGATGGTAAATCCGCCAAGCCGGTGCTGGTCCCGCTAGAGGTGCTCCATCCGACCCAGGTCGCGGTCGGCATGCGGGCCGTGGCCTGGAAACGCCGGAAGGTCGAGCGCCGCGCCGGGCGCTCAAAGCAAATCGAGCGTTTTCTCGGCGCGCGGCCCATCCCTTCGGTCGTCGGGCCGGAGGGTGCGCTCTACATGATCGATTCGCACCACCTCGGTCTTGCCCTGTGGCAAGCCGAGGTCGAGAAGGCCTATGTAAGCATCATCGACGATCTGTCGCGGCTTCCCAAAGCCCAGTTCTGGCGGCGCATGGAAGCCAGCGGGCGCCTCTACCCGTTCGACGAGGAAGGCCGCCGAGTAAGGCCGAGCCGCCTGCCGGGTGCACTTCACGCACTGCGCGAGGACCCGTTCCGCGACCTCGCCTGGTCAGTGCGCGAGGCCGGCGGCTTCGCGAAGTCACCCGTCCCGTTCGCGGAGTTTCGATGGGCGGAGTTCTTCCGTGCGCACCTGTCCGAGCGAACGCTGCGGCGCGACTACGAGCGGGCCGTGGCGCGGGCACTGAAGCTTTCGCGATGTCCGGAGGCCCGTGGCCTGCCTGGTTACGTGCACAACGGCTCACACCGCTAGGCCATGCTGAACGCCGATCAGGCCCATGCTTCGCGTTCTTGACACGGGGGGCGGCGACGGTAAATGTCGCGCCGGATCCGATATTTCAGCGCCGTGCACGCCCTCATCAGGTGCCGGGGCGCTTCCGCCGCGAAAGACGAGCCCTTGGAACGCCAGCAAGCCCCCCGCACCTATCTCGACTTCGAGAAGCCGGTCGCCGAGCTCGAAAGCAAGGTGGCCGAGCTGCGCGCCCTCGAGGACGCGGACAACGCCGTCTCGATCGCCGACGAAATCAAAAAGCTCCAGCAGAAGGCCGAGGCGGCTCTCGTCGAGACCTACGGCAAGCTGACGCCGTGGCAGAAAACACTGGTCGCCCGGCACAGCGACCGTCCGCACGCGCTCGACTACATCTCGGCGCTGGTTGAAGGCTTCACGCCGCTCGCCGGCGACCGCTACTACGCCGAGGACGCGGCGATCATCGGCGGAATCGGCCGGTTCCGCGGCCGGTCCGTGGTGGTCATCGGCAACGAGAAGGGCTCCGACACCGAAAGCCGGCTCAGGCACAACTTCGGCATGGCGATGCCCGAGGGCTATCGCAAAGCCGTGCGGTTGATGGAGATGGCCGACAAATTCTCCCTTCCCGTCGTCACGCTCGTGGACACGGCCGGTGCCTACCCGGGGATCGGCGCCGAGGAACGCGGCCAGGCGGAGGCCATCGCCCGCTCCACCGACTGCTGCCTCGCACTCGGCGTGCCGCTCATCGCCGTCATTATCGGCGAAGGAGGCTCGGGCGGCGCCGTCGCAATCGCCAGCGCCAATCGCATCCTGATGCTCGAGCACGCGATCTATTCGGTGATCTCCCCCGAGGGCGCGGCCTCCATCATCTGGCGCGACGCCGCCAAAAAAGAGGAGGCGGCCACGGCCATGAAGATCACCGCTCAGGATCTCGCCGGTCTCGGCGTCATCGACACCGTGATCTCGGAGCCGGTCGGGGGCGCCCACCGCGACCGGGCCCGCGTCATCCGCGCGGCGGGCGACGCCATTGCCAAGGCCATCGCCGAGTTCGACGGCAAGACGCCGGACGAGATCCGCGCCCAGCGCCATGACCGCTTCCTCAAGATCGGGCGCAGCCTTTAGCATGTGGGGTAGATGCAGTCCCGGGTTGCAGCCCCGCGCTCGGTCCCAGCGCATGGCGGCCATCCGGCGCAACGGCCGTCGCTGGCGCACTGTGTCGCGGTGCCCTCACCACGCCCCATTCCAGGCTATGCTGGCCTTGACTTTGAGTCGCACGCGACTAGTTCTATCAATGGCTTCGGTGCGTTAAGGACTCCTTAACCGCCGCGAGCGGATGGTAACCAGCGTGTGCCAGGGGCACGGTGTATGGGGTTGATCATCCTGGGGCGGACCAACGTGTCGATCTCGAGACGCATCGCCGGCATCGCCGCGGTGCTTGCCATTGCTGCGCTCGGCGCATGCTCCAACGCACCTACGCTTCCTCCAGCAGAGCAGCCGCTCTCGAAGGACGCGCTTATGATGCTCGGCAAAAAGGGCATCGAGCCTGGTGCCCCGATGTTTGTGAGGATCTTTAAAGAAGAGTCAGAGCTCGAGGTCTGGAAGCAGCGCGACGACGGCCGCTTCTACCACTTCAAGACATATCCGATCTGCAACTGGTCGGGCGAGCTCGGTCCGAAGATCCAGCAGGGCGACAAGCAGGCGCCTGAGGGCTTCTATACCGTTACCGCCCACCAGATGAACCCCAGCTCGCAATTCTATCTGGCGTTCAACCTTGGCTACCCCAACAGCTACGACCGGGCCCACGGCCGCACCGGCGACTTCCTGATGGTACACGGCAAATGCCGCTCTGCCGGATGCTACGCGATGACGGACGCGCTGATCGAGGAGATCTATGCGCTCGCTCGCGAGAGCTTCAAGGGCGGCCAGTCGGCCTTCGAGGTGCATGCCTTCCCGTTCCGAATGACCGAGGCTAATCTAGATCGCCACAAGAACAACAAGTGGTATCCGTTCTGGCAG
Source organism: uncultured Hyphomicrobium sp. (assembly GCA_964471635.1). Taxonomy (GTDB): domain Bacteria; phylum Pseudomonadota; class Alphaproteobacteria; order Rhizobiales; family Hyphomicrobiaceae; genus JAKAML01. The sequence goes on from CAYYGO010000019.1 coordinate 14,133, forward strand.
ACGCTGAAGCAGGGCTACGATCACTTCGAGACACACCGTCTACCACCCCAAGTCGCCGTCTGCGAGCGTCGCTATGTCGTCAACGTAAAGCTGCCACAGTCGCGACCTGAACCCACGGGCTACTGTCCGCCCTTCGAGCGGCCTATGCTCGAGCCATTCGTGCCGAAGCCGAACGAGCAGCAGATCGCCAACGAGCGAATCGTGGTGCCCGGCCCTAAGATACGGACGGCAATCGCCGCCGCGCCTGTGGGACAGGGCCTGTCGTTGCAGTCCATGTCCGGGCTGATCGGCAGCGCGCAGGGAGTGCCCCCAGGAGCAATCGACGCGCCGAGCCGGGGCCCGACCCTGGGCTTCAATCAATAACGAGCCTCGACCGACGAGGATTATGGCGAGGCGGCTTTGCCATAGTGCGTTGCATATCCGGCGATCCAAGCCAATTCGCCTGCCATCAATCTGGCGCCGACGATGGACGTGCCACATGGGTATGGTACACACTCCATCGTGGCGGCGGGGGTGCTCCCGCGGCCACGCGGTTTAGCTCGCGAGCGTCGCTACAGGAGGCACCTTCGCGCATGACGATCTGGCACAAGTCGTTGCGAGAGGTGCCGTCGGACCGGTCGTCGAAGCGACCGTTTGGCCCGCAGTGTCCGGCGCGGCGGCGCCGAGTATGGGCAAGCCTGACATTGGCGTCACTGGTCGTTGTGCCGGCCGGCATCGTGGCGCTGCCCACCACCGCCCGCGCCGTGACCATCGAGCTCCGCGACGTCGCGTCCGACCGCGTCGAGCGGCAGCGGAAGTTCGCCGAGGGCAGCCTTCCGCTACCCAACACGCCCGATTTGTCGCGGTTCGACGAGCGCCTCGCCGCATTCGGCGTCAAGCAAGGCGCCCCGGTCCTGATCCGTATCTTCAAGGCGCAGTCCGAGTTGGAACTGTGGTTGAGGAAGGGTGACCGGTTCGAGCTGTTCGCGGTCTATCCCGTGTGCCACTGGTCCGGCACACTCGGGCCCAAGCTGCGCGAGGGCGACAAGCAGACGCCGGAAGGCTTCTATACTGTCACCCGTCGCCAGCTGCACCGCATCGGCCGCCATCCGCGCTCGCTCAACCTCGGATTCCCGAACGCTTTCGACAAGAGCCAGGCGCGCAGCGGCTCCTACATTCTGGTGCATGGCGCCTGCTCCTCGGTCGGTTGCTTCGCCATGACGAACGCCGTGATCGAGGAAATCTACAATCTGACGGAGGCTGCGATTCAGCAGGGCCAAGAGCACGTGCCGGTGCATGTGTTTCCCTTCCGGATGACGGCTGAGAACCTTGCAAAGCACACCGACAGCCCCTGGTCGGAGTTCTGGCTCAACCTCAAGGACGGGCACGACGCCTTCGAGCGAACGCGGCGCGCGCCGCGGGTCAACGTGTGCAACGGACGCTATGAGTTCGCCGAGGCGACGGCCCCCGGGGAGGGGGCCGACGGCACCCCTTTAGCCGTGTGCGGCGCGACAGCGGCCGCGATCGAGACTTTGGAGCCGTACTACCAGGATGCCTCACTCCAGCCGTTGCTCTGGCAACAGGTGCTCGCAACGCTAAGCCCGAGCCAGAGGAGAAGTCTAGAGGTCCCCAGAGGCCGCGGAAACGAGCAGCGACCGCGTCTGGTGGGAGCGGGGGCGACAGCGGAGACGCTGGCGAGGATTTCCACTCCCAGGTGTTCTCTGAGACGCGCTAGCTGCCGCCGCCACGTCGCTCTAGCCGAGGTGCGGTCGTCGGCCCGGATCAAGACCGCGAGCTCGCGGCGCGTTCACCGCTGAGGCAACCGGCCACGCCATGGGCGATCGATCCCGAGCGCGCGAGCGCCGACAGGATCTGTCGGGTCTGTCTGGCCCCGTCGACTGACCATGCCCGCTGGACCCGTCCGCCAGCATCGGGTGCAGCTTGCGGTTCCGGCGCGGCGCATGCGATAGAGTCTCATGCCTTTCAAAGGGATGGATCGCGGTCTCGACGCGCCAGCTCCCGTCGCTGCCGCTATGTTTCACTTGCCCCCCTGAGGATATCGCCGCGCCATGAACGAACCGAGAGACGCCTGGAGCAAGCTCGAGCACTACGGCGAGAAGGCAATCTTCGCCAGCCGCTGGCTGCTCGCCCCGTTCTATATCGGCCTCGCTCTGTCGATCGTGGTCCTGCTCGTCAAGTTCATGGCCGAGCTTTTTCATCTCGTTCTGCACGCCTTCACCTCGACCGAGAGCGAGGTGATCCTCGGGGTCCTGGCGCTGGTCGATCTGGCGCTGACCGGATCGCTACTCATCATCGTGATCTTCTCGGGCTACGAAAACTTCGTGTCCAAGATCGACCACAGCGGCCATCGCGATTGGCCGGAATGGATGGGCACGATCGACTTCAGCGCCCTCAAGCTCAAGCTGCTGTCATCGATTGTCGCCATTTCCGCGATCCAGCTCCTCAAGAAGTTCATGGCGATCGACAAGGTATCCGAGCGCGAGATCTTCTGGCTGGTCGTGGTGCACGTGGTGTTCGTCGTCTCGAGCGTACTGTTGGCGCTGTCCGATCGCATCGCCGGACACGGCAGCGACAGCCATGGCCCGGCGCGGACCACATCGGCGGACCCGCCCGCATCGCAGCCGACCGGCGGCAGCGCTCACTGAGGCACGCCGTGACGTGGCGGATCGCGCCGACTTCGCTCAGACACGCGACGCCCGCATGCCGCTGGCGAATGATGCGCGCGCTCGCTCCACCGCCGACGCATTGCGATCGGTGACGTAGTAGTCGCCGAGGACGAGCACATCCATTTCCGTGCGCAGGAAGCAGGAAATCGCTTCGGCCGGAGACGAGACGATGGGCTCCTGGCAGTTGAAGCTCGTGTTGAGCAGAACCGGCACGCCGGTCAGCGCTCCGAACGCTTCGATGACGCCGTAATAGCGCGGGTTGGCGCTGCGCGCGACGGTCTGAATACGGCCTGTGCCGTCCGCGTGCACTGCCGCCGGTATCATGCCGGCCTTCTCCGGCCGGATGCACGGCGCGATCGTCATGAACGGGTCGGGCTGGTCGATGAAAAAGAACTCGGCCGCCCTCTCGATCAGCACGGCTGGCGCAAACGGGCGGAAGCTCTCGCGGTGCTTGATCTTGGCATTGATGACGTCGCGCATCCGCGCGTCTCGCGGATCGGCCAGGATGGACCGGTTGCCGAGCGCGCGGGGCCCCATCTCGAAGCGGCCCTGGAACCATCCGACGATATTGCCCTCGGCCAGCGCGACCGCCGTCCGCTTATGAAGCGAAGCCTCGGAAAGCCGCTCGAATGCGAGCCCTGCAGCCCTCAAAGCGTCCTCTATTTCCGCGTCGGTGTACGAGAGCCCATAGAAAGGATGCTCGAGCTCGAAGCACCGCGCGTGACCAAGTGTCTGATGATGGTGCCACAACGCCGCGCCGAGCGGCGCCCCGGTATCGGAGGCGCACGGCGGCACCCAGATGCGCTCGATGTCGGTCAATTCCAGAATGCGCGCGTTGGCGACGCAGTTGAGTGCCACGCCGCCCGAAAGTACCAGCCGCTTCAGCCCATGCGCCTTCGCGATCTGGCGAACGATATGGAGGATCGTCTCCTCGGTGGTCTTCTGCAGAGCGAACGCGATCGCCCGATGGCGATCGTTGAGCGGCTCTCCCGGTCGCCTCGGTGGCCCGAAAGTGTCGTAGAATTTCTGTTTGAACGGGCGCAGCTCGCCGTAGAGATCGAAGCTGAAGTACGCCATGTTCACGGCGTACGTGCCGTCGGGGCCGAGCGTGATGCAGTCCTTGAAGCGGTGCGCATAGGTGTCGTCGCCGAAGGCGGCCAGCGCCATCACCTTGCCCTCGTCCGAGAAGCCGGCGAAACCGAGATACTCGGTGACGAGCGTATAGACCATGCCGATCGAGTTGAAAAACGACGACCGCCATCGCCGCTCCAGCCGGTTGCCGTTGCCGAGGTAGATGCTGGTTGCCGCGTCGTCGCCGTAGCCGTCCATTACCAGCACAGCCGCCTGGTCGAAAGGCGAGACGAAGAACGTCGCGGCGTGGCTGTTGTGGTGTCCGACGTTGACGATGGGCGGCAGCTCGCCGGCCCCGAAGTGATGGCGGAACTTGCGGCGGATCACCTGCCGCAGCATTACGATCTCGTTCTTCTGCGGCGTGTGCGCCTGGCGCGCCAGGAGCGTCAGGCTGCGGGGAAAGCCGGCAGTCAGCGCCTTTAACGCCGTCGCAGCAAGCATTCCCTGGTCCCAGGGCAGCGCAATGCAATCGATGCGCCGCAGCCCTTCCGCACGCTCGCCCAGCGCGGCGCGTGCGGCATGCTTCGGAAAAGCGAGGGTCTTCTTGACCCGGTTGAGCCGCTCCTCCTCGATGACGATCTCTGGCCGGCCATCGTCGAGAATGGCCAGTCCGCTATCGTGCGTCGAGGCGACGATACCAAGAATTCGCACGCTCAGCTTGTGCCCCCGTTGGCCATCCGCGCCGCGTGCTCCCCCGGTTATCGCCCTTTGGTGTCGCTCTAGTCGTACTTGCCGTGGCAGTGCTTATACTTCTTCCCCGAGCCGCATGGGCAGGCTGCGTTGCGCGCGACTTTGCCCCATGTCGTTGGATCGGCAGCATCGATCCCGCCAGCGCTCTTGCGGGTTTGCACGGGTGCACGGCGCTCCGGTTCGGCACTGCGCACCCCGCGCATCCCGCCTGCGATGGCCGCGTCGACCATGGCCAGCTCGCGGGCGATCTCGGGCGGGATCTCCTCGGGTGCCGCGAACTCGTCGATACCGGTCGTGGCATCGATGTGATGGGCCTCCATCGGCGGCAGCTCCACCGGCTGGAGCGCCGGCTGCTCCTCGGGCGGTGCCAGCTCGACATGCATGAGCTGCCCGGTCGTCGCCTCGCGCAGCTTGGCCAGCATGGCCTCGAACAGAACGAACGCCTCGGACTTGTACTCGTTCAGCGGATCCCGCTGGCCATAGGCGCGGAAGCCGATGACCTGGCGCAGGTGCTCGAGCGTCACGATATGCTCGCGCCATAGATGATCGAGGGTCTGCAGGAGCACCATCTTCTCGATCTGACGATAGAGATCGGGTCCGAGGTCGGCCACCTTGCCGGCTGCTTTCTCGTCGACCGCCGCCAGCAACCGCTCGAGGATCTCCTGGTCCGCTATGCCTTCCTCCGACGCCCAGGCGTCGACGGGCAGGTCGAGGCCAAACACGCTCTCGATCTGGGTCTTGAGACCGGCGGTGTCCCACTGCTCGGCGTAGGCCTTCTCGGGGATGTGGCGTGTGACGAGCTCGCGGACGACCTGATGACGGAGGTCCTTCACCACCTCCGACACGTCCTCCTCGGCCATGATGTCGATGCGCTGGTCGAAGATGACCTTGCGCTGGTCGTTCATCACGTCGTCGTACTTCAGGATCTGCTTGCGGATGTCGAAATTGCGCTGCTCGACCTTCTTCTGCGCCATCTCGAGCGACTTGTTCATCCACGGATGCACGATCGCCTCGCCCTCCTTGAGGCCCAGCGTCTGCAGTACGCTGTCCATGCGGTCGGAGCCGAAGATGCGCATCAGGTCGTCGTCGATCGCGAGATAGAACTTCGACCGGCCGGGATCGCCCTGCCGGCCCGAGCGGCCGCGAAGCTGGTTGTCGATGCGGCGGCTCTCGTGACGCTCGGTGCCGATGACGTAGAGACCGCCTGCGTCGAGTGCCATCTTCTTCTTCTCGGCGACGTCCGCCGCGATCGCGGCACGCTGGCGGGCGATCTCGGCTTCGTCCGGCGTCCGGCCGGCCTCCACCTCACCCTTCACCCAGTCGCGAACGCGGAACTCAACGTTGCCGCCGAGCTGGATGTCGGTGCCGCGGCCGGCCATGTTGGTCGCGATCGTGATCGCGCCCGGAACGCCCGCCTGCGCTACGATCGAGGCTTCCTGCTCGTGGAAACGAGCGTTCAAAACCTGATGCGGAACTGGTGCCGTGTTGCTCCCCGACCTGGCGGACCCGAGGCCCTCGAGATAGCCGCCGATGTCCTCCATGTAGGCCTTGAGCTCGGCGTCGCGGCTGTTCTTCAAGCCCGCCGCCTGGGCCTTCAGCTTGCGTCCGAGCTCGACCAGATAGTCGCGGTTCTTGAGAAGCTCGGAGAGCTGCTCGGACTTCTCGATCGACGTCGTGCCGACGAGTGCGGGCTGGCCGCGCCGGTAGCAGTCGGCCATCGTGGTCACGATCGCCGCGTACTTCTCCTTCTGGGTCCGGTAGATCTCGTCGTCCTCGTCGATGCGCGAGACGGGCAGGTTGGTCGGGATGTCGACCACCTCGAGGCCGTAGATGTCCATGAACTCGCTGGCCTCGGTCATGGCCGTGCCGGTCATGCCGCCGAGCTTGTCGTAGAGGCGGAAGTAGTTCTGGAAGGTGATCGAGGCCAGCGTCTGGTTCTCGGGCTGGATGTCGACGTGCTCCTTGGCCTCCAGCGCCTGGTGCAGACCCTCCGAATACCGCCGGCCCGGCATCATGCGGCCCGTGAACTCGTCGATGATGACGACCTGGCCTGCCTTGACGATGTAGTCCTTGTCGCGCTGGAAGAGCTTGTGTGCCTTCAGCGCCTGATTGACGTGATGGACGATCGTCACGTTCTCGATGTCGTAGAGCGAGCCCTTCATGACGCCCGCCGCCTCGAGCAGCTGCTCGAACTTCTCATTGCCGGCATCGGTCAGAGCCACCTGCCGCTGCTTCTCGTCGAGCTCGAAATCGTCTGCCTCGAGATGCTTGGCCATCAGGGCGTCGACGGCGTTGTAGAGCTCGGCGCGATCCTCCACCGGGCCCGAGATGATGAGCGGCGTGCGCGCCTCGTCGACCAGGATCGAATCCACCTCGTCGACGATGGCGAACGAATGGCCCCGCTGCACCATCTCGTCCTTGCGCATCTTCATGTTGTCGCGCAGGTAATCGAAGCCAAGCTCGTTGTTGGTGCCGTACGTGACGTCGCAGGCATACTGCTCCTGGCGCAGTGCGTCGTCGAGGTCGTGGACGATGCAGCCGACAGTGAGCCCGAGGAACCGGTAAACTTGTCCCATCCACTCGGCGTCGCGCTTGGCGAGGTAGTCGTTGACGGTAACGACGTGCACGCCGTTTCCGGTCAACGCATTGAGATAAACAGGGAGCGTGGCCACCAGCGTCTTGCCTTCGCCGGTCCTCATCTCGGCGATATTGCCCTCGTGCAGGACCATGCCGCCCATGAGCTGGACGTCGAAATGGCGCTGGCCGAGGGTTCGCTTCGCCGCTTCGCGCACAACCGCGAATGCCGGCACCAGGAGGGCATCGACCTTTGCACCGTCCGCAATCGCACGACGGAACTCGTCGGTCTTGGCCCTGAGGTCGGCGTCGGAGAGAGCGGAAATCTCGCCTTCCATTGCATTGATGGCCTCGACTTTCGGCCGGTAGACCTTGATCCTGCGCTCGTTCGATGAGCCGAAGATCTTTGACGCCAGGCCGCCGAGAGAAAGCATTCGTTCCGATCCTCAGAATTGCGCCACGCCGCCGCGAGAAGCACTCGCCGTGGTCGGCTACGGACGGTTCCGCGCATCGGCGGTTGCCGCGCGCGGGGCCAAGTGGCGACGGCCAGCTGGCGCCATGGTGTCGTCAGGCGGCGCGAGCGATGGCGCACAAGACGCACTGCCTGCGTGCGAGCTGCGTCCAGGCCGGTCGGCCCCCCCCCCGGACCGAAAAGCCAAGCATCGAGCGCGCCGCACGGCTCGCCAACCCGCGCCGTTTCGCGGCAGAGATAAGAACCGGCACCCTGGCTTGTCAACGCGATGTTCGCGCGCCAAGGGCTCGGATGGATGTCCGCGCCAGTCCCGCCGCTGGGCGTCGAGCGCGCGTGTCCGAATGTTAACTTGGCACCTGCCGAGCCTATGGTCTATGCAGCAGCGCGGTCCAGACCATAACTGTGTTCTGGAACCGTTCCAGTTTGTTGCCGCCACAGGGCGGCCGGTGAGACACGGGATCATGATCGTGACTTCAAACGCTCGTAGCAACCGCAGTTCCGGGCGGCGCGCCGCGCTTGTTTCGTTGGCGTTGGCCGTGGCTGCGGCGGCACCCACATGGGCTCAGGACAAGAGCGCTGCCGACAAGGTGGTGGCAACCGTCAATGGCAAATCGCTGAGCGAGGCCGACCTGAAGCGCGCCGAGAGCGAGATCGGCGGCGACCTGGGCAGCATTCCCGAGGGCCAGCGGCGGCGCGCCCTCGTCGAATTCCTGATCGAGAACCAGATCTTCGCCGATGCAGCCGAGGAGCAGAAGCTTGGCACCGGCGGCAGCTTCGACGAGCGGATGCAGTATTATCGTCGCCGGGCGCTTCGCGACGCCTACTTCGACAAGAACGTGAAGGATCAGATCAGCGAAGGCGCAGCCAAGACCTTCTACGACGACCAGATCAAGGGCATGAGGCCGGAGGAGGAGGTGCAGGCACGTCATATCCTCGTCGACAGCGAGCAGAAGGCCAAGGATCTCGCCGAAAAGCTGAAAACAGGCGCCGATTTCGCGGCGCTGGCCAAGGAGAACTCCAAGGATCCGGGCTCCAAGGACGACGGAGGAATGCTCGGCTACTTCAGCCGCGGCCAGATGGTGCCCCAGTTCGAGGAGGCGGCTTTCGGCTTGAAGAAGGGCGAGGTCTCGAAGCCTGTGCAGAGCCAGTTCGGCTGGCACCTCATACGGCTCGACGACCGGCGCGAGAAGAAGCTGCCGACCTTCGACGAGGTCAAGGACCGCATTCTGGCGTCGATGATCTACCGGAAGGCGCAGACGGTTGCGGGCGACCTGCGTGCAAAGGCCAAGGTCGAGTACGTGGATGCCGAGCTGAAGAAGCAGGTCGAGGAGCAAGAGCAGCAGGCCGCGGCCCAGAAGAAGGCGCTGGAGGAGCAGATCAGAAAGCAGATCGAGGCCAACGAGGCGCAGGAGAAGTCGAAGGGCGCTGCCGAGGGCCAGAAGAAGTAGGCGCTGCACGGGCGCGTAGCCGCCCGGCTTCGGCGTCAGTCCGCTTGACCTGCCCATCGGGCCGCTTGAAATGGGCGGCCCGATTTGTTTGATGACGAATCTTGACGCTGTCTGCGCGTCGAGACGACCACATCGACCGGTCTACACCCAGCCCCCCCCTTGGCCGCCGGAGGCCCCGCCCATGGGCAAGAGCACCGCCATCTCGCCGTTCGCTCCCAAGTCGCTGCCTCGTCTGCCGGCGATCGACGGTGTCCGGTTTTCCACCGCCGAGGCAGGTATCCGCTACAAGGGCCGCACCGACCTGATGGTCGCGGTGATGGACCCCGGCACCACGGTGGCCGGTGTGTTCACCCGCTCCAAGACCGCATCGGCCCCGGTCCTTCTGTGTCGTCGCAACCTGAAGTACGGCTCGGCCAGGATCCTGGTCGTCAACTCGGGCAATGCCAATGCGTTCACGGGCCTCAAGGGCAAGGCGGCTGTGGCGGCAACCGTCTCGTCGGCGCTCAGCGCCGCCGGTTGTGCCAGGGGTGAGGTGTTTGTCGCCTCGACCGGTGTCATCGGCGAGCCTCTGTCCGCGGCGAAGTTCACACATCTCCTCGCGGATCTCGCATCATCAGCCGCGGCCGACCGCTTTGAAGCCGCCGCTCGGGCGATCATGACGACGGACACCTATCCCAAGCTCGTCACCCGAACCGCGGACATCGGCGGCGTGCCCGTCACGATCAATGCGTTTTGCAAGGGCGCCGGAATGATCGCACCGGACATGGCGACCATGCTCTGCTTCATCTTCACCGATGCCGCTATCGCTGCGCCTGCGCTGCAGGCTCTCGTCACCGAACACGCGCGCACCACCTTCAATTGCATGACGGTCGACGGCGATACCTCGACCAGCGACACCTGCCTGGCCTTCGCCACCGGGACTGCCGCAGAACGCGGGCAGCGGCGCGTGGACAACGCCCAAAGCCCCAAGCTCAAATCGTTCTCGACCGCGCTTCACGACGCCATGCGCGACCTCGCGATCCAGGTCGCCAAGGACGGCGAGGGTCTTTCGAAGTTCGTCACGTTCGAGGTCTCGGGTGCCAAGACCTGGTCGGCGGCGCGACGCATCGCCTTGGCCTGCGCCAACTCGCCGATCCTGAAGACAGCGATCGCCGGCGAGGACCCGAATTGGGGGCGCGTCGTGATGGCCGTCGGCAAGGCCGGCGAGGCCGCGAGCCGCGACCGCTTGGCGATCTGGTTTGGTCCGCATTGCGTCGCCCGCGAGGGCGAGCGGGCCCAGGAGTACGTCGAAGCGACGGTCGCGGCCTACATGAAGCAACGCGAGATCTCGATCCGCATCGACGTCGGGGTAGGCCGGGCGTCGGCAATCGTTTGGACCTGCGACCTCACCCACGACTATGTCTCGATCAATGCCGACTACCGGAGCTGAGCACTGGCAGCGGCGACGGTCGGATGCCCGAGCGTCGGCTGACGCGGGCGCCGACCCGGGCGCGACAATTGCGCACGCCAGGAGCCCATGACCAAAACGATCCTGCTGGTGGCCGCCGCCGCGCTCATCGACCCCGACAATCGCGTCCTCATCGCCGAGCGCCCGGCCGGCAAGTCGCTCGCGGGGTTGTGGGAATTCCCAGGCGGGAAGGTGGCCACGGGAGAGACCCCGGAACAGGCGCTGGTGCGCGAGCTTCGCGAGGAATTATCTATAGATGTTTGCGAGACCTGCCTCGCGCCATTCACTTTTGCCAGTTATGGTTATGAAATGTTTCACCTTTTGATGCCACTTTTCATATGCCGGAACTGGGAAGGCGAGGTCGAGCCCCGCGAGGGGCAACGCATCGCCTGGGTCAGGGCCAGCCGCCTGTCCGACTATCCCATGCCTCCGGCCGATCAGCCGATCGTACCGTGGCTCAGGGATCTGCTGGGATGACGGCCGATCCAACCCGTGCCTGTGCGATGACACCATGGGGGTCCGCAGGCGCTCCGCCCCGGTGCCGTCTGGTTGCAGTGCACAATCGCGCGTGCACGTAACTTGCGGCGAATAAAGGCGATCTCGTGACAGATCCGTTCCACCTCTGCTAAAGGGATCACGGGTTCAGATCGTCAGATGATGTCAATTGCCTTTGTGGCCAACTGGGGTACCGGAGGAGAGCATATGAAGACGACCGCTGTTATGGCGCTCGGGATCGTTGTGGCCATGGGCATGATGACTGCCCCGGAGGCCAACGCCCAAGCCAAGAAGAAAGCCGCTGCCGCGACCGCACAGTGGACCGACTGCTCGAAAGTCGAAGGCGACAAGCGTAACGACTGCATTCGCAAGCTGCCCGCCATCAAGGGCCCGGTGCCGATTGCTGGCGCCGCCGCGGCTGCACCGGCAGCTACGGCTGCCGCTCCGGCACCGGCCGCCGCTGCAGCGACGGGCCTCAACCCGTCGAGCCCCTGCGCCAAAGTGGGCCCCTCCAAGCTCGAAGCGTGCCTCAGCCGCGCCCCGGCCATCAAGGGCCCGGGTTGGGCGGCTTTTCAGGCTCGTCCGGCCGCAAAGAAGAAGTAAAGCCGTCAGCGGCTGATCGTCGACGATCGAAATGGGAGCCCTCGCAACCGCGTCGGCTCCCATTCGCGCGTGACGCGCATCAGTCGGTCGTGTCGGTGGGCTGGCGAGGAGGAAGGACATCGGCCAGGCGCGTCGTTGCGCTGCCTGGCCGCAGCGGTTTCGGCTGGCTCTCGTGTGGCACCCACGCCGTCAGTGTAATGATTTCGAACGTGGCCTCCACCCTGCCGTCGCTGCGTGCCGACCGCTCCGCATAGATTTGCGCGGCACGGAGCAGGAGCGAGCGTGTCACGGGGCGGCGGCTGCGCTCGGTCAGGGGGTTGCTGGCTCCCATCGCTTTGATCTCGGCCATCAGCGCGAGCGGCGTCGGATAGCCGACCCGCACCGTCTCGGAATCGACCACCGGCAGCGCAAAGCCGGCTCGTTGCAACAGCCCGCCCAGATCGCGCACGTCCGCGAACGGGGACACCCGTGGCGACGCGCCGCTATGAAGCTCGGTCTCGGCGGCAAGCCACGCCGCGCGCAGTTCCGCCAGCGTCGACCCGCCGAGCAGCGCCGCGACCAGAAGTCCATCGGGCTTCAACGCCCGCCGCACTTGTACCAGCGCACCCGGCAAATCGTTGACGAGTTGCAGCGCCAGCGCCGAGACAACCAGATCGAGCGCGCCATCGGCAACCGGCAGCGCCTCCTCGTCGGCGCAAAGCACCGGGCCATCGCAACGCGCGGCCAGTTGCGGCGACAGCTCGACCTCGACGACCGTTCCCACGCTCGCGACGGCGCGGATGCGGCGAGCCATCGTGCCCCCATAGGCGCCGAGGCTCAGCGCCAAAGGAAAGGTGCGTCGGACGATGGCGACACGCTCGGCAATGTCGTCCGCAGCCCGCTCCAGCAGGAACGCATGGGTGCCCGATCGGTCCGCAGCGCGGTCACGCCGTCGGGCGATCAGGTCTCGATCGAAGATGGGCGGTGGGGCGGACATAAACACCGGGGATCGGGAAGATTGAAGATGTGGCCCATGTTTGCGCGCCCAGGCCTGGAACTTGACCGAGCAGATGAAACGCGTGGCGGACCTGATGACGGCCGGATGCAATTTGCCATAGCATGATCGCGCAGCCGAGGCAGAGGGTGCGACCGATGGGCGACGCTGACAGTGGGCGCGAGGAGACGTGGCGGCTCGGCAAGGGGTTTTTTGCCATTGCTGCCCGAGGGCTGGCGCACGCTGCGGACCTGCTGGTCCCGCCGGTATGCACCTCGTGCATGGCTCCGCTCGCGGTCCATGATGCGCTTTGTCCGGCCTGTTGGCGCGAGGTGGCGTTCATCCGCCCGCCGCTCTGCGACCGCATGGGCGTGCCGATGCCGTTCGACACCGGTGGTCCCATGATATCGGCAGCGGCGGCCGCAGAGCCGCCGCAGTACGACCGTCTGCGCGCCGTGGCCCGCTACGAGGGCCCCATTCGCCGCCTTGTCAGGGATTTGAAGTTCCACGACCGTCACCACGGACGGCGGCTCATCGGCCGCTGGCTTGCCGAGACCGGTCGGCCGCTGCTGGCCGACGCCGAGGTAATCGTTCCGGTTCCGTTGTCGCGCTGGCGGCTGCTTGGCCGCCGCTTCAACCAGTCGGCGCTTCTGGCCGGCGAGCTCGCCCGTTTGACGGGGCTGCCGCATCGGCCGTTGGCGCTGGTCCGCACTCGCCGCACGCGGCCGCAGCCCGGGCTGACCCGCTCTGAAAGGAAAGCCAACGTTCGTGGCGCATTTGCAGTTCCCGCGGCGCATCGGGCCGTCGTCGCGGGCCGCCGCGTGCTGCTTGTCGACGACGTCGTGACGACCGGCGCGACCGTCGAGGCATGCGCGCGGGCACTGCGCTCGGCAGGCGCGGTGAGGGTGGACGTGCTGGCGCTGGCACTCGTCACCGACCGAGCCCTGGTGCCGACCTAACCGCCGCGCCGGCTTTTAGACCGGTCCTTTGCCCCTTCCCCGGCCAGGCGCCCGGGCTACATATCCACCATGTTGCTGCTATTGGCTGCCTGATGCATTGCCGCCTGTCGCAAACTAGCTACATTCAGCGGTCGTTGGCTTATCGGAGGAAAGTCGCAACAGGCCATGCCGAAGATCACGATCTACACGTCGATGCTCTGCCCCTATTGTCATCGCGCGAAGCAGCTCCTGCGCAGCAAGGGCGTCGGCTACGAGGAGATCGACGTCACCGGTCGCGGCGATATCCGCAGCGAGATGACGCAGCGGTCGGGCGGCCGCACCACGGTGCCGCAGATCTTCATCGGCGATCACCACGTCGGCGGTTGCGACGACATTCATGCCTTCGATCGCGCCGGCCGCCTCGATCCGCTGCTCGCCACCTAGCGAACGTCCATGAGCCCCGCCCTGCCGATCCCGCCGACCGAGACCGCATCAGGCAAGCAAGAGGCCCGCCTGTCCGTGGCGCTCGTCCAGATGCGCTCGGGCCGCCATATCGAAAAGAACCTCGCCGATGCCACGGCGCTGATCCGCGAGGCGGCGGCCCGCGGTGCGGCCTACGTGCAGACGCCAGAGGTCACGACGATCATGGAGCTCGACCGGAAGCGGCTCGTGGCCGAGGCTCGGCTCGAAGGGGACGACGCGGCTCTTGCGCATTTCCGTGCCCTTGCACGCGAGTTGGGGATCTGGCTTCACATCGGCTCGATCGCGGTGCTCGATGGAAACGGCAAGCTTGCCAACCGCAGCTTTGTCCTGTCGCCGCGGGGCGTCATCGCGGCACGCTACGACAAGATCCACATGTTCGATGTCGATCTGCCGGGCGGCGAAAGCTATAAGGAAAGCCGCAGTTACGAGCCGGGACGCGACGCCGTCCTGGTCGATCTGCCCTGGGGCCGGCTCGGGCTCACGATCTGCTACGATTTGCGCTTTCCCTATCTGCACCGGGCCCTCGCCAAGGCCGGTGCACGCTTCCTGGCCATCCCCGCTGCCTTCACGCGGCAAACCGGCGCGGCACATTGGCACACCTTGGTGCGGGCGCGCGCGATCGAGACACAGTGCTTCGTGCTCGCGGCCGCCCAGGGCGGGCTGCACGAGCACGGTCGCGAGACCTACGGCCACAGCCTCATCGTCTCGCCCTGGGGCGAGATCCTTGCCGAGGGCGGCATCGACCCCGGTATCGTGATGGCGGATCTCGAACTCGGCGAGATCGACGCCGTCCGTCAGCGTGTACCGTCGATCGAGCACGACCGTCCGTTCGAGGTTCGCCTGGCGCCGCAGGTTCCGCCGGCCGAAGGCCCGGCATGATCCGCTTTCGCCTGCGATGCGCCCGCGAGCACGATTTCGAGGCTTGGTTTCGCAACGGAGCCGATTTCGACGCACAGAGCGCTGCGTCCGGCATTGTCTGTCCGATATGCGGCGACAACCGGATCGGGAAGGCGCCTATGGCCCCGCGCGTCGCCCGCCGCGACCGCGATACGCCCGGAGTCGACGCAGCCATCCCGGCAGCAGCACCCATCGCCGACGCGACAACGGCCGCTCAGCCCGAGATCGCCGCGCTTTTCCGAAAGCTTCGAGCCGCCGTTGCTGCCCACGCAGAGTACGTCGGGCCGCGCTTCGCCGAGGAGGCTCGCCGCATTCACGACGACGAGGCAGACCGGCGGGGCATTTACGGTGAGGCCACTCCCACTGAGATCCGCAGCCTCATCGAGGACGGAATAGACGTTCTGCCGCTGCCGCGCCTTCCGGAAGAGCACAACTGACGCAGGCCGGTTGAAGCAGGCCGATGGCGTCCGCTGCCGTCACGGCGCCGTCGCCAGCACCACCACCGTATACCGGAGTGCCGAATCGACGTCCGCCACGCGGTGCGTAGGGTGGGCGTAGCCAGGCGGCGTCCAGGTGAACTCGCCATCCGCGCACCGCCAAACGCCGCGGACATGATCGCCGCGCCGCGCGACGAGCGCATGAGTGCTCTCCTCGATGTCGAACGAGTAGCCGCGCCCGGCGAGCACGGTCTGCCCCGTCAGCGCGTCGTGCAGGCGGCGGATTGCAGTCGGATTGCTCATGATGACATGCCTTGCCGGTGCGCCAGCGACCCCGGATAACCAGGTCGGACAAGCGCACTCCTTTGGAATCGTCACGAAATTTTCGGACCGGACAATCCAATGCAATGCAAAAACTTGCAATCGCCGCAAAATAAATCGGTTACTCGAAACAATTCGATCCGCATCGGCATTTGTCGGTAATTTGCTGACAATTGAATATATCCGCCGAGAAGGGGGGCCTCAGACGACTACCACTTCGAGCGCGGGCAGGCCATCGACATGCGCCCGCATGCGGTCGCCGACCGCGATCGGGCCGACGCCGGCGGGCGTGCCCGTCATGACGAGATCGCCTGCGCGGAGCGTGAACAGCGTCGACAGGATGGCGATCTGTTGCGGGATGGACCAAATCATCTGGCCGAGATCGCCGGACTGCCGTCGCACGCCGTTGACCTCGAGCCAGATCGCCCCCGAGGCCAGATGGCCAACGACCGAAGCCGGGACCACGGGCCCGATCGGCGCCGAGGCCTCGAACGCCTTACCAACCTCCCAAGGCCGGCCGAGCTTCTTGGCGGCGCCCTGCAGATCGCGCCGCGTCATGTCTAGTCCAACGGCGTAGCCGAATATGAGCCCCCCCGCCGCAGCCGGGTCGAGATTGCTTCCGCCCGCGCCCAACGCCACCACAAGCTCGACCTCGAATTGCACGTCCTTGGACAGCGGCGGATAGGGAAAGCGGCCATCGGTAACGACGTTGCCCGGGTTCTTCTGGAAGAAGAACGGCGGCTCCCGGTCTGGGTCATGGCCCATCTCGCGGGCATGGTCGGCGTAGTTGCGCCCGACACAGTAGATCCGGTGCACGGGGAAGTGCGTGTCGCTGTCGGCAACCGGCACTGTCGGTATCTCGGGAGCTGGAACGGCGTAGCGCATGGCGTCTCGCTGGCAAGTGTCGGAACGTCGTCCGGAGCAGAGGCGCCGGCATCGTGAGGCGGTCATACTTCCTATATGTAGGGGCATTAGCAAATTGAAATATCGCCGTGCGGCCGGACCTCCGGCCGCACGGCGGCCAAGATGTCACCGCCCGGTGCGGAACCGTCGCTTGAGAACACGGGCGTCGAGCCCAGGCATCGAAACCACGCATCGAAACCAGGCACGCACCTCGGGCATCGAATCACAGCGATCGGAGCGAACCCATGAGCGACAATGGCTGGCCTGCATCGTGGCTTGGTCTGGTGACGGCGGAGACTCTGGAGGACCAGGGCTCGAACCCCACCCTAGGCGCCACCATCGGCGACGTGATCGCCGAGCGCCTCTCCCGCCGCGACGTGATGCGCGGCTCGCTGGCGGTCGCAGCCGTCGCGGCCGTCGTGTCCGAACTCAGGCTCGCGCACCCGGCCAGCGCTCGCGACGGCAGCGGCGCGACCGGCTCGACGCCAACGTTCAGCTTTGCCGAGATCGAGGCCGGCAGCGACGCGACCCACCACGTCGCGGAGGGCTACGACGCCGACATCCTGATCCGCTGGGGCGACAGGGTCGTGCCCGGCGCACCGCCGTTCAATCCGACGCAGCAGACAGCCGAGGCGCAGGCCGCACAGTTCGGCTACAACAACGACTTCATCGGCTTCATACCGCTTGATCCCAGTGGCCAGCGTGCCCTGCTCGTCGTCAATCACGAGTACACCAACGAGGAGTTGATGTACCCGGGCCTTGCAGCGGGCCGCTCGCGCGTTGAGGCGCAGAAGGCCCTTTCGCCGGAGCAGATCCGCACCTCGATGATGGCCCACGGGGGATCCGTCATCGAGATCGCCCGCGAGGGCGGCAAGTGGCGCGTCGTGGAGGATTCGCGATACGCCCGCCGGCTCACCGTAGATACCGACTTCCTGCTCACCGGCCCCGCAGCGGGCAACGCGCGGCTGCAGACCAGCGCCGATCCGAGCGGCACGCGCGTCAAAGGCATGCTCAACAACTGCGCGGGCGGCGTGACCCCGTGGGGCACCTGGCTCACATGCGAGGAGAACATCAACCTCTATTTCGACGGCAAGGACGCGCTTCAGAAGAGCGCGGATGCCAAGGCTCTCGACCGTTACGGCTTGCCCAAGCCCTGGAACCCTTGGGCCCGCGTCGACGCCCGCTTCGACATGGACAAGGAGCCGAACGAGCCGAACCGCTTCGGCTGGGTGGTCGAGATCGACCCCTTCGATCCGGCCTCGGTGCCCAAGAAGCGCACCGCCATGGGCCGCTTCAAGCATGAGGGCGCCGGCAACACGATCGCCAAGGACGGCCGCTTCGTCGTCTACCAGGGCGACGACGAGCGCTACGAGTACGTCTACAAATTCGTCACGACGGGTAAGGTCGTACCCGGCGACCGCACGGCCAACGCCGACCTGCTCGATGCGGGCACTCTCTTTGTCGCGCGCTTCGATGCCGACGGCACCGGCGTTTGGCTGCCACTCGTCCATGGCCAGGGCAAGCTCAACGCGGATGGCGGGTTTGCCGACCAGGCGCAGGTTTTGATCCACGCCCGCCTGGCCGCCGACACGCTCGGCGCAACCCGAATGGACCGACCCGAGGACATCGACGTCAACGAGAAGACCGGCAAGGTCTATCTGATGCTGACCAACAACTCGCGCCGCAAGGCCAGCGAGGTCGACGCCGCGAACCCCCGCGCCGAAAACGCCTTCGGCCACATCATCGAGATCATCCCCGATGGCGGCGATCATGCCGCCGAGCGCTTCCGCTGGGAGATCCTCGTCCGCTGCGGCGATCCGTCGATCGCCTCGGTGGGTGCCACCTTCAACCCCGCTACCACCAAGAACGGCTGGTTCGGCATGCCCGACAACTGCGTGGTCGATGCACTCGGGAGGCTCTGGGTCGCCACCGACGGCAACTCGGAGAAGCGCACCGGGCGCACCGACGGCGTCTGGGCGGTCGAGACCGAAGGTGAGGCACGCGGCACCTCTAAGCTCTTCTTCCGCGTCCCCGTCGGTGCCGAGATGTGCGGGCCTTGCATCACGCCCGACCTGGAGACGCTCTTCGTCGCCGTCCAGCATCCGGGCGAGACACCGGACGACAAGAATGCAGGCGCGATGTCGACCTTCGACAAGCCCGTCACGCGCTGGCCCGACGCCGATCCGGGCTCGACGATGCCACCGCGGCCCTCGGTTGTTGCCATAACTCGCAAAGGCGGCGGTAAAATCGGCGTCTGACCGGGCGTGCGCGGCACCTCGGATGTCAGCAGGTTTGGCGCGGCGTGCAGGTCCGCCATTCCGGCCGTGGACGGCACAGTCCGCGGCGAAAGATTGCCTTGCCCCGTCCATCTGCCCGGTGCATCAATGCTCGCCGAAAGACCGGGCGCGGCCGCGCTCGCGGTCGGCCTCCGGCTGAATGGCGGCTGAGTAGAGATGGCACCCCGCAGCCGGCCGTGGACCAGCGGCAATCCGAATTGCTGCTGTCACGGCAATCGATTGCGGCCCTCGGTCGTGTGCCGGGGCCGAGCGTCGAAGGCACTGACGTAGACGTCACTGGAGACGCGTGCGCATGCAGCAGCGACTGCCCGACGGCGAGACGATCCGCGCGGCTGTACCGCACGAGCCGCGTCCGGATGGCACCATCCGCCACGACTGGACGCGCGACGAGGCCCGTGCGCTGCACGACCTGCCGTTCAACGACCTCTTGTTGCGCGCCCAACTCGTGCACCGCCAAGCGTTCGACCCCAACCGGGTTCAGATGAGCCGGCTCTTGTCGATCAAGACCGGCGGCTGCCCGGAGGACTGCGGCTACTGCAGCCAGTCGGCGCATCACGATGCGGGGCTCAAGGCGTCGAAGCTCATGGAGATCGAGCGCGTGCTGGCCGAGGCTCGCAAGGCTCAGGCCCAGGGCGCCACCCGCTACTGCATGGGCGCCGCGTGGCGCAGCCCCAAGGCGCGCGACATGGACGCCGTGGTGGCCATGGTCGCGGGCGTCAAGGCGATGGGCATGGAGACGTGCATGACGCTCGGCATGCTCTCCGACGACGACGTCATGCGCTTGAAGTCCGCCGGGCTCGACTACTACAATCATAACATCGACACCTCTGAGCGCTATTATTCGACGATCGTCACATCCCGCACGTTCGGCGATCGGCTCGAGACTTTGGCGCGCGTGCGCGAGGCCGGTATCAACGTCTGCTCGGGCGGCATCCTCGGCATGGGCGAGACCGAGGACGACCGCCTCGACATGCTGGTGACGCTCGCCAACCTGCCCGAGCATCCGGGCAGCGTGCCGATCAACATGCTGATCGCCATCCCCGGCACACCGCTCGAAGGCGCCCGTCGCATCGAACCGATTGCGTTCGTGCGCGTAGTGGCGCTGGCGCGCCTCATGATGCCGCGGTCCTATGTTCGTCTGTCGGCCGGACGCACCGAGATGAGCGACGAGACACAGGCGCTGTGCTTCTTCGCCGGCGCCAACTCGATCTTCTGCGGCGATACCTTGTTGACGGCCGGCA
This sequence comes from uncultured Hyphomicrobium sp., assembly GCA_964471635.1. Taxonomy (GTDB): domain Bacteria; phylum Pseudomonadota; class Alphaproteobacteria; order Rhizobiales; family Hyphomicrobiaceae; genus JAKAML01. The sequence continues at coordinate 34,149 of CAYYGO010000019.1, forward strand.
ATCCCGGCGAGGACGCCGACGCGCGGCTCTTCGCCGAGCTCGGCATTGCGCCCGAACTGCCGGCACCACCCCTGGCGCGCCACGACGGGGAGCGGCCGGATGGCAATTCGCGCGCGCGCTGCGGCGCCGAGCTGGCCGATGCCGGACGCGCATGAGCGTGCGCTCGAGGCGCTGCGCCGCCGCGGACGCCTCAGAACGCTGGAAGATCGCGCCGGCCTCGACTTTGCGTCGAACGACTACCTCGGCCTGGCGCAATCCGATGCTTTGACGGAAGCGGTGCGAGATGCCCTCGGTCGTGGCGTGCCCGTCGGGGCGGGTGGCTCGCGCCTGCTGCGCGGCAACCATCCCGAGCACGAGGCGCTGGAGGCGGAGGCCGCAGCTCACTTCGGAGCCGAAGCCGCGCTCTACATGGGCGGTGGCTTTCAAGCAAATTACGCGATCTTCTCGACGCTGCCGCTCAGGGGCGACCTTATCGTCTATGACGCCCTGATCCATGCCAGCGTCCACGACGGAATCCGCGCCAGCAAGGCCGAGAGCGTCGCTGTCGTCCATAACGACGCGACCGCTGCCGACGACGCGATCCGCACCTGGCGGGAAGGCGGCGGCAAGGGACGGCCGTGGATCGCGGTCGAAAGCCTGTACAGCATGGACGGCGACCGCGCTCCTCTCGCCGACATCGCCACGGTCGCGGATCGACACGACGCCATGCTGGTGGTCGACGAGGCTCACGCCACTGGCGCGCTCGGAGCAGACGGGCGAGGGCTCGCCGCTGACCTCGAGGGCCGCGACACTGTCATCTCGCTCCATACCTGCGGCAAGGCACTCGGCGCCAGCGGCGCACTGATCCTCGCCACGCGCAAAATCCGCGAGTTCCTCGTCAACCGCTGCAGACCGTTCATCTATGCCACCGCGCCGTCACCACTGATGGCTGCCGCCGCCCGCGCCGCACTCGGCATCGCCGCCATGGGCGCCGACCGGCGCAGCGCACTGGCGCGGCGCGTCCGGATCATGGGCGAGTTGCTGCCGCAGAACATCGGCCGGGCCGCGTCCGGCTCGCACATCGTGCCGCTGATCGTCGGCAGCGACCACGGGGCGGTGAAGCTCGCCTCGGGGTTGCGGCAACGCGGCTTCGACGTGCGCGCGATCCGCCCGCCGACCGTGCCCGAGGGTACGGCCCGGCTGCGCATCGCGCTGACGCTCAACGTGACCGAGGACGACGTGGAGCGCCTCGTTGCCGCGCTTCGTGACGAGCTGGGGAGGCTTGCCGCATGAGCATCGGGTTCATCGTCACGGGTACCGACACCGGCGTCGGCAAGACGGTCTTTGCCGCCGCGCTCGTCGCAGCCCTTGGCGGGCGGTACTGGAAGCCTGTCCAGGCGGGGCTGACCGGCGAGACCGATACGGATACCGTAATGCGCCTTGCCGGCATCGGCAGCGACGACATCGTGCGCGAGGTCTACCGGCTGCGCACGCCGGCGTCGCCCCACGTCGCAGCCGAGCACGACGGGCTCGAGATCGACCCCGCTCGTCTCACTCTACCCTCCGTCCGCCGCCCCGCGCTCGGCGCCGTCGCCCCGCAGGAGCGGCCGGAGCCGCCCTCGAACGTGGTGGCCTTGAAACCGCGCCCCGCGTCCGCGCGAAACGGCCTCACGGCGGTCGATGGCGGCGGTCCGACACTGCCCTCGCGGCCGCTTGTGATCGAGGGCGCAGGCGGCCTCCTCGTCCCGCTCAACCGCCAGACGCTGCAGATCGATCTCTTCGAGAGCTGGGCGATGCCCGTCGTTCTCGTCGCCCGCACCACGCTCGGCACGATCAACCACACCCTGTTGTCGATCGAGGCCCTGCGCCGACGCAACATGATGGTTCAAGGCGTCGTGTTCGTCGGCGACCACAACGACGACAGCGAATCCGCGATCCTCAATTTCGGCCGCGTTCGCCGCCTCGGCAGGCTGCCGAACCTCGATCCCCTCGACGCCGCGAGCCTCAAGCGCGCGTTCGAGCTCGGCTTCGACATACAGGACTTCCGTCGGTGACGTCCGGCTCGCCGGTCTGGCATCCGTTCACTCAGCACGCGCTCCAGCCCGATGCCGTCGAGGTCGTGCGCGGTCGGGGAAGCGTGCTCGAGACCGCCGACGGCCGCCAGATCGTCGATGCCATCTCGTCCTGGTGGGTCGTGACGCACGGCCACGGCCATCCGCGCATCGTCGCTGCGCTGACAGCCCAGGCCGAGCGGCTCGACCAGGTCATTTTCGCCGGCTTCACGCATGCGCCTGCCGAGGCCTTGGCGCGGCGGCTCGTCGCCATGGCCCCTCCCGGTCTTGCGCACGTCTTCTTCTCGGACTCGGGCTCGACCTCGGTCGAGGTGGCGCTCAAGATGGCGCTGGGGTACTGGCGGAACCGCGGCGAGGCGCGCGCGACGATTGCGGCGATCGAGCACGCGTACCACGGCGACACGACGGCGGCGATGTCGGCCGGCGCGCGAGGGCTCTTCAACGCGCCCTACGAGCCGATGCTGTTCGACGTCGCCCGCATTCCCTTCCCGTCCGCAGGACTCGAGCAGGCGGCGCTCGACGCGCTCGAGGCCTTGTGCCGCGCGCGCACGCTCGCCGCCCTGATCGTCGAGCCGCTGATCCTCGGTGCCGGCGGCATGCGCATCTACGCGGCACCGGCGCTCGCCGAGATGCGGCGGATAACGGCCCACTACGGAACGCTGCTCGTGGCCGATGAGGTGATGACCGGCTGGGGCCGCACGGGCACGCTGTTCGCCTCATCCGCGGCCGGCATCGTGCCCGACATCCTCTGCACCGCGAAGGGGCTGACGGGAGGCGCCCTGCCGCTTGCGGCGACACTTGCCACCGAGGCGATCTTCGACGCGCACTACTCCACCGACCGGACGCGCACGTTCTTCCACTCCTCGAGCTATACGGCGAACCCCATTTGCTGTGCGGCGGCGCTCGCCAACGTCGAGATTTGGGAGAGCGAGCCGGTGATAGAGCGGATCACAGCACTCTCGGCAATGCAGTCCGAGCGGCTTGCCCGTTTGGCGTCGGACGCGCGCGTCACCGGCTGCCGGCAGCTCGCAACGATCGCGGCTCTCGACGTATGCGTCCCGGACGGCGGGTATCTGGCCGGCATGGGTCCCGCACTCGCTGCCGCCGCGCTCGATGCCGGCGTCCTCTTGCGACCGCTCGGCAATACCGTCTACGTGATGCCGCCCTACTGCATCACTGCGCCTGAGCTTGATCGCGTCTACGCGGCCATCGACGGCGCGCTCGACCGCGTGCTGAAATGAGAAGCATGTCGCGCCACCACATCCCAAACGCGCCTTGCCCGGTCCGGCGACCCAGCGGGAGATCCCGCCATGGGCGCTGAGATCGCCGGTTACGGCCACTATGCCCCCGAGAGGATCGTGCCGAGCGCGGAAATCGAGGAGCGGCTTGGACTGCCGCCCGACTGGATCGTCGCGCGCACCGGCATCCGTGAGCGCCGCTGGGCCGCTCCGGACGAGGCGTTGACGGATATCGCCGTCCGGGCGGGCGAGATGGCGCTCGGCGACGGCGGCATCGGCCGCGACGAGGTCGCGCTGACCATCCTTGCGACCTCGACCCCCGATCACCTGTTGCCGCCCTCGAGCCCGCTCGTGGCGCATCGCCTGGGGCTAACCCGATCGGGCGCCATCGACATGGCGGGCGCGTGCGCCGGTTTTCTCTATGCGCTTGCCTTCGCCGACGCCCACGTCCGCCAGCATCGGCGGACCGTGCTCGTCATCGCGGCCAATATCCTCTCGCGGCGCATCAACTTCGCCGACCGAGGCAGCGCGATCCTGTTCGCCGATGCCGCCGGCGCTGTCGTGGTCCGGCCCAACGCGCGCCGCGACGCCGGCATCATCGGCCTCGAACTCGGCTCGGACGGCTCGGCATACGATCTCATCAAGATCCCGGCTGGCGGCAGCCGGACCCCGTTCACCGCGTCCATCGCCGCCGACGAGACGTTGATGGTGATCCGCGACGGCAAGGCGGTATTCACCAAGGCCGTCGACATGATGGCTACGACCGCGCGCGCCGCTGCCGCATCCGCCGGCATCGCGCCTGGCGACGTCGGGCACTGGGTACCGCACCAGGCCAACACGCGCATCATCGAGGCGACGCGGCGGCAGCTCGGCATCTCGCCGCAGCGCGTCGTCTCGACTGTGGCGCGGTTCGGCAATAGCTCTGCCGCCTCCATTCCGTTCTCGTGGTCCTACGAGCGCGCGGCCGGACGCATGCCGGCAGGCGGCGGCCTCGTATTGCTTTCCGCTGCGGGCGCAGGCCTCACCGGGGGCAGCATCCTCTGGTCCGGCTGACGCCCCTATGCCGGCCCGTCCGCATGGCACGCCGCGACCGCATCCCGGCCGCCGACGATTTCCCCACCCATGTGGGCCTTGGGCAATTGCCATCGAGGCCGCCGCCATGCCACCTCTCGCTCCATTGACGGCTGCCGGGCGCCCCTTGCGAAGACCCGGCTCGCACATCCATCCATTGCGTTGCGTCGGACCCATGGAGGTCGCCCTTGACACGTCTCGCCCGGTCTCTAGACGACGTACAACCGAGCTACGACGTGATCGTCGTCGGCTCGGGCTACGGCGGCGGTGTCGCGGCGTCGCGGCTGTCCCGCGCCGGCAAGCGCGTAGCCGTTCTCGAGCGGGGCCGAGAGGTTGCGACCGGCGAGTTCCCCGCGCGCTTTCCCGACCTCAAGAATGAGTTGCAGGTGCGCGGCAGGCATCTCCGCACGGGCTCCGACACCGCGCTCTATGACGTACGGCTGGGCGACGATCTGCACGTCGTGGTCGGCTGTGGTCTCGGCGGCGGATCGCTCGTCAACGCCGGCGTGGCGCTGCGGCCCGATCCGCGCGTCTTCGCCGATCCGGTCTGGCCGGGTCAGATCGCCCAGGACGGAACGCTCGACGCCGGCTTCGCACGCGCTGAGCGCTGGCTTCGGCCCGCCGCCGATCCCCGCGCCGCTGAGATGTCGAAGTACGCGGCCCTCGAGCGGAGCAGCGGCGGCACCGGCACTGCGCCCCTGGCATCGCGCGTCGCGATCAGTTTTTCCGATACCGTGAGTGCGGGCGGCATCCCGCAACCGGCCTGCACGCGCTGCGGCGATTGCTGCGGCGGTTGCAACGTCGGCGCCAAGAACACGGTCGCCCTCACCTATCTTCCGGACGCCGTCCGCCACGGCGCCGCGCTTTTCACCCACGCCCGCGTCCGATCGGTTCGGTCCGCAATCGAGGGTGGCTGGCTGGTCGATGTCGAGCGCGCCGATCGACCGGCCACGGCCGGCGATAGCGTGCTGACGCTGAAGGCCGCCATCGTCGTCCTCGCCGCCGGCACGCTCGGCTCGACGGAGATCCTGCTCCGCTCGGGCGAGGCAGGTCTCGCCGTCTCGGACCGGCTCGGCGAGAGGTTCTCCGCCAACGGCGATATCATCGCGTTCGGCTACGGCGCCGCTCTACCCGTCAACGCGGTCGGTATCGGACACCCGAAAAGAATCGAAGGCATGGACGTCGGTGCGGCGGTCTCGGGGCAACTCGAGCTTCGGGACCCGGAGACGCTCGAGAACGAGCTCTGCGTGCAGGAAGGCGTCCTGCCGTCCGCCCTGGCGCCGGCCCTGCCATTGCTGTTCTTGCCCAACGGTCGGCTGCTCGGCGCCGTGCAAAGCCTAGTCTCGGGCGTCTACAAGGGGCCCTTCAGCCACCTTCAGACGTTTTTCGCCGTCTCCCACGATAGTGCCTCCGGACGCTTCCGCCTCGACGACGACCATTTGGTTCTGAGCTGGCCAGGCGCCGCGGACGAGCCGGTCTATCGGCGGCTCGACGCCACACTCGCCGCCATCGTCGGCGCAGCAGGCGGCGCTTACGTCAAGAACCCGCTCGCTGGCTCGGTCATGGGGCATCAACCGTTCACCGCTCACCCGCTCGGCGGCTGCGGCATGGGTTCCGACAGCACGACGGGGGTCGTCGACCACAAAGGCCGCGTGTTCGACCCGGCCGCGGGCCGCCGTCACGGATCGGGACCCGCCGCCGTGCACACCGGGCTCTACGTGCTCGACGGCGCAACGATCCCGCGCTCGCTCGGCGTCAATCCGCTGCTCACGATCACCGCCCTGGCCGAGCGGGCGATGATCCACCTGGCGTCCGACTACCGCCTCGCGGTTGCCGCCGAGCCGCTCGAGGCCGTAGCCTGCGGCCCATGACCCTGCCGAGCATCCGGACTTTTTCCACCGCTGCCCGCGCCGCCCCGCTCGTGGGCCTGCTCCTGGCCGCCTATTGCGGTGCCGGCAGTCGCGCCGAGCCGCCGCCCCGCACGCCCGAGATGGCGGAGTTCGACACGGCTCTCATCGTCGCCTTCGATGTCTCGGGCTCGGTCGACGATGCCCGTTACCGGCTGCAGCTCGACGGCATCGCCAGCGCGCTCGAGGACAAGTCGGTGGTCGACACGATCGTGTCGGGCCCGCGCGGCAGCATCCTCGTCACGCTCGTGGCCTGGTCGGACGGGATCAGCCAAGTGCTGCCCTGGTCCGTCATCCGGAGCCGGGAGGACGCGAGCGTGATCGCGGACCGCATTCGCGCCCTGCCCGCTATCGGAGGGGAGTTCACCTGCCTCGGTCGCATGCTCGACACGCTGGCTGATGGTCTGGTGCCCGAAGTGCGCACCCGCGCAGCGCGCGTCGTGATCGACGTCTCGGGCGATGGCCCCGACAACTGCAGCGGCGAGGACGCGGTCGACAATGCCCGCGAAGCGACGGTTGCGGCCGGCGCCACCGTCAACGGCCTACCGATCCTCGAGGGCGACGAGCAACGGCCGTCTCTGCCATGGTTCCGAGCGCCTGGGGCGCCGGTTGTGAGACCGTTCGGTGGTCTCGGCTCCGCAAACCCCGAGTTCGGCTCGCTGGACGCCTGGTACCGCGACCATGTCATGGGCGGCCCAGGTGCTTTCGTGCTGCCGGCCAACGGCTACGCCGATTTCGGGCGCGCTGTGAGGCAGAAATTCATCATCGAGATCAGTCGCTTGTCTCAAATGCCGGTCGATGGCACAGATGTGCTTGCCGCCCGATGAACCGATACCTCCCGGCCTCACCCCGGCGAATCAGTGCATCTCTCAAGCGTTCTCACGCGCACGTTGGCAGGACTATCGCTATGATGCTAGCATCATAGCGATAGTCCGTCGCGGCAGCCTCCACGAGGCGCCGTCCTTAACGTAACGCCACGTGGACGTGCAGCCACCTCATGGCCGACTTCGAAACCATATTGGGCCTTGCCCTCGGGCTCGTCGCATCGGGAGATGCGGAACTCTACGGCATTATTGCGCTGTCGCTGCGCGTCACGCTGACCGCCGTCCTCGTCGGCTGCGCGATCGGGCTGCCGCTCGGAGCGTTGCTCGCCGTCGTGCGCTTCCCGGGCCGCGGCGTCGTCGTCGCAATCCTGAACGGCCTCATGGGTTTGCCGCCGGTCGTCGCCGGTCTCCTGATCTACCTCTTGTTGTCCCGGTCGGGACCGCTCGGCGTATTCGGTCTGCTCTACACTCCGACCGCCATGATCATCGCGCAGGCAGTTCTCGTGACGCCGATCATCGCCGCGCTGTCCCGCCAGACGGTGTCCGATCTCCATGCCGAGTACGACGAGCTGTTCCGCTCGCTTCGCGTGTCTCCAGCCGAGAAGGTCGCGACGCTGATCTGGGAGGGCCGGTACGCGCTTGCGACCGCGGCTCTGGCGGGTTTCGGCCGTGCCATCGCCGAGGTCGGCGCCGTAATCATCGTGGGCGGCAACATCGAACATGTCACGCGGGTCATGACCACCGCCATCGCGCTCGAAACATCGAAGGGGGACCTGGCGCTGGCGCTGGCGCTCGGCCTCATCCTGGTCACCATCTCGGTCGCAGTGAATGCCGCCGTGCTGACACTCAATCGTTCGGCACATAGGTCGGCCTATGCTTGACCGCCTCGCGCAACCGGCTAGCGCTGCTGTGCTAGCCGACGAGAACCATCCGAACCCGACGGCACTGCTGCCCGTCCACGTCCGCGGCGTGACGCTCGCTGACGGCCAACGCCGTCTGCTCGACCGGATATCGTTCACCCTGGCCCCCGCGACGCGCACCGTGGTCATGGGTGCTAACGGGGCCGGCAAAAGCCTCCTCCTGAAGATCCTGCATGGCCTCATCGCGCCCCATGCCGGCGAGGTGCTGTGGGCCGGTCGCCCGCTGGACGATGTCATCCGCTCGCGTCAAGCCCTGGTCTTCCAGAAGCCGGTCCTGCTGCGCCGCTCGGCACGCGACAACGTCGCCTTCGCACTGCGCCACCTGTCACGAGCCGACGCCGCCCCGCGTCTGGACGCACTGCTCGCCGAGGCCGGCCTCGAGGCCGTGGCTGCCACGCCGGCGCGACTGCTGTCGGGCGGCGAGCAGCAGCGGCTCGCGATCGCGCGCGCGATGGCCGTGGAGCCCGGCATTTTGCTGCTCGACGAGCCGTCCGCGAGCCTCGATCCCGCCGCCACCCACGCCGTCGAGCGCATGATCTCCGCCGCACACGACCGCGGCATCAAGATCGTCCTCGTCACGCACGATCTCGGACAGGCGCGCCGGATGGCGGACGATATCGTCTTCCTCTCGGCTGGCCGGCTAGCCGAGCACACGCCCGCCTCGGCCTTTTTCGCGGCGCCTCGCTCCGAGGCGGCACGCGCCTACGTGTCCGGCAGCCTCTACCTGCCGCCCGAGGCCGAGGCTGGATGACGGCCCGCACTCGTCGGTCCATCGAGCCGCATTCTCCACTCAGGCCACCCACTCATTGAAAGGAGCTCCCATGCGATACCTCCCGGTCGCCCTCGCCGCGACACTCGCCTTCGGCGCCACCATAGCGACGCCCGCCCGCGCATCGGATCCGTTCATCATTCTCCAATCGACCACATCCACCGAGCAGTCGGGCCTGTTCAGGCACATTCTGCCACTGTTCAAGTCCAAGACCGGCATTGACGTGCGCGTTGTGGCGGTCGGCACCGGCCAGGCTCTCAAGAACGCGGAGCGCGGCGACGGCGACGTGGTCCTCGTGCATGCGAAGACGGCCGAGGAGAAGTTCGTCGCCGACGGATTCGGCGTGAAGCGCTTCGAGGTCATGTACAACGACTTCGTCGTCGTCGGCCCGTCGAGCGACCCGGCCAAGGTCAAGGGCTCGAAGGACGTTGCCGCCGCGCTGAAAGCGATCGCAGCGGCCAAGGCCCCGTTCGCCTCGCGCGGCGACGACAGCGGCACGCACAAAGCCGAGCTCGATCTTTGGAAGGCGGCCGGCATCGACGTCAAGGCCGCCAGCGGTGACTGGTATCGCTCGACCGGCTCGGGCATGGGTCCGACCCTCAACGCCGCCTCGGGCATGAACGCCTACGCGCTGACCGATCGCGGCACCTGGCTCGCCTTCAAAAACCGCGGCGCGCTCGAGATCGTCGTGGAGGGCGACAGAAAGCTCTTCAACCAATACGGCGTCATGCTCGTGAATCCGGCCAAGCACCCCCACGTCAAAGCCAAAGAGGGTCAGGCGTTCATCGACTGGCTCGTCGGCCCCGACGGCCAGTCCGCGATCCGCTCCTACAAGATCGAAGGCGAGCCGTTGTTCTTCCCCAATGCCCCGTTGGCGGAGTTGAAAAAGGCTGGCTGAGCCAATTCTACCGGCGGCAGATGAGATCGACGCGGGCGGCGCGCGCTTCCCAGCCGTGCCGCTCGAGTTCGGGCTCGAGATGCTCTTCCTCCGGCCAGCCGACGCACAGGTAGGCGACCAGCGTCCACGACGCCGGCACATCGAGTGCCGCCGTCACGGCCTGCGGCTCGAGGATCGACACCCAGCCGACCCCGAGGCCCTCGGCCCGCGCGGCCAGCCACAAGGTCTGGATCGCGCCCACCACGGAATAGCGCAGCATCTCGGGCATTGTCTGCCGACCGAGCCCGTGGCCGGTCTCGGTCGCCTCGTCCGAGAACACCGCGAGATGCACCGGCGCCGTGGCCAGCCCGGCGAGCTTGAGCCTTGCGTAGAGCGCGCGCCGCTCGCCGTCGTAGCCCTCGAGCGCATCGGCATTGGCCCGTGCAAAGCTCTCCCGGACCGCGGCCCGCCGCGGCTCGCTCTCGACAAGCACGAACCGCCACGGCTGGCTGAGGCCGACCGACGGCGCCAGCGCCGCCACCGAGACCAGCTCCTCGACCAGCGCCGGAGCGACGGGCTTATCTGGCCGGAAGCGGCGCACGTCGCGCCTCCAGCGAACCAGCTCGCGCAGCGAACGGCGAAACTCCGCGTCGAAGACCGGCCGGCTCGCTGCACCGGATGGCGCATTCGTCATGCGGCCTCCCCGTCGATCAGGTGGAAGAATGTGCCGCTGACCGAGCCGCGCCGCGCCCCCCGCTCCGCGACCGCCGCCCCGGTCGCGTCGGTTGCGGAGACGAGCGGCTCGTCGCCGACCGATATCGTCGTCGCGTAGTGGAACTCGTGGCCGAACACCATGGCACCCGCTCGCCCGATGGCGCAGTCTCCGACGAGCCTGGCAGCTCGGTAGCCGAGATGCAGCCGCCGCTTCGCGAACGACGTCTCGAGTGACAGCAGGCCCGCCATGGCGTGCCTCTGCCCGTCCGCATCCTCGAGGCCCGAGCCCAGCACCATGTAGCCGCCGCACTCGCCGTGAACGGGCGACCCCGCGGACGCCATGGCCCTCAGGCCGTCGAGGAACCGCCGCGCGGCACCGAGCCGGCCCGCGTGGAGCTCCGGATAGCCGCCCGGCAGCCAGAGGGCATCGGCGGACCGATCCGGCGCCTCGTCAGCCAACGGCGAGAAGGGCAGAACCTCTGCGCCGGCCGCACGCCACGCTCGCAGCAAGTGGGGATACATGAAGGAAAACGCTGCATCCGTTGCAACCGCCGTCCGCTGACCGGGCGGCGGCACGCCGATCGGCGGCGCATGCAACATGCCGGCCGCAGTTCCGCCCGCGAGCGGCGCCGCCACCGCTCGGAGCCGTGCCATGTCGACGCCGCCGGCGACCGCGTCCGCGAGCCTGTCGAGGTGGCCGTCGAGGCCGGCGGTCTCGGACGCCTGCACCAGACCGAGGTGGCGCTCGGGCAGCAGAAAGGCGTCGTCGCGCCGCACGGCTCCGAGCAGTGGCAGGCCGAGCCGCTCGAAGGCAGGGGAAATGAGCGCCAGATGCCGGTCGCTGGCGACGCGATTGAGGATCACTCCGGCCACGTGCACGTCCTGGCGGTAGCCGGCGCAGCCCAACGCGACCGCCGCCGCCGTCTCCGTCTGGCCCGAGACGTCGAGCACCAGCACGATCGGCCAACCGGTCATCGCCGCGACGTCGGCCGTGGCACCGCGAGCGCCATCCGCACCCCGGGCCGGCGATCCGACGCCGTCGAAGAGACCCATCACGCCCTCGGCGATGGCAATCTCGGCATCCCCCGCTGCCGACGACGCCAGCGCGCGGACGGTCGTGGCACGCATCGCCCAGGCATCGAGGTTGATGCTCCGGCGCCCGGTTGCGGCCGCGTGGAAGGCCGGATCGATATAGTCAGGTCCGCATTTGAACGGCTGCACGCGAACCCCCGACCGGGCGAGTGCGCGCATCAGGCCGAGCGTGACCGTGGTCTTGCCGGCACCGGAGCGCGGCGCTGCCACGACGAGCCCGAGCGGGGTTGCCGACGGTGCGGAGAGTGGGGGCTGCAGCGTCATGACGAAATCATGATACCACTCGCGCGGGGAGGAATTGACGCGTGAGCGGACACGGGAGCACAAGCGCCGAGGACGACGACGGACCACACCCCGGCGGCGAGGACGCGCCTCTGCCTGCCAGACCGCTCCGGCGCGGCTGGACGACCGGCAGCTGCGCCGCCGCCGCAGCAGCAGCAGCCTACGAGTGCTTGTTGACCGGCACTTGCCCGGCCACTGTGGAGATCCGCCTGCCGTCCGGCCATCCCGTCACCTTCTCGGTAGCATTCGAGTCGAGCGACGCCGACCGCGCGACCGCCGGTGTCATCAAGGACGCGGGCGACGATCCCGATGTGACCCACGGTGCCCTGGTCAAGGCCACCGTCCGGCCAGGCCCGGCCGAGACGGGCGTCTCCTTCCGTGCCGGCACGGGCGTCGGCCATGTGACGAAACCCGGATTGCCGCTGCCGCCCGGCGAGCCGGCCATCAATCCCGTTCCGCGCCAGATGATCCGCGAGGCGATCGCCGCCGTCGCGAGCCGCTGCGGCGGCACCGGCGACGTCGTCGTCGAGATTTCGATTCCCGGCGGGGAAGCACTGGCCAGGAAAACGCTTAACCCGCGGCTCGGCATCGTCGGCGGACTGTCGATCCTCGGCACGACCGGCATCGTGGTGCCGTTCAGCTGCGCAGCGTGGATACATACTATCCACCGAGGCATCGACGTCGCGCGTGCCATGGGCCTCGACCACATCGCCGGGGCCACGGGCTCGACGTCCGAGGCGGCGGTTCAGGCACTGCTCGAACTGCCCGACGAGGCATTGATCGACATGGGCGATTTCGTCGGCGGCATGCTGAAATACGCCCGCCGGCACCCCGTCGCGCGCATCACGGTCGCGGGCGGTATCGCCAAGATGACGAAGCTCGGGCAGGGCCTCATCGACCTCCATTCGCGCGCCGGCGAGGTCGATCTCGGCTGGCTCGCCGACCGGCTCCGCGAAGCCGGAGCAGAGCCCGACGTCGTCGCATCCGCCCGCGTTGCCAACACCGCGCTCGAGGTCCTCGATGTCGGCCGCGCCCGCGGCGTTCCTGTCGGCGAGATCGTGGCGCGCGAGGCCTGGAAGACGGCCGCGCGCCAGGTTGCAGGCACCGGCATCGCCATCGACGTCGCTGTGTTCGATCGCCAGGGTCTGCTCGTCGGCCGCTGCGGCGCGGCCTGATCCGCCGCGGTCGGCTGTCAACCGTCCCTCCCGCGGAAGCGACGCTGATAAGCCGCGTCGTAGAGCGCACTGTCGCGGAAGTCCGTCGCACCGAGCGCCGCCCCGACCAGGATCAGCGCAGTGCGCTCCATCGGCGCCTTCGCCACCTCCGCTGCGATCGTTGCGAGCGTGCCGCGCACGATGCGCTCTTCGGGCCAGCTCGCGCGGTAGACGACCGCCGCCGCGCAGCCATTGCCGTAGTGCGGCACAAGCTCGGCCACCACGCGATCGAGCACATGGATCGAGAGGTGGACGGCCAGCGTCGCGCCGGTCGCGGCGAATGCTGCCAGCGTCTCGCGCTCCGGCATCGCCGACGCCCGGCCCGAGGTCCGCGTCAGCACAACCGACTGCGATACCTCGGGCAGCGTCAGCTCTCGCGCCAGCGCCGCGGCCGCGGCCGCAAAGGACGGCACACCGGGCGTCACGCTGTAGGGGATCGCCAGAGCCTCGAGCCGGCGCAGTTGCTCGCCCATCGCGCTCCACACCGAAAGGTCGCCGGAATGAAGCCGTGCCACGTCCTGCCCCGCCGCGGTCGCCGCAGCCATCTCGGCCACGATCTCGTCGAGCGACATCGGTGCGGTGTCGACGATACGCGCGCCGTCCGGACAATGGGAGAGGATCTCCTGCGGCACCAGCGAGCCGGCGTAGAGGCAGACCGGACAGCGCGCCACGAGGTCGCGGCCGCGCACCGTAATGAGATCCGGCGCACCCGGCCCCGCGCCGATGAAATGTATCGTCATGAACCGTCTCCGACCGCGATCGCGCAAGTCGCGCCGCCAACCGCGATGCGGGGTCCGAGCAGCTTGGCGCCGCGGCCGGCCGCTGCCAGTGCCGCCGTTTCCGCCACCGAAGGCACGCCGACCAGTTCCTCGACGCGCGCCGAGCGCGTCACCGCCTTGCCTGCCACGGCCTTCATGCTGGCAAGCGAGCAGACGTGCAGCGCCACGCCGGCGTGGCGTGCGGCCTCCGCAAGCGCCGGCTCCGAGGCCCGTGCCTCGGCGGTGGCCATGAGATCGACATGCCAGCCGCGCAACCCCGCTTCGTAGAGGGCCGCGGCCAGCGCCTCCTCGACCTCGGCAAACGTCACGCCCTTCCGGCATCCCAATCCCGCGACGATCATAGCTTCCTCGTCCGCCACTGCGTTACCGCCATCGCCGGACGCCAGCCGTGCATGGTGCCGACCGCCTCGAGCCGCGACAGCGCGATGCGCACCATCTCCCCGCCTTGCACACGGTGGAGCGCCGCCAATCGCACCTCGCCTTCGAGCGACACGACATTCGCTACCAGCCGCCCGCCCGGCTTCAACGCCTGCCATGCCGCCTCGAAAACGCCTGCCTCCGAAATGCCGCCGCCGATGAACACGGCATCGGGAGCCTGAAGTCCCTCGAGTGCTGCCGGCGCCTGCCCGGTCACGATGCTGAGCTCCGGCGCACCGAGACGCACCGCATTGCGCCGCGCCCTGTCCGCCCGGTCGGCGCGCTCCTCGACGCCGATGGCCTTCAGTGACGTGTGCCGCAGCAGCCATTCGATCGCCACCGATCCGGCGCCGAGACCGATGTCCCAAAGGAGCTGGCCGGGCTGCGGCTCGAGCGCGCCAATCGTAACGGCGCGCACATCGCGCCTCGTGAGCTGACCATCGCTCTCGAACAGCGCATCGTCGAGCCCGGCCGCCACCGGCAGCACCACCCCGCCCGGCTGCGCCGTCACCTCGACCGCGATCGTGTTCAAGGGGTTCGTATCGCCGAGATCGAACGCAGCCGCGGTCACGGACCGCACCCGCTCCCGCTGCCCGCCCATCGCTTCAAGCACCGTCAATCGCGAGCCGCCTAAGCCGCGTGACACCAGGAGAGCCGAGAGCGCGGCCGGCGTCGCCCCGTCCCACGACAGGGCGAGGATGCGTGCCCCGGGGTAGAGGTGGCGCACGATGCTCTCGATCGAGCGGCCGTGCAGCGTCACGAGCGCCGTGTCGGGCAGCGACCATCCCATTCGCGCCGCGGCAAGCGAGAACGCCGACGGTTGCGGCAGGCAGACCATCTCCCCGGCTGGAAACCGCTCGGCGAGCTGCTTTCCGATGCCGTAGTTGAATGGATCGCCGCTCGCCAGCACGACAACCCGGCGACCGCGCCAGCGGGCGAGCGTTTCGAATGCCGCCTCGAGCGGCGACGGCCACGCCAGCCGCTCCGCCGCGGCGCCGATCAAAGGCGCGGCGAGTGCGAGGTGGCGCGCCCCTCCCGCCACCAGCTCGCCCCGCGCCACGAGCGAGCGCGCCGCCTCCGACAACCCCGGCACGCCGTCCTCGCCGATGCCGACGATGGACAGCCACGGCCCTGCTGTGCAGGGTGGAGGCGCATCAGCCATGACCGACCTCCCGCCCAGATCCGCCCCCCGCCCCGAGCAGCCGCCTCCGCCGCCGCACGCTGGTCCGCTGCGCGTCCTCGTGCTCGGCGGCACAGGCGAGGCGCGCGCGCTCGCCGCGCTGCTGGCCGACGATCCGCGTTTTGCCGCCACCGTCTCGCTCGCCGGCCGTACGCAGAACCCGATCGCGCTTCCCTTGCCGACGCGCGTCGGCGGGTTCGGCGGCATCGCGGGGCTTGTCGACTGGCTGCGGGCGAACGCGACAGGCGCGGTGGTCGACGCCACCCATCCCTATGCCGCCCGCATCTCCGCCAATGCGGTCGCCGCGGCCGCCGCACTCGACCTGCCGCTCGCGTCGCTGGTGCGGCCAGCCTGGCCACCGGAGCCCGGAGATCGCTGGATCCCGGCCGCAAGCTTCGCGGATGCCGCGCAGTCGATCGGCGCCGAGCCCCGCCGTGTCTTCCTCACCGTGGGCCGCCTCGAGCTCAGCGCCTTCGCCACGGCCCCGCAGCACACCTACGTCGCACGCACTATAGAGCCCGCAGGCGACATCGCGCTGCCACCGCGCCTCGCACTGGTGCGCGACCGCGGACCGTTCGGCCAGGCGGCCGAGGCCGCGTTCCTCGCGCGCCATGCCATCGAGGTCGTCGTCTCGAAGAACTCCGGCGGCGGCGCGACCTACGCGAAGATCTCGGCCGCACGCGCGCTCGGCCTTCCGGTCGTGATGGTCGACCGCCCAGCGAAGCCTGCCGGCGTGCCGGTCGCTTCGCCAGCGGCAGCGATCCTCTGGCTCGGCGCGCTGCAGGCTCATCGCGCGCCCCCCTCGTTGGAGCCGGACAGCTCGCGGCGCGGTGTGTAGATCCACGGCTCGCCGCCCGGCCGGGCGATAAGCCGTGTCGCCGTGGCGCCGATCAGCACCATCGTGCGCATGTCGATGGCCGACGGATCGACCGCACCCAGCGTCGTCGTGATGCGCCTCATGCCGCCGGTCTTGGCGGCGCGCACCAGCGCCACCACAGTCTCCCCGCCCTTGCGCTCGGCCAAGAGCCGCAGCGCCTCGCCGATCTGATGCGGCCGCGCCGACGACGCAGGGTTGTAGAGCGCGATTACGAAATCGCCGGCCGCCGCGGCTTCGAGCCGGCGCGCGATCGTCGCCCACGACTTCATGTTGTCGGAGAGCGAGATCGCGCAGAAATCGGCGCCGAGCGGCGCTCCGCACTCGGCGGCGGCGGCCAGCATGGCGGTCACACCCGGCTCGATCCGGATGTCGAGCTGCCGCCACGCCGCGTCGCCGGCATCGAGCGCCTCCACGACAGCGGCCGCCATGGCAAACACGCCTGGATCGCCGCTCGAGACGACAGCGACGCGCCTGCCGGCGGCCGCGAGCTGCAGTGCGTGCCGCGCGCGGTCGACCTCGACGCGGTTCCCGGTCGCATGCCGCATCTGGCCGCCAACGGTTCCGGCGACACGGTCGAGATAGGGCCCGTAGCCGACCAGATCAGTCGCCTCCGCGACGGCCTGCGCCGCCGCCGGCGTCATGTGCTCTGTGCCGCCCGGCCCGAGCCCGACGACGACCAGCGCGCCCGTCACAGTCGCCTCCCCTGGCCCGGCACGATCACCATCGAGAAATAGGGACCGCGCTCGTCACCACATGCCGCGAGCGGGCGGATGCGCTCGCCGTCCATGGTGCCGCGCTCGACGTAGATCGCTCGCTCGAGGCAGCCAGCGGCGGCCATGGCCCGGCGTACCTTCTGCAGGTTGCGGCCGACCTTCATCACCACCGCAGCGTCCGAGCGCGCCAGCCGCTCGGCCAGCGTCTCCTCGGGCAGCGTGCCGGGCAGCACGGTCAGCACGTCGTCACCCCAGGTGATCGGCTGGTTGGCGCGGGTCCAGCAGCCGGACATGCCGGTCACGCCGGGCACGACCTCCACCGGGAAGTCGGCCTCGAGCCGCCGCCACATGTGCATGAAGGAACCGTAGAAGAATGGATCACCCTCGGCCAACAGACCGACCGAGCGCCCGGCCCGGAGGTGATCGGCGATGCGGTCGGCAGCGGCGCGGTAGAATGCCGCGATCGGGCTGCGATAGCCCTCGTCGGCCACCGGGACCTCCTCCGTCACCGGGTACTCGAGTCGCATCTCGACGCGCTCCGGCGTCATCAGCGGCGCGACGATGCGGCGCGCGTTGCCTTCGCGGCCGCGCTTGGCAAAGAACGCCACGACGTCGACCGACAGGACGAGACCGGCCGCGCGCAGCGTCAGGTAGCGGACGTCACCGGGCCCGACGCCGATGCCATACAGCGTGCCGCCGCTGGCGGAACCCGCAATGCCGGCTGCAACCTGCATGAACGCCGTCATTCGTCCTCGCTTGCCAGCGCGTTGACCGCGGCCACGGCCATTGCGCTGCCGCCCTTGCGGCCCTTGACGACGAGATGCGGCACGCGCCCATCGGCCGCGAGCGCGTCCTTCGATTCGGCGGCACCGACGAAGCCGACCGGCACCCCGATCACCGCCGCTGGCCGTGGCGCACCCTCGTCCAGCATCTCCAAGAGCCGGAACAGCGACGTCGGCGCGTTGCCGATCGCCACCACCGCCCCTGCGAGCCTGTCGCGCCACAGCTCCATGGCAGCGGCCGAGCGCGTGTTGCCGAGCCGCGCCGCGATCGCCGGCACGCACGGGTTGTCGAGCGTGCACACGACCTCGTTGGCTGAGGGCAGCCGCGCGCGCGTGATGCCTTGCGCCACCATCTTCGCGTCGCACAGTATCGGGGCACCGGCGAGCAGTGCGCCGCGCGCCGCCGTAGCGAAGTCCGCCGACATTTCGATATCGCGCGCCACCTCGACCATGCCGCAGGCGTGGATGATGCGGACCGCGACCTTCTCCGCCGTGCCCCCGAAGCGTGCGAGATCGGCCTCGGCGCGGATGATCGCGAACGAGTTGCGATAGATCTCGGCGCCGTCCCGGATATAGCTGCGCGGCTCAGACATGGGCAGGGCTCCGCGTCGCGGCGAGCAGCACTGCGGCACGCTCGACGATCTCTGCCGACGCGACGGTCTCATCCGATGGATCGCGCGCCGTCCCGCCGCGGATCACGCGATAGCGTCCATCGATATCCCCTGCCAACACCAGGTCCGCCGCCTCGGGCCGCGCACAGCCCTTGGCGCAGCCCGACACGTGCAGCGTCCCTCGGAAGCCCATCGCCCGGGCCGCAACGGCAAGGTGGCGCGCATCGCCTCGTGCGTCGGTCGTGGCCGCGCGGCATGCAGGCTTGCCCGGACAGGCATCGACGCGGGTCACGGGGTCGTCGGACGCGACCACGAGACCGGCCGCGACAGCAGTCTCGATCAGCGCGCTGCCTGTTTTGGCGTCCCCAACCCCTGCATAGATCGCCCGCCACGGCGCCACGCTCGCCTCGCGGACGCCGAGCCCGGCCAGGGCCGCCGCAAGCGTCGCCAGAGCCTCGGCCTCGATGCGGCCGAACGGCGCTCCGATGCCGACGGCCGTCCGGCCTCCCGCAAGCGTGATCACGCCGAGCCGAGCCGTGGCGCGACCTGGGGACAGGCAGGCCGCGTCCCCGTCTCCAGCGCGTGTCACCGCGAGACGGCCCGCCACAGCCCCGGCCACGGCGCGTCGGGCGCGCTCCGAGAGGAGCCGCGCCCGCGCCGGGGCGCCACACTCGCTCAGCTTGAGCACGGCCGTCGCCGCCGCGACAGCGACCTCCGCGGCATCGGCCGAGCGACACGCGCCGAGCCACTCCGTTCCGCCCGTGCGTGCAAGCCCCGCCTCTATCAGATCGCCGTCGGCCGCCAGGGCACGGAGCCGGATGTCACCCGCGACCTCGTCGACCGGCAGTGCGCCGCCGCCGTCGACGACAAAGCCGAACTTTGCCGGCAGCGCGTGCAGTGCCGTGGTCTGCGCCAGTATGGCCTCGACCGCCGCCGCGATAGGACGCACGTCCGTCGCAGCCGGGTCGATCCCGGCGAGCGGCGACACCACGATGTTGCGGATCGCTTCCGATCCGGCGTCGGCGTCCAAGAGCCCGAGGCGGCGGATCTCCGCCAGCAGCGGGCCGAGCGTCGCCGGCACGACACCCCGGATTTGCAGGTTCGCGCGCCGCGTCAGGTCGATGTGCCCGTTGCCGTAACGCCGCGCCGCTGCCGCAAGCGCCGACAGCGCTTCCACCTCGAGCCGCCCCGCCCTCGGCCGCACGCGCACGATGAGCCCATCGCCGCTCTCCATCGGCCGATGTGCGCCGGGGCACCAGCCCTTCACCTCGAAGCCGCCCGTCGCTGTCATGGGCACCGTCGTCATTGGGCGGCCTCCGCAGGCAGGCGCCGGGCCTCGACCGACTGGCCAGCCAGCCGCAGGGCCCGCGCGATCTCGTCCCGCGCCGCATTGCGCCGCGGCGTCCACAATCCCCTCGCCACGAGATCCGCGAGACGTCCCGCGATCGAGCGCAGCGCGTCGGGATTGGACTCGGCCAGCGTCGCAACCCGGCCCTCGTCGCCGAGGATCGCCTCGTGCACGCTCTCGACCAGATGTGACGGCACGGCGTCCGTCGTCGCGGCGAAAGCGTAGAGCGCATCGACGGCCTGGGCGAGTTCGGCGCCGCCGCGATGGCCGTGTGCCAGCATTCCGGCGATCCATCGCGGATTGGTCACGCGCCCGCGCACCACGCGCGCAATCTCCTCGTCGAAGCTCCGTGCACGCGGCGCCTCGGGCCGGCTGGTGTCGACGTGGAGCAGCGCCGGACGGCGTCCAAGGATTTCCGCGGCGGCCGCGAAGCCGCCGGCAAAATCCGCCACTTCCTCGCCATCGAGCAGATCGCGCTCACGATCGTCCTGCGGATGCACCAGTGCGTCGGCGGCCCGGACCCGCGCCAGGAAACCCTCACCATCCGCCACCCCTCCGCTGCCAGCACCGAACGCGTGCGTTGCTCCGTCGAGATAGGCACGCCCCAGATCCCCGCGCGATGCCCACGCCCTCGACAGCGCCGCGTCCGCTGCTCGGGCACCATAACCGCCCGGTGCGGCACCATAGATTCGCGCGAGGCTCTCGCCACGCCGGCGCGCTGCGGCCAGCGGATTGTCGGCGTCGTCCTCGTCGAGCACGGCCACCCTCTGCACGGCCAGGTCGTAGAGCGCGATCTGTCCCTCGAACACGTCGCGGAACAGTCCCGAGACGCGTAGCGTCGCGTCGATGCGCGGCCGGCCGAGCTTGGCCAGCGGCAGCACCTCGATCCCTGCGATGCGCGTCGATCCGGGGTCCCACACCGGTCGCACCCCGAGATAAGCGAGCGCCTGCGCGAGATCGTCGCCACCCGTTCTCAGCGACGCCGAGGCCCACAGGTCGATCATCAGCGCTCGCGGATAGTCGCCATGGTCCTGCAGATAGCGGCGGATCGCCTCGTCAGCCGCGCGCACGCCGATCGCGGTCGCCGTCCGTGTCGGGATCGCGCGCGGATCCATGGAGGTCAGGTTGCGACCGGTCGGCAGCACGTCGGCCCGGCCCCGGCTCGGAGCTCCGGCGGGACCCGGTGCGACGCGCCGCCCGTCGAGCGCGGCAAGCAGTGCGCGGCGCTCGCATGCGCCCGAGGCGGCGACCAGCGGCGGCACGCGCTCGGCCAACGCCGTCCCGTCCGCGCCGCTCGCTGCGACGATCGCATCCGAGAGAAGCGCCGCGGCCTCCGGATCCGGCGCCGTTCCGAAAACGTGCAGCCGCTCGCGAACCGCCAGATCCTTGATGTCGCAGAGGTGCGCGTCGAGCTTGGCGATCGCCGCTCGCCCGCCATCCTCCGGCTCGAGCCCGCACTCCGCCGCCAGACCGGTCGCCCAGGCGCGCGCCACGATCTCGCGCTCGATGATATCGCGGCGCCGGCGGTCGAGCCCATCGGCCTCGGCGTACTCGTCGACGAGCCCCTCGAGCTCGGCCAACGCGCCGTAGAGCCCCGCTGCCGAGAGCGGTGGCGTCAGATGCCCGATCGTCACGGCTGCGAGCCGGCGCTTGGCCTGCATCGCCTCGCCTGGATTGTTGACGATGAACGGATAGATCACCGGCACCGGACCGAGCACCACCTCGGGCCAACACCGCTCCGAAAGCGCCAGCGCCTTGCCGGGCAGCCACTCGAGCGTGCCGTGGGTGCCGAGATGGACGAGCGCATCGACGGCAAGGCCGGTCCTGAGGTGGGCATAGAGCGCGACATAGGCATGACGCGGCGGCAGCGACACGTCGTGATACGCAGCCTTGCGGTCGCCGCGTTCGCCGCGTCCGGGCTGCAAGACCACCACGACATTTCCAGCACGCAACACGGGGAAGCGAAACACCCCGTTGGAGCACGATGGATCATCCGCCGGACGCCCCCATGCCGCGTCGATCTCTTCGCGAAGTCCATCAGGCAGCGCCGCAAGATAGCGCTCGTGCTCGGCCAGCGGCACGGCGATCTCGGCTGTCGTGTCGCCGCGAAGCAGGGCATCGACCGCCGCCGGCCTACCCGGCTCCTCGCCCGTCTCGAAGCCCGCCGCCCTCAGCATCTCGAGGATCGCGGCGGCGCTCTGCGCCGTGTCGAGCCCGACGGCATAGCCCGCTCGGCCGCCACGCGCGGGATAATCGGACAGCACGACGGCAACGCGACGCGACGCACGCGGCCGATCGCGAAGCCGTGCCCACGCTGCCGCGAGTTTCGCAACGTAGCCCACCCGGCCCGGATCGGGGACGTTGCCCACGCTTGCGTACTCGAGGCGCGGATCGGCGGGCGTCTCACCCTTCCAGGAGATGGCGCGCGACAAAAGACGCCCGTCAAGCTCGGTCAGCGCCACGTTCATGGCGAGGTCCGACGGCGACAAGCCGCGCGCGGAGGCGGCCCAGGCGTCGCGTCCGCCTTGCGCCATCACCACCTGCAGCACTGGCGCGTCCGCGGCATCGAGCACGGACGTTCCGTCGTCGCGCTGCGCCGAGAAGGCGGTGGCGTTGAGAATGACGGATGGACGCTGCGCCACGATCGTGCGCAGCACCTCGCGCGCCGCAGCCGGGTCCTTGAGACTCGTAACGGCCAGCGCCGTGGGCGAAAGCCCTTCGACCGACAGTGCCTGCATCAGCGCCGAGACCGGGGCCGTATCGGCAGCAAGAAGGCTCGACCGGTAGAACACGACCAGCGCGGCAGGCCGCTCCGTCGTCGGTGCCGGCTGCCGCCCTTCACCGATCGCGAACGCCACCGCGGCGCCGTGATGCACAGGAGCCGGAAACGACGTGCCGTCGACATCGGATCCGCCCCGCACCAGCGCCGCAATGAGGCGCAACGCAAGTGCTGCATTGTCCACCCCGCCGGACCGGAAATAGTCGTCGAGGCGCTGAACGGCCCACTCGGGGGCCACGGAAAGGCCTGCCAACCGCTCGTCCGGCCGGTCGTCCCCGGGCAGCGCGACGAACACCGCTCCCTTGGCGCGCGCCATGGCCGCCAGGCGCTCGATGCCGTAGCGCCAGTAGTCGAGCCCTCCGAGACAGCGCACGACGACGGCTTTCGCATGCGCTGCAACGCGCTCGACGTAGAGATCGACCGACATCGGATGACGGAGCAACTTCAGGCTCGCCAGGCGCAGAGCGGGAAGCGTGTCCGCACTCTGACGCCAGGCCTCGGCCGCGGCGGCCAGATCGCTGTCGGAGAACGACAGCACCACCACCTCGGCCGGCGTCTGCGCGAGATCGACGACGACTTCGGTCTCGTCGAGCGACTGGGCCGTTGTGGCGAGGATGTGCATTGGACGCCAGGCTCCGCTACCCGGCCGCGATCAGCGCGCGGATCGCCGCGGTGTCGAGCCCCTTCTCGCCGATCACCACAAGCTTCCCGCCGCGCGCCTCGCCCGCCTGCCAGGGGCGGTCGAACTGGTACTGCATGCGCGCGCCGACGCCCTGCACGAGCAGCCGCATCGGCTTGCCGGCGATCTCGATGAAGCCCTTGACGCGAAGTATGTCGTGGGCGTCGGCAGCACTGGCGATCCGCGCGACGAGCGGCTCGATCGCGACTTGAGCGGGCACGTCGACGACGAACGTCTCGAAATCCTCGTGGTCGTGCGTGCCTTCGTCGTCGTGATGGGACGGCCGCGCCGCCAGATCCGTCTCCGCCGCAGCACCGAGCCCCAGCAGCACCGTCACCGGCACGCGCCCGTTCGCGCTCTCGACGAGCTTCACGCTGCGGCCGAGCTTGCCCATCACCTCCGCGGCAACCGTCTCGCGCGTCTCGGGCGACATCAGATCGGTCTTGTTCAGCACCACGAGGTCGGCGCAGAGAAGCTGATCCTCGAAAACCTCTTCGAGCGGATTGTCGTGGTCGAGCGAGTTGTCCGCCGCGCGCTGCTCGGCAATCCGGCCGGGATCGTCGGCGAAGCGTCCGGCCGCGACCGCGGGCCCGTCGATCACCGCCACGACCCCGTCGACGGTGACTCGCGAGGCGATCTCCGGCCAGTTGAAGGCCTGCACCAGCGGCTTCGGCAGAGCGAGCCCGGACGTCTCGATGACGATGTGCTCGGGCGGCTCGGCACGACCGAGCAGCGCCTCGAGCGTCGGCACGAAGTCGTCGGCCACCGTGCAGCAGAGGCAGCCGTTCGACAGCTCGACGATGGCGTCCTCCGGGCAGCCCGGCACGCCGCAGCTCTTCAGGATCTCCCCGTCGATGCCGACGTCGCCGAACTCATTGACGATGACCGCGAGCCTCCGGCCTCTTGCCGTCTCGAGCACGTGGCGAACGAGCGTCGTCTTGCCGGCGCCGAGGAAGCCCGTCACGATCGTGCACGGCACCTTGGCAAGCGTCGTCGCGGGCTTGGCCGTCTGGAACTTTGTGGTCATGGCGCGGCGGGCTCCGGATTGGGTTCGCTCGATGGACGTGGGGCGGCAGGCAACGGCGGTACCCGCGATATCGTGTTCTTGCGGATGTGCTGCGGGCGGTCGCGCCACACGGGAACGCCCTCGGGGTGAGCGGCGTGCAACCCTGCGAAGCTCAAAACGTCTCTCGCATGCTCGGCCGGGTCGAGCGCGCCGAACACATAAGTCCATTTGCCGGATGCCGCGACCGCCACCGTGCAGCTCCGGTTGCAGTTGGACAGGCACTCGACGGGAACGACGGCGAAGCCCGCGGCCTCCGGCAGCGCGGCAATCGCATCGAGCAACCGTTCACCCGCCCGCGATGCGTCAGCGGGGGCGTCCTCGCTCGCTAGCCGGCATGTCACGCACACGAACACCGTCGTCTGCGGCCCCGCATCCGCCGCCGACGCGCCGCTCTCGAGAGAAGCCACGGTCTGGCTCATGCGTCACCTGAAAGGATGGGCGTGCGCACGGACGAGCTGCCTCGCCCCGCGCGCACGCGAACTCAACCGATGAGACCGGCGGCAGCGGCGGCGGTGAGACCGCCCGTCAGCACGATGGCCGCGCCGAGAGCGGCATGACCGGCCGCGCGGGGTACCGCAGGGCGATCCGCGAAGGCGCGCGCTGCGGCCCAGGAGAGCGCCGCGATGAGAGACTGCACGACCAGCAGGCCTGCCAAATAGGCGCCGAGCGGCGTCGGCTCGGCGCCGACCATGGATTCGCCGAGCGCGTAGCCGTGCACGATGCCGGCCGCCGCAAACAGCGCGGTGAGAAGCGCCGCCCCCGGCACCAAGCGGAACGCGACCATGAGGCCGATTGCCACCGTCGAGAGCCCGACCAAAAGCTCGGCGGCCGGCACGTCGGTGCGCATCAAATGCAGCGCTACGCCGCCGATCATCGCGGCGATGAACGCCAGGGCCGGCGCGAAGCCGCGCGCCAGGACAGCCGCGAGCACGCCGACGCCGACCACGGCCGCAAGGTGATCGAGGCCGATCACGGGATGCGCGAGGCCCGAGATCAGCCCCTGGGCGAAGGTGCTCGGCATCTCGCCGTCCATGGCATGGTGCGCGAGAGCCGGCTCGATGCCGGTCATGGTGCCTGCTGCAAACGCCAGCGCGATCCGCCTCAGCCCGGCAGGCTTCAGGCATGCGCGACTGACAGATCGGGTGCGTGCGGCTCGGGTGCGTGCGGCGATCATCGAGGCCTCCGTCGTGGCCGGGCGTGCGCCCAGGCGGCTACAGTGCAGCGACTGTTCCCCGACGGGGCCCATTGCCCGAGGCCTGCGCCCCGCGACGGAACCCAACTACGTCGCACCACGCCACCCGCGCGGTGTGCCGGACAACAGTTATGCGACGGCAGGTCTCCTGGCTCTCGGGTCGCTGCGTGACGCCGCCTTCCCAGTCGTCCGTGGGCCCGATGGTCAGGTCCCCCGTCGTCCAGTGGCGATGTGGCGTCACGCTCTCCGATCACAGTTGCGGGGGCAGCCGCGGGTTGGGGCAGGGCGCCCGTCACCGCATTCCCTCTTAGTCCCTTGCGAGGAACCGTCATGTTCTTGATAAGGGCGGGCTCGGACACCCGTCAATGGGAAAGGCTCGGAGAATGGTCGTAGCCAACACCGGCGCCCATCCGCCATGGCTAACGCTGGTGATAGGTGGCGCGCGCAGCGGCAAGAGTCGCCACGCCGAAGCCCTCGTCACCGCCGCGCCCGGACCCTGGACCTACATCGCCACTGCCGACGCCTTCGACGACGAGATGGCGGCACGCATCGCCGACCACCGCGCCCGCCGCCACGGCCCCTGGACCACGCTCGACGCCCCGCTCGGTCTGCCGGACGCCATCGTGGCCCTGCCGCGCGACGGAGGCGCGGTGCTGGTGGACTGCCTCACGTTGTGGCTCAGCAACCTGCTCCTGGCCGACCGCGATCTCCCCGCCGCTGCCCGCGCACTCGTCGCGGCGCTGGAGACCCACGCAGCCCGCACCAGCCGCCCGCTCGTCGTCGTCTCGAACGAGGTCGGCCTCGGCATCGTGCCTGAGAATGCTCTGGCAAGGCGCTTCCGCGATGCGCAGGGCCGCCTCAACCAGGAGGTCGCTGCCATCGCCGATCAGGTCGTCCTCGTGGCCGCGGGCTTGCCGCTCCGGCTCAAATAGCGCTCCATCGCCAACCCATCACGAACGAGGCTCACCCATGCCGCCGTCATCCGCCGACCCTGACCGCCACAAGAGCAAGATGGAGAACCGCAAGGCGGTGCAGGACGCCGAGGTCGCCTCGAAAACCGTCGAGAAGGGCCTCCTCATCGTTCACACCGGCAAGGGCAAGGGCAAATCGACCGCCGCCTGGGGCCTCATGCTGCGCGCGCTCGGACGCGGCTGGCGGGTCGGCGTCGTGCAGTTCGGCAAAGGCGCCTGGGAGACGGGCGAGCGGGCCGCCATGGAGCGCTTCGGCGACCAGGTGTCCTGGCACACGCTCGGCGAGGGTTTCACCTGGGAGACGCAAGACCGCGCGCGCGATGTCGCCGCCGCCGAGCGCGCTTGGGCCAAAGCACTCGAGCTGATGGCCGATGTCTCGATCCGCATGGTGATCCTCGACGAGCTCAACATCGCGCTGCGCTACGACCACCTCGATCTTGCCGCCGTCGTCGCCGCCCTGGCCGCCCGCCGCCCGCATCTCCACGTCGTGGTTACCGGTCGCAACGCCAAGCCCGAGCTCATCGAAGCCGCCGATCTCGTGACAGAGATGTCGCTGGTCAAGCACCACTTCTCGGCCGGCGTTAAGGCTCAGGAGGGCATCGAGTTCTGATGCCGCCCGCCCGATGCCCCTGACCCACCCCAACGGCCCCGCCCGCGCACTGATGATCCAGGGCACCGGCTCGGACGTGGGCAAATCGCTGATCGTCGCAGGCCTCGCACGCGCCTTCGCCAGACGCGGCCTTCGCGTGCGCCCGTTCAAGCCGCAGAACATGTCGAACAACGCGGCCGTCACCGCCGACGGCGGTGAAATCGGGCGCGCCCAAGCCCTGCAGGCCCGCGCCGCCGGGGTCGCGCCGAGCGTCCACATGAACCCCGTGCTTCTGAAACCGCAGAGCGAGACCGGCGCCCAAGTGGTGGTCCACGGCCGCGTCGCGGGCACCGCGAAGGCGCGCGAGTACCAGGCCATGAAGCCGGCGCTGCTCGGTGCCGTGCTCGAAAGTTTCGGCCGCCTCGGCGGCGAGGCCGATCTAGTGCTGGTCGAAGGCGCCGGCTCGGCGTCGGAGGTCAACCTGCGCGACGGCGACATTGCCAACATGGGCTTCGCGCACGCGGCTGCCGTGCCGGTCGTGCTCGTCGGCGACATCGACCGCGGCGGGGTCATCGCGAGCCTGGTCGGCACCAAGGCGGTTCTTGATCCGGCCGACGCCGCGCTGATCGGTGGCTTCATCGTCAACCGCTTCCGCGGCGACCCGTCGCTGTTCGCGGCCGGCATGGCGTTGATCGCCGAGCGCACCGGCTGGGCGCCGCTCGGCCTCGTGCCGCATTTCGAGGCCGCACGGCGCCTGCCGGCCGAGGATGCGCTCGGCTTGCCCCGCCAACGGGCCCTCGGCGGCGGCACCGGTGCCGTTCACCGCACCGTGGTTGCGGTCCTCGCCTACCCACGGCTGTCGAACTTCGACGATTTCGATCCGCTGCGCCTCGAGCCGGGCGTCGATCTCCGTTTCCTGCGCCCCGGCGAACCGATCCCAGGCGATGCGTCCCTCGTCGTCCTGCCCGGCTCGAAGGCGACGATCGCCGACCTTTCAGCGCTCCGCCAGACCGGCTGGGATGTCGATCTCGCGGCCCACGTGCGCCGTGGCGGCCACGTGCTCGGCATCTGTGGCGGATACCAGATGCTGGGCCGGCGCCTCGCCGATCCGGATGGCCGCGAGGGACCGTCGGGCTCGGCTGAAGGGCTCGGCCTGCTGCCCGTCGAGACGGTGCTTGCCGGCGACAAGCTGCTCGTCGAGGTGTCGGGCGTCACGGTCGACCCAAGCGGCGGGGTACCGTTCCGCGGCTATGAGATGCACATCGGCCGCACGGCGCGCGATGCGGACGTCCCACCGCTGCTGGCGTTCTTTGATGGGCGCGAGGACGGCGCGGTCGATGCCACCGGCCGCATCGCCGGGTGCTACGTACACGGCCTTTTTGCCGACGATCGCCAGCGCGCCCACTGGCTCGCCCGCATCGGTGCCGAGGCCTCCGCA
Organism: uncultured Hyphomicrobium sp.; assembly: GCA_964471635.1. GTDB lineage: Bacteria > Pseudomonadota > Alphaproteobacteria > Rhizobiales > Hyphomicrobiaceae > JAKAML01. The sequence continues at coordinate 62,529 of CAYYGO010000019.1, forward strand.
CTCGACTACGACGCCGACGTCGATGCCACCCTCGAGGCACTCGCGAGCCATCTGGAGCGGCACCTCGACTGCGACCGGTTGCTGGCAATGGCCCGCGTTCCGCGGCTGTGAAGGTGGCGTTCTTCGGGCGCGACCGAGGTCACCGCTCGCCGCCGGCATCGACAATCCGCGTGGAGGTCAGGCCTACTCGGACCGGATGCATTTCCTGAGCTCGTCCCGCCGCCGCTGCGCCATGGGCTGGGCCAGGCGCGAGGCCCGGCGCGGCGAGCGGATGAAGCGGACACCCATGGTGCTGCCCGTTTGGTGTGCGATCTCACAGGCAACGATGACGTCGTCGGCTTCGATCAGAAGCGCGAACACTGCCGGCGGACGTGCCGTCTCGCACAGGCGCAAGGCCGCTCCGCCCTCGCTCAGATCGACGACGATGCACGCCAGACGCCCGCCGGCTCGATCCAGGATCACCGCCGGCTTATAGACGGTTCTTCGCCCGAATTGGCGGCTATCGGCACCACGCGGCACGGGAAGCGCAAAACCGTCCAGTTCTTCGACAATCTCTTTGCATCGCATGACGGGCTACCATTTCCTGGCGTGACAGCGCTCGCGGTGTCGTCTCGAGAACAAAATATCAATTGAATTTGGGCGACCAAGCCGTCCGCTTCTCGATCAAGCCGACCGGACCCATAACGATCATTCGGGCCGACGCTAGTGTTGCGTCACTGACGCTTGGTTCCCGAGCGCTGCCGGGTGATCTGCCAAGCGTCAGTGACCAAGCAGCACTAGAATCATGGAGTTGCTCGTGTTCCTCGTGTCTCAGACATTTGCTCGGAACCTAGCCGGAATGGAAAGCAAATGTCTGAGACGGAACACAACGCGCGGGCTCGAAGTCGAGGAAAACTCGAACGGCAAATTTCTCGGACCGGGTCGCGGCAGGCCAGACGGGCTGGCGGATCGGGGCAGCGTCATGCGGCCCATACGAGGCCCTGAGCGGCGCACCCCGTTGCGGCACATTGTCACGAATATGGGTAAGCGAAAGGTAAAGAAAAAGTTTCTATCCGGACTATCATTGCAAACACGAATCGTACGTTTCGCCTTCGCCGCACGAATTGAAGATTGAGAATTGCCCACTCTCAGATCACCGCGTTTCGCCGTCTGCCTGTCAAACAGCCAGCGCCATTGCAGATGCTAGAAGCGCAACGACGCTCGTCTGGATGGCGCAGGCCACCCGATAGAGAGCGAGGGACTTGCGGATGTCGGCTGCGGTCGCCTCGGCGCGGCCATCGCCCATCCAGGCGGCATCGACCGCCTCGCCGTCGTAGTCGCGCGGGCCGGCGAGCTTCAGACCGAGTGCGCCGGCCATCGCCGCTTCCGGATAGCCGGCATTCGGAGAGGCATGACGCGCCGCATCGCGCCGGACCGTGGCCCATGCGCCGGCTGCCGACGCGCCCGGCATCACCGCTGCCGCCAGCCACAGCCACAGGACGGCGAGCCGCGAGGCGGGCAGATTGACGAGATCGTCGGTGCGCGCCGCCGCCCAGCCGAACGCAAGATAACGCTCGCTCTTGTGGCCGATCATGCTGTCGGCGGTATTGATCGCCTTGTACGCCAACGCTCCGGGCAGACCTGCGACGACGAGCCAGAACAGCGGCGCCACGATGCCGTCGGAGAAGCTCTCGGCCAGGCTTTCGATGGCTGCGCGCGACACGCCCGCCTCGTCGAGGCGATCGACGTCACGGCCGACGATCATCGACACAGCCCGTCGCCCCTCCGCGAGTCCGACCCTACCGGGCCCTTCGGTCTCTAGCCCGCGCGCGACCGCATCGACATGCCGGTCGAGACTTCTTTGAGCGAGGAGCGTGCTGGCCAGCACCGCCACCGCAACGAGCGCAGCGGCAGCCGGCAGCGCCGCAGCCGCGATCCTCATCGCCACCGCGCCAGCTCCGAGCGCCAGGAGAGCCAGCATCACCAGAAGTGCCGCCCCGGCCAGGCGGCGCGCCGAAAAGCTCATGGCCGGTCTGTTCCAGGCTGCGTCGCACCATGCTATCAGCCGTCCGATCCAGGTCACGGGGTGGCCCACGCGCCGGAAGACACCATCGGGATAGCCGAAGGCCGCCTCTATCAGAAGTGCCGCGAGCGCGAGCGTACTGAACATTGCGGTGTGCACTCCGGCGCGGCGAGGTGCTGGGGCGAGGAACGGCATGGCCGACGGCGAAGCGCCTAACACGGGTGGGGCCGAGGAGGAAGTCGTTGCGCACGGCGGCGACATCGACGCCGCGCGCCGTCGCTTCCCCGCGGCACCCGAGCCCTGGATCGATCTCTCGACCGGCATCAACCCGGTGCCCTATCCGCTACCCGATTTGGCACAGGAGGCCTGGACGCGCCTGCCGACCGCCGACGACCTTGCAGGCCTGCTCGCAACTGCCCGTCGCCGCTACGGCGTCACGGCCGGCAGTGCCATTGTGGCGGCGCCCGGCACACAGGCGTTGATCCAGCTATTGCCTCGGCTCTTTCCAGCCACCGTCCGCGTCGCCGTGCTGGGCGAGACCTACGCCGAGCACGCTCGCGGTTGGCGACGGCATGGCCATACTGTCACGATCGCAGCGCATCCGGCCGACCTCTTGAGGGACGGCACGCGCGTCGCCGTGATCGTCAACCCGGACAACCCGACAGGTCGACTCGTGCCGCCCACGGTGCTGTCCGACATCTCGTCGGCGCTGGCAGCGCGCGGCGGGCTGCTCGTGGTCGACGAGGCGTTCATCGACGTTCTGGACGACGGCACCTCTGGCGAGGTCGGCAGCCCGCCTTCGACCGGCGGCGGCCCGTCGATCGTTCCCGCACTTCCGCCCGCAACGGTCGTGCTGCGGTCGTTCGGCAAGACCTATGGGCTCGCCGGCGTGCGGCTCGGCTTTGCCATCGCAGCTCCAGGGCTTGCTGCCCGCATCGGGTCCGAGCTCGGACCCTGGGCTGTGCCGGGTCCCGCGATCACGATCGGGCGAAGTGCACTTGCGGACGATGCCTGGCTCGAAGGAGCACGCGCGCGGCTCGCAGCTGACTCGGCGCGGCTCGACCGCGTACTCGCCGCCGCGGGTGCCAAGGTCGTCGGCGGAACACCGCTCTTTCGTCTGTTTACGCACCAAAAGGCGCAGGCGCTGACCGACCATCTCGGCCACAACGGTATTCATGTTCGCAGGTTCGCCGCGCTCATGTCGCATGTGCGAGTCGGACTACCTGGCAGCGCCTCGGCCTGGGCCCGCCTGGAGATAGCGCTCCAGCACCCTTCTGATGAATTTTAAGGCGGGCAAGGGTTTCGCCTAGCGTTTGGGCAAAATTTGCCCGGGCAGCGATCAGCGAGCCGTCGTCCTGCCGGGGCGTCCGGGCACCGCAAGCGATATTTTATGCAATAAGCCCAGACCACTAAGATCCGCCAAGGGTGCCGCCGACGAGTGGCACGGCACTTGCCATCCCGAGACGTATAAGAAGGTCGCGAGGCGCGAATACGCCCGCTTGCTTGGCTATGTCAGCCAGCACTCCAGGGGAACCATCGGATGCGAAAGAAGCTCGTCGTCATCGGCAATGGCATGGCTCCAGGCCGCGCTCTCGAGCGACTTTTTGAAACCAGTCCAGACGCTTACGACGTAGTAATCTTTAATGCCGAGCCACGGGTCAACTACGACCGAATAATGCTGTCCCCGGTATTGTCCGGAGAGAAGTCATTCGACCAGATCGTTATCCACGGCGACGGCTGGTACGAAGCCCACGGCGTGACGCTCTACAAGGGGCACAAGGTCGTCAGCATCGATCGTGCCATGAAGACCGTCACCTCCGAGCACGGCGTCACCGTATCCTATGACAAGCTGATCGTCGCCACCGGCTCCTCACCGATCGTGATCCCGGTACCCGGCGCCACCCTCGCTGGCGTGCTGACCTATCGCGATCTCGACGACGTCAACGCGATGCTGCTTGCCGCCAAATCACGCGGAAACGCCGTCGTGATCGGCGGCGGACTGCTCGGACTTGAGGCCGCGGCCGGCCTCAAGGAGCAGGGCATGGACGTCACCGTCGTGCATCTCATGCCCACGCTGATGGAGAAGCAGCTCGACAGCGCCGCCGGCCATCTGCTCCGCCGCGCGATCGAGACGCGGGGTATCAAGGTTGTCACCAAGGCCAACACCAGAGCTATCACCGGCACGACCAAAGCGACCGGCGTATTGCTCGACGACGGCACCGAGCTCCCGGCCGATCTCGTCGTGATGGCTGTCGGCATCCGGCCCAACGCCGCGCTCGCCAAGGCAGCGGGCGTCTCGTGCAGCCGCGGCATTCTGGTCGACCCTGGAATGCGGAGCAGCGATCCCGACATCTATGCGCTCGGCGAATGCGTCGAGTTCGACGGCCAGTGCTTCGGGCTCGTTGCGCCGCTCTACGAGATGGCCAACGTCCTCGCCGCGCAGCTCGCCGGAGACCGGAATGCCCGCTTCGAGCCGTCCGCGACCGCCACCAAGCTAAAGGTGACCGGCATCAACCTCTACTCGGCGGGCGATTTCGCCGAGAGCCGGGAACGCGAGGAGATCGTGCTGCGAGACGCGGTGCGCGGCGTCTACAAGCGCCTCGTGCTCGAGCGGAATGCGATCGCCGGTATCGTTCTTTATGGAGACACAGCGGACGGCGCCTGGTTCTTCGACCTCCTCAAGAAGAAGACCGATATCTCCGACAAGCGCGACACGCTGATCTTTGGCCCGGCCTACCAAGGCGGCGCCGCGCTCGACCCGGCGGCCACAGTCGCCGCCCTGCCTGACGAGGCCGAGATCTGCGGCTGCAACGGCGTCTGCAAGGGCAAAATCGTCTCGTCTATCACCACGCTCGGCTTGACGACGCTCGACGACGTCCGTGCCCATACGAAAGCTTCGGCCTCGTGCGGCTCGTGCACCGGGCTGGTCGAGCAGGTCATCCGCAGCACGCTCGGCGACGCCTACAACCCGGCCGCGGTTCAGGCAATGTGTAGCTGCACGACGCTCGGCCACGACGACGTCCGCCGGCTCATCGTCGCGAAGAAGCTCAAGACCATCCCCGAACTCCTGCAGGCGCTCGAATGGAAAACGTCGTGCGGATGCGCAAAGTGCCGGCCGGCGCTGAACTACTACCTGTTGGCGACCTGGCCTGACGAATACCGCGACGACTCTCAATCGCGCTTCATCAACGAGCGCGTTCACGCCAACATCCAGAAGGATGGCACCTATTCGGTCGTCCCGCGCATGTGGGGCGGCCTCACCAACCCGCGCGAGCTGCGCGCGATTGCCGACGTGGTCGAGAAATACGACGCGCGCATGGTCAAGGTCACGGGCCGCCAGGGGCTCGACATTTTCGAGAGCAAAAAGGAAGAACTGCCCGCCGTCTGGGCTCTCCTGAACGCCG
>CAYYGO010000020.1:0-64380 GCA_964471635.1 uncultured Hyphomicrobium sp.
CTTGTAGTGGCATCGTCGGCTGGAAACATGAGCTCGATCTTCAGTTCTGCAACCGCGATGTCTTCGGTGGAACCAAAGTGCGCCAGCACTGTAAGGAAGGACAACAGTCCGCCCGGAGCCTTCAATTGCGCAGCTATGGTCGCTGATGGGAGCGTCGGTGCTTCCAGGTCCAACCCTTCGGCCATCACTTGCGCGGCACGTTCGAGTATGGGGTCGCCGCAGTAGTGGATGCTCTCGGTCTTCAATCGCCGTGCGAAATGCGCACGGACCTCATCCGCATTCTCGAACGTCGCAGCCATGCGTTCTCGATCCGCAAGGGCCTCAAGCAGGCTGGTGCCGATGCTGACGCCGATCGCCCCAAGGAGACGCGTTGCTGAGGCATTAGCCTGTCGGATACACCAGTGTCGATCAAGCACGAAGCCTGGATATGGGTCGTGCGTCGCAAGCATGTGCTCGATAGCAGCGCGTATCGGCTTCATGGCAGCTGAATCGAGCGGTCGCACCTTATAGTACCCAGCATACCCCGCCGCTAGCAACCAGCTGTTGCGATCCGCAAGCGGCACATCCAGATGGCAGCAAAGACGCAGCACCATGGCCTTGCTCGGTTGCGCCCGCCCTTTTTCCAGGAAGGCGATGTGGCGCGCAGACACGTGGGCCGTCAGCGCCAGTTCCATTTGGCTCATGCGGCGGCGTTCGCGCCAAGATTTCAGAGTGCTTCCGAATGTCGGCTCCATGGCATGACCATAGCAAAGTTCGAGCGAACTTCACTTACCTCGAAGGTCATTGGCAGCAGGAAGGGCATGCATCAACATTGCTTTGCTCATCGATAATGGAGACCGAAAAGATGCCCGCTCAATCCACTGTGTCTTGGCTCAAGGCCGTGTCGATCGTCACCGCGCTGTCAGCACTACCGCTCGCATTCTCAGGATTTCCGGGCCTTTCGTCGATAGCAAACCTGTTTGTCGACCTGGCGTTCTGGCCACTCGATGGACGGCCAACGATTGCCGCCCCGGAGACGAGACTCTTTGCAGCAATCTCCGGCGGCTTGACCATCGGCCTCGCCGCTTTCACCTGGATGGTCGCTGATCGGGTTTATGCGCGCGATCCAGCGGCTGCGCGCGCCATCATCCTCGTCGGCCTCACGGCGTGGTGCGCCACGGACAGTCTCGGCTCGATCGCCGCTGGCGCCCCCATGAACGTGCTGATCAACGTGCTTATTTGGGTTGCGTTCCTCTGGCCACTCAGAACTGCCCCCACCAAAACCGTTTGAACACTGCTTTACAGCCGGGAAGCGCGTTCCCACTATCGGCTGTTTGCATGGTGCCTCAATGATCGGCGGACGTCCGCTCGGCGCATCGATACGACGGGGTGCGCTGCAGCATCTGAACTTGGTCGCAGGTGCGCAACTGGCCCATCGCGTCGCAGGCCGGGATTCATACGCTGCAAGAGCAGGCCGCCGCCCCTCACCCCGCCCCCCTCCCAGCGAAGGGCGGGGAGAGAGAGCTCCCGAGGTCTCTTGTGGGTCGGTCGCGTCGGTCGGGCGCCCAACGGACGATGGACGACGAAACCAAATTTAGCCGCCGCTAGCTCGCGCCTCAGCTTCGGGAATTGGCAAGCGTGGGACGCACGCGTCGGCCTGGGCCACCCCCTCCACCGCGCCTGCGGACCGCGGCGTACGCCTCCGCCTCCACGAAGGCCAGCGTCGCGCGGTCTCGTCCCGCGCATGGTCTCACGCCGGCTCCATGGCTCTCGCCGGCCTCATGGTGGCGGCGAGGGCGCCGCCGCCCGCTCGGCCGCCCGCCCCGTATCAATTCAACGCGTCGAGCGCCTTCGCGAAGCCCGCGAGCGAGATCGGAATGCCGATCCCCGCCTCCTCGGTCTGGAACACGATGAAGATCGCGGTCTTGCCGGCCTTCAGCTGCTCGACGAGCTTGTCCTCGACCACGACCTGCGCGTAGCACGCGAAGTTGTGGCAGCGCAGGAAGGGCGCGTGCCCGACGTCCTTGTCGTCGATCTTGAGGCCGAGACCGGGCGGCAGCAGGATGCCGAGCGGGGCGAACACGCGCAGCACGCGCGAGCCGTTCGAGAACTTCTGGAAGTATACCGTCAGCCCGACGTTGTTCCGGTCCTCCGCCGACACGCTCTGCACCAGCGCGCAGACCTCGGTCTTGGAGCCCGGCGGGGGCGGTTTGCACACCACCTGCCAGTCGCCGTGCTGGCCCTTGACCGTGCCGTCCTGGGCCAGCGCGCCGCCCGCCGGTGTCAGCGCGGTGAGAAGCGCCGAGGCGAGCGCCAGCGCGCATGCAAGAAGAGCCGGGCGAGCGGCGGTCGGTCGGCCGGGCACGAAAGCGTCGAGCAAGTTGAGCCCCTCAAGGTGGCGTCGGAGGCGACGAGGCAGAGCGGACCCTCCATCGGCGAGCCGCCATGCCGCGTCAAGCGTCGGGCGTCCAGATGCGAGCAACCAGACGTAACAGGTGCGCCGGTCGGGTGTGTGGCCGCCGCCGCCGGTCCGCGCGATCGCCGTTCCAAGCGATCGCTGGTCCGCGCGACGGGCAGACCCCCGTTGTTGCAGTCTCTGTCGTCTCGGAGAAGAATCCGGCCAAATGACGGCTCGAAGGGCCAAACCACGGCTCGGAGCGTATGCAGGTGCACAGCCGCCGCGTCGCGTCGCTTGGCGGGACGGATGGGTGTCGCCGACGAGTGTCCGGAGGGCGCGGAAACGTCACGGGTGAAAGCGCGAATATATGCCGCAATGTTCTTGACTTGAGTCATCAGAGACGGTTGTGCTTTGTGGCAAGAATGGGGAATTTGTCTCGCTGGCAGCAGATGCATGCTGCCCGCCTCGAGCGCACCGCAAGCGCGCCGTGTTCGCAGCGAGAGAGGCTCCCCGCAGCAGTCGACAGGGTCGTGGCCACGCAGCCGCATCGGATGCAAGAACCGCGTCGAGCTGGATAGTCCAGGGGAAGCCGGACCGTACAAGCGCCGGGGATTATTGGGAGCGAACGAATGCTGAACCGACTTCTGGGCGCGTCGTCGATGAGCCTCATCGCCGCCGCTGCCGCAGGCGTGTTGCTGGCAGATCCGGTGCTGGCCGGCATGGGTCAACCGTCCCCCGGCCAGATGGGGATGCAGATCCCGGCCACGCAGGTCGCCGCCGAGATCAACAACTTCCACGATTTCGTGAACATCATCATCATCGCCATCACCGTGTTCGTGCTGGCGCTGATGCTATACGTGATGTTCCGCTTTAACGAGAACGCCAACCCGACGCCATCGAAGACTTCGCACAACACGCTTCTCGAGGTGGCTTGGACGGTGGTGCCGATCGCGATCCTCGTCGTCATCGCTATCCCCTCGTTCAAGCTCCTCAACCTGCAGTATTCCTATCCGAAGCCCGACCTCACCATCAAAGCCACCGGCTACCAGTGGTATTGGTCGCACGAGTATCCCGACCAGGGCGGCTTCTCCGTCGACAGCGTCATGCTGCAGGACGACGACCGCCAGGCGCTCATCAAGAAGGGCATCGCCGCACCGCGCAACCTCGCGGTCGACAACGAGATCGTGGTGCCCGTCAACAAGGTCGTGCACGTCCTCGTGACCGCCAGCGACGTCATCCATAACTGGACCGTTCCCTCGTTCGGCTCGAAGGTCGATGCCGTGCCCGGCCGCATCACGGCCACATGGTTCAAGGCGGAGAAGGAAGGGATCTTCTACGGTCAGTGCTCCGAGCTTTGCGGCAAGGATCACGCCTTCATGCCGATCGCCGTCCGTGTCGTGAAGGACAGCGTGTTCGCCGGCTGGTCCGCCGCGCTGAAGGCCAAGGACAAGAAGAAGGCCAGGGAAATCATCGAGAAGGCCGCGCTCGAGCAATCGGGCGTCAACAAGGTGGCCGAGGCTCAGGGCGCCGCGACGCGCTGACGCCATCCGATCGGCAGACCGATGCATTGACGGGGCCCGCGCGGGCCCGACCGGGGAAGATCGCAATAAAGGCATTCTGACATGGGCAGCACCGCACACGCTCACGACAGCCACGACCATGCCCCCTACGGCATGAGCCGCTGGCTCTACTCGACGAACCACAAAGACATCGGCACGATGTATCTCATCTTCGCGATGGTCGCCGGTATCATCGGCGGCGCGCTGTCGGTGGCGATGCGTCTCGAGCTCCAGGATCCGGGGCTGCAGTACTTCACGAACCCGCACGTGTTCAACGTGTTCGTCACCGGCCACGGTCTCATCATGGTGTTCTTCATGGTGATGCCGGCGATGATCGGCGGCTTCGGCAACTGGTTCGTGCCGCTGATGATCGGTGCGCCGGACATGGCCTTCCCGCGCATGAACAACATCTCGTTCTGGCTGCTGCCGGTCGCGCTGGCGCTGCTCGTCATCTCGATGTTCGTCGAGGGGCCGCCCGGCATGAACGGCGTCGGCGGCGGTTGGACGATCTACGCCCCGCTCTCGACGTCCGGTCATCCCGGCCCTGCGATGGACTTCGCCATCCTCTCGCTGCACATCGCGGGTGCCTCCTCCATCCTTGGCGCCATCAACTTCATCACCACCATCTTCAACATGCGCGCCCCCGGCATGACGCTGCACAAGATGCCGCTGTTCGTGTGGTCGGTGCTCGTGACGGCGTTCTTGCTGCTGCTGTCGCTGCCCGTTCTCGCGGGTGCGATCACCATGCTGCTGACCGACCGCAACTTCGGCACCACTTTCTTCAATCCGGCAGGCGGCGGCGACCCGGTGCTCTACCAGCACCTGTTCTGGTTCTTCGGGCATCCCGAGGTCTACATCCTGATCCTGCCCGGCTTCGGCATGATCAGCCACATCGTCTCGACCTTCTCGAGGAAGCCGGTATTCGGCTACCTCGGCATGGCCTACGCGATGGTGGCCATCGGCCTCGTCGGGTTCATCGTGTGGGCGCACCACATGTACACCTCCGGCATGAGCGTCGACACTCAGGCCTACTTCGTGTTCGCTACCATGGTGATCGCGGTTCCGACGGGTGTGAAGATCTTCTCCTGGATCGCCACCATGTGGGGCGGGTCGATCTCGTTCCGACTGCCCATGATCTGGGCGCTCGGATTCATCTTCCTGTTCACCGTCGGCGGCGTGACCGGCGTGATGCTGGCCAACGCCGGCGTCGATCGCGCGCTGCACGACACGTACTACGTCGTGGCGCACTTCCACTACGTGCTCTCGCTCGGCGCCGTGTTCGCCATCTTCGCGGGCTGGTACTACTGGTTCCCGAAGATGAGCGGCTACATGTACTCGGAGTTCTGGGGCAAGCTGCACTTCTGGCTCACCTTCATCGGCGCCAACATCCTCTTCTTCCCGCAGCACTTCCTCGGTCTCGCCGGCATGCCGCGCCGCTATGCCGACTATCCCGACGCCTTCGCCTACTGGAACAAGATCTCGTCGATGGGCTCCTACGTCACCGCCCTAGGCACAGTCTGCTTCTTCATCGGCCTCGTCGTTGCGATGTCGCGGAGGCAGAAGGTCGGCAACAATCCTTGGGGTGTCGGGGCCACCACGCTCGAGTGGACGTTGACCTCGCCGCCGCCGTTCCATTCGTTCGAGACGCTGCCGCGCATCAAGGCCACCGATCACCACTAGTCGTGGCCAGGCCTCTCGCCCAAAGGCGGGCGGGAGGCGGCCGAGAGGCATAAATTCCGACAAGGCCGGCCCGCATAACCGCGCGGATCGGCCTCGTACCCGAACGGTGCCGGGCCGGTCGCTCGATGGTCCGCTCGCAGTGTCACCTCGCGGTGCCACCAGGGTCGGGCACCTCCGCCAACCGGGCGCCCGAATGGCTAGACCCGGTTTTGCCCGGTCCTGGTTTTGCCCGGTCCCGGTTTTGATCGGTCCCGGTTTTGATCGGGCGCGCACGGCTCGGCCCTCGCTGGCTGGTCTCGACACGTCAAGTGGGCGGTCTTTCCCGGGCCGCCCGCAACCGCACCACCCGCATTCGACCTACCTGTTCTCGACCAAATTGAACACGAACCAGTGCATCCGGGGAGACGACCGAAGCGATGGCCACCACAGGCGCAGAGAGTGGGCTCCCACAAATCGGTTTTTCCGAGCTGATGTCCCCCGCCGATGCCGCACGGTCCGTCGAGCCGACGGTTGGCGATTTCGTCCAACTGATGAAGCCGCGCGTGATGTCGCTGGTGGTGCTGACCGCGCTGACCGGAATCGTCGCCGCGCCGGGCGGCATCCACCCGCTGCTGGGTGTCATCGCCATCCTCTGCATCGCCGTAGGAGCCGGCGCCTCGGGTGCGCTCAACATGTGGTACGACGCGGACATCGACGCTCAGATGGCGCGCACCGCGGCGCGGCCCATTCCGCGCGGCCGCGTCACTGCCGAGGAGGCGCTGAGCTTCGGCGTCGTGCTCTCGGTCGGCTCGGTGCTGATGCTGGGCGTGCTGGTCAACTGGGTGGCCGGCGCGCTGCTCGCGCTCACCATCGCCTTCTACATCTTCGTCTACACGATGTGGCTCAAGCGGCGCACGCCGCAGAACATCGTGATCGGCGGTGCCGCCGGCGCCTTCCCGCCGATGGTCGGCTGGGCAGCGGTGACGGGCGGCGTCAGCCTCGACAGCATCCTCCTGTTCCTGATCATCTTCTTCTGGACGCCGCCGCACTTCTGGGCGCTGGCCCTCTACCGCTGCCGCGACTATGAGCGGGTGGGCGTGCCGATGCTGCCGGTCGTCGCCGGGCCTGTCGAGACGCGCCGCCAGATCTTCATCTATTCGTCGATCCTCGTGCCGTTGGCCGTTGCCCCTTGGTACACAGGCCTTGGCGGTCTCGCCTATCTCGCAACCTCCGTCGTGCTGGGTGCGGCCTTCCTCTACTATGCCGTGATGGTCTTGCGCGTCACCGAAGGGCGTGAGGGCGACAAGGCCGCCCGCCAGTTGTTCGGGTTCTCGATTCTGTATCTATTCGCGTTGTTCCTCGTGCTGCTGGCCGAGCACGGTGTTGCGCGGGTCCTCGCCTGATGGAGAGCGTCGTGGTCGACGAGAAGCCGGGTGAAACAGCCGTCCGCGCCGCGGGCGGCGGAAGCGACAATGGAGCGCGGCGCCAGCGCATGCGCTCGATTGCGATCGCGGTGGCGCTGGCTGCCATGGCGGTGTTGTTCTACGCCGCGACCATCGTCCGTCTCGGCGGCAACGTCCTGAACAGGCCCCTGTGAGTGGCTGAGGAGCGCGCGGTGTACCCTGATCCAGCCTCGACAACGACCGCCGATGCCATCGAGCGTCGTCACCGCAAGGTGGGGCTCATCTGCGCGAGCGTCGCCTTCGGCATGCTCGGCGCGGCATATGCCGCCGTACCGCTCTACCGCCTCTTTTGCCAGGTGACCGGTTTCAACGGCACCACCATGGTCGCGGCCAAGCCCTCGACCACGGTGCTCGAGCGCACTGTCACTGTCCGCTTCGACGCCAATACGCGCAACCTGCCGTGGCAGTTCGAGCCCGCGCAGCGCACCGTCGACGTCAAGATCGGTGACAACACGCTGGCCTTCTATCGGGCAACCAACACCTCCGATCAGCCCATCACCGGCAGTGCGACCTTCAACGTCACGCCCGAGCTCGCCGGGCAGTACTTCAACAAGATCGAGTGCTTCTGCTTCAAGGAGCAGACCCTGCAGCCGGGCGAGACGGTCGAGATGCCGGTGTCGTTTTTCGTCGATGCCGCGTTCGCCTCCGACCGCGACATCGGTCACATGAGCACGATCACGCTGTCCTACACCTTCTATCCGGTGGCCGCGCCGGCCAAGGGCTTGGCCGAGAGCAAGCCCGCGGGCGCCGCTGACGGCAAGGGGGGCTAGGCTCGCCCGGCCGGGGCCTCCGCCCGCAACGGGGCCTCGCATAGACGGCACGAGATGGCAGTGGGTTCGAACGAAACACTCGAGGAACTCAGGGGAAGACGGAGACACCAATGGCCGACACACACGCCAAGCACCACGACTACCACCTGGTCGATCCAAGCCCGTGGCCGTTCGCGGCCTCGGTCGCTGCTTTCGTCATGGCCGTCGGTGCCATCATCTGGATGAAGTCGGGCGCCGGCGGCGTCTTCGGCGTAAAGGGGCCCTGGGTGTTCGCGGCTGGTGCGGCATCTCTGATCGCGGTCGCCTACATGTGGTGGCGCGACGTCGTGCGCGAGGCCCACAAGGGCGATCACACCCCGGTCGTGCAGCTGCACCTGCGCTACGGCATGATCCTGTTCATCGCGTCCGAGGTGATGTTCTTCGTCGCCTGGTTCTGGGCCTACTTCGATGCCGCCTTCTATCCGGCCGGCACCTACATGGTTGAGAATTCCAAGGCTCTGATGGGGCAGGTCGATCGCAATGCGCTGACCGGCGGCGTGTGGCCGCCGAAGCCCAGCGATGCGTTCAAGTCGACGTTCGATCCGTGGGGCTTGCCGCTCGTCAACACGCTGATCCTGCTGCTGTCGGGCGTGACGGTAACCTGGGCGCACCACGCGCTGCTGAAGAACGATCGCCGCGGCCTCATCCTCGGTCTCGTTTGCACCGTGGCACTCGGGCTGCTCTTCACCGCGTGCCAAGTCTTCGAGTACGGCCACGCCGCGTTCAACTACTCGGGCCACATCTATGGCGCGACGTTCTTCATGGCGACCGGCTTCCACGGCGCCCACGTCGTCATCGGCACGATCTTCCTGTTCGTCTGCCTGATGCGCGCGCTGCGCGGCCACTTCTCGCCCGAGCAGCACTTCGGGTTCGAGGCCGCCGCTTGGTACTGGCACTTCGTCGACGTCGTCTGGCTGTTCCTGTTCGCCGCCATCTACGTGTGGGGCGCAGGCGCGCACGCCGGCGCCGGGCACTGAGCTTCACCACGCCACGACGCCTCCGAATGAGGGGCGGCCTTCGGGCCGCCCTTCGTCATTTTGGCCCCGGGCACCCCGCCGCCAGCGTTCGGCCGTGTCGAGGTGTGGCAACGGCCCGCCTTGCGCCCGCGATCCGCGGCGGGCACATCCATACGATGATCGAGCCCCACGCTCCCGTCTCCCCGTTTGCCGCCGGACTTTCCGGCCGATGCCCGCGCTGCGGCAAAGGTCCGTTGTTCGACGGCCTTCTTGCGCTTCGCCAGGGCTGCCCATCGTGCGCCCTCGACTATAAGTTCATCGACACCGGCGACGGACCGGCCGTGTTCGCGATTTTGATCCTCGGCGGGGTCGTGCTCGGCGGCGCGCTGTGGTTCGAGTTCACGTTCAATCCGCCGGTCTGGCAGCACGTCGTGCTGTGGGGCGTCGTTACGCCGTTGCTCGCCGTCGGACTGCTCCGCGTTCTGAAGGGTACGCTGTCGGCGCTGCAGTACGCCAACAAGGCCGAGGAAGGCCGTCTGTCCAAGGACTGACGCGACATGCCGAGGCACCGCCCATCCCCGGATCTCCTGCTGCCCGCGGCGCTCGCGCTGGCAGGCTTCGCCATCCTGGTTGCGCTCGGCAACTGGCAGATGACCAGGAAGGCCTGGAAGGACGCACTCGAGGCGCAGATCCGGGCCTCGATCAGTGCTCCCGCCGTGCCGCTCGGCGCCGAGATCGCTGCCCGTGCGCGCTCCGGTGCCGGCGAGTACGCGCGTGTCCGTGTTCGCGGCACTTTTCGCCACGCTGCCGAACGCTACCTTTACGCTCCCGACCAGCGCCTCGGCCCCGGTAGTCACGTTCTGACGCCGCTCGAGACGGCCGACGGCCGTGTCGTCATCGTCAACCGCGGCTACGTCACCGATGCCCTGCGCGATCCAGCGGGCCGCGCCGCCGGACAGCTTTCGGGCGAGGTCGAGGTGACGGGCCTCGTGCGGCTCGCGAGCGAGAAGGGCACGTTCACCCCCGACAACGATCCCGTGCGCAACATCTGGTACTGGCGGGACATCCCGGCGCTGGCCGCGGCCATGGCGCCGGGGCGCGAGGCCGCCGTGCTGCCGCTTGTGGTCGATGCCGAGGCAGAGCCCGCCAATCCGGGCGGCTGGCCGAAGGGTGGCACCACCATCGTCAAGCTCGCCAACCGGCACCTCGAGTATGCGCTGACGTGGTACGGGCTCGCGGCCACGCTCGCAGCCGTCTTCGCCGCTTTCGCCTGGGGGCGGATCGCCGGCCGCCGCACGACTGCCGCCTAGAACGTGATCGTCTGAGACGGAAACATCGTTGCTTCCATCGAAGGCGTGAACCCGACCGCGAAACAACGTCATAGAGCAGGCCACCTAGGCTCGAAGCCATTCGATCAGGGTGAACAACCTGCACGAGACAAGCAAAGGCCCCCCGCACCGCTCCCGGCGCGAGGGGCCCGTCTCGTCCGCTGGCGCCCGGCGCCGCGAACGTGGCAGCTCGGCGGTCCAGTGCCTACTCGGCGGCTTGCCGGTGCGCCGCCATCACCTGATCGGCGAGCTTGCCGACGATCTCCTGCAGGTGATCGAAGCGCGCCCGGAACGTGCCGACGCCATGTGTCGCACTGCGGATCTCGACGATCAGGTCGTCCATCTCGGACGCCGGCATGTGAGCCGATACCACGTCCCAGCCCGGCCAGCCCTCGCGGGCGTCGAAACCCAGGATCTGGCCGCGACGCTGCGATATGACGGCGTTGATCTTCGCCGTCGCATCCGAGGGCACGTCGATCTCGACCGCCATCACCGGCTCGAGCAGCACCGGCTGGCACTGGGGCATGCCATCAGCCATCGCGATCCGCCCCGCCTGGCGGAAGGCCATGTCGGAGCTGTCGACCGCATGGTACGAGCCGTCGGTGAGCGTCACCGCCACATCGACCACGGGGAAGCCGAGCGGACCCTGCTTCAAGTAGTCGGCGACGCCGATCTCGACGGACGGGATATAGTTTTTCGGCACGACGCCGCCGGTGATGGTGTCCGCGAAGCGGAAGCCCTCGCCGCGTGCAAGCGGCTGGATGTCGATCACGACGTCGCCGAACTGGCCATGCCCGCCCGACTGCTTCTTGTGACGGCCGCGCACGGAGACGCCGCGCCGGATGGTCTCCTTATAGGGCACGAGCCGCCGCTGCCGCTCGGCCGCGATCGCATACTTTCGCGCCAGCCGCTCGAGCGCTACGCGAAGATGCATCTCGCCCTGGCCCTTCAGCAGTATCTGGTGCGTGTCGGTGGTGTGCTCGACGACCAGCGCGGGGTCCTCGTCGACAAGCTTCTGCAAAGCCGCCGACATCTTCACCTCGTCCTTGCGGTCCTTGAGGCCGAGGCCGAAGGCGTAGATCGGCTCGGGCGGCGCCGGTGCCTTGATCTGCACGATGCCGCCCTTCTCGGCCGTGATCGTGTCGCCGGTCCGGATCTTGTCGAGCCGGCCGAACGCAACCGTGTCGCCTGCGCGTGCCGCGCCGCGCTTCACCGGCTCGGCGCCCTTCAGCGTGAACACACCCGCGATCCGCTCCTCGCTGCCGGTCGACGACACCACGCTGCCGTCTCCGATCTCTCCGGTCAGCACGCGCGCAACCGTCAACTTGCCGCCGTGCGAGGTGTAGGCCGTCTTCATCACGTAAGCGGCGCTGCGCGTGTTCTCGAGCTTCAACCGCCGCGCTGTCTCGGCCACTGTCGGAACCTCGTGGCGGAGTGCCTTCAGAAGCCTGAAGACGCCGTTGCCGCGCTCCGCCGAGCCCAGCATCACGGGGCAGATCAGCCCTTCGCGCAGTTCGCGAGAGAGATCGTCGAAGATGCGGTCCTTCGGCGGCTCGAGGTCGGCGACGAGTTGCTCCATGAGCGCGTCGTCGTAGTCGGCGAGCTGCTCGAGCATACGGAAGCGCGCTTCTTTCTCGCGCTCGCGGAGGGCCGCCGGAAGCTCGACGATCTCGGAAGGCGCGTGCTCGCGATAGACGTAGGCGCGCTCCGACGCGAGGTCGACATAGCCCGTTGCGATGCCGTTCTCCCAGATCGGGATCTGGCGCAGCACCAGCGGCTTCGAGGAGGCGGGCTGCAGCATCGGCACGATATCGCGCACCGGCATCGAGAAGGTGTCGATCTTGTTCAAGAACAGGAAGTGCGGGATGCCGCGGTCCTCGAGGCTTTTCAGGATGACCTGCAGCGCAGCGACCCGCTTCGGGTCGGGCTCGCACACCACCACGGCCGCGTCGCACGCCACCAGCGCATTGGCGGCCTCGTGCTGGAACTCGATCGAGCCTGGGCAATCGAGGAAAGTGTACGTCTCGCCCATGAACTCGGCTTCGGCCACGTTGAGCTCGACGCTCATGCCGTGGTTGCGCGCTTCGGGGCTCTGGTCGCCCGTGGTCGTGTGTTCGGCGATCGTGCCCTGGCGGGTGATTGCGCCCGTGCGTGCCAGGATCGCCTCGAGGAGTGTCGTCTTGCCGCTCAGATAAGGTCCGATCAGTGCGATGGCGCGGGAGCTGCGGCTCCCGCCGGATATGCCTCTTGGGCCATCGGCCCTTCCGCCATTACCTTGCCCCATCTTGTCCTCCTGACGCCGAGGCGCGTGCCATCACGGCCGCGCCCCGCGCCTCGGAGGGGCGCGACATCTGTCATGTTCGCGCCACAAAAGACACCGTGCAAGCGAATTGCGGGTATCGGGATACAATTTGGCGCTGCAGCAGATATTGAGCCAATCTACGCTGCATCACCGCACGATTACTGCGCCGCACAAACGGTGTCGGAAGCAACTGAACAGCATAACCAAGTGCTTAACCAATTTGTTCTTGACCTGCTGCAATTTTGCCGCATCATGAGGATGCACGGACCGCAGTGGCACCGCTGATGCCGAACCGTCACGACTCAACCCGGCAGGGCCTGTGCATCGCCTCGAACCCACGTGCGCGTGCTGCACGTAGGCAGAGGCCCACCTACGCCTTGGCAAAGGTAGCTGGGTGAAGGCAGTTGTGTCGGTCGGTTGCACAGGGCAGGGCCGGTCAAACGGGCAGGGCCGGTCATACCCGGCTCGTTGGCATCTGCGGCGCGTTTGTGGGGACGAGGCGAGGTCACGACCATGGCAATGAACAGGCTCATTCTGACCGTGAATGCCGCCGGCTGCGCGATGGCCCCGTCGCTCGAGGATCTCGACGGCCCGGTCGACGTCATGCCGCGCCGCGAGCAGGATCTGATGCTCGACGTCGGCGCCGGCCGGACCGAGGCCACCGCGCTTGCGGTCCGCTGGAACGACTATCCGCGCGCGAACAAGCTGCGCGGCCTGGTCGAGACCTACTGGTACGGACGCGCGACGCCTGCCTGACGAATGCCCGGCCTGACGAATGCCCGGCTTGACGAATGCCCGGCCTGACGAATGCCAGACCAGGCGATTGCCGGGCCCGGAAGCGCGGCTGGCTTCACCGTCAACTGCGCCGGCCCCTCAGCCGGGTTGCCCCCTGTCGGAATTGCAGTTTCTCCCCGGCGCCGCATTCGTGGCGCCTTTCGTCTCGCGTACGATCCAGTCCAGCACCTGATCGACGTGGCGCAGCACCCAATAGTGCCCTTCCGCATCGAGCACTGTCAGCGTGCCCCGGCCGAGCCGCTCCGCCAGATGCCGCGCCGCCGGGATCGGCACATGGCGGTCCGCTGTCCCGATCCACACCCGCGCTGGACCGCCGTAGCCCGCGAGATCGAGCCCCCAGCGGCTGCCGAAGATCCGCATGTCGATCACCGGACCGTCCGCCCCGGGCGCGAGCCCGGCCCTGAACGCCGCCACCAGCGACGACTTCTCGCGCGGCCCGCATGCGGTCGACCGGTCGACGCGCGGCGCGCGCAGGTGCGCCAGCGCCATGGCGAGCCTGGCGTTGCGCTGCAGAAGCCAGCCAAATCCCGCGAACGGCAGCCGGATCGCGCCCGGCATATGGGCCAGCACGCGGAACGCGAGCAAATGGAACGGCGATAGCGCGAGCCCGTGGGGCGTCCCGGCTATCGGGCCGACCGGCGCCACGAGTGCCAACGCTGTGACCCGGTTTGGCGCGGCGACTGCCACGGCGGCCGCGAACGGCCCGCCGCCCGAGATGCCCATGACAGCGAAGCGGTCGACCCCGATCACGCGCGTGAAGTCCGCCAGGTCGGCTCCGAACGCCGCCAGCGTTGGGCGCGGATGCGTGTCGGTGAGGCCATAGCCCCAGCGGTCGGGCGCGATCAGCCGCACCCCGGCGGCGAGCGCCTCGGCCTCGGCAAGCTCGAACTTCACTCGTGAGCCGGGTGTGCCATGAAGTGCCAGTACGGGCAGCCCGTCGACCGCGCCGAACACCCGGTAGGCGACGCGACGGCCGTCGCCGAGCGCCGCGAAGCGAACGTCCTCGCCAGGAGCAGCCCCGGCGACCGCACCCACTGCCGCCATCGACGGAACCTTCCCGGTCACCACCGCGAACCTTTCAGACCAGCAGCGTCAACGCCAGCAGCGCCAGCGACACGCCGGCCGCCATGCGCCACGGGCGGCAGGTCTTGCAGGTCCATGCCGCCCGCAGCGGTCCGATGAGCGACTGTGTCCGCAAGCCCGTGCCACCCTCCGCGGCTCAGCGCAGGTTGCCGCAGAAGCGCTGGATGCGGATGCACGCCTCCTTCAGCGCCTCGTTCGACGTTGCATACGAGATCCGGAAGGCGGGCGAGCCCTCGAACGCCGCGCCGTGCACGCACGCCACGCCCTCCTCGTCGAGCAGCGCCGTCACGAACGCCTCGTCGTTGGTGATCTTGACGCCCTTGGCCGATGTCTTGCCGATGGCTCCGGCGCAGCTCGGATAGACGTAGAACGCCCCCTGCGGCTTCGGGCAAACGAGCCCGCTCGCCTGGTTCAGCATCGACACCACGAGGTCGCGCCGCTCGACGAATTTGGCGTTGTGCCGCGCGATGAAGTCCTGCGGACCGTTCAGCGCCTCGACCGCGGCCCACTGCGTGATCGAGGACGGGTTCGAGGTCGATTGCGACTGCAGCTTGCACATCGCTTTGATGAGGATCTCCGGGCCGGCCGCATAGCCGAGCCGCCAGCCCGTCATGCAGTAAGCCTTCGACAGCCCGTTCATGGTCAGCGTGCGGTCGTAGAGACCGGGCTCGACCTCGGCCGGCGTCGAGAACTCGAGCCCGTCGTAGAGCAGGTGCTCGTACATGTCGTCGGTCAGCATCCACACGTGCGGATGGCGCATGAGCACGTCCGTCAGCGCCTTCAGCTCGGCCCGCGTGTAGGCCGCGCCGGTCGGGTTCGACGGGGCGTTGAACACCAGCCACTTGGTCTTCGGCGTGATCGCCCTGTCGAGCGCTTCGGGCTTCAGCTTGAAACCGTCCTCGATCCGCGTCGGCGCGAACACCGGCTTGCCTGCGCCGAGCAGTACGATATCGGCATACGACACCCAGCACGGCGCCGGAATGACCACCTCGTCGCCCGGGTTCAGCGTCGCCAGCAACGCATTGTACAGCACCTGCTTGCCGCCGGTGCCGACCGAAACCTGCGACGGCTTGTAGTCGAGGCGGTTGTCGCGCTTGAACTTGGCGACGATCGCAGCCTTGAGCTCGGGGATGCCATCGACGTCGGTATACCTCGTCTTGCCCTGGTCGAGCGCCCTCTTCGCCGCGTCCTTGATGTTCTGCGGCGTGTCGAAATCGGGCTCGCCCGCCGACAGCGAGATGATGTCGCGTCCCTGCGCCTTCAGCTCGCGCGCCTTGGTGGACACTGCGATCGTGGCGGAGGGCTGGATGCGGTTCAGACTGTCGGCAATGAAGCCCATCGTGGCAGAGCCTTTCCGGTTGTGCCGTGCGGAAAATGCGGCGCGGAACCTACGCCCGGGGGCTGGCGCGGGCAAGCGAACTTTCCGCCCGGCGGCCGCCAGCGCCACCGTTACCGTCGCAGACGTCGCCGGCGGGCCGCCTTATTTCCGGCGCGAGCACGCCCCACCCTCAGATCACCACTGATCGGGCGCCAGCTGTCGAACGTAGTCGTGCGAGCCGACAAACGTTCGGTCTCATTCGTCTCACCCTACCGGACCCCGCACACGACCCGGCCCCAGAGTTGAGGATGTTTGAAGCCGCCTTCGGTTCAGGGCTCGCAGGTCGCGACGAACGTACCTATACTTTGCAAGAGTCGATGAATACGCCTTGCTAACATGAATGACCCGGGCCGGTAGCGCGCGACGTTCGCATTCGCCGCGTGCACGGAGCGGACCCGACAAGCAGGGCACGCGTTGTCGGCTCAGTGGCCGTCGACGGCGGGCCGCCAGATGAGACTTCTCGCCGTGTCGCCTCAAGTGGCCGGCATTCGTGAGAAACGGGAGAGCATCGATGGACCAGCGTATGAACCGCGTCAGCCGCGCTACGGTCACCGCGCTCGGCTTCACCGCAGCGATCATCGCAGGCGTTTCGACCGGGCTCGGAAACCCCGATCGGCTGCTTGCAACGGGCTATACGGCAGCACTCGAGTCGCCGCCGGTCACCACCGCCGCCGCCGTGTCGGGGCGCGTCGGCATTGCCCAGCTCTCGGGCAGCGAGGCGTTCTGGCTCGATCACCATACGCCGATCCCCGGCACGCTGCCAGCCACCTGGACCAAGCCGGTCATCCCTGGCGACCGCATTACTCTGTCGACCGGCGCCTCCGAGCGGGTGCTCGAGGTTGTCGACGTGCGCCCGCTCTCTGCTGCGGATGCCGGCTCCGAAGCCGTCCGCCTGATGCTCGTCACGTGCCGGGAGACCGGGCCGGGCGCCGCGGTGCCGGCGACGCTTCGGCTGGTCATCGAGAGCGTCGAGCCCGTGCTCCCCGATCCTGCGGCCCGTGGCCCCCATTCCCTCTAGGACTCACGATCGAGGCCTCGAAAACGGGTGGCTCGACGCGCGGCGCAGCAATGGCGGGTGGCGCTACGCCGGCTGAGGGTCGTCGTCCGCGTGCCGTTTCCGCGGGTCGCTCCGGACCAACGCGGCATCCTGGCCCCGAGTGCTCCGAACGTATGGTGCGGACTTCGCGCTGGGCTCCCGGCCGCCTCCGGTCCCCATTGCCTCCGGGCCCCATTGCCTCCGGGCCCCATTGCCTCCGGGCCACAGCGAGGCGGCAGCCGAGCCACACGCTGTTGCGTGTGACGGCCCGCGTCCCGTAGAGTTCCACCCATCGGCTGCCGGCGTGGCGGTCCAAACCATCCGGCCAACTCCTTGCGGCGAAAGCCAAGCGGCCAGCGATCAAGTGCGGAGCCAACGGGATGCGCCTCAACCCACCGACCATTGTCATCTTCCTCATCTCGCTGGTGCTGGCGAGCCTCGCGCTCGTGACGAAGCTCGGCTTCGTGCACGTGCCCCGCTATCTGCCGCATCAGGAGTACTGGCTCGCCATCACCGCGTATCTCGTGCTGATGATGGGCAATATCGTGCGCGGCCTCTAAGGCCGCCGATCGCCCCGACCTGCTGACTGCCCCGACCCGCCGCAGCCGTCGTGCCATTGCCTTGGAACGGCCCTGTTCGTCGACCCAAGTTCCGTCCGAGCAATCTCGATCCGCTGACGGTGTGCGCGTGCGATCCATCGCTCTTTTGATGAACTGTTCGTCCGCGACCGGCCTCGCTCCGCCGGTATGCGCACTTTGGGCATGCGCGCCGGCCGCGGCCCTGACCCTCGCACTGGCTTTTCCGCCGATCCCCGTCATGGCGGCCGAACCTCTCCACTCCGCCGTCTCTCGGTCGGGCAATGGGCCAGGCAAGGTTGCTGGCAAGTCCCGTCCCCGTGCCGGCCCGGCGGACGCATCGATCCCGGCCGGACCCCCGTTCGCAACCGCCGAGCTTCTGCTGGCCTGGATCGACGGTTACCGCGAGGCGCCCGAGCCGAAGCGACTTCCCGAGGCTGTCAACGCGATCAGCCGCCTCGGCTTGCTGCGCGACATGGACGCTGCCGGCCTCTACGTCGGCTTCGCGGCAGGCGTCCTCGCCGGCAGTCCGGCCGATGCCGAGGCTCTCGTCACCTCGCTCTTTCCCCGCCCACCCGAGGAGCAGGGTCTCGTCATCAAGGCCATCGCCTATTCCGGGCTTGCGGACTGGCGCGGTCTGCTCGAGCGCTTCGTCGAGCGCATGCCGGCCCGGCGCAAGCAGATCGAGCTCCAGCTCTACGGCAAGCCCGAGACGCTCGAGACCGTGGCGCTCGACCAGGGGCCTGCGGCCATCGACGCCCTGTGGGGCTTCTATTTCGCCACCGGCTCGTTCCAGCCCGTGCGCCGCATCGTCGGCACGCTCGAATGGAGCGCCAATCGGTCCAACCTCGACCGTCTGACCATCGCCGGCATGGCCAAGTGGACGCTTGCGTCGAACGCGACGCGCGACAAGCGCCTGCTCGACTG
Source organism: uncultured Hyphomicrobium sp. (assembly GCA_964471635.1). Taxonomy (GTDB): domain Bacteria; phylum Pseudomonadota; class Alphaproteobacteria; order Rhizobiales; family Hyphomicrobiaceae; genus JAKAML01. The sequence continues at coordinate 18,248 of CAYYGO010000020.1, forward strand.
GCTGCGGGAGGCGGGCGCGGGGCAACCGAAGCCCGTCGCTGCGGCGCTGCGCGAGGTGGTGGTTGCGGCCGAGAACTTCGAGGTCGGCAAGATCCGCAAGGATGCGCTGGCGGCCATCGAGGAGGTGCGGCGCCGCGGTCCGCAAGCGACACCCGGCAGCTGGACCTCGGCCATCAATGCCGCCCCGACTGTGATCGGGCTTGCGTGCGTGGCCGCGAGTCTCACCGGTCAGGTGCAGCTCGGCATCCCCTGTGTCGTCACGGGCGCGCTCTCCTCGGCTGCGGCCAAGCACTGGGGCCAGCCGTGAGCGCTTGCCGCCGCACCTCCTCCTTTGCCACAGCTCCATGCCCCCTCGCGCCCGTGTCCGTCCTGACGCTCCTCGTCGCCGGGGTTGCCATGCTGTAGACAGACCCGACCGGCGCCGTATCCTGCCGCCGGCAGGTTTTGCCCTCGCCCCGCCGCCGTCACTGCTCCCACCGCCTGGAAAGCTCTCTCCGCCATGTGGATGTCCCGCAGCCGTCTCGAGAAGGATCTCGCCCGCTGGCGCGCCGAGGGCTGGGTCACGGAGGAGGGCGCCGGCCGCATCCTCGACGAACTGCGCTCGGGCGGCGCGCGGCTGTCGCTGTCGGGCGTGCTGGCCGTGCTCGGTGCGGTGCTGATCGGCTTCGGCGCTATGAGCTTCGTCGCCGCAAACTGGCAGGAGATGTCGAAGCTCGCCCGGCTGGTGCTGCTCGCCGGGTCGCTCGCCGCCGCCTACGGCCTGGCCGGACGTCTGTTCGACCGCGGGCTCGACGGGTTCGCCCATGCCGCTCTGCTGCTCGGCGTGGCGCTGTTCGGCGCCAGCATCATGCTCGTTGCGCAGATGTATCACATCGACGGCCATCCGCCCGACGCCGTGCTGACCTGGGCGGCCGGCGCGCTTGGCACTGGCGCGCTTCTGGGCTCGTCGCCCGCGCTGGGCGCGGCGCTGGCGCTGGTCGGCTTGTGGAGCGGCTGGGAGACCGCTCTGTCCGGCGACGTGCACGGCTGGTTCCTGCCGGCCTGGGCAGCCGTTGCCGCCGCAATCGCGAGCCGCGGCTGGTCGGGTGGCCTCACGCTTTCGGGCATCGCGCTCGGCATTTGGATCGTCGCGCTGGGTTACCTGCTCGAGGATGGGCACGCCCACGCGCTCGTAGTGATGATCGGGATGGCGCTCGTCGCTGCGGGCCTTGGCCTGGCACGGAACGGCATCCTTCCGCCGGCACTCGAGGTCGGCCTCTCCGTTCTTGGTCTCGCGGTTGCATTCGCCGGCATGATGGCGCTGCAGCTCGTCGAGAGCCCGTCGCTCGGCCGGCTCGTGATCCTTGCCGCACTTACACTCGCCGGCCTCGTCGCGGCCATCGCCTGGGGCCTCGGCGGCGGCCACCGCACCATTTTGTGGCTCGGCTATGCCGGTTTCTCGATCGAGATCCTGGCGCTCTACTTCAAGACCGTCGGGTCGCTGATGGGCTCGTCGCTGTTCTTCCTGACGACAGGTCTCATCGTCGTCGCGCTGGCCGGTGTCGCCTGGCGGCTCTACGAGCGCCAGCGGGACGCCAAAGGATCGCTCCCATGACGCGTGTCCCGTCGCGTTGGCACCTCATCGCCCTGGTCGTCGCGGCCGAGATCCTGGTGCTTGCCTACATGGTCGGCTCGCGCATGGCGCTGATTGCCGGCGGGCGAGAGATCGTGCTCGACGTCACGCCTGTCGATCCGCGGAGCCTGTTCCGCGGCGACTACGTGATCCTGACCTACGATATCTCGCGCATCGACAATCGTCTCGTGGAGGGCCGGCTGGCCGGCAGCGGCCCGCTCCATGTCGTGCTCGGCGCGGACGCGGACGGCGTGTGGCGGGTGCGCCGCGCGTCGGCGGCCAGACCCGTGCCCGGCGACAAGGAGGTCGTCGTCAGATCGCGCCCCGACGTTCGCCTGGATCGCCGCCGCCCGCCGAGCGCTCCCGTACCCGTCACGTACGGCATCGAGAGCTACTTCGTGCCCGAGGGCGAGGGGCGGGCCCTCGAGACGCTCGTCGGAGAGAAGCGCGTCCGGGCGCTGGTGGCGGTCGGCCGCGACGGCACGGCGGCCCTCAAGGGGCTGCTCGTCGACGGCAAGCTCGTCCACAGCGTGAGCCTTATCTAGCGCCGGTCGCCGGAGTCACGGCCGCGCTGCACCTCTGAGCCCTCGGCTGGACGCCGTTGCCTGCCACGGACGCCCGGCCCCGGCCTTTCGGCCCGGCGGCGCGAGCATGCGCGGTTGTGCAGCGCGGCCGCCGCCGATATAGAGCGACCTTCGGCGAGACCGCACCGACACCGCCACGCGGAGAGCACATGAGCATCGTTCGTCACGAAACCAATGCCGTCTATGCCAAGGTCGTCGAGGCGAACGGCAGTGTCGTCACCGCCGGCATTATCCCGACCGATCTTACCCGCGACGTAAAGGGCCAGACCGCCGAGGTGCTTGCCGAGATCGACCGGCTGCTCGCGCTCTGCGGCACCGACAAGTCGCGCGTCGTCTCGGCCACGATCTGGCTCGCCGACATCCGTCACCGCGAGGCCATGAACGAGGCTTGGACGCCTTGGGTTGGCGGTGCTGCGAACGCGCCGGTGCGCGCCTGCGTCGAGGCCAAGCTCGTCGATCCGCGCATGCTGGTCGAGATCCAGGTCATGGCAGTGAAGTGACGTTTGCAAGGCGATCTTTACGTCGATCGGTGGTCGCGCACGCGGCTGCCGCGGTACCGGCTAGTATGATTGCCTGTTGCACCTCGGAGGCTGTGTCATAGGCATGCTCGCGCGCGCCCTCGTCGGCGCCCTGTTCCTGGTGGTGGCCGGAGCGCCGGTCGTGGCCGAGCGCGACCCGCTCCAGGAGCAAAGGCGGGAAGGCGACAAGATCTGCTACGCCGGTCCCTGGCAGTTCAGGCCGAGCGGCGCCTGGCCGACACGGCCGGAGGCAATGGAGGCTGTCGCGAAGTCCTGGGCTCGTTTCACGGCGGCAGAATACGGGCCTGCCTGGGCGGCCCTCGACCTGGCCGCCGACGTCGGCTACGACTGTGCCAAGGGCCAGATCAGCCGCGGCGAGGTCTGGAGCTGCAACCTGACCGCGCGGCCGTGCCGCCGAGGACAGCTGTGACCCGCATCAGAAATGCGGTTAAGTCGTTGAAACAACAACCCTGGGGCGCGTGTGACGCATTTGCACATGCGCTGCGATTTCGGCATCTGAGACCAACCGGCGTCTCGGCGCCTCACTCTGAATCTGGCATCCTCCGGCCATCGTTCAAATATTTGGACTAGGTCAGAAGAAGGGGCCAGGGATGGCAGTTTTCGCTCGGGCGGCGTTGGTTGCCGCCGCGTTCATCGCGTTCACTACACCGTCGACCGCCGACGATACAGGCCTTGCCAGCATGCACGCCTGGAAGAAGGTCGGTAAGCTCACATGCTATGCCGAGCACACGCACTACGGCACGAGCGCGGGCCATAGAGACAAGAAGGCCGCGATGGCGGAAGCCGCCAAATCGTGGGCTTCGTTCACAGCTTTCGAGTACGGTACCGACTGGGCCAATTTCAACAAGGCCACCGCCAAGAAGTTCAGCTGCAACCAGACGAGCGGCGGCTGGGGTTGCGAGGTGGAAGCCCGACCCTGTCGCTAGCCTCGGCTGGCACGGCCCGGTGCAGTCGCGCCGGGGTTTTCGCCACGACACGCTTTTCTAACTCTCTCTCGAAGATGCAACTCAGACGTGCGGCCGGGATGTGCCCAACATCCCGGCCGCACTGCATTCTGGTCCTGTTCCTGCACCGAGTGGCTCAATTGAGCCTGGAGCCTAGAGCGGGCGCCCGAGCATGCGGCCAAGCAGCCAGCGCACGATGCCGGCGCCGTAACGCAGAACCACGTAGCGGAGGATCCACGACAGGACGCCCCGGCTCTGGAAGCCGAGCAGCGCGCCGAGAATGGTACGGATGACCGATGCAAGGCCGCCGCCTGCTCCCGGACCGGATCCTGGACCAGACCCCGGTATCGACTGGCCCCCGCGCCGGATGACGTCGGAGAGGTCGTCGTATGGATTTCCAGCGCCCCCTCCGCCCGAGCCGCGCCCTGGTATACCGCCGGGTATCGGCAGCGGGCTTTGCCCGCCGAAGCCGCCGCCCGTTCCGCCCGGTGGGCCAGCCATAGGACCACCTGAGGGTCCCGGCAGTGGGCTGGCGGGTGCAACCTTCGGCCAGCCGCCAGTGTCCTGCCTCGTCGTGTCCTGCCTCGTCGTGTCCTGCCTCGTCGTGTCCCCGCCCGCCGCACCTCGGCCTGTGCCGGGCAAGCCAGGAATGCGAGCCAGGATGTCCGACAGCCCGCCGGCCGAGCCTTTGGCGAGGGCCGCCATCACCATCGCCGCGATGGTCGGCAGCATCTGCTTGATGACGGCCTCGCTGATGCCGCTCGATGCGGCCGCGCGATGCGCCACCGTGCGGCTGCGATCCTTGCTCCAGAGCAGATCCTCGAGGAAGCCGACGCCGTCCTGCCGCATCGCCTCGCTGCGCAATGCAGCTGGGTCATCCAGGTAGCCCTTACCCATCGCACGTCCGATCATGCCGACCAGATCGGCGACACCACCGCGCGACAGCGTATTGCGCTCGATCCGCTCGGCGAGCTGCGGCACGACGCTCGCGATCACCGCTCGGGCTTGTGCCGGATCCAGCCCATAGGCGGCCGCCAGATTGTCGATCGCCTTGCCGTCCTGCGCCTTGGCGACGATGTCGATAATGTTCACGTCACTGCTCCCGCTCGACGCGCGGCCGGCCGTCAGACGCGCCCGCCCTCGTCCTATCGCAGGGTGGGCCGCGGCGAAAGGGCGGCGCGCGGCCAGCTCGCGTGCCGGCATCTTCGATTTCGGCGAAGCTGTAGCGCCGGGGAACGGAACGATGAAACTATGTTCCCCCCTTGCACGTACAGATTGATGGGCTATGTCGAACTGAGGGGTGTGATTGGGGCGGCCGACTTTGCGCTTTACGGTCCGCGCAAGGGGTCCGATTGGCTTGTCCCGGAGGGCAGGAAACAAGCTGTGATGGCGGCGTCGAGCTGGCATCGCACATCGTTGCAACCGGCACTTGGCAATTGCGGCTCGCCCCGCACCTCGTGCCTCGTACTCGTTTGTAGGAGAACGGAATGCGTCAACTCCTGATCGTCCTCGCCGCCGTCATGACCGCGGTTGTCGGCCTCGCCTCGGCGTCCGGCACAGCTTTGGCCGCGCCTCTTGCTGCGGGTGCACCGCTGGCCGTTCGTGATGCCGCAGCGGCCGGCCACGCGCAGGCCGAGCCTGTGCGCTATCGGCGTCATCGTGGGATTCACTTCAGCTTCGGCTACGGCTACCCACGATACTACGGTTACTATCGTCCGTACCGCCGTTACTACGGCCCTTCCTACTACTACGGGTCGTCTTACTACGGCTATCGTTCCTACCGTCACCGCCGTCATTGGCGCCACTACTGACAGCAATCGCGATGCCCCGTCGGGCCAGGCCGTGGTTCCGGTCGTGGCCTGGCGGGGTGCTGGCTGCGGGGCTAGGACGTTTTCTATGCCGATGCTTTCGGGGGCCGCCCTCCGCATCGCACTTGTCGGTCACTAAAGTTCACGAGCGCAGTCCGCAGACGCCTCGCGCCAGACGCCTCGCGCCAGACGCCCCGCGACCGCCCCCCCGCGACCGGCCGGAACCGAGAACTGAGTCGTCGGTCCCGAACTCGACCTCTGGCGGATCAGCGCCATATCCGGCTGCGTTCCTGGTTGTCCAGCCATCGTCCGAGTGCCGTGATCGTTGGCACTTCGCGGAGCCGGCAGATTTCCCATGCCGCCTTGGATCGTCAGCCGCCGCTGGCTGGTGACCGGCACCAACGAACTAGATGTGCCTCTATTGCAACGGTAGAGCACTTTTGGCATGGTCCGCGCGCGACTCGCCTAGGGGGGCGGGTGTCCCGCAGGCTATTGCCACGGCCTGTCCGGAGAAGCCGAAATCGCAACCGGCACAAGGGGAAGTCTCGATGACCAATATTCAATGGGTGATCCTCGGCTGCGGGGCACTGTCGCTCGTCTACGCGTTCGTCACCGTCCAGTCTGTGATGAAGGCGGACGCGGGCAATGCCCGCATGCAGGAGATCGCGGGCATCATCCGCGAAGGCGCGCAGGCCTATCTCAATCGCCAGTACACCACCATCGGCATCGTCGGCGCGATCATCTTCGCGATCGCCTGGGTGCTGCTCGGCAAGCTCGTTGCTATCGGCTTCTTCATCGGCGCGGTCCTTTCGGGCATTGCCGGCTATGTCGGCATGAACGTCTCGGTGCGCGCCAACGTCCGCACTGCCCAGGCCGCAACCAAGTCGCTGGCCGGCGGCCTCGATATCGCCTTCAAGGCGGGAGCGGTGACGGGCATGCTGGTCGCAGGACTCGCCCTGCTCGGCGTCGCCGCATACTATTTCATCCTCATCGGACCAATGGGGCTCAAGCCCGCCGACCGCACCGTGATCGACGCGCTCGTCGCGCTCGGCTTCGGCGCCTCGCTCATCTCCATCTTCGCCCGTCTCGGCGGCGGCATCTTCACAAAGGGTGCCGACGTCGGCGGAGATCTCGTCGGCAAGGTCGAGGCCGGCATCCCCGAGGACGATCCGCGGAACCCCGCCACCATCGCCGACAACGTCGGCGACAACGTCGGCGACTGCGCCGGCATGGCAGCGGACCTGTTCGAGACCTATGCCGTCACCGTCGTCGCGACCATGGTCCTCGCCGCCATCCTGTTCGCGTCCCAGTCGAACCTCGGCAGCATGATGATGTACCCGCTCGCCATCTGCGCGGCCTGCATCATAACCTCGATCGTCGGCACCTTCTTCGTGAAGCTCGGATCGAACAACTCGATCATGGGCGCGCTCTACCGCGGCGTGATCGCCTCCGCGGTGCTGTCGATCGCCGGCCTGTGGGCTGCCACGCAGTACGTGCTGGGCGGCTTCGGCGAGGTGGGACGGGTCGGGCCGCTTATCATCACCGGCCAGAACCTCTTCCTTTGCGGCATCGTCGGCCTCGTCTTGACCGGCCTCATCGTCTGGATCACGGAGTACTACACGGGCATCGGCTACAGGCCGGTGCGCTCCATCAGCCAGGCTTCGGTCACCGGTCACGGCACCAACGTCATCCAGGGTCTCGCGGTGAGCCTCGAGGCCTGTGCGCTGCCCACGCTCGCAATCGTCGGCGCGATCCTCGCCACATTCCAGCTCGCCGGCCTCTACGGCACCGCGATCGCCACGACGACGATGCTCGGGCTTGCCGGCATGATCGTCGCGCTCGACGCCTTCGGCCCGGTCACCGACAACGCCGGCGGCATCGCCGAGATGAGCGGACTGCCGAAAGAGGTCCGCCGCTCGACCGACGCGCTCGACGCGGTCGGCAACACCACCAAGGCCGTGACCAAGGGCTATGCCATCGGCTCGGCCGGTCTCGGCGCGCTGGTGCTGTTCGCCGCCTACAATTACGATCTGCAGTACTTCATCAAGAACGCGGACAAGTATCCCTACTTCAAGGGCGTGACGCTCGACTTCGGCCTCGACAACCCCTACGTCGTGGTCGGCCTGCTGCTCGGCGGTCTCATCCCCTATCTCTTCGGCGGCATCGCCATGACGGCCGTCGGCCGTGCGGGCAGCGCCATCGTCGAGGAGGTGCGTCGTCAGTTCAAGGAGAAGCCCGGCATCATGCAGGGCAAGGACCGTCCGGACTACGCCGCCGCGGTCGACCTGCTGACGCGCGCTGCGATCAAGGAGATGATCGTGCCGTCGCTGCTGCCGGTGCTGTCCCCCATCCTGTTGTTCGTCGGCATCAACGCGATCGCCGGCAAGGGCGCGGCCTTCTCCGCAGTCGGCGCGATGCTGCTCGGCGTCATCGTCACCGGCCTCTTCGTCGCCATCTCGATGACTTCCGGCGGCGGCGCATGGGATAACGGCAAGAAGAGCTTCGAGGACGGCTTCGTCGACAAGGACGGCGTCAAGCACGTCAAAGGCTCGGAGGCGCACAAGGCCTCGGTGACCGGCGACACCGTCGGCGATCCCTACAAGGATACGGCCGGACCCGCCGTGAATCCGGCGATCAAGATCACCAACATCGTCGCCCTGTTGATGCTCGCCGTGCTTGCGCACTGACACCGAGCAGCGCCGTCCCTGGCCTCGGACTTCCGGGCCGCGTGCCGGCCGCAACCACGCATAAGACAAGGCCCCGGAGCGATCCGGGGCCTTTGTCGTTTCGCCCGGTCCGTTGCGCGGCGCCAGTCGTGTGGCGCCGATGTTCGCCTCCGGAACCCTGCTCTCGCGCAACCGCGCGGTAAGCCGCATTTTTGGTAAACGGCGTCCGACTACGGTGCTATAGTACCCAGACTTTTGCTCAACTCGCAGTTTTATAACGCTATTTTGGAGTGTGCTCTCATGAACAACTCCACGTCTCTCAAGCAACTGTTCTCAGGTCTGCTCTGCAACTTCCGCCCGCGCGCCACGGCTGGACTTGCCGCGGCGATCGTACTCGCGGCCGCCGGACCGGCGGCCGCGCCGGCGATGGCATTGCCGGGAGGCGCAGCCCAAGACGGGCTTTGCTCGGCTCGGGCGTCGGCGCCACCCGTGGTCGTTGCGGTGAAGAAGTCGCTCGGCTGCAAGTTCCGCGGCGGCACCCTCGTCTGTGGCGTGTTCGAGAAGAGCGGCGGCGACGACGAAAAACCGAAAAGGCGGTCGAGCAAGTCATCGTCCGACGATGACGATGACGATGACGAGCCGAAAAAGAAGAAGCAGAGCACGAAGTCGTCGGACGACGATGGCGATGACAAGCCGTCGAAGAGCACGTCCGGCAAGGGCGCGTTGCCGCCCGACGACGGGAAGGGCGGCAAGACCTCCGGCGGCGGCGGCGCAGCCGGCGGCGGCGGCGGAGGTGGAGGTGGTGCCGGGGCCGGCGGCGGCGGCGGCACGGGCGGCGGCGGAGGCGGCGGCGGCACGGGCGGCGGCAAGAACTGCTGTCTCGACGCCAAGGGCGCTCCCCACTGTGGACAAGGCCACCGGGCATTCTGCGGCAAGTAGCCGTTCCCCGGGAGACATCCCGGACACGTGCGGCAGTCTAGCCTGCTGCCGCACGTAACGTGCTGTCGCAACCGAGCCACGGAGGGCCCATGGCCGACGTTTTCATCAGCTACTCGAAGCAGGCTGTCGCGGTCACGCGCAAGCTCGCCAAGGATCTCGAGGAGAAGGGCGTCACCGTCTGGTGGGACACCGAGCTCGTCGCGGGTGAGCGCTTCCGCCAGCGCATTCAGGAAGAGCTCAAAGCCTGCCGCGCCGCGATCGTGATCTGGACGCCGGAATCGGTCCACTCCGACTACGTTCATTCCGAGGCCGAGCGGGCCCGCATCGCCCGCAAGCTGATTCAGGTGCGCACGGCCGACATCGAGCCCGGCGACCTGCCGCCCCCGTTCGACGTCGCGCATGTGCCGCTCGTCGACGATCGCACCGAGATCTACGCGGCGCTGAGCAAGCTCGGCATCATCGAGGGCTACGATAGTCCGGCCTATCGCAAGACGGCGCTCTTCACGGGAGCTGCCGGTCGCGCGCCGTGGCGGTTCTCGACGCGAACGGTCGGCATTGCGGTCGGGGTGCTCGCTATCGCCACCGCCTGGCTCGGCTACCAGTACGTCCTCGTCAACGCATCACGCGCGCCGACCGAGGCCGAGCTGATCGGGCGCGGCAGCACGGTTGCGGCCCAGTTCTTGAAACAGGTCAACGCCGGCATCCCGGACTCTAGCCTCTTTGCGAAGGAGCTGCGCCTCGGGCGGCGCGGTCTCATGACCAGCGTCGAGGCTGTGGCCGAGCTCAGAAAGTTCAACGCCAAGTACCAGTCGGTCGTCTGTCAGGTCGATCCGTCGAGCGTCAAGCTGAAGCCGGCGCAACATCCGGCCAGCGTGTGGCGCGTCAACTTCGTCACCCAGTGCGACGTCGCAGCGGGCAGCGGTCCGCGCACCACCGAGCGGTTCCCTCTGGAGATCGAGGCAACCCGATCGGGTGGCGCTGATCGCATCGCCGGCATCTGGGCGCCCGAGCGCATGGTGCTGTGGGAAGCACGGAACTGATCGGGACGCCGCCGGGGCGTGTGCCCCAAGGGTGTACTCTGCAGAAGAGCGCGTAGAGGCGGCGTGCGCTATCCGATCTCCAGTTGCACGGAGACCGCGGGCCCTGCCGGCCCGTCGGCTCGAGACAGGAGAACTTTTCACGCTCACACACACGGTCATGTTTCGCGCCGCCCTCGTCCGCCGACGTGCGGTTTCGATGCAAGAGGCGACGCGAGGCTTCGTCGCCCCGGGATTGTGGCAGGTCGTCGCGATGCGGTTGAGCTGCTGGCGAACGGGCGCCGCCCGTTGAATACGCCGCGCGATGAATGCGCCGTCGCTCGATCGCGCCGGCAAATCGTGCCGGCGGCCCATCGCGTCGCGTCAGCCGTCGCCGAAGATGTTCTGCTTCTTGCCGAGGTTCCGGAACAGCTGCTTCAGGATGCCGTCGTCCTGGGTGCCGGGCGCGGGCGTGGTGCGCTTTACGAAGTCGAACACCTTGCCGTCCTTCAAGCCGTAGTTGGCAACCCGGTCCACGGTGCCGACCTGGTTGAAATAGACGGCAACCACCTGGCGGTCGGTCTCGCTCGGCGTCGTGAGGGGCGTCTGCTTCATCGTGCTCGAAATGTAGTAGAACGCGTTGCCGGGCGGCACCGCGGCGGTGGTCGCCGGCGAGCCGAGGCTCATGCGCACCTGCTCCTGGCTCATGCCGGGCTGGATCGACTGCAGGTCGGACGCGTTGAAGTGGTGGCCGTGCTTGGTGATCTGCTCGGCGCAGCCGGCCAAGGCAGCCACACCGGCCACTGCGGCGACCGCGCGAAGCATCCGGAAGCGTGCTAGGGTCCTATCGACCATGGACGATGATCCCTCGAGAATCGACAGTTTCATGACCTCGTTTCCGCTTAGCCCCGTCTGCTCGCCAATGCAACCCGGCGACCCGTTCAATCATGGTTTGTCCAACCGTGTCGGGTCCCGTCAAGTCAGGTCCCGTCAAGTCAGGTGCCGCCAAGCGGCTGGCCGCCCATTTCGCCCCGGCCGCTCTCGCGCGCCGGACCGGATCGCAGTGTCATGCTGAGCCGGTGGCGAGAGCGCGCCACACTCCAGAGGACGGCAGAGGATATTTATGGCGTTGTCGTGGCATCGGCGCGCTCGCCGGTGTTCTTTTCGGCCCACGGCGTGCCCGACACGCCCGAGGGCCGCTACGAGATGATCGTTCTGCATCTGGCGCTCGTGCTCGAGCGTCTGAGGTCGGAAGGTAGTGCCGTGGAGCCTTTGTCGCGGGCGCTGATCGAGGCGTTCGTGACCGACATGGACGATGCCATGCGCGAGATGGGCGTTGGTGACCTCACCGTCCCGAAGAAGGTCAAGGGTGCCGCCGCAGGGCTCTACGCTCGGGCCGGGGCGCTGCGTGACGCCCTCGCCGAGACGGCGCCGGACGCCCGCAGCCGTCTCGTCGCCGAGGTGACAGCCCGTTTCGCGCTGGCTGGAACGGTGACCGCCGATGCCGCCGCCGCCCGCGCCCTGGCGGCCCGCGTCGAGGCCGTGGCCGCGCATCTTGCCGCGTTGCCGTCGGGCGACGTCTGCGCCGGCCGCATCGCGCTCCCTGCTCCCGACTGACCGGCCGCCCTGCCTGGTGACCTCCATTTCCAATGTTTGCGGAGCCCTGCAATGTCCGTTCCCGACTGGACACACCTTGCAATCGACATCCCCTCCAGCGGCCGCAGCTTCGAGCAGGCCGCGTCGGCCAGCGGCTGCGCTGCCATCGCAGCCGACCTTGGCATTCTGTCGTGCGACGCGTTCTCCGCGCACTACCGCATCGCCGCGGCCGGCGGCGGCAGCTACCACGTCACCGGCCGCGTCACGGCCAAGGTGACACAGGCCTGCGTCGTAACCCTGGAGCCCGTCGAGGAGACCATCGACGAGCCGATCGACGTCACCTTCAGTCCCGATGCCGCCGCCCCCGCGCCCGCCGAGCCGACCCCCGGCGGCGAGCACGAGGTCGAGATCCTGTCGGTGCCCGAGATCGAGCCCCTCGCTCACGGCCGCCTCGACATCGGGCGCGTCGCGTTCGAGATCGCGGCCGCCGCCCTCGACCCCTATCCCCGCCGCGAGGGCGCATCGCTCGACTGGACCGACCCCAAGGCGACGCCCGATTCGGCAAGCCCCTTCGCTGCGCTGGCTGCCCTCAAGAAGACTCCATAACTGCGCTCGCGGCACCTCTGCCGCGCCGTTTGGCGGGGGACGGCCGTTGAAATTCCGTTTGTCAGCGCGACCGGGATGGTTATCTTCCGGGCGCATTCGCGATCCCGGCGGCCGGGACGGCACACGTCCTCCGGTCGGGAGATCGACGAGCGCTTGGCTTGGCGGACGCCGAGTTGGCGGCGTCGGGCCTGTCGCGAACGCCGCTGGCGACGCGACACGCGGCCACCGCCGGGACCGCCAGGACTGTCGTTGCTGGTGCCGGAATGTGGCGGCGACAGGGACTGACGGAAGCTTTTGAGATCCGACCCGGGGAGTGCGCGGCCAGACGCCCGCGCCCGGCAACTGATCCAAGCAACGGGCCCAGGTAACGGGCTGAGATAAGGGGCGAGGGGAGCCATGCCAGCGCCACGCACGATAGCGCTCGACGCGATGGGCGGCGATCACGGTCCAGCTGTGGTGCTCGGCGGTGCCGCCATCTCACTGGTGCGCCACCCTGCACTCTCGTTCGTGCTCGTCGGCGACGGGGCCCGCATCGAGGTCGAGCTCGCCCGCCATCCGGCGCTCGCTGCCCGCTCGCGCATCGTCCACACGCCGACCGTCGTCGCCATGGACGAGAAGCCGAGCCAGGCACTGCGCCGCGGCCGCGGCACCAGCATGTGGCTCACCCTCGAGGCGGTTCGCGACGGCGCCGCGCATGCGGCGGTCTCGGCCGGCAATACCGGCGCGCTGATGGCCATGTCGAAGCTTGTTCTGAGGCCTATGGCCGGCATCGAGCGGCCGGCCATCGCCGCGCTGTGGCCCACGGTCGAGGCCGAGTGCATCGTGCTCGACGTCGGTGCGAACATCGGGGCCAGCGCCCGCCAGCTAACCGATTTCGCGCTGATGGGCGCGGCGATGGCGCGCGCCTTGTTCCATGTCGAGCGTCCCACCGTGGGCCTGCTCAACGTCGGCGTCGAGGAGATCAAGGGCGCCGACGAGGTCAAGGAGGCGCATGGCTGGTTGAAGGAGGCGACGGGCCTGCCTCTCGACTACCGTGGCTTCGTCGAGGGAAACGAGATCGGCCAGGGCGTCGTCGACGTCGTCGTGGTCGAGGGCTTCGCGGGCAACATCGCGCTGAAAACCGCCGAGGGCACCGCGCGCCAGATCGGACAGTATCTCAAGGCGGCGATGACCCGGACCTGGCTCGCCAAGGCCGGCGCGCTGCTCGCGCGGGGCGGCTTCCGCACCCTGAAGCACAAGATGGATCCGCGCCGCGTCAATGGCGGAACGTTCCTCGGACTGAACGGCATCGCGGTCAAGAGCCACGGTGGTACCGATGAAGTGGGCTTTGCGAGCGCCATCGATCTCGGCTACGAGATGGCGGAAAGCAACCTGGTCGAGCGACTGGGCACCGACCTGGCAGCCATCAAGGAAACGCTGAGTGCCAGCAGTCCGCCGGCGGGCGAGCCGCGGGCCGCCCAGGGTTGAGGACCGACGACTGATGACCCAACACTGATGGTCGATAGCCTGAAGCTCACGCCCGAGTTGCGTGGCGGCCGGGGAGCTCGGCACCGAGACGGCTCGGCCGTGCGGCTGCCCGTATCCGCCGCGCGGGGCGCGCAGCATCGGCTTCAACCAGCTGAGCTGGCAATCGAATGGGCAGAGCAGCCGTGTCGCGCGGGCGGCAGGCGCAGCATATCTCCGGGAGAGGGGGCCGCGTGGCAGTCTTGAGATCGGTCATCAGGGGCGTCGGCGCCAGTCTGCCCGCGCGCGTGATGACAAACGACGACATGTCCAAGATCGTCGAAACCACCGACGAATGGATCGTAGAGCGCACCGGCATCCGCCAGCGCCACATCGCCGGGGACGGCGAGACCACCTCGAGCCTGGGCACGGCGGCCGCGCACCAGGCGCTGGTCCGCTCCGGTATCGACCCGGTCGAGATCGACCTCGTCATCTGCGCCACCGCCACGCCGGACCGCACTTTTCCCGCGACCGCCGTCAAGATCCAGCACGCGCTCGGCGTCACCAAGGGCGCCGCATTCGACATCCAGGCCGTCTGCTCGGGCTTCGTCTACGCGCTGACGACGGCCGACAACTTCCTCAAGTCCGGCCAGTTCAAGCGCGCCGTCGTGATCGGCGCCGAGACCTTCTCGCGCATCCTCGACTGGAGCGACCGTGGCACCTGCGTGCTGTTCGGCGACGGAGCCGGCGCGGTCGTTCTCGAGGCCCAGTCGCTGCACGGCACGCGCGAGGATCGCGGTATCATCGCAACCGCCATCCGCTCCGACGGACGCTACGAGGACCTCCTCTACGTCGACGGCGGTCCTGGCACGACCAAGACGGTAGGCCATTTGCGCATGAACGGCCGCGAGGTGTTCCGCCATGCCGTGCAGAAGATCCATGGCGTCATCGAGGAGACGCTCGTCACCACCGGCTACGCTCCCGACGAGATCGATCTCTATGTGCCCCATCAAGCCAACCAGCGCATCCTCGACGGCATCGCCAAGAAGCTCGGCGTCGGCCCCGACAAGATCGTCGTGACGCTCGGCAAGCACGGCAACACCTCGGCCGCCTCGATCCCCTTGGCGCTCAACCAGGCGTTCGAGGACCATCGGCTGAAAGAGGGCTCACTGGTGCTGATGGAGGCGATGGGCGGCGGCTTTACATGGGGGGCGGTGCTGGCCCGCTGGTGACGGCCAGTGCTGCACGAAAGCCGTCCTGCTAATTCCATATTGAATTTCAGGCGGTTGGATTATTGACCCGCACCGGCTTGACCGCTAGCATCCGGACAAAACAGCGGTAATGCGGGAGGCCGGGAGATGGGCAAGACACTGACGCGGGCGGATTTGGCAGAGGCCGTCGTGCGGAAGGTGGGGCTGCCGCGGAACGAGTCGCAGGATCTCGTAGAGCTGGTCTTGGATCAGATCTCGGGCCGCCTCGCCGAGGGCGAGACCGTCAAGCTGTCCTCGTTCGGCTCTTTCGGAATCCGCCAGAAGGGACAGCGCGTCGGTCGCAATCCCAAGACCGGCAAGGAGGTTCCGATCACACCGCGCCGCGTTCTCGTGTTCCGGCCGTCGAACATTATGAAGGACCGCATCAATGCGGGTCTCGCTCGCACCCGCGGCAAGGGTAGCGCCCAATAGCGCGGCCGGAGCGCCGTTCGGAGTGCGGCTCGCACCAGTACGTCGAAACCGGCACGTCGAAAGAAGATGCGACACGGGACAATGTTTAGAGCGCGTCCCGCTCCGCCGCTTTTGATGCGCTCCGGACCGATGCCGCCAGCACCTTCGGGCCCCTCGCGCAGCCCCTAACGTCTCGGTCAGCGTCGCGCGCGCGCCGAATGTCGGAGGAGACGGATGAATAAATCGGTCGAGGCTTTCCGAACCATCGCCGAGGTGGCCGACGAGCTCGGCGTGCCGAAGCACGTTCTCCGCTTCTGGGAGGTGAAGTTTCCCCAGATCAGGCCAATGAAGCGCGGTGGCGGCCGCCGCTACTACCGGCCCGAGGACGTCGAGCTGCTGCGGGGCATCCGCGCGCTGCTTCACTCCGACGCCTACACGATCAAGGGCGTGCAACGCATCCTGCGCGAGGAGGGTGTCGAGCACGTCAAGCAGGCCGGGCGAGAGGCCGCCATGCCGGCCGGCAAGCGCAGGCGGGCGCCCGCCGCCGCCAAGGGTGAGGCCGGGGTCGCGCCGCAGCCGCCAGCGGCGGTCGCCGGTCCCGCGCTGCGTCCTTCAGCCGTGCGTGCGGGCGCACGGCGGGCACAGCCCGCGACAGCATCGGCGCAGCGGCGTGCCGCCGTCGCCTCGATCATCGCCGAGCTCGAGAGCTGCCGGGCGCTTCTCCGCGACGGCCGGACCATCCAGCGGGCCGGGTCGGCTGCGTCGGGCGTGGTGGGGCGCGGACGTGCCGACCGCTGATCGCACGCGGTCTGGTCTCTCGCTTTCCTTCGACACGGCGGACGATGCAGGGTCGCCAGGATCTGCTCCGGCGGTCGAGATCTGGCTGGTCGACCTCGCGCGATCGGCCGTTGCGCTCCTGGCGATCGACGCAGATGTGCCGTACCTCTCGGCCGAGGATCGCCAGCGCGCCATGGCTCTCGGCATCGGTGGCAACCATCGCCTCGCGGGCTACATCGCGCTGCGGCTCGTTCTTGAACGACACGCTGGTACGCATGTGCGCCAGCGGCCGTTCGCGCGCTCGCCGCTCGGCCGGCCCTCGTTGCCCGGTTTCGACGGCGACTTCAGCCTGTCGCATGCCGGTGGACTGGCGCTCATCGGCGTCTCGCGCACTGGTACCATTGGCGTCGACATCGAGCGTCCGCGCCTGGTGCGAATGTCGCCGCCCAGGCGCGCTGCCATCGTTCGCGCTGCGGCGCTTCTGATGCGACACACGTTCCAGGCGTGCGACCCTGCCCCTGCCCCTGCCCCTACCGATAGCGATGCCGGAGACGCTGGCGCCGGTCGACAGCCACCATCGGACGCTGTTGTGCTCCGGGCATGGGTTCGTCTCGAGGCATTCGCCAAGGCTCGCTCGACCAGCATCGCCCGCGTGCTCGACGCCGCGGGAGCCCTCGGCCAGCGGCGAGAGGCGGTCGCGGCCTCGGCGGACCGCGAGCTCGTCGCGCGCTTCGCAGCACTCGGTCCGGGCCGCCCCGACGTTGTCGTGCTCGACCTCGCGACACCGTGCGACGCGCTCGCGGCTTGCGCCGTCGGCTCGTCGGCGTCATGCGGCGTGTCGCGCGAGATCGAGGCCCCGGCGCCGCGCCTGTCGCTGTTCCCGGCGACGCACTCTGCCATTATGTCGCTTATCGCGCCCGGACGCTGAGTCCGGGACCGCCGTTGGCCGATGTTCGCACGACCAGTTGCGCTCATGTCGGGTCGGCGCATGTTCATGATGCGAGCATGCGCACGGTCGCCTGCGTGTTTGCAGGTTGACCTTGTCCCCGCCGCGCGGCAAAAGAGCCGCTTGGCGGAGCGTAGCGCAGCCTGGTTAGCGCACCAGTCTGGGGGACTGGGGGTCGGAGGTTCAAATCCTCTCGCTCCGACCATTGATTTCATATGGTTAACGGGCCATCTCGGCGGCTTGGAACACAGCCGCCGTAGCCAAAATTGGCGCTCCGGCGCAATGCCATTAGTTGACCGACCGGCTCCCGGCGTCTCGCTAGCCTGAGACGACCAAGGCTCATGTGGTCCTTTTGGACCAACCCCGGGCCCCATTCTTTGCCGATCCGAGCGGGACCACTCTCGAACATGTCGAGTCTCACAACGGGTGCTCCACCTGCCGGCCGTCGAGGCTTGTCCGGGCTCCGGTTCGATACAGCGCTCGCCGCGTCCTACGCACCCGGAATTCTTCTAGCTCTGGCTGTCGCCGCTGCGGGCGGGCTTGCCGCGTGGGTTATCGACCTGTTGAGCAAGGCGGTGTTCGGAGCCGCATGGTCGCCTCCGGTCATGGCGCTGACGCTTCTGATCGGGCTCTCAGTCCACGCACTGGCCTGGCGGCCGCGCTGTGCCGCCGGCCTCGGGTTCTGCGGGTCGTCGATGTTGCGTATGCTGGTGGCGATGCTGGGGCTGCGCGTCACCGCGGGCGATCTTGTGGGGCTCGGGCTGGACGTAGCGGTGGCGGTCGGCCTCATCATGTCGATCACGATCCTCGGCACGATCTGGCTCGCCGGTCGGCTTTCATGTACGCCGCTGGTGGGGGTGATGATGGGCAGCGCGAATGCCGTCTGCGGCGCGGCGGCGACGTTGGCGACATCGAGCGCACTGCCGTCGTTTCCCGGCAAGCAGGCGAACATTCTCCTCACCGTGGTGCTTGCGAATGCCGTGTCGACGGCGGCGATGCTGCTTTATCCTTTGGCCGGCACGCTTTGTGGGCTGACGCCGATGCAGATCGGCGTCCTCGTCGGCGCTTCGATCCAGGACGTCGCCCAAGTGGTCGGGGCCGGCCTCGCGCTCCCGCCGGAGGCTGGCAATGCCGCGATCGCCGTCAAGATGTTCCGCGTTCTCATGCTGGTGCCCGTGGTCGTCGTCACCGCCTGGTGGTTCGCGCCGGAGGCGTGCGAAGGGCAGGCACGACGGCCGATGGTACCGCGGTTCGCCATCGGCTTCGTCGCCCTATGTGCGCTGAACTCGGTCCTTACGGCTATTCCCGTCGTCGCGGACGTTTATGCGCCGGTCCGGACTCTGCTGATCGAAGCGACGGGGTGGGGCCTTCTGGTTGCCATCGCCGCGCTCGGCCTTCAAACGCCGCTGTCGGGAATGACCGCCCTCGGCGTTCGGCCCGTCGCGCTGTTTCTGGCGGCGACTGCGTCGATCTTCGTGCTGTCGCTGGCCGCCGTTCGCTTCGTTGTTCACTAGCCTCCGAATGCGGTATCGTGAAGCGCGAGTAGTCGTCTTGCTCGTCCCGGCGCTCAACCCCTCCTGTCGGAAGGTGATTTCTCGTAGCCTGCGTGCCGGAGGCGTCTATGCCTCGAGTGGAAGGGCCTCGGGCCGCATGATGTGGATGACCCCGCGCTCGACGCGGATGATCCCTGCGCGCTGGAAGCGCGCCAAGGTGCTCGTCACCCACTGCCGGGTGGAGCCGACAATCGCCGCAAGCTGCTCGTGGGTGATGCGACGATCTACCGTTAGGCTCGATCTGGTGCCCGGACGGAGCCCCTCCGCCGAGGCGAGGATCAGCAGAAGTTGCGCCAGCCGCTCCGTCACCGAGCGCGTTCCAAGCATCTGTACCAGCGCCGAATAGCACTTGCCCTTGGCGACCAGTCCCTCGATGAGGGCAATCGCTACGGCCGGCACTGTCGACGCGAGATGGCGAAGCTTGGCTGCCGGCAGATACGAGAGGCGGGACGCCTCGACCGCCACCGCCGACCACATGTGCAGGCCGCCGCCGAAGACTTCAGGCCCGCCGATGAAGTGCCCCGGCGTCCAGTAGGCCAGCGTGATCTCCTTGCCGGAGGGACCCGCGTAGTAGATGCGGACGCGGCCGCTCTCGATAACGAAGATGCCGCCGTGGACATCTCCCTGGAGAAAGATGCATTCGCCGGGCTCGAAGCTCATCGGCGACGCTGCGCGGCGCAGACGCGTGATCTCGTCGAGCCGCAGGCGATCGAGGAATCCAGCGCCCTCGTTCATCCGCGCCAAGGCTTCGGAGAGGAACACCGCGGAGCCCGAGCGCGCCTCTCGTCCGGTGTCGCGACCCTGGGCCGGGCCACCGTCGTTAGCCGCGTCGTCCATGTCGAGCCGTCCGACCCCGTTCCTCATGTGCAATGGTGCCTGTGCCATAGCGAAGGTGCCGTGCCGTTGCGATGGAAGGATGAATGCGAGAGCGTGCATCGCCCGGGGGCGAGGAGCGGCGCCGAGACCCGTCGACTAGGTGTTCTGCTGCTCGAAGGCGCGCGTGCTCTCGTGGCGGATCTTTTCGTGACACAAGCGCTTGAGGCGAATGAAGCGGTCGTCGACGGCGAGATCGGGATCCCGCGGACGTGGCAGGTCGATAGGCAAGTCGGCCATGATGCGCCCAGGGCTGGCACTCATCACGAGCACTCGGTCACCGAGGAAGATCGCCTCGTCGATGTCGTGGGTGACGAACAGCACCGTGATGCCGAACTCGCCCCAGATCTTGAGCAGGTTCTCCTGCATGACGTGACGCGTCTGGCTGTCGAGGGCGCCGAATGGCTCGTCCATCAGCAGCACGCGCGGATAGTTGGCAAGTGCGCGCGCAATGCCGACGCGCTGCTGCATGCCGCCCGAAAGCTCCGACGGGTAGCGGTTGGCAAAGCGCGTGAGGCCGACCATCTCGATCAGCGTATCGGCAATGGCCTCGGGGGAAGGGTCCCAGCGGTCGAGAATGCGCGGCCCGAACGCAACGTTCTCGCGCACGGTCTTCCAAGGAAAAAGCGAGTACTGCTGGAAAACCATCCCGCGGTCGGGTCCCGGGCCGTCGACCAGCTCACCGTCGAGCAGGACGCGGCCCGAGGTCGGCTTGACGTAGCCCGCGACGCTGTTGAGTAGCGTGGACTTGCCGCAGCCGGACGGGCCCAGAATGCACACGAACTCGCCCGGCTTGATCTCGAGCGTCGTCTCCGAGACTGCGACGATGCGATCGGCGCCGCGGCCGAAGGCGATCTCGACGTTCTCGATCTGGACGTGACCCTGGTCCGAGTTGAAGCGCGGGCGCGTCGCGGCCGTCGTGTTGGCGGCGTGTCCGTTCATTTTGACCACCTTCAGCATGGGGGCTCCCGTCGGCTCGAACTCGGCTCAGTCTCGTATCGAACGTGTCGGCACATGGCGCGGCTGCGGGCTAGCGTGTCTTGGTCTGCCATCGGAGGAACGGAGCTGTCGCGGCGCGTACGGCAAGCGTCGACAGGCTTCCGAGCAGACCGATGGTGAGCATCCCGACGATGATGTCGGGGTACTTGATGAGGTGGTAGGCGGTCCAGGTGAAGTAACCGATGCCGAACTGGCCGGAGATGATCTCGCCGGCCAGAAGCGAGAACCAGGCGACGCCCATGCCGACCGACAAACCGGTCGCGATGCTGGGCAAGGCCGCCGGCAGCACGACGTGCCGGAAGATCTGGGTGCGGCGCGCGCCGAGCGAGCGCGCCGCGCGCACCAGAACCTCGGGCGTCTGCTCGACGCCGGCGATGGTGTTGAGGATGATCGGGAACAGCGCTCCGAGGAAGGTGATGTAGACGATCGAGCTTTCCTCCGTCGGCCACATCAGGATGGCGAGCGGGATCCAGGCGACGGCCGGGATGGGCCGCAGGATCTCGACGTAGGGGATGATGAAATCGTAGGCGAAGCGGGAGCGGCCCATGGCGAGCCCGATGACGATGCCGATCGCGGCGGCCAGCACATAGGCAATGGCGATACGCTTCAAGCTGACCAGGATGTGCGTGTAGAACATCGTGCCGGCGAGCTGCTTCTGCAGGGAGGCCCACACCTCGAGCGGCGGAGAGACGTGCTGAAAATTGACGATGATGCGCAGCTGGTTCTCGACCGCGAAGTGCCACCAGAGGATTCCGAGCATCAGTGCGGTGAGCCGCCGCACCCAGGTCATGACGGGATGAGGCGCTGAAAGCCCATCCCAGATCGCTGAAAGCAGCCGGACGAACAGTGAGGGACGGGTGCTGGTCGAAGCGACGGCCGGCCGTGGCGCCACGGCTGGTGCAGGTGCCGCAGTACTAGCTTGCGGGCCGGTCGCGGCATCGGGTGCCGCGATCTCCGACATCTGCTGGCGGGGCTCGATGCGGGCTGCGGGTTCGCCGTCCGCGCCGACGTCGCGTGCTGCGGTCGACCCTGCTGCGAACTGCATCATATCGGGCTCTCCATGATGACGTTACTCGTTGCATTCTCGAGTGCCGATCCGGACGGACCCAGAGACCCAACCAGCGGCAGCGCGCGCGGCCACGCCCAGTCCTTCACGCCCGGTCTTGGCTGTGCGGCGACGGATGCCGCCGCACAGCGGGCTGCGTCATGACGACAGCGCCGACCAGGCAACGACCTGACCCTTCTGGCTGGCTGCGAAAGTCTCGGCCTCGCCCTTCTTCATGAAGGTCGTCAGCTCGCCCTTGGCGCCCTGGACGAAGTAGGCGACGTGGCCGAACAGCTTGAGCCCCGTCGATTTGTCGTAGACGTAGGTGGCATTCACCTTCTTGCCGGCAGCCTTCAGCGACTTGAGCGACGTCGTCATCGCGGCGACGGTGTCGAACGTCTTGATGCCGTCGCCGTCCACCCAGATCTCGGCCGCTGCCAGTGCCGGGTCATCCGGCTTCGATGAGACGACGGACTTCACCGCCTCGTCGTAGCTCTTGCCTTTGGCCTCGATGCCCTTCTTGATGAAGGTCGGGTCGATCCAGCGATCGAAATCCAGCGGCGGAATCTCTCGCTCCTTGGCCAGGAGGGAGTGATCGTACTTCAAAGCCTCGACCCACTGCGGCTTGATCGAGCCTTCGAAGGTCGAGATGCCTCCCTTGGAGAAGTAAAGGTAGAGCACCTCTTTCTCGATGCCAGTCCACTCGGCGACCTTGATTGCAGCGGCCAACGGGTCGGCCGCGATCCACTCCTGCGCCTCCATCGTGGCGTTGACGTAGGCCTGAACGATCTCCGGGTACTTGTCGGCGAACTCCTTCGACACGACGGTGCCGTGGAAGGTCGGAATGCCTGCCTCGCTGCCGTCGAAGATCTTGCGGCCCGTGCCGCGGAACTCCATGACCTCGGACCACGGGCAGAAGTCGGCGTGCGCGGCGATCTTATTCTGGGCGATGTTGGTCACGCCGACTGGCGGCGACTGCCCAAGGATCTCGATCTTGTCGGCGAGGCCCTTGTCGCGGAGGACCTTCAGCGTCATGCCCCAGGCGGCGCTGCCGACCGGTGTCGAGAGCTGCTTGCCGGCGAGCTGCTCTAGGGTGTGGACGTCTGAGGCGACCGGCACCACGATGCCGTTGCCGGTGCCCTTGAGATTGTAGCCCGTCACCATGATGAAGCGGGTCTCGTTCTTGCCGGCCTTCTGGTGGTTGGCGCCATTGACGATCAGCGGATAGTCGCCCATCACGCCGAACTGCAGCTTGCCGGCGATCATCTGGTTGGTGATCGGCGGACCGGACGAATGATCCTGCCACTCGATCTTGTAGGTGGCGCCCGCGTATTTCCCGTCCTTAGGCAGGTGCTTCTGGAGCAGACCGAGTTTTTCCAGAATGACCCCTCCGGGCACGGTATTGGTCACGGTGCTCTGATGGCCGATGCCGAATTCAATCGTCTCGGCGGCTGACGCGGAGCCCGCGCTCCACGCCACCATCATGGCGCCCAGCAGACTTAGGCGATGCGACTTTGAAGGCATGCGACACTCCCGTTTCGAGGTGAGGACTTGTCTTTAAGCGCTCGTTAAGGAGCGCAACACCCGTGCCACTTTCCGAGTCACACCGTCGGATTGCGCATAAAGTGCTGTTTTTAAATACGTTTTTTGAAACGTCCGAGCGCGCCGGCCCGGAGCGGGTCGCATGCCATATGATGTGGATCGAGGCGGTCTGATTGCCGTTTGAGCAGTGCCTGCGAGCCGACGCCAACTTCGCAGCAATACAAGTGGCGCACGTGCGGTTTGCGTTCGAATGCGCTTGCGCGTTCTCAAGTGAGGTTGCCGACGAGGCCCATTCTTTGTTCTTTGAAGTGGCGATCTGCAGAGCAACCCGCACCGGACGCGAGGCTGTGCAATTGCCGGCGCGAACGCTGGCTGCAGAATGCAAATGGGGGTCCGCATCCCGATGCGGACCTTCCGGACGGGCGCGTGCGTGGCGCGATTCATGTCCGTCGGTCCGATGGACCAGACCCGCGGCACGCACGCGCCCTTCGTCACCAGCGGGGAATACGCACCTTGAATTTGAGGCGGTCGAGGCGCGCGTAGATGTGCTCGAACATCAGCACGTCGCCCGAGTTGGCAATGGTCTGGCGCCTGAGGCGCAGGACTTGATCGCCTGGGGTGACCTCGAGCAGATGGGCAATGGCCTCGGGAACGGCCGCGACATCGAGCTCGAGATCGGCGTACCCGATCTCGAGGCCAAGTCGCTGCTCCATGAGATGGAAGATGTCGGCGCGACCGAGATCATGAAGCATCAACTGCCGCCCGATCGTCAGGGGCAGTGAGCCGATGTCGATCGAAACGGTGGTTCCCCCGGCTATTCGGGCGCGCGCAATGCGGGTGACGATCGTCGACGGCTCGACGCAAAGACCGGCCGAGGTCTCGCAATCGGCCGCGATCTCGGACAGCTCGATCACGTCCGAGCGGGTCTCGACGCCGAGGCTTGCCATCATCTCGCCGAAGCTCTGCAGGCGCTCGAGGCTTGCAGTGGCCAGCAAGCGGCTCACGAAGTAGCCTTTACCGCGGCGCGCCTCGACCATCCCCATGGCGCGAAGGTCGTCGAAGGCCTGCCGCGCCGTCACCCGGCTGACGGCAAAGCGCGCCATGACGTCGTGCTCGCTCGGGAGTTGATGGCCGCGCCGGACCTCTCCCCGCGCGATGCGCTCTACGAGCCAGTTCCGGATGGCAACGTACTTCGGGATCTTCTCGTTGACCAGCGGTTCTGTCGCTTTGGCTTTCGGCATCGGGGACATGATGGCACTGCCTGATCGCGACCGTGTCAGGTTGCGGCTGCGGTCGTCCGGGATTGGATTTGCTGCAGCGCCCATCGCGCGTTCTTGCGGACATCGGGATCGGAATCGTCGACAACCGCCGCAAGGTACGGGACCGCCGCTGGATCGCCGATCTCGCCGAGCGCTGCGGCGGATTCCTTGCGGAGATTTGCCTGAACATGGGTCAGGCCTGCCGCTATCCGCGTTACGGCAGAGCGCACGCCCAGAGTTCCGAGACTGCGCGTGGCCTTGAGGCGGACCTGCCAGAACGGATCGTCGAGTGCGGACGTCAGCTCCGCGACCGCCGCCGAGCCTGCCGCGGAGCGACCGAGCGTCTCGGCCGCGATCTCGCGTACCATCCAGTCCGCATCCCCGAGGCTCGAGCGAATCGTCTCTGCAGCCGAAAGCGTCGACGAATACGACAGCGCGCTGACGGCGGCCCGGCGTACGCCGGCGTCGGTGTCAGCGGTTGCTCCTCGAAGCGCCGGCATCGCCTCCTCGAGCTTTAGAAAGCCGATCACCGACACGGCCTGAACGCGCACGGCGGGATCGACGTCGTGCAGCGCAGCCAGCGCCGGCTTCAAGGCGTCCTTGCGGCGGAGCTCCTTCAGCGCGCGTAGCGCCGACATGCGCACGAACGCGGAGCCATGCTCGACGAGCGGCAGCAGCGGATCGGCCGACCGAGGGTCCTTGAGCTCGGCCATGCTGTCGGCTGCCGCCGCCGCAACCGACATGTCTGCGTCGACGAGAGCCGTTGCGAGCGCCGCCGCGGCCGCCTTGCCGTCGTATTCCCCGAGCGCCCTGGCCGCCTGCTGGCGGACGCCTGCATCCGGATCGGCCAGCATGCGCTCGAGCAGCGGAATTGCCGCCTGATCTCCTAGATTGGCGAGGTCCATGATCGCGACGCGCTTCTCGCCCGCGTCGCCCGAGCTGAGCCGCTCGGCGATCTCGTCGATGTCGTCGTAGTCCTCGAAGACGTCAGCCATTGCGCACTCCGCTGGCATGCCGAGCGGCCCCGGACCGTCGGGTGCCGCGCGGTCGGGCCGCTATTTCAAGAGATAGGGGATGTTGACCTTGACCGCGCCGGTCGGGCAGTCGGCCTCGCACGGCATACAGTACCAGCACTCGTCGTAGGCCATGAAGGCCTTGCCGGATGCCTCGTTGATACGGAGCACGTCGAGTGGGCAGACGTCGATGCAGACGCGGCAACCCTTCTCGGCGATGCACTTGGCATCGTCGACCACGACGGGCACGCTGGAGAAGCTGGGAGCCAAAGGCACGGGGGCTGTCCTTTCCGATTGACTTGCGTTTTGGGTTCGTCGGCTTTCAGCCGGCGGCGCGAATCCGCTGCTTGTCGTAGAGATCCTTTTCCTCGTCCGCGATCGGCACCACGTACGGCGCGACGGGCTTTTTCTCGCACGTCATGCGGCCGTCCTGCTTCGACAGCAGGGCGTGGCAGAACCAGTTCTGGTTATCCTTCTCGGGATAGTCGGTGCGCAGGTGATAGAGGCCCCACCGGCTCTCGGTCCGGTAGAGCGAGGCGAATGCGGCCATATCGGCACAGTCGAGTATCGAGGCAGCCTCGAGCGAGCGCATGAGCTCGTGCGCATTGCGCACCATCATACGGTTCTCCATGTCGTCGCGAACCTCGGCAAGTCGCGCCTGTGCCAGCTCGAACTTCCGCGTGACCTTCGGCGGCTGCAGGTAGTCGTTCACGAGCCGACGCGTCTTGTACTCGATCTGGTTCGGAGGGATGCCGTCGTCGCGTCGCGTCGGCGCCAGCACGCGGTCGCGCTCGCGCGCGACGTCACCGGCATCGAACGCGGCATGCGCGACACCGTTGGCATAGTCGGCGGCATCCTCGCCGGCCACCGCGCCGTTGGTGAAGGCGCCAAGCATGTAGTTGTGGGGGACGCTGGCCATGTCGCCGGCGGCGTAGAGGCCGGGAACCGTCGTTCGCGCGAACTCGTCGACATAGACGCCCGAGGCGCTGTGGCCGGAGCAGAAGCCGATCTCCGAGATGTGCATCTCGATCATCGACTTCTTGTAGTCGGTGCCGCGCCCTTCGTGGAACAGCCCGCGAGTCGGCCGCTCGACCGTATGCAAGATGGTCTCGATTTCCGAAACCGTCTCGGGATGCAGGTGGTTGAGCTTGAGGAAGACAGGTCCCTTGCCCGACTGCAGCTCATTGAAGAACTCGAGCATCATCTGGCCCGACCAGTAGTCGCACTCGATGAAGCGCTTGCCCTCGTTGTTGGCCGTGTAGGCGCCGAACGGCCCGGCAACGTAGGCACAGGCAGGTCCATTGTAGTCCTTGATCAGGGGATTGATCTGGAAGCACTCGAGGTTCGCGAGCTTGGCGCCGCCGTGATAGGCCATCGCGTAGCCGTCGCCCGAGTTGGCGGCATTCTCGTAGGTGCCGAACATGTAGCCGGACGTCGGAAGTCCGAGCCGCCCGGCGGCGCCCATGCACAAGATCACCGCCTTGGCGCGAACGACGAGGAGCTCGGCTGTGCGGGTGTTGACCGCGATGACGCCGGCCACGCGGCCGTCGGCGCCGGTCAGCAGACGTGTCGCCATGAAGCGGTTGGAGATCAGCAGGCGTGCGCGGCGGAGCTGGCGGTAGAGCGCCTTCTTGACGGTGTCGCCGTTCGGCATCGGCAGCACGTAGGTGCCGATATGATGCACCTTCTTGACGTTGAAATCGCCGTTCTCGTTCTTGAGGAAGCGGATGCCGAAGCTATCGAGCTCCTCGATGATGGAGTAGCAGGTTTGCGCGTATTTCAGCACCGGCTTCTGGTCGACGATGCCGTCGTTCGCGATGGTGATTTCCTTGGTGTACTGCTCTGGCGTCGCGTAGCCGGGAATGACCGCGTTGTTGAGACCGTCCATGCCCATCGAGATCGCGCCGGAGCGCTTGACGTTGGCCTTCTCGAGCAGAATCACGGTTGCGTTCGGGTTCTTCTGCTTGGCCTTCAAGGCCGCCATCGGGCCGGCCGTGCCGCCGCCGATCACCAGGACGTCGCAGGTGACCTCGGTCTGGCCGTCGACGATGGTATCGGTCACCTCTGCGTCGCTGCTCATGTCGGAATGTCCTTCGCTCTTGGAGGGGTGGTGGGTGGGCCGTATGCAGGTCTGGACCGCTCAGTTCAGCGGCGGCTCGGCCGGGATGATGAAGTCGTCGACGGTCGGGCGCCGGGCGAGCGCCAGGAGGTATGGCCAGGGGTAGATGCCGCGGTCGTGCCCGTCCGAGAACCCGATGTTGACGGCGTAGCGCCCGACCGGATCGACGCGCACGATCCGAAGGCCTTGTGGTACGGAGGTCGCGGCCCCTTGCAGTCGCCGGCGTTTGCCTGCGGCCGATGGGCACTCCTGCCACAACAGCGCTGCGGGCAACTCGTGCTCTGTACCGGACGCGAGCGTAATGCGAAGTCCGCTGCCGTCCGCCGTCGGGGTCAGGCTCGTGATCGGCGCGTGTACTTCGCCATACGAGGGCACGCCGCTTGCGGAAGGGTCGTTCATCGGTGAGGCTCCCGGGAACGATGGTCGGACCGACCACCGCGGATTTCAGCGATGATCGGCTGGAGGCCCGGGGGCGCGATAGCAATTAGTTGCCTGTGTGGCCGCCGCGACCGACTGCCGAGCGCTTTCAGTGGCGCGCTGCAATTCCTTGACCGACGTCGGCGGCTGTTGCCGCCATCCTGCCGCTCGGCCAACATCGGGCTGCGGCCAGGGAGCGCGCATGACCTACGTCGTCACCGAGAACTGCATTCGCTGCAAATACATGGATTGCGTCGAGGTCTGTCCCGTCGACTGCTTCTACGAGGGAGAGCACATGCTCGTCATCCATCCCGACGAATGCATCGACTGCGGCGTGTGCGAGCCCGAGTGCCCGGCCTCTGCGATCAAAGCCGATACCGAGCCTGGGCTCGAGCCATGGCTGGCGCTCAATGCGCGGATGGCGGCCCTGCTGCCGCAGATCACCGAGCCGAAGGAGCCTCCCGAGGATCGCGACCGGTGGCTTGACGTTCCGGGCAAGCTCGTTTCCGTCTACGGCACGACCGCGCCCGAACGGCTTTAGACGTCCCGAGGGCGTCCATCGAGCCCTCCGTGCCAGCCCCGTTCCACGGGTCGGCCGCGTGCAGCCAAAGTGACATGACGCAACTCGATCGAGAGACAGCGAAGATGAGCACTTACAACGAGGAAACCGTTACGTCTGTCCGCCACTGGACGGATACGCTCTTCAGCTTCACCGCCACTCGCTCGCCGGGGTTTCGATTCCTCAACGGCCAGTTCACCATGATGGGCATCGCGACCGAGGCCGGTCGGCCGCTCGTGCGCGCCTATTCCATGGTGAGCACCAACTATGACGAGATGCTCGAGTTCTTCTCGATCAAGGTGGCCGACGGTCCGCTGACCTCACGGCTCCAGCACATCCGCGAAGGCGATCGCATTTTGGTGTCCAAAAAGCCGACCGGGACGCTGGTGGTCGACAACCTGTTGTCGGGCCGCAATCTCTATCTGTTCAGCACCGGCACCGGTCTTGCGCCCTTCATGAGCATCGTACGCGACCCCGAGACGTACGGGCGCTTCGAGAAGATCGTGCTCGTGCACGGCTGCCGCCACGTCGCCGAGCTGGCGTACGGCGAGCGTATCACCCGCGACATGCCGGGTGACGAGTTTATCGGCGAGATGGTGCGGGACCAGTTGATCTACTACCCGACCGTGACCCGCGAGCCGTTCGCTAATCGCGGCCGTGTCAACGACCTCGTGGAGAACGGCCGTTTGTTCACCGATATCGGTCTGCCGGTGATCGATGCGGGTCGCGATCGCGCCATGTTGTGCGGCAGCCCGCAGATGCTCGCCTCCATGAAGGAGATCCTCGACGGGCGCGGCTTCACCGAGGGCTCGAGCGGCCAGCCTGGCGAGTACGTTATCGAGAAGGCCTTCGTGGAGCGCTGACGCGGGGCCCGGATTATCTGGTCCAGTCCCTGCCGTCCGCCCTATTGGGCCGCAGCGGCGCGCAACGCCGCAAACTGGTCATAGGCCTCGAGCGCCATGCCGCTGTAGATCGTAGACGGTCCGCCGCCCATCTGGATGGCGACGGCAAGAGCCTCGCCCACCTCCTCGCGTGTGGCGCCGTGCTCGACCACCATTTTGGCGTGCCATGCGAGACAGCCGTCGCAACGCGCGGCAACACCGATTGCGAGCGCAATGAGCTCTTTGGTCTTGGCCGGAAGTGCGCCGCTCCTGTAGGTCGCTTTGCCGAGCGCACCGAACCCCGCCATCGCGTCAGGGACGACGCCCCGCAGCAGCGCGTTTCCGGCGACGACATCTTTCGCGATCCCGATGTAGTCCTTGCTCATGGTTCTCGTGTCTCCTGCCGAGGCGGTATCACCGGCCGCGACGGCGACCGGGAATGGCAGGAGTCTCGGCATTCGCGCCGGGCATGCCTTGACGGCAATCAACGCCCGAAGCGGATCGCACTCTGCGAGGTCGAGACCATCATGTTGTATTCGTTGACGATCCAGATCATGTCCTGTCCGGCACCGCGCCGCGCATCGCCCTTGGCGCGTCCAAGCTTGTCGCGGAACTCGCGCAGCTTGCCGAGCAGCGAGCGCGGCTGGCTTTCGAATACCGACAGCTTGCCCGGATAGGCCGCAGTGAACTGGTCGATCTCGCGTACCGCCCTGGCGTAGGCGGCCAGGCCCGCGTCGAACACCCCAAGGTCGACGATCGGGCTCGAGCTCGACGGCAGCAGATCCATCATGTGTTCGGCCTCGGTCATCACATTCTTGATTTGCCAGCGCGGCCCGCGTCCCTCCTCCGCCTCCAGCGCCGCCAGCGTGCGTCTGTCGAGATCACCCTTGAACGCCTTCATCAGGATCTCGACGCGGGCCCGCTCGTCGAGGAACACCTTCGCCGCGGGCACCAGCTTCGTATGCAACTGTCTGCCCTCGGCCGCCTTGTCGACCTTGTAGTCCTTGCGCTCGTAGTAACCGTTGGCCGCCGTGATGAGCGGGGCTAGCGCCTCGTAGGCGTCCGCGTAGCGAAGCACGGCGGCATCGAGCTCCGGCACCAGCGGCGGCTGTCTGGTGGCGGCCCGCGCGGTCTGGAGCAAGTCACGCACGTCGTAAAGGCTGTAGAGGCCGTAGTCGATGTAGCGCTCGCGGCCCGTGGGGCCGGTCTTCACGTTGACCCAGCTCGTGTATCGGGCCCACGATTCGCTCGCGCGCAGCGTCCGGTTCATGAGCGCGATGAACGCGTTTGATTTGGCGATGGCCGCATCGAGGTCGCTTGCCTGGCCGACTGGCGGCGCCGTCTGCGCCAGCGTCAAGGGCACGGGTGTGCCAATCACGAGCAGAAGGGCCAGCGCGTGCAGCGCCAGCGCACTAGAACGCGGCCGTTTGTAGCGTCGTCCCATGCCATGCTCCGTTTTGGTTGAAACAGATTATCCCCTTTCGCGGTAGTGGCGGAAGCCTGTGTCGCTGGCCACAGTTGATGAAGTCTTCAATTGCGGCATTCCGCGCAGCGTCGTGTTAACGATGCGCGCCCTTTCGCCCGCGCCCCTGCGCTCTCCCGCAGACCTGCGGTACCGGGGGGCATGGTTCAGTGCTGGCGAGAGGACATCCTGCCCGTGACGATCGACACAGCCATGGGCGACTGGGTTCATGGCCGCCTCAGCCGTGCGCTGCAGATCGAGCGGAGCGAGCTTTCCGGCGCGCTGGCCTCTTTCGCCTACTTCTTCGCGGTCCTGTCCGCCTACTACGTCATCCGTCCCGTGCGAGACGAGATGGGCGTCACAGTCGGCCAAGCCGGGCTCGAGCGGCTGTTCTCGGTCGTGTTCCTCGTCATGCTGGCGGCGGTGCCGGTCTATGGCTGGGTGGTGTCCCGGTTCGAGAGGCGGCGCATCGTTCCCTACGTTTATTGCTTCTTCATCGCAAACCTTGCCGCCTTCTGGGTGCTGCTCGAGGCAGGCATCGCCGGCCCCCTGGTCGCGAGCGCGTTCTTCGTCTGGGCGAGTGTCTTCAATCTGTTCGTCGTTTCCATGTTCTGGATTCTGATGTCCGACATCTGGCGGACCGACCAAGCCCAGCGACTGTACGGCTTCATCGCGGCAGGCGGCAGCCTCGGTGCCTTCGCCGGTCCGCTCCTGACGCAGAGCCTCGTCAAGCTCGTCGGGCCCACCTCGCTGCTCATCGTGTCGGGAGTGCTGCTGGCGACGGCGGTGCTGATCGTGCTCTATCTTCGCCGCGTCTTCGACGGCATGGCCGGCAGTTCCGACGACAGGCCCCTTTCCGCGCACGGCGTGCTGGCCGGTGCGGTGTCCGTCTGGCGCTCGCCGGTGCTGTTCCGCATCGCGCTGTGGGTGCTCCTCGCCAACGTCGTGTCGACGTTCTTCTATTTCGAGCAGACGCGCATCGTCGGCGAGACCATTGCGGACCGTGCCAGCCGGGTGCAGCTTTTTGCGCGGCTCGATCTCGCGGTAAGCATTCTGACGATCGCCGCGCAGCTATTCCTCACCTCCCGCGTCATGCGAGCGATCGGTATCGGTGCAACGGCTGCGCTGCTGCCCCTGGTCGCCGTCGGCGGTCTCGTTGCTCTGTCTGTGGCACCGGTCCTCGGCGTCATCGTCACCGTGATGGCGCTCGAGCGGTCGGTCGCCTTCGCGCTCGCAAATCCCGCGATCAAGGTGCTCTACACGGGTGTCGATGCGGAGGAGAAATACAAGGCGCAGAGCTTCGTCGACACCGTCGTCTACCGGGGCGGCGATGCCGCGTCCGGCTGGCTCTTCAATGGATTGTCGAAGGGCCTCGGGCTTGGAATGTCGACCATCGCGGTGCTGGCTCTGCCGCTTGCCTTGGCGTGGCTGGCGACGAGTTTCGCCCTGGCACGGTCGCCGTCCGCCGAAGACGCGGAGCGGCCGGTGGTGTAGCCCCATGGGGGGCAAGACCGGAACTGGCGGACGATGGTCCCGATGCCCGCCACGCGGAATGTCCCGTCAGCCGCTGCACGAGGCGCATACGGCGCACGCTTTGTCAGACGTCCGCGACACAGGCTGGCCGCACCGCTGGCAGCGGCCAAGGCATCCCGGCACGAGACCGTGGCCGACCGAGACCCGCTCGTCGAAGACGAAGCACTCTCCTCGCCAGAGGCTGGTTTCGGGCCGCTCCGTCTCGAGGTATTTCAGGATGCCACCCTGGAGGTGATAGACTTCCGGGAAGCCGAGCGAGAGCAGCAGCGCCGTCGCCTTCTCGCAGCGTATGCCGCCCGTGCAGAACATGGCGATCTTCGTGTCGCGCACGGGGTCGAGATGGGACTGCACCCACGCCGGAAACTCGCCGAACGTTCGTGTCTCCGGGTCGATGGCACCGACAAACGTGCCGACATCGACCTCATAGCTGTTGCGCGTGTCGATCAGGACGACGCCGGGCGAAGTTATGAGCCTGTTCCAATCGGCAGCCGTGACGTAGGTACCCACCTCGGTAGCAGGATTTGCGGAGGGTTCGCCAAGCGTCACGATCTCGGGCTTGAGTTTCACCTTGAGCCGGCGAAACGGGTGGTCGCCGGCCGTGCTCTCCTTGGTCTCGAGCGTTGCGAAGCGCGGGTCGCAGCGCAGCCAGTCGAACAGGTGCGCCAGGCTCTCTGCCGAGCCCGAGATCGTTCCGTTGATCCCTTCGGGCGCGACGATCACGGTCCCGCAGATGCCGGCTGCGCGGCACCTGGTCTCGACCGCCGACCTCAGTCGCTCGGGCTCGGCGACATCGACGAACTTGTAGAATGCGCTGACGGTGACACTCAACGGCGCGCCCTCCCGGATGGCGGTGCCGGCACCGCTGCGGGTCCATGCACAGATGCGACCAAGGCCCCGCGTCGCCGCGAGGCCCCGAGACGTCACACGACGTGATCGTCAGCCGGTCTCAGGCCGAGACGCTGCCATTGATCCAGTCTTCGAGCTTCTTCTTCTGGACCATCGCGCCGACGTGCTGGGCGGCGACCTCGCCGTTTTTGAAAATCATCAGCGTCGGCATCGCGCGGATGCCGTACTTCGACGTGATGCCGGGGTTCTGGTCGACGTCGACCTTCACGACCTTGATTTTGCCGGCCATCTCCTTGGCGACGAGATCCAGCGCCGGCGACATGGCCTTGCAGGGTCCGCACCATTCGGCAAAGAAGTCGACGAGCACCGGCTCGGCGGACTTCAGCACTTCGGCCTCGAATGTCTTGTCCGAAACGGATGCGGTCATGATCGATCTCCTGGTGGCTCCTCGGGGGAGGCGTTCTATCGTTCTGGAAGGCAGAAGTAGGCAGCGCACCCTCAACCGTCAAGGCGGTTGGGGTCGAGCGACCAGAGGCGCTGGCCGTAGTCGTCGAGCATCGCGTCCGGCACCGGCATCAAGACCGGTCCGTCTGTCCACAGTAGGGCGGCGCGCACGGCCTTCTCCGGAAAAATGCGCTCGAGCGCCAATCTATAGGCGGCCATCTGAAAGATGTAAGCCGCTGGCACGTCCTCAATTTTCCGTGGGGGCACGCGGTTGGTCTTGTAGTCGACCACGAGCACGCTCGCCTCGAGTACGGCAAGCCGGTCGATCTGGCCGTTGAGCCTCATCGCGGGCCCGCGGCCGACGGGCCGCGGAATTTCGGCAACAATCGGAACCTCGGCCCGGCTGGCGGGTCCGAAGATCGGCGCGAAGGCGGCATCCGAAAGTATGGCCATCGCCTCGCGCACGATGCCTGCCCGTGCCCGTTTGGACAATGCCGCGCCGCGCCGCGCGACGAATGCTGCGGCGGCCGCCTCACGCTGCGGAGGTGCGAACGACGGCAAGTGCTCGAGCAGCGCATGGGTCAGCGAGCCGCGCAGGAAGCGCAGCTCGTCGGAGGCGAGTGCCGGGGCGGGCGGCGGAGGCTCATCGGCAGCCCGGTCGCGGGGCATCGGCTCCTGTGGCTCGCCGCTGGCATCGCTCTCGAAGGGGGCGAGGCTCGAGGGCGCGAGCGGGACGGCAAGCTGTGGCTCCCTGGCGGCGGGTCGCAGCGCGAAGTCAGGGCGGGCGACGGGTGCCAGCTCGGGCAGCACGTCGCGGCGCGGCGGCTCGGTCGGGCCGGACTGCTGCGCTTCCAGTCGCTGAACGACGCCCTCTCCGGCAACGTCGACCGTTGCCGTGCGGCCCTCGAGCGCTGCCGATACGAGGTCGTACCAGCAGCCCGCCGCCCGTCCCTTTGCTCTCTCGAAGCCTGCCACGTAGAGCCGGTCGCGGGCCCGCGTCATGGCGACATAGAGGAGCCGGTTGCGTTCCTCGGTCTCGCTGGCCGCGATGGCGACACGCGCAGACGCGACAACTTCGATCCGCGCCGATCCTTTGACGGCCCAGAGCCACGGGGCCGGAACCGAGGGCGGACGCCGCGTCTCGGTCAATTCGACCAGCGTCCTGCCTCCGCCCGCCGTTGCCGTGGTGCACGTGTCGGGCAAGAACACGATGGGCGCCTCGAGGCCTTTCGCGCCGTGCACGGTCATCACCCGCACCTCGTTGCGACCATGCTCCATGTCGCGCTTCACCTCGCGCGTGCCGTCGCGCAACCATCCGAGAAAACCCGACATCGATGCCGGTGCGGCATCGTCGTAGCGCAGCGCCAGATCGACGAACGCGTCGATTGGATCTGCGGCCTCGGCGCCAAGCCGGGTCAGCAGACGCTCCCGCATCCCGTCGCGGTCGAGGAGACCGGCGTAGAACTCGTAGGGCGGCACGAAGTCGGCCCGCGCACGCCAGCGCTTGAGGGTCTCGGCCGGATGCGCGAGCCGCGGGTTTTCCTTTGCATGTGCAAGCAGCGCCGACCACAACGCTCCCCGCCGGCCATGAGCGATCTGGAACAGATCGTCGTCCGAGAGCCCGAACAAGGGGCTTTTCAAGACAGCCGCGAGCGAGAGGTCGTCCTCGGGTAGGGTCAGAAAGTCGCCGAGCGCCATCAGGTCCTGGACGGCGATCTGCTCGACGAGCTCGATGCGGTCCGCGCCCGCCACCGGTATGGAGCGCGCCTTGAGTGCAGCCACCATCGGCGCCGCAAAGGGCTGGCGCTTGCGCACGAGAACAAGGATGTCGCCGGGCTGGATCGGCTGGCCTGTCGACGCGAGACGCTCCCCGCTTTGAAGCCAGCCGTCGATGCGCGCGGCGATGCGATGAGCGAGACGCGATACGGCAGAACGCACCGGCGTCTCGCTCAGGGGATCGAACGCGTCGGCCTCGGGCGGATCGGCATAGGGCTCGCTCGGCCAGATCTCGACGAGCCCGGCCTTGTCGAAGCGGCGCGCTATGTGGACGACCGGGGCGGCACCGGACCCGACGCCCGGCGTGCGCGCGGGGTCGAGAAACGTGCGATCGACCGCCTCCAGCACGGGTGCCACCGAGCGGAACGACAGATCGAGCGGCACAGTGCGCCAGACGGCGCCGGCGTCCGCGGCGAGCCCCGCGAAGGTGCGCCCCATCGCCTGAAACATCGCCGGCTCGGCGCCCTGGAAGCTGTAGATGGACTGCTTCTCGTCACCGACGGCGAACACCGTGCGCAGGGCGCCCTCGCGGGCACCCGAACCGCTGAAGAACTCGCGCGCCAGTGCCTCTACGACACGCCATTGGGTGGGCGCGGTGTCCTGCGATTCGTCGACCAGGATGTGATCGAGGCCGCCGTCGAGCTTGTAGAGAACCCAGTCGGCCGAGTCGGCGGTCGAGAGGAGGCTCGCGGTGCGCCGGATCAGGTCTTCGAAATCGAGCGCCGCCCGGCGCCGCTTCGCCGCCTCGACGTGCTGCTGCGTTCTATCGGCCAGCGCCAGCAACGCCACCGTGGCCTCGATCGCGGCGAGTGCGGCGGCCTCCGCGTCCAGCGCGGCGAAACGGTCGCGCGCCGAGACGAGAGCCGCATAAGCGCCGGGCTCTTCAAGCTGCACCTTCTTTGTCACGAAGCGCTTGTCCGAGCGCGGCTCGCCTTTCGCGGTGAGCAGCACGCCGCGCAGCGCCGCAACGCGCGCCGTCTCGCCGTGCGCCGACACGGCGGCGGCAAGTCCTGCGGCCAGCTCCCGGTCGGTGGCACCGCCCTCGGCCAGTGCCGCGGCAGCGCGCGCGATCATGTCGTCGGAAAGGACGCCGGCCTGCTCGGACGCGATGGCGGCGGCGGTCGCACCCTTGTCCACGCCGAGAGCTGCGCGCAGCATCAGCCCGGCTGCGCGATGGTAACCGTCTGCCTCAGCCTCGCCGGATGCATCGTCGAGCTGCGCGGCCGCCGCGAGCCAGTCGCGTTTGGCCAGCGCCGCCGCGATCAGCTCTTCGAACCGGTCGTCCGCGGCGTGCGCGATGGCTGTCGTGAGCGCGCGACCGAGCGGGCCCGTGCGGTCTCGCGTTGCCTCGCCGAGCGTGCGCTCGGTCGCCTCCCTCAGTATGGTGCGGGCCTCGTGGTCGTCGAGGATCTTGAACCCGGGCGGGACTCCGGCCTCGAGCGGGAACCGCTTGAGCAGCCGCTCGCAGAAGGCGTGAATGGTCTGCACCTTGAGGCCGCCCGGCGTCTCGATGGCCCGCGCGAAAAGGGTCCGCGCGAGCTGCGTCTCGTCCGGCGTCGGCGTGCGGTCTATGAGCTCGGCGAGAGTTTCGGCGAGTGCCGCCGCGTCCCGCGTCACCCAACCAGCGAGTTGGTCGAAGACGCGCTGCGACATCTCCGCCGCCGCGGCCTTGGTGTAGGTGAGGCAGAGGATCCGCTCGGGAGGCGTTCCCGCGAGCATCAGGCGGAGCACGCGCCTCGTCAGCACGTGGGTCTTGCCGGTGCCCGCGTTGGCACCCACCCAAACCGAGGCCGCCGGATCGGAGGCAGCCCGTTGGGCGCGGCGCGTACGGTCCAGCGCTGCCTCGACGTGTCGGGCCCGGTCGGCGGAGCTCATGGATCAACCCTCCTCGCCGCCGCCGGAATCGGCCGACCATTCCCCGACGCGGGCGAGGTGGGCGAACGGGTCGTAGTCGTAGTTGAACCGTGCCCGACGCAAAGCCGCATAGGGCGTCCCGGGATCGTCGTAGCGCGCGACGAGCGCCGCCAGCCGCTCGATCTGTGCCCCGGCGAGGGCAGCGATGTCGAGCTTGGCAAAATTGACCTCCTCGCCGGGCGGCTCGCCGCCGGAGGCGCGGATGTAGCGCAGCGCCAAGACGGGCGCGCTCGGTATGCCCGGAAAGCCGCCTGCCGCCGCGATCGAGGCCTCGAGCGGCAGCTGCGGCGCGGCACCCGACTGCACCTTCGATTGCACCGGCACCGTGCCGGTCTTGTAGTCCGTGATGACGAGGCCCGAGGCGCCGACATCGATGCGATCGGCACGTGCGGTGAGCTCGAACGGCGCATACGGAGCGGCGATCACGTGCCGGCCCTTGACCTCGGCCACGACACTGCGGATGCCGGCGCGGCGTGCCGTCTCGGTGTCGGCGAACCAGCGGGCAAAACGCTCGAGGCGTGTGAGCCAGAACGCGGCCACGCGCGGATGCCCTGTATAGGCTTCGAGAACACCCTTGGCCGCGGCCAGCACTTCGCCCGCGACGTCGGCCGGCAGCGTGTCCGGAAAACGCGTCGTGAAGCGGCTGAGCGCCTCGTGCACGATGGCGCCGCGCAGGCTCGCGTCGGGCGGCTCGCCGAGCCTCGGCAGGGGCTCGAGGCCCAGGATGCGCGCGGCGTAGACGGCATAGGGATTGGCGATCCAGGTCTCGACGCCGGAGACGCTCATTCTGCGCGGCCGGGCGTCGACGGGCGGTCGCGGGGTCGGCGGCTCGATGACGATGCGGGCGCCGGTCGCGTCGCGGCTCCGTGCCCAGCCGAGCCAAGGGCGGTCGGGCTTCATGGCTCCGTCGAGCCCAAGGCCGCCGAGCAGTGCCTCGAGGCGCATCAGCCAGCGCGACGGCACCGTCGGCACGCCGTCGATCTTCTCGGCACGCGTCAGGTAGACGGTTCCGGCACCGAGCAGCATGGTGAAATCGTGGGCGGCCTGACCTAGCTTCGCCTCCGGTGACGGCAAGCCGAGCGCCTGACGCATGGGCCGGTTCAGCCAGGGTCCGGGGTCCGCCGTCTCCGGCCAAGTGCCGTCATTGAGGGAGCCGAGCACGATGACGTCGGGCTGCTGCAGCCTTGCCTCGAATGGTCCCCAGATCGCCAGCCGCGGGTGGACGGGCACGCGCGGGCGCACGTTCTCGCCTGCGATCAACCCGCGGTAGAGATCGGCGTAGTCCACTGCCGCGATATCGAGGGCCGGCATGGACGGGTCCGTGAGGCCGGCGAAAAAAGTCTGGGCGGCGATGCCGGCTTCCCCCGTCCACAAGGGCGAGCCCTGCGGCGGCGCGGCAGCGCTCGCCGTCGGCGCCGGCGGCGGCAGCGCAGCCAGAGCCTCGGCAGCCGCCACGTGGGCTCGCGCCAGACCGGCCAGCGGTTGCGTGCCCGCGCTGTCGAATGCGGCGGCGAGCGGGGCGAGCGCCGCCTTCAGCCGCGCTACCAGATCGCGGGCACCCGCCCAGTCCTCGTCCCACAACCGCCGTACTGCGGCCTCGCGCCGCTCGCCCTGTGCCTCGGCCGCTGCGGCTCGCTCCAGCGCGGCCTCGACGCCGGCCAGCCCGCGTCCGAGATACGCCGTGCGAAATGCCGCGATTTCGAGCGCGCGCGCAGCCTTGCGCACGGCAAACGTGTCGAGGCCGAGCCGGGTCAGCGGATGCTTCAGGAGCGCCACGAGTGCGGCCGGCGCGAAGTCCTCCGCCACGGTATCTATGACGAGCTCCAGGAACGCGCCGGGGACGGTCTTGGCGAACGGCCGGCCGGCGCTGTCGTCGACGCGAATGCCCCAGCTCTCGAGCCGGACGCCGACGCGCCGGGCGAGGAGACGGTCGGGCGAGACCAACGCGGCCGTCCGGCCCGGCGTCTCGACGACGTCGCGCAAGATCAGCGCGATCGCCTCCGCTTCGTCCTGCGCCG
Source organism: uncultured Hyphomicrobium sp. (assembly GCA_964471635.1). Lineage (GTDB taxonomy): Bacteria > Pseudomonadota > Alphaproteobacteria > Rhizobiales > Hyphomicrobiaceae > JAKAML01. The sequence continues at coordinate 57,638 of CAYYGO010000020.1, forward strand.
ACGGTGCCTCGATCAGCGCAACGCCCGAGAGCGCTGCTCGAAGCGCCGGTCGGTCTGCGATGTCCGCGAAGCGATGCCAGTGCTCCGTCGTCGATGCGGGACGCATCGTCTCGCCCACGAGACGGTTCAGCGCGGCCGTGCGCGGCGATAGCGGTGCGCCCGGCAGCACTGCGACCTGCGAGCGCTCGAGCCCCAGAGTGCCGAGCAGGCGATGCAGGCCGAACTGCGGGTGCTCGGGATGGTCTCTGCCGACCGCAGCCCACGCCTCGTCATCGAGCGTGTCGTCGAGGCCCGGCAGCACGATCGCCCCGTTGTCGAGGGCCATTACCGCCCGCATCAGCTCGCCCGTCGCGGGTATCGAGCCCGTGACGCCTGCGACGATGACCGGAGCTCTGGGGGGAGTCTCGACGAGCCGCCGTGCCTCGGCAAGAATGAGCCGGTTCCGTCGATCCGCAGGCGAGGTCATCCCGCGCTCGGCGAGATAAAGCGGCCAGTAGTCGGTGATGATAGTGAGGAACTGCAGCGTCTTCTGCCAGTGCTGCGAGAAGGTATCAGGCACCAGCGCGGCGAGACCCGAAAGGCTCACTTGCTCGGTCTCGACCATGTCCATGAGGCGCGCCAGCTCGGCCGCGAGCTGTACCGCCTGCGCGGGCGTATCCGCGCCCGCCGCCACCACCTCTTCGCCGCCGTCTGCGGACCGCATCGCCTGCGACCACTTGAGGACTAGCGTTGTGAGCGCCAGACGCCGCTCCATCTCGGAGACGGCCGGCGGAATGTCGGCGGGCGCTCGCCCGTCGGCGCCGCCGCTCGCAGCAAGGCCCGCAATCAGTGTCAGTTCGTCCTCGCCCTCCGCGATCGGGTGAATACGCGGCAGCAGCATTGCCACCCCGGCGCCAGCCGCGTTCCGCCGGCCGATCTCGTCGAGAAATGCCTCCTGTAGTGCACGGACGGCGCGTCGCGTCGGTAGCAGCAGCGTGATCGCGGCGAGGTCGATCGGAGATGGCGGCACGCCGCCGGGCCGCGGCAAGTGGCCGTTGAGTAGCGCGCGCGCGAGGCCCGCGAGAAACGGCTCGCCGGCGGGCAACGTGAAGACGTTCGGGCGTGCCGGCGCGGTGCGTTCAGCCGGCATCGTCGCTGGCGAACGCGCGTTCGGCCTCCGCCAGTGCCTGGGGTGTGCCGACATGCATCCAGAGCCCCTCCATCCGGACGCCGTAGAGGCGACCTTCCTGCATTGCGCGGTCCCACGGCCGGTTGAGCGAGAAGCGCTCCTCGCGTGCGCCGTCCAGCAGGCGCGGATGCGCGATCGACACGCCGGTGAAGACGAACGGCGCCTCCTCGCGCTCCGACCGACGCGACAGCCTCCCGTCGGCGCTCATGCGGAAATCGCCGTGGCCGTCGTAGCCGAGGCTGCGCGAGCCGAGTGCGAGCAGCAGCAGGGCGTCCATGCGACGGTCGTCCCAGGCCGCGAGCAGGCGCTCGATGTTCGAGCCGACGCCCTCGAGCCACACCGAATCCGAGTTGTGCACCACAAACGGCGCCGGTCCGAGCAACGGCAGGGCGCGCACGATGCCGCCGCCGGTGTCGAGAAGTGTGTCGCGCTCGTCGGATACGACGATCTCCGGCCGCGTGCGCGCCTTGAGGTGGGTCTCGATCTGGTCGGCGCGGTAATGCACGTTGACAACGGCGCGCCGGATCCCGGCATCCGCCAGGCGGTCGAGCGCATGGTCGAGGAGCGTGCGCCCGGCGAGCACGACGAGCGGCTTCGGCACGGTATCGGTCAGCGGGCGCATGCGCGTGCCGAGGCCGGCAGCCAGTACCATGGCCGTGTGGGGGCGCTTGCTCATCGTGCGTCAGGACCCGTTTGCTGCCGGCGCACGCAGGCCGGCTGGCAGGTAGCAGTCGTACCACTGTCGAAGCGCGGCAAGCTCGGGATGCCGGAGAGCACGCTCGAGATAGCGCCAGATGCGTGGAACATGGCGCAGGTAGCCCGGCTTGCCGTCGCGTCGCGCAAGGCGGGCGAAGATGCCGAGGATCTTGGTGTTGCGCTGTGCGCCGAGCGCGGCGTAGGCGAAGACGAAGGCGGCACGGTCGAACCCCGGCTCGGTCTCGAGAACGGCGGCACAGTAGTGGTCGAACAGCTCCTCTTCAAGCGCGGCAGGTACGTCGATACGGGCATCCTCGAGCAGCGACACGAGGTCGTAGGCCCAAGGGCCGAGCATGGCGTCCTGGAAGTCGAGAATGCCGACGCGGCGCACACCCCTGCGGTCCGCGAGCCACATCAGGTTCGGAGAGTGAAAGTCGCGCAGCACCAATCCCTTGGGCATCGCAGCGAGCCGCTCCAGCACCGGCGCCCACAGCGCCACGAACTCGTCTCGCGCCGCGCTGGTCAGCCGCTCGCTCGTCGCAAGCGGCAGGTACCACTCGACGATCAGCTCGGTCTCGATCGCCATGGCGCCCCGGTCGTAGGTGGGCAGCGTGTGCGGCGCGGCATCTGGAATGGGCAGCACGTCGTGCACAGGTGCCCGCCGCAGCGCCACCAGCGCATCGACCGCGGCACGCCAAAGCTCAGCCTGGGTCGCCGACTGATGACCGACGAGCGCGCCGAACACGGCCGATCCGAAGTCCTCGATGAGCAGGAGACCGCGGTCGAGATCGGACGCGGTGATCGCAGGAGCCGACAGGCCCGCGGCGGCGAGCCCGCCCGAGACCGCAACGAACGGTCTGATGTCCTCGGCGAGGTGCGCGATACGGCTGTAGGGCAGGCCGCCGCGGATCGGTGGCCCGTCCGGCTGGCGCGGCGCGTCCATGAGGATGCGGCTGGCGCCTCCGCTCGAGATGCGCGCGTAGCCGCGCGGGGAGGCGTCGCCCTGCAGGTACGCGATCGAGGCCGCGGCGACAGTCTCCGGGCCGAGCGCTCGATCTAGGAACGCAAGGATCTCGCCAACCCGCGCGAGCCGCGTCTGCCAGCCGGCGTCCCCTGAGAGCGTGACGCGCCGCACCTCGGGGCTCTCCGGCGCGTCCTCGATGCGGATGGTGAGCGTGGTGCCGAGCGCCGCGATGTCTGCGCCCCGCTCCGGCCACTCGACGATCAGCGCTCCTTCACGCGCGAGATCGGAAAGGCCCAGCTCGTCGGCCTCGCCTGGGTCTGCGAGGCGGTAGAGGTCGGCGTGCGAGACGGCCAGTCGCCGTGTCGCATAGCTCTGCACCAGTGAAAAGGTCGGGCTCGGCACCTCGGCCTCCTCGTCTGCCGCCAGCGCCCGGATCAGGGCCCGCGCAAACGTCGTCTTGCCGGCGCCGAGGTCGCCCACCAACGCCACGACGTCGCCGACGAGCAGCTTCAGAGCCACGATCTCGGCGATGCGGGCGAGCCTCCGCTCGTCGACGTCGGCAAGGATCAACTGCGCGGCAGTCATGAAACGATCCTCGTCGATGACCGCCAGCAAATGCAATCAGCACCCACCGGCAGTGGTGACCGGGACAGAACCCGCTCGACGCTATGGCGCCGAACCATGCCCCGATCAAGTGCCTGCCCGACGCTCCTATCAGGAGGCACGTTGAGAGGCGAGGCTCGTCGACGTGCCGTCGGCGCGTTCCGTGGCGGTGGGATCGGCGGGTCGGGTCTGTCGGCCATGCTCGGGGAAGCGCACCGCAACCTTCGTTCCCTTGCCCGGTTCCGAGACCAGCGCGGTCTCGCCGCCGTGCAGATCGACGAGGCTGCGCACGATCGACAGCCCGAGGCCTGCGCCGCGGTGCTTCGAGCCGTGGCTGCGGCTCTCGAAACGCTCGAAAACGCGCGCCTGCTGCTCGAGCGGGATGCCGATCCCCTCGTCCTCGACAAGGAACAGGATATGCCCCGCGTCGCGCCAGCAGCTGACGCGTACCGTGCCGCCGGGGCGCGAGAAGCCGACCGCATTGGACAAGAGGTTATAAAGCACCTGGCGCGCGCGCTCCTCGTCGGCAACAAGCGTTCTTGCGTCGTCTGCGATGGCGATGTCGAGCGTCAGGTCGGCATCGGCGGCGCGCTCCGAGACGCCGCGGATGGCGCTGTCGATGAGCGCGCGGATGTTGAGCGGCGCCAGCTTGAGCTCGAGCGCGCCGGCGTCGATGGTCGTCAGATCGAGGATGTCGTCGATGATCGCGAGGAGCGTCTTCGACGACGCCGAGATGTGGCCCACATACTCGCGCTGCTTGTCGTTGAGCGGTCCGAGGTGAGGGCTCGACAGCAACTCGCCGAAACCGATGATGTTCGTGAGCGGCGTCCTGAGCTCGTAGGATACGTGCCCGATGAACTGGCTTTTTAGACGATCGGCCACGACCAGGGCTTCGTTGCGCTCCTCGAGCGCCCGCTCGTAGCGCTTCGCGTCCGTCACGTCGGCGAACGTCAACAGGGTGCCGCCGTCCGGCAGCGGGGTCGAGGCATAGTCGACAACGCTCGCGTCGGGACGGACCATCTGCCCGTCGATCGGCTCGCGCTTGTCGGTGAACGTTGTTACCGCACGGCGGATTGCCGCCCAGGTTCCCGCGTCGCTATAGAGCGCGCGGGCGCGGACGATCAGGTCCTCGATGTGCGGCGCGCGGTCGAGCACCTCGTGTGGCAGATGCCAGATGCGGGCGAACGCGGTGTTGTTGAGCCGCAGACGCCCGTCGGTGCCGAACACGGCAACGCCTTCGGCGAGGCTGTTCAGCGTCTCGGCCTGCACCTTGATGAGGGCGTTGTACTGGCCCTTCTGCACCATGCGCTCGGTGTCGTCGACGTAGAGGTAGGTCAGGCCGCCGTCGGGGCGCTGTTCTGACATGACGTGCAGCATACGGTCGCCGGGCAGGTGCCACCACTCGTCGAGGACTTCGCCGGTGCGGTAGCGGTCGAGCAGTCGCGCCTTCCACTCCCGGTACTTCGCCACCTCCGGCAGCCGCCCGAGGGCGCGCAGCCTGTCGAGCAGTGCACCGTCGTCGGGGCGTGCCGCCAGCCAGTCCGCATCGAGCTGCCACAACTCCTGGAAGGCGTGGTTGGCGAAGGCGAGGCGCTGGTCCCGGTCGAAGATCGCGACCGCGGTCGCCACTCGGTCGAGCGTGCGGTCGTAGGCGGCGATCTGGCGGTCAAGCTCGCCCTGCGCGCTTTCAATCGCGGTGACGTCGATCGCCGCACCGACGGTGGTGTCCTCGAGCGGCAGTACCACCACGTCGTGCGGCTTCCGGGTGCCGCCGATGACGAGGTTCAGTCGCTCCCGGTATGCATCCCCGCGCGCCAGCACGGCCTCGAGCGCACCCCGCTGGCGGCTTTCGATGAGCTCGAACTGCCGCGCGATCACCTCGTCTGCGCTCTGGGCCTCCACCGCCGATACGTAGGCGCGGTTGACCCACGACAGACGCCCGTCGGAGTCCTTGAGCCAGACCGGCATCGGCAACGCATCGAGCAGCGCCCGGCCGGCGCGAATGTCACGGGCAAGCGTCAGGTGCTGGTCGATGACGCGTCCGAGTTCACGCTTGTAGCCAGCGACGTCCTTCAAGCGCAGCACAGCGCGCGTGCCTGCCGCCCGCCCGTGGCCTTCGAGATGTCCGCCGGCGCGGGTCTTCAGGATGAGATTGAATGGGCGTCCCTCCGTCAGCAGGGCATCCAGAGCACCCTTGAGCCCGTCGGCCGAGCGGGCATCGAGCCAGTCGCCAAAACGGAGCAACTCGTCGCCCGATGGCGGCAGGCCTGGAACCGAGCGCAGCGAGTGGGTGACGAGATCGAAATGGCCGTCTGCATTCCACAGCAACACGGTCTGAGGCTCAGCGGCGTGCACGGCGCTCGACGTGGCCAGGCTTGCTCGGAGCGCGTCGGCTTCGAGGCGGGCGGCACGGCTGTCCTGGCGGGCGCGCGCGACGAGGTGCCAGCAGGCGGCGATGACGGCCCCAAACAGAAGTAGGGTCACCGTCAGGAAGCCGAGCACTCGCGGTGCCGGTCCGGCTGGCGGTAACGAGGGCCCACCGGCGACACTCGCGGACAGCGCGGCTGCGATGCTGAAGCTCGCCACGAGCAGCAGCGCCAACTCGCGCCGCAACTTGCGTTCAGCCGATCGGGTTGGCGTGCTCATTTCCTGCCCGGGCCAGTGCCTCTTATGCCGTCAGCGGGACGCGGGAACAAAGCTGCCGAGATGCTGCGCCCCAAGGGGCGAATCATTAACCGAGATTATGAGTCGGCGCGCGCACCCTGGCCAGAGCGGACCGGGCACAGACGAAATGAAAGCGCCGCCCCGGCGGAACCGGAGCGGCGCACTTTCTTCATCGCCCGAGCCTTCCGGCCGCCGGCGCTCAGTAGCGGTAATGGTCGGCCTTGAACGGACCCTCGGACGGAACGCCGATGTAGGCCGCCTGATCGGGACGGAGCTGGGTCAGCCTGACGCCGATTTTCTCGAGGTGAAGGCGCGCGACCTTCTCGTCGAGGTGCTTCGGCAACGTGTAGACCTTGCGCTCGTATTTGTCGGGATTGGACCACAGCTCGATCTGCGCCAATGTCTGGTTGGTAAACGACGCCGACATGACGAACGACGGGTGCCCCATCGCATTGCCGAGGTTCACCAGGCGTCCTTCCGACAGGAGAATGATGCGCTTGCCGCCTGGGAACTCGATCTCGTCGACCTGCGGCTTGACGTTGTGCCACTTGTAGTTGCGGACGCCCGCGACGTCGATCTCGTTGTCGAAGTGACCGATGTTGCAGACGATGGCGCGGTCCTTCATCGCCCGCATGTGATCGACGGTGA
>CAYYGO010000021.1:0-48159 GCA_964471635.1 uncultured Hyphomicrobium sp.
GGCACCGACTGGCACCCGCAGGGCATCACGATCGAGGAAGCCGTTTCATTCGCCGATGCACTCAAGAAGCGCGGCGTCGCCTACGTATGCGTGTCGGGCGGCGGCAACGCGCCCGGACTCGAGATCCCGCTCACGCCCGGCTATCAGGTTCCGTTTGCGGAAGCCGTCCGCAAGGCGACCGGTCTGGTCACCCGCGCGGTCGGCCTCATCAACGATCCGCGCCACGCCGAGGATATCGTCGCGACGGGCCGAGCGGACACCGTAGCGCTCGCGCGTGCGTTCCTCGACGATCCCCGCTGGGTGTGGCGCGCCGCCGACACGCTCGGTGCGAAGATCGACGTCCCGCCGCAGTACGAGCGCGCCCGTCCGCCGGCTTGGAAGCCGGCCGCAAAGGCCGCCTGACATCAGCCGCCATCTGAGCACGATCAAAGGAGCTGCAGTCATGCTCGACGTGTATGCCTTCGCCACGCCCAACAGCGTCAAGGTGCCGATCGCCCTCGAAGAGATGGGCCTCGCCTACCGGCTCCATCCGGTCAACATCCGAAAGGGCGAGCAGAAGGGCCCCGATCACATCGCCCGCAACGCGAATGGCAAATTGCCAGTCATCGTCGACCACGACGCAGAAGGCGGCACGCTCACGCTGACCGAGAGCGCGGCGATCCTGATCTATCTGGCGGAGAAGTCGGGCAAGCTACTTCCTGCGTCGGGAGAAGCCCGCGCCCGCGTGTTCGAGCAGCTCTTCTTCCACGCCGCCGGCCTCGGTCCAGCGTTCGGCAACTCGGGCTATTTCCAAAAGCTCGCATCGGACAAGCTGCCGCACGCCATCGAGCGCTTCAGCTCCGAAGCCCACCGCGTTGTGGGCATGCTCGATAGCGTTCTTGCACGGTCTGAGTTCGTGGCGGGGCCGGAACTGACGATTGCCGACATCGCCCACTTCGGCTGGCTCTGGCGGCGGGACTTCGCAGGCGTCTCGCTTGATGCAGCACCCAACGTTACGCGCTGGTACTCGGCACTGGAGGCGCGGGCGCCGTTCGTTAAGGCGATCGCAAGGGTCAATGCGCTGGTGCCGGCCTGAGGCCGCAAACCATAGAGTCTGATTTGGAGGGGCCACCGGCTGGTAAGGCGCGGGTCCGCGGGATTAACAAGCATTTGCGGCCCGGACCCCGTGGCAGCTCCCCTCCATCAGTGCCGGGATCAAAGTCCTCTGCCATGTGGTGCATCAAGGTCGATGGCCGGCATGGCGGGCACGATGCCGGTTGGATTTATGGTGCGGTGGCTCGCGTAGTAGTGGTGCCGGATGTGATGGAAGTCGACCGTCTCGCGCACCCCGGGCATCTGGTAGAGGTCCCGCACGTAAGCCCACAGATTCGGGTAGTCGACGATGCGCCGCCGGCTGCATTTGAAGTGTCCGTGGTAGACCGCATCGAAGCGGATAAGCGTCGTGAACAATCGCCAGTCGGCCTCCGTAAGAACGGTGCCCATAAGGTAGCGCTGCTCCGCAACCCGTGTTTCGAGCCAGTCGAGCGTCTCGAACAAGGGCGCCAACGCCTCGTCGTACGCTTGCTGCGTGGTGGCGAAGCCGCAGCGGTAGACGCCATTATTGAGCGTGTCGTAAATGCGTGTGTTGACCATATCGATTTCACCCCTCAATGCCTCGGGATAATAGTCGCCCGGCGCGGCGCCATTCCGGTCGAATGCGCTGTTGAACATGCGAATGATCTCAGAGGACTCGTTGTTCACGATCGTCCTGGTTTGCTTGTCCCAGAGCACCGGAACCGTAACGCGACCCGAGTAATGCGGATCAGCTCGCGAGTAGATCTCGTGCATCACGCGCGCACTATTGACCCTATCGGCTATGACACCGGCGCCCTCGGCGAACGTCCAGCCATCCTCGAGCATAAGCCAATGGGTCACGGAAAGCCCGATGATGGCGTCGAGACCTTTGAGTTTGCGGAATATCAGGGCGCGGTGCGCCCAAGGGCACGCAAGACTCACATAGAGATGGTAGCGTCCAGGCTCGGCGCTGAAGCCACCGCTGCCAGACGGACCTGGAGCACCATCTGGCGTGATCCAATTTCGGAACTGCGAGTCGCGGCGCACAAAGCGTCCGCCATCCTTCGCCGTGTCGTACCAGCGATCGACCCAGCGTCCGTCAACCAGAAGTCCCATGTCACATCTCCTGCAGCAAACGGTATCGCGACTCAGTGCTTACCCGGGACCCGCGGCATCAAAGATAGACGCTTTGGAGATCGATGGTGGTTCTGTCTCCGACATCAGCCGAATGCTCGTAGAGCCAGCGCTCAGCTGCATCGCGCCCGGCATTCCGCAAGCGGGTTAGAAAGGCCCAGTTGGTCGCGAATTTACTGGCGGCACCATGCTGCATCATTTCAGCGTCGTCGCGGATCGCATGAATGCGCATGCGCGCGTAGTGATGGTCGTCAAGAATTTCACCATCGATCAAGCGGCTGACAAACGCAATGGCGCGCATCTCACGCATGAGAGAGGAGTTGAACGTGATCTCATTCATGCGATCGAATATGGCCGGCGCTGTGGTGGGGACATTGGCGCGGGTGATACTGTTGACGTGCACGACAATGACGTCCCGAGAAGCCCCCTTGTAGATGAGCGGAAAGATTGCGGGATTGCCCATGAAGCCGCCATCCCAGTAGTGCTCGCCATCAATCTCGACGGCCTTGAACAAATAGGGCAGGCAAGCCGACGCGAGGACGACGTCGGCTGACAGTTCGTGGTTCTCGAAAATTCGCACCTTGCCAGAGCGCACATTGGTAGCGGAGATGAACAGCCTCGTCGCGAATGGACAGCCTCGCAAACGCTCGAAGTCGATCATACCTTCCAGAATGTCACGGAGCGGATTGAACCCCATAGGGTTCAACTGATACGGGGACCAAGTATGCGTGAGCATCTGGAACAGCAAGAAGCCGGGTGCCGCGTCTGACCGCCACCGCGTGACAGCCGACCACACGTCCCACGGCATTGGGTGAATCGGGTCATAGAGCCAACCTGAGCGACTTACGGCTTCCCATAGTTCGTTCAGCTTCTCACGTGCACACTCCGTACCGCCTTGTGAGAAACCCTCCGCCATGACGATTGCATTCAGCGCTCCAGCACTCGTCGCGCTGACGGCATCGAGCGACAGACTGTCGGCCTCGAGCAGCTTGTCGAGAACGCCCCATGTGAAGGCGCCGTGCGCGCCTCCTCCTTGCAGTGCCAGATTGACAGGCTTACGATTGTTGCGGCGCGCAATCTGCTCCGGTGTACAGTTCCCGCTGATTGCAGCTGGTGTCATCCAGTCTAGCATCGACTCAACTCCGACAACCAGGGTGGAAATTCGAAAGGCATACGCGGGTAGGCAAGGAGCAAGCCGCCCGACCAAAGGTTTGCCGGACAGTCAACCGTCGATCCGAGCGGTCGCCCGCGTGAAGCCGGCGAGTCCGGACGTGTGCGACATGGCCATCACGCCGCCGGTCTCGACCTGCAGGCGGCCGACGCGGCCGACGCGGAAACCACGGAGCAGTCGACCGTAGGCTGCGACCCGACCTGGCAGTGTGATGGTGCAGTGGCTTTTCTCGTTTTCGAAGATGCACTCGCCGTCCGTCAGCGTGTGCACGAAAACCGGGGTCGGATCAGCATCGACGAAGATGCTGAGCTTCGATCCGGCCACCCCTGCCAGAAACGTCTCGATCTTGAGTGCCTGCGATGCGGCCCGGTTCTTACTGAAGGTGACACGTGCGTGGGGACCAGCGTCGCCACCGTAAGCAATCACGACATTGGTTCCGTCGAGCACCGCTGCGCGGCTCGGGACAGGCGCCGCGAGGAAGCTGAGCACGGGCAGCACGTATGCAATCGAATGGATGAGCGCACAGCGCTTGGCCGAAACCGGTTTCATCGAGGTCTCCATCAGGGACGTGAGCTGAGTACTGCAGATGAGTCCTGCGAGCCGAATGCGATGCGGCCCGCCACGATCCATTCAGTTGACGCGATAGACGACCGGGCAGTTGACGATGAAGCCGACGGCGCGCAGAGGACCGTCGTCGAGGCTCTTGATGAGCCCTTTGGCGGCGGCGTCCTCGATGTGGATCGCGTCCGTCAGGCGCGTGCGGTACCCCTTGTTGATGGCCTCGTCCGTCCACTTGGCCGGAAACAGCCGCCACATCGGCGAGTAGTCCAGGTTGATTGTCGGAATGCCGCCGAGGACGTTGAGCGGGCCGCGGCCGTCCGACAACGCACTGTTCACACCCTGCCGGAACGGGTGGTCGATCCCGGTCGGACCATTGGCGAACACGTAGATCCGCTCCGCACTCTCACCCGGTGCGGCGTCCTCGTTGGCAAAAGGCAGATCTTCCATCGCCGGCGAGTGGGTTGCCCCCTCGAGTGTCGCGATCAAGGGATGATTGGCTTCGGTCGAGAGATAGAGGATCGGCTTTCCGAAGGTGTAGCCGATGGTCAGCGCCAATGTGACGGTTCCATCACGAGGACAGATCGACACGACCTTGTCGTGCACGATGTCCTTGTTCGCATCACCGTCGCAGAACGCGTTGAGCTGGTCGGCGGTGGTGTTGAACGAGATCACGGGGGCATTGAAGATAACGTCCTTGCCCGCATTCAGCACCTTGGCGATAGGCGTGTAGCCGTCATCGCCCTTGCCGCCCGGCTGGGCGTCCTTGGGTGGGAAGAAGTTCGGCGCCGCGCCTGGGGTCACCGAATGCTTTGGCGAGAAGTCGACCTTGCCCTTGTCAAAGATCCAGGAGCCGTCTTTCTGGATCTCGGCCGTGCGTTGATTGCGTCCGGTGTAGCCGTAAGCCAGCTTCGGCGAGTAGACGAGGCCGTGCAGGTTGGCGAGGTTCTCGTCGGTGCTATCGGTCAGGATGAACCAAACCGTCTCGCCCGACTTGTTCTTGCCGCGGTACAGCGGCATCCTTGCCGTGCCCTTCTCGAGATCGATGTGGGCCGACTTCATCAGCATCACAGGGCCGAGGAACGAGGGATTGATTTCGGACGGCGAGGGTTGTGCAACGACGATCTTGTGGTCGGGCTGAAGGAATTTGGGAGCTGGCCGGGCTTCGTGCAGTGGCGCACCTTCGACTCCGCGGACGATCACTTCGGCATTGCCATGGCGCATCAAGGGAAATGCAGTGAATGCCGCCGCGGCGAAACCGAGCATAAGTAGGCGGTAAGAATCCATGGCAAGTGCACTCCTTTTGACTTTGGCTCCGACCAGACGTGGTGAGTTTGGTGGCCCGATGCCATGAAGGATAGAACCGTCCCTGCGATCGATATTACCGCCGGTTGCTCGATGCTTCTCCGAACTTGCGGTTTGCCCTCGCATCAAGCGATCGTGGCAGGCGAGCCTTGTCGGAGTGGGTTGGTCGAGATTGCGATCGCGTTGCTGTCAACTGCACCCTGGAACCACTCGCTTATTGCGGCGATCGGTTCGAGGCGACACGAACGTTCCTGCCGGGCGCCGACCCGGACCGCCCCATCGACATCAACACCCTCGTGGATGATGGATTGTTGAAGCTCTAGCCGTTCGGATGACCCCTCCAGTTCGAAGGCCCCGCAGCCAATGGGAGACGGCGATCTAAGCGCTCGCCTCACATGGCCGTCGAGGCCGCGATCTTCGCCTTGCACATCACCCCGCGTTTCGCGCGTGTTGGCACAACCGCCGTCCGGCGAAGGGGTTTGCGTGAGTTCGCCACCGTCAAGGCGCAACCTGGAAGCCCCTGTCCCAGCCTCACCACCAGCGTGGCGGCCGACCTTGACGGCGTCTGCGCGCGTCAGCCAACGCGCTGCCAAGACTTGGGATCCACCCTCGACGTCCCACGACAATGCCAAAACTCACCGTCACTGCCGCCGAGTTCGTGCAGGATCAGACCGCCGCGATCTTTCTCGTCGCCCTCGCGTAGACGGAACTATGCGGCGCGCCGGCAACCGTCGTCACGTGGTTTGCAACCGCCTTCGCCATCGCGCGGCTCAGCCACATGCTCGGCTTCATGAGACTTTCCGGCTCGCACGATGCGAGCCGCATCTCGGCTTTCGTCGTGCTGCGCGCAGCCGGCGCCTTCGGCACGGTTTTCTCCGGCATCGGCCTCGGCGGATATCTCGTCTATCTCTTGTTGATGCGGTGATCGTCGCGTCGTTGTGCTGCGAACGATCCGCGCACCTACGCGACGGCCGCCTCCTGCTCGACGCAGATCGCGCGGCTGTCGGCTTCCGACAGCGGCTCATCGAGTAGCGCGCAATGGTGCGGCGCGTTTCGGCCTTTGCTAACGCTCTTGCGGAAATGCCGGCAGGTGTAGCAGGCGCCGAAGGCGCGGCCCCCGTTGCGCGTGATCATCGCGTGCAGCGTGCGCCGCAATACCTCGACCACCGCTTCGATTTTCTCTGGTGCGGCGCCTTCGAGATCGGCCGCGAGCGCCAGGATCGGATCGTGTTTCAGCGCGTCCGTGCCCACCGCCGTCAATTCGAGCATGACCGAGCGCCGGTCGCGCGCGCTTGGCTCACGCGTGACGTGACCCTTCTGCTCCAGCGCGATCAGTGTCTGCGAGACCGTGCCGCGCGTCGAGCCTAGGTATTCCGCCAGCGCGGCCGGCGTGCGCGAGAAGCGATTGGCGCGGGAGACGAATCGCAGCGCCTCCCACTGCGCAGCATTGAGCCCGCCCACGGCTTCGCCGCTGCGCGCAAGCCGGTCCAGTCGGTCGATCAGGTGGGCCGCGTCGATCGCGGCAGGCGTTGGCATGATAGCGACTCGATATTATCGTTGACGGCGCCGGATGCGCTGGGTAGATGGTAGCCAGTCGCTATCACTCTGGCAACCACTCAGGAGCCCTCACGATGCGCTCAGCTACGAACCTCGCCTGCGCCGCCCTGCTCACCCTGGCCGCGTTTCCCGCCAGCGCCCACGACATCACGGCGAAATCGGACCCGAAGGTGCAGGGCGCCTTCGACGTGATCGGCGCGACCGCGACGACGGACGGCCGGCTCGCGACGTTCATGATGGAGGTTTCCGGCAAGGCCGGCACGGTGAAGCCCGAGAAGGTCGGCAAGCTGCAGGGATCGAAGGTCGACGCTTATGTCTGGCCGACCAAGCTCGACCCAGCGGCCGTCGGCTTCGCGAAGGGTTCCGGCATCCTGGCGCTCGCGATCACGGCGCATCCCGATTTCGACGACACGCCGCTTTTCGACGAGAACGGTGACGGCGATCCCGCCAACGACGGCGCCGACTGGCACTCGCACTGGGTCGTCCTGGTCGAGGACAAGGGCTGTGCCGGTGGGCTCAAGGTGCGTGACGTGTCGCCCGGCCAGGACGTGCTGCCCGTCACCGCGCCGGGCTTGCCAATCGCGCTCGACAGCCCCGGCATGAGCCCGATCATCAAAGGCGCGACGGTGCGCATCACCGTGCCGGTGCAGGGGGCGGAGAATATCAACTTCGACGCGCTCGCGGCGAAGCTCCAGGTGCATGAGCAGGGCAAGGCGCCGCTGCTGTGCGTCACTGGAACCTACAAGGTCGCTTCCGGCAGCTTGACCTTGCCGGGCGTCATCAAGAAGGTCGCGAAGTAAGGCGATGCTGTGTCGGGCGCCAGAAGCCCAGGAGGCTAGAACCTCCTGGGACGCTGCGTGCGAAGCACATCACGAGAGGGCTCGATCATGCCGAATGCCGTCGCACTCCGTCATGTCGCTTTCGAGGGGCTCGGCACGTTCGAGCCCGTGCTGCGTGCCCGCGGCTACGACGTCAAGATCATTGACGCCTGTGTCGACGACATCGCGGGCACTGCGCCGCCCGATCTGCTGGTGGTGCTCGGCGGGCCGATCGGCGCCTACGAGGAAGCGACCTATCCCTTCCTCAGCGACGAACTCAAACTCATCGAGCGGCAGATCGCCCGCGGCGCGCCTATCCTCGGCATCTGCCTCGGCGCGCAATTGATGGCTCGCGCGCTCGGTGCCCGTGTCTATCCCGGCCCTGCCAAAGAGATCGGTTGGTCCTCGATTACGCTGACAATCGACGGCGCGACATCGCCACTCGCCGCCTACAAGGACGGCGCGCCGGTCCTGCACTGGCACGGCGATACGTTCGATCTTCCGGCCAGCGCAACGCGATTGGCCTCGACCGAGGTCACGCCGAACCAGGCCTTCAGCGTCGGCCGCACGGCCCTCGGGCTGCAATTCCATGGCGAGTGCGACGGCAGCGACATCGAGCGCTGGCTGGTCGGCCATGCCGCGGAGCTTGCGGGTGTTCGCATCGACGTTCCGGCATTGCGCGCGCAATCCCACATCGACGGGCCGAGGGCAAAGGCCGCCGGTATTGCGATGCTCTCGTCCTGGCTCGATCAATTGCCGAAGGAGTCGTCATGACCGAACCCACCACGCGCGCGCCCGAACTTGCCGTCTCGCGCTGGTTCAACACCGACGCGCCGCTGACGCTGGAGAAGCTGCGCGGCCGGATCGTCGTGCTGCATGCATTCCAGATGCTGTGCCCGGGGTGCGTGGCGCACGGCACGCCGCAGGCGGAGAAATTGCACCGCTTGCTGCGCGCCAACGAGGATGTCGTCGTCATCGGCCTGCACACGGTGTTCGAGCATCACGCCGCGATGACGCCCGTTTCGTTGGAAGCCTTCATCCACGAGTACCGGCTGACGATGCCGATCGGCGTCGACCAGGCGGGCGAGGGTACGCCGATCCCGCTCACCATGCAGCGCTATGGCATGCGCGGCACGCCGACCACGATCGTGATCGATCGGGCCGGCCTAATCCGCCATCACGGGTTCGGGCAGGATGACGACCTGGCGCTCGGACTGCGCATCGGCGCTCTGCTCGCAGAGCCGGGTATCACTGCCGCGAGCATGGTCCCCGCGACCTGTGCAGAAGGCGCCTGCCCTGCGCCCGAGACGGCGCCATGACGCCGGTGCCAACGGCGCCGGCGGTGCTCACCGGTGCGCTCGCGCCCCTTGGGACGGACGGCATCGTCAGCGGCATTGCCAAGGAGCCCGCGCCGGGGCCTTGGCGCATCGCGGCGCTCGGCATCGATGGCGACGCGCAAGGCGACCCAAAACATCACGGCGGGCCGGAGAAGGCGCTGCACCAGTATCCGCATGATCACTACGCCGCATGGCAGGCCGAGATCGGCCCGCATCCCTTGCTGTCACGGCCCGGCGCATTCGGCGAGAATTTGTCCACGCGCGATTGGACCGAGGCAAACATCTGCATCGGCGACGTGGTGCGCTTCGGTCCAGTTGTCCTGCAAGTGAGCCAGGGCCGTCAGCCGTGCTTCAGGCTCAATCGTCGGTTCGGTCGCGAGGACATGGCAGTCCAGGTACAACGTACCGGCCGCACCGGCTGGTACTACCGCGTGCTCGAAGGAGGTGTGGTGGAGGCCGGTGCCGCGCTGGCGGTCGTCGATCGCCCGCGACCCGACTGGTCGTTGGCGCGGCTCATCCATCTGCTCTACGTGGACACCGGCAACATGGAAGCACTTGCCGAAGCTGCAACTCTTTCAGAGCTTGCTGAAGGCTGGCGTGCGTTGTTCCGCCGCCGTCTGGAGTCCCGCGCGGTGGAGGACTGGTCGAGACGGCTCGACGGAAGGACGTGATAGCGCAGAATGGTAAGCAGAATGGTAACATGTGTCATCGGCAGACGACTCCGCGGTCGCCGCGAAGGCTTGAACAAGCCGATCAGTGCTTTGGCCTTGGGCCATGGCGTGGGAACCGACTGCATCGATGAATTCCAAGACTTTGTCGCCGACATGCAGCGTTCAGTACCGAAGATCGAACCGGAACGCCGGCGAGGACCACCTCACAGGGTATCGCGGCGGATAATGCATGGGTCGGCGAGTGGGCCCATGGCAGCGATCCGAAAGTCGAGCTCACAGAACTTGTGACTGCGACGGCGACCGCCCCCCATTAAGCCACCGACGTGAACACCCACGTCTCCTGGCGGTATCGTCCAGTGCGGGCCCCCGCAACCAAATTTCATAAGTAAAATCAGATGCTTGAAGCTCCGCTCGCCGCGGAGCTTTTTTGCGTTGTCGGCCTCAGCGAGTACATGGCGAGTACATGAACCGCGAGTTCGGGCGAACGCGGGTGAACCGCTGTGAGACGCGGAATCGAGAAGCGCTCGACGATTCGAGCGCCTCTCCGCGCGCATCAGGCGAACAAGTCGCCCTGCCGCCACTTGAACTCTGCTCTCGACCATTGCTTGGACGCAGCCTCCCGCTCGATCCAATCGAGGAAGAAGCGGACGGCTCCTCCGCAGCGCTCCAACTCGTCGTGGCCGAGGAAGTGCGAGCGGTATCCGGTCTCGGTGATCGGCAGCGGCGCGTTCTTGGGCGTCTGCCGCGCATTCTGCAAGCACTGTTAGATCAGTCATCGACGAGATCGTTCACATTGATGCGTGGACGAGACGACGCAGACTTGCCCTTGCCTTTGGGCTGGTCCACCACGTCTGATGAGGCCGAAGGCGTGGCATGAACGGACAGTAAAAGCTCGAGCGCATTGACAGTCCGGAGCACCATCTCGAGTTCGGCGGTGGGTTTACCGCGCTCTAGTTCGGAGATCCATCGTTGCGACGTGCCGAGTTTGGCGGCAAGGGCGCCTTGGGTGAGGCCAGCAGCTTTGCGTCTGTCGCGGATGAGAGCGCCAACATCGGCGGCGCGGCGGATGTACATGGGTCGGGTCCAATCGTTTTGCCACGACCCATAAACAATACCAGTCGGGAAAGACATCAAGAAAATACCGGACGGTTATAAAAGTGGTTTAATACCGTCAGGTACTACGAATGTGGCATAATGCTTCGGAGCCGGTCAGGCCGCCGTCCGATGCGGGCGCACGGCGCGTTTGACCTTGGCGCCCACAGTTGCAGCAGCGATCTTGAGATCGTAGCGGGTCTGCAAGTTGAGCCAGAACTCCGCCGTCGTCTCGAAATACGTGGCGAGCCGCAAGGCGGTGTCGGCAGAGATGCCGCGCTTGGCCTTGATAATATCGTTGATGCGCGCGACGGGCACGTCGAGGTCGCGCGCAAGTTTGTTCTGGCTGATGTCGAGCGGACGCAAAAACTCCTCAAGCAGGATTTCGCCGGGCGGAATAGGAGAAAGCGGCTTGCTCATGACTTCAGTCCTTCAGTGATAGTCGATGATTTCAACATCGTGGGCGCCGTCATCCCAACGGAAACAGATGCGCCACTGGTCGTTGATCCGGATACTGTGTTGACCCTGCCTGTCGCCTTTCAACACTTCAAGCCGGTTGCCGGGCGGAACCCTGAGATCCAACAGCTTACCGGCCGATGCCAGTATTTCGAGCTTACGCCGGGCCACACGCTCAATGGCCGAGAACCGCCGGACGGATTGATCGTTGGCCAGCGCCTCGGTGTCGGCGCAGCGGACGCTCTTGATCATTCTGTTTATAGTATCCTGTTTTTCGGAATGCCGCAAGTGCTCCGAGTTGCGCCTGACTTCATTCGGCGGCAGCCGACGCATTTGCGGGCGCTGCAATCTCTTCTACTCGCCGCCCCCAGGCGTCGAGCGCGTCACGCTTTTCCTTGTCATAGCTGTATTTGACGTAGACGGCGCTGGTGATGGTGATGGTGCCAGCACGCGCTGAGATGTGGTTCAGAACCAGCGAGATCGTGTGCGGACTGATGCCCAGCTCGGCCAGCCCGAGTGACGCTCATGCACAATCATTGACATCCTCATCGCGGCTCCCGCGCTTCCGACAGCGCGGGATCGGGCTCTACCCGCCCCGCAAATGCAGTCGGGGCGCGCGGAGCCACACGCGCGCAAGTGTGTCTCCGCCCATTCGGGTCGCCGGCGCATGGGGCAGAAGTGCTTCGTGCTCGACCCCTTCGGGGAGACGGGCGTGCCGACAGCCGCCCATAACCCCTTTGCCGAACTTGGGAGCAGCAAGCGCGAGCACATCGCGGCTGACGCCGCGCAGCTGGCGGACGCCCTCATCATCGGCAACCCCAAGGACCCGCATTGGACCGATAGCGCCAAGAACCTCATCCGCGGCATTGTCCTGCATCTGCTTGGCACCAACCCCAAGGCGGCGACCTTACGTGAGGTGCGCCGTCTCTTGAACGCGACCCCGGCCGAGCTCGACAGGCTCTTTACGGCCATGGTCGATTCCGCTGCCTTCGACGGCATCGTCGCCAATATCGGCGCGTCGTTCCTCGGCAAGAGGGAGAGCGGGGGGAGGGAACTGCAGGGCATCCTCTCGACCGCACAGGAACAGACGGCACCGCTCGATGATGTGGTGCGCGTGACGGAACGCTCCGACTTTCGGCTCAGCGACCTGCGCAGCGGCAAGCTGAGCCTGTATCTGGTGCTGCCCGGCAGCCTCGCGATGCTCAGGGGCGGTGGACGGACACCGGCGGCGGAACGCAAATCGCGCAGGCCGAAGGGGCAGGACGGTACACAGTCGTCCTGCCTGAGGAAGAAGCGCGCGGCGGCCATGCGATTCGCACCCATGTCGGCAAGAGCGATGCCGAGCTTCTGTCGACCCTGCGTGCCATGCGGATCGATACGCCAATGGTCACAGTGGCTGCGAGAGCGCAGGGCTCGTTCGCGTCTCTGGAGTCGGCCAATGACTTCGTGAACAGGGTGCTTGAAAGCGATGCGGCGACAGTAGACCTGGTCGCGAGCGGTGCCTTGGGAGACGCTTGGCTTGAGCGAAGGTTTGGCTATCCTACGGGCCAGGAAGCCTTCCGGCCGAGTGCCGATGCCGAACCTTACATGCGCCGCACCTATAACGTTGGGATCTTCATCGAGCACGATACGCGCTCTCCGCGAGGCTATACGGTGATTACGGCGTACCCGCTCAACGAGCGTCCGAAATGATAGCAGCCACCATGCGCGTGCCCGAGGAGTTCGACTTTCTGACACATTGCTTCTGGAACGGCAGCTTGGAGAGGGCAAAAAACCTCGATGAGTGGGTGTCAAACGCTGTGCGGCTGCTGGACGCCCGGAAGAAAGCCGTAGTGAAGCCCTTCCTTGATGATGTCCTCAGCCGGAATTTGCCCGACAAGGAATTGCAGCGGATCTGGAACGACGGCGGAGCCTGCTACGGTTTTCCCGATGCTAATGAGCTTCGTCGGGTGCTCCGCGTCATTCAGCAAAAACTCTCTGTACCGTGAGGACGACTGTGCCGGACCTTGTCGGCGTGGACAAACTGTAGGCTGCGCGCTATTTTCGCACGCCGATCGCGCATAAAATCGCAAGCTATCATCTTTATAGCGAAGTGGCGCGCCGGGCAGGATGAAAGTGCGAACTCTTATGTGATTGAAATCACGCTATGATATTGGCGGCCAGCCGTTGTCTGGCTCCCCAGGCAGGCACACAGTCGGGTCGGGGAACGTGTTGTCGGGCAAGTCGTCGCTGTTCACCCATTCGATGCCTGTCGGTAGCTGGCCCTCCGTTTCCATGAACTCCTTCACAGCCAGCCAGGCCCGATCGAACGGAATAAACAAGCCGACAGGCAGGGGCGTATTGTGCAACGAGCGCACCCACTGCCTGATCTTGTTCATGTCGCCCTTGGAGAACCAGTCCTGACGTGGCTCCCCGCCGCCAAAGCGCGCATACTGCAGCAGCACGCCAAGCTCTGGGTTGCCCCACATATCGAGCCTGATATCCTTGCGACCGCGGCCGAACGGAAGGGGCTCCGTTCCATCGAGGCCTTCGAGGCTCAGTCCACCACTGTCATTGCCGGAGTTCGGAAACCAGCTGACGGCACCAAGCGGGGGTCCCTTGAAGTAGGGTTTCAAGAACTCCTGGCTGGGCCAGCCCGGACCGTAGAAGGTATGGAAATACGCGTCTTTCTTCATGGCCTGCCTTTGCTGATCCAAGTTTCGTCACGCATGATCCAGACGGCGCCGGTGCCGTCGATGATCCGGACCTTCGGATTGCCGATTTGTGTTCCCATCGAGGGTAAGACGAACTCGCAGCTACGGCATAGTTCGCGATCCACTCTCATTTCGATGGTGCGCCCAGCGAGCGTGCCGCCATTCGACTCCGCCGCCCGCAATAGGGCGTTGGCCTCGGCGTGGAACGGCGCATCGTTGGGCTTGTGGCCGATGTTCCCCGTCGCCATCACATCAGGATGACGTTCGATCAGCCGCGCACGCATGTCCCTCGCCAAGGTCTCGTCGCGAGCGGTGTATCCCGGCGCGTTGGCGTTGACGCCAAAGACGGCTTGGCCATCCACCTCCGTGTAGGCGACCGTGCCTTCGGATCGCGCGCGGGCGGTACCCGACCCCACGTCCGGCATACCCAAGATCGAGCGGAAGCTCCCGATCGCCTCGGGCGGCGACAGCGACGGCTTGCCCGTACCAGCCCGTGGGCCACCAGCATCGAGTGGCGGCCCCTGGTTGTCACCGAAACGGGCGCGCGCCAGCTCGGCCAAGCGAGCCTCAGCTTCACGCGCTTCACCTTCGGCGCGGCGGATCTGGCCCTCTATGCTGTTGGCATTGGTCAGGCTGGGTCGCGGCTGCCAGGTCGGGTCGGTCTCGCGGACCCGCGTTCTCGCCGCATCCGCTCTCGCACTCGCCACGGCGTACCGGGCGGCCTGCGCCGGCGTCGCATCAAGCGTCCGGTTGCCCATCCGGACGGACACCGAGCCCCTGCCCTGAGCGCCGATGAGGATGACGTCGCCCCCGCCGTTACCGTCGGTCCAGCGCCCGCCGCCGGTTTGCCCGGCGGGGATGCGCAACTGCGCGGGATTGAAGCCTGCCTTGTGCGAGAGGACGAGCCGCTTCAGCGCGAGGTACACCTTCAGCGCCGCCAACTCGCATCGCAGCTCGAGCAGCGGCAGGTGGGTCTCGTCAGGCAGTCCGTCACGTATCTGCGTCGTCACATCGGTCCTAGAGCAATTCAATCGCTCGAGGCATGATGCGCCCGACCGCGGAGGCGGGGATAACTTTGCTCGGGACGGTGAATTTCGGCGTCATCGCGAGTGGTCGGAACCGCCACCGCGCTGTTTCCCAGCGTGCTTCGGATCCCCCGTCACCGGAGTCACGGGTTCGGCTCCCGTATGGTGAATCTGGCGCACCCGGCAGGATTCGAACCTGCGACCTCTGCCTTCGGAGGGCAGCACTCTATCCAGCTGAGCTACGGGTGCGTGAGGGGTTGGATGGCGTCCGACGCCAGCCGCCCCGTCTGGATGGGCTGTGATACTCTATTCGCGATGCGGTCGCAAATGCCCGCCTCGAGGTCGCGATCCGACCACGGCTCGAATGTGGCGGGCCGAGCCGCAGATTTATCCGCCGCGGCCGCTCGGACGGCCTACTCCGCCGCCTCCAGCACGACCCGGCCCGATGTTTCGAGCCCGAGCTGGCGCTTCGCCTCCTCGCGCAACAGGTCGATCGGCCGCAGCTTGCCCTCCGCCTCGAAGTGCCAGAACGTCCAGCCGTTGCAGGCCGTCTTCCCTTGAACCAGTGCGCCGAGGCGATGGATCGAGGCCTGCGACTGGTTCCAGCGCAGCGTGCCGTCGGCCTTGACCTCGGCGCGCACGCGCCGGCGCGGATCGAACAACGGCGAGCCCGCCGCCAGAATGCCGAGTTCGACGATGGTGCCGAACGGCACGCGTGGCTCGGCCCGCTTCGGCCTCACGGTCTCGAGTGCCGACGGGGCCAGCGGCACCACACGCTGGATGCGCTCGGCTGCGGCTTTGGCGTAATCGCGGTCGCGCTCGATGCCGATGAAGCGGCGGCCAAGGCGACGCGCCACCGCCCCTGTGGTTCCGGTGCCGAAGAACGGGTCGAGCACGAGGTCGCCGGGATTGGTTGTCGCGACCAGGATCCTGTGCAGCAGCGCCTCGGGCTTCTGTGTGGGATGCGCCTTGCGCCCGCCGTCGTCCTTTAAACGCTCCGGCCCCGAGCAGATCGGGAACAGCCAGTCGGAGCGCATCTGCAGATCATCGTTGCCGGCCTTCAAGGCCTCGTAGTTGAACGTCGGGCGCGCGCGCTTGTCGCGTCCGGCCCAGATCAGTGTCTCGTGCGCATTGGTGAACCGCTTGCCGCGAAAGTTCGGCATCGGGTTGACCTTGCGCCAAACAACGTCGTTCTGCAGCCAGAAGCCCAGGTCCTGCATCGCCGCACCGAGGCGGAAAATGTTGTGATACGAGCCGATCACCCAAATCGCGCCGTCTGGCTTCAACACGCGGCGGCATTCCGCGAGCCAGTCGCGCGAGAAGCGATCGTAGTCGGCAAAGCTCTCGAACTTGTCCCACGCGTCGTCGACGCCATCGACGCGGCTGTCGTTCGGGCGAACGAGGTCGCCTTGGAGCTGAAGATTGTAAGGGGGGTCGGCGAAGACGAGGTCTACGCTTCCTGGAGGAAGTCGACGGAGCTCGTCGATACACTCACCGTGAACAATTCGATCTTCGACAGAACGCGGGCTCGGACGACGACGCTCAACCATGTGACGCAACTCTCGACAACTTCGCGAACGTGGGACCAGTCCATCTCAACCACCGGCGCAACGCAACACAAGGGCAACAGAGGTAAACGGAGTGTGGCGGCGGATGGTTAAGCGGCGGTTAACGCCCTAGGTCCCGAGACTGAGCCATGGCAATGAGACGAACAAATGTCGAACATTGCAGGTCGAACTTTTAACGACCGCACTTTGGGTAGAGCCGCTGAAGGTCCGGCCATCAAAAAATCTGATGCTGGAGGTCGCCGTTTGTGGCGATCTGGCTGATATTTGTGCCACATAGCTATCAACGCATATTCATATTGCTGTGGAAGGCGTTGCGACAATTGGCTAATTAAAGTAACCATAATCGCAGTGCGTCGAGACGCGCCCAACGAAATCGCGCACAAGAAGCATTGTGATCGCAGAGTCAGCCGACGCACCCCAGAACTCGGGAGGTTTCCGAATGTCTATCCGTATGTCGCTTGCGGCCGCGCTGGCCGTGTTCGCGTTCGCCGCCGCCCCCGCGGAGGCCGGTTTCCACAAGCGCGCCGCCAAGGCTCCGGCCGCCAAGGCCGCCCCGGCTCCGGCCAAGGCCGCCCATGCCGGTTGCCCGCTGCGCGACATGATGGCCAAGGCCCATGCGCGCTTGGCCGCTCGCGTCCACCATGCCCGTCCGGCCCGCGCCGAGCGCCCTGCCAAGGTCGTCAAGGTCGCCGCCAAGCCCGCCGCGAAGTCTGCGCCGAAGAAGTAATCGGCGCGCCTCCAGGTTGAGACGAGACGAACGTGCGGCGCCCGCCGAGAGGGGGCGCCGCATCGCTTTTATCCGTTGGCTTGCGGTAGGGGTGGCGGCTTTACGGGCGTCCGGCGTCGATGCAGCGCCGTCGCGGGTCCTATCCGTCGGTGCTGTCGTCGTCCTCCGCCCCCGCGCCGCGCGCCGGGGCCAGCCCGAGCGCGAGTTGCACCGGGCGGAACGAGCGCCGGTGATGCGGCGAAACGCCGAGCCGGGCGAGCGCCTCTTTGTGCTCCGGCGTGCCGTAGCCCTTGTGCCGCTCGAAGCCGTAGCCCGCGCATGTGAGCGCAAGTTCGACCATCAGGCGGTCGCGCGTGACCTTGGCGACGATCGAGGCGGCGGCGATCGACAGGCACTTCGCATCGCCCTTGACGATGGTCCGTGTTTGGCAGGCGAGGCGCGGTGCGCGATTGCCGTCGATCAGCGCCAGCCGCGGGCCCATCTTAAGTCCCTTCACGGCCTCGCCCATCGCCCACAACGTCGCGTTGAGGATGTTGTCGCGGTCGATACGTGCGACATCGGCAATTCCGATGCCCACGTCCGCGGAAGCGACGATGCGGCGAAATACGATCTCGCGGCGATCCTCCTCGAGTGCCTTTGAATCGTCTATTCCCGCCGGCAACCGAGTAGGATCGAGCACGACGGCCGCCGCCACCACCGGTCCCGCCCACGGGCCGCGCCCAGCCTCGTCGACGCCGGCCACGGGCCCGCCGCCGACCTCGATCTCGACGGCCTCGAGATCGAATGTCGGTGTCAGCCGTGAATCCCTGATCCTCATAGAGCGAGACAACATCGCTCTGCGGCCTATGTCAAAGGCTCGCCCGGCGCGCTGCCGGCGTGACATCTCGCGGCCAGCGTCTTAAACACGCTGGTGGCTCAATGGTGCGTCGCACGAGGCTCGGCATGGCGAAGTTCGAGATCCATCAGTTCCCCTGTCTCTCCGACAACTACGGGGTGCTGATCCATGACGACGAAGCCGGCCTCACGGCGTCGATCGACGCACCCGACGTGGAGCCGGTCCGCCAGGCGCTTGCTGTACGCGGCTGGCGGCTCACACACATCCTCGCCACCCATCACCACAGCGATCACGTGCAGGGCATTGAGCCGCTGAAGGAGGAGACGGGCTGCATGGTCATCGGGCCCAAGGCCGAGGCGGCGCGCATCCCCGCACTCGACCGTGCTGTCGGTGACGGCGAGAGCTTCGCCTTCGGCACGTCCCAGGTGCACGTCATAGGCACACCCGGTCATACGCTCGGTCATATCGCCTACTGGATCCCGTCGCATGCCGTGGCCTTCGTCGGCGACACGTTGTTCGCGATGGGTTGCGGCCGCGTCATCGAGGGTACCTACGAGATGATGTGGGCCTCGCTGTCGAAGCTGATACGCCTGCCGGCAGCGACGCGGCTCTACTGCGGGCACGAGTACACACTGGCCAATGGCCGCTTCGGTCTCGGCATCGAGCCGGGCAACGAGGCACTGCGGGCGCGACTTGCCGATGTCGAGGCGCTGCGTGCGGCCGGCAAGCCGACCGTGCCGACCCGCCTCGACCGCGAGCTCGAGACCAACGTATTTCTGCGCGTGCGCTCGCCCGAGATCCGGGCGCGCCTGTCGCTTGCGGCGGCACCGGACTGGCAGGTGTTCGGCGCCATTCGCGATCTGAAGAACAAGGCCTGAGGAGACCAGATCGCCCGATGCCGCCGCTACATACGCCCTCGCTCACCGCCAGTGACGTCGTCGCGCTGCTCGGGCTTGTGCCGCATCCCGAGGGCGGCTTCTTTCGCGAGACGTTTCGAGATGCCCGGTGCTTCGGCACGGCGACATCCGCCCCTCGCGCCGCATCGACCGCGATCTACTTCCTTCTGCCGGCAGGTGTCGTGTCCCGGTGGCACCGCGTCGACGCGACAGAGATCTGGCACTGGCACGCAGGCGCTGCGCTCGAGCTGGTCGTCGAAACATCCGGCTGCGCGCGCGAGAAGCTGCGGCTTGGCACGGATCTCGTCGCGGGAGAGCGGCCGCAAGGCGTGGTCCCTGCGCATGCCTGGCAGCAGGCGGCCAGTCTCGGCGCATGGACGCTGGTCGGTTGTACGGTCGCGCCCGGTTTCGAGTTTTCAGGCTTCGAGATCCTGCCGGACGGCGTCGCCCCGCCCACCGCATGATTCGCACCCCGGCAAGAAAAATCGCCGAGCCCGACGGGTCAATCCCCACCATCTTGTGAGTGCTCAATCGCCAAGCCGCAGAATGGTCAGGGAAAAGTTACGAATCTCCCATCCACGGTGCCTTGCCGCGCTTGTCCCTCGCCGCCGACTCAGCCGAATGTCCGTCAATACCGAAGCCAGGGCCAACGGGGGTTGCCGGTCATGAGGCGTGAGTCTTCCGGACCAATTCTGACGACGATCTTCGTCGACTACGACAACATCTATCTATCGCTCCGCAGGAAGAGCGAGGAGGCCGCGAAGCGCTTCGCGAAAGACGCAGGCCTCTGGCTGCGCGAGCTCGAGACAGGTCGCCTCATCACGTCGACCAACGGCGTCGCGCCGACAAGCGCGCGGCGCATAGTAATGAACCGCTGCTATGGCAATCCGGTTCCGCGCCGCAACTCCGGCGACAACTCGACCGACATGAACTCGTTCCCGTTCGTGCGCCACCACTTCCTGCGCTCGGGCTTCGAGGTCATCGACTGCCCACCCCTCACCGCTCAGCTCAAGAACTCGTCCGACATCCGCATGGTGATGGACGTTCGCGACCTGCTCGGCCACGACACCTACTTCGACGAGTTCATCATCCTGTCCGGCGACGCGGATTTCACCCCCGTTCTGCACAGGCTGCGGGCCCATGCCCGGCGCACGGTGATCTTTGCAAACGATCACACCGCGCAGCCCTACACCTCGATCAGCGATGGCGAAGTCCGCGAGGCCGATCTCATCTCGCTCTTGCTTGAGGGGCGCTCCGCATCCGAGGCAGAGCCGAACAGCCTCGCCGCGAGCGCCGAGCCCGAGCGGCTGGCTCCGCCGCAGCAGATCGAGCAGCTTCGCCGCGAGCTTGTCGGCGAGGTCGCCGCGCTCGTCCGTCAGGCGGGCCAGCCTGTCCCGCTCGAGGCCCTGGCTGATCGTTTGGTGCGCACGCTGGGCCACGACCGTACGGTTGGCACGGCATGGGCCGGCGCGGGAAGCTTCCGCGATCTCCTTGCGCGCTCTTTGCCGGCCGAGCTTCGCCTGTCGAGCGAGCCGCCCTACTACGTGTTCGAGGCTGTGCTGAAGGCGCCGGCGGTCGAGCCAACCGCGATCGCGCCTACGGCCGTCACGCCTGCGGCGGCTGTGCTCAATCGACTCGAGATCGCGCCTGCCCAGCCGCTGATGCCTCAGCGCACGGCTGCGCCTCTCCAGAGCCCGTCGCCGCTCCAGAACCAGGCGGCTGTTGCCGAGCCTGTGGCACCCGCTCCGTCGCCGTCGGTCCGCTATGGTTTTGCCGACCCGCGTTTCGACACTCCCGCCGCGCCGGTACCGCAGCAGGCGCAATTGAGCGCGCCGCCCGTTGCTTCGCCGCACGTCGCCTCGCCTTCCGTGCGCATTCAGCCGGCATCGCCGCACCAGCCTGCGGCGCGGCAAGCGGTGTCGGCACAGGGTCTCAATCAGGCAGCGGCCCAGCCCCCGATGCAGTCGACGCCGCTGACCCCGGTCCAGCCTGCGGCGCCAAGTCATGTCCAGTACCACCAGATCGTGGTGCAGCCTGTGGCATCGCAGACGGTTGCTCGCCAGCCGTCGCCCGCAGCACAGGCACCGCACGCCCAGGCCCCTCAAACTCAGGCCCCTCACACTCAGGCGGCCCAGGTCCAGGCGGCTCAGGCGGTCCAGCCTCTTGCAGCGACTGCGGCTCCCGTTCAGTCTGCGCAGCGTCCATCGGACTCCGCCAACGCGATCCAGCAGTCGATCGCGCGCATCCACGAGGCCTGCCAGGCGCCACCCCTGTCGCCGCCAGAGTACCGCGCACTGTTCGACGCCATGGCACAGGAAATCAACGCCAACGGGCTCACGGGCGCTCAGACACTCGTCAACATTGTGGCGCGTGCTCAGGAGCAGGGCATCGACGTGCGCCGCGACGACGTCCGCTTTGTCATCGAGGTGGTCAGCGAGACGGATCCGTGGTTCGAGCAGGGGGCGTCGTCGGCCCTGTTCTCTAGCCGCTTCCGCAACTTCGTTGTGGCGCGCTGCCGCGGCCAGGGTCTTTCGCTGTCTTCCGACGAGCTTGATCTGATCGAAGCTTGGTTCGCAGGTGCGCCGGCGGCAGATCGTCGACCGGCGGCCGCGCCGCCGTCCGCTCAGCGGCCGGGACAGCAACAAGGGGCTGCTGCGCCGGCCAGCCAGCCGCAGCCGTCTACCCAGCCGACGCAGGCCGCAGCACCTGTTTCGGGCGACCGGTGGTGGAGCAACGACGACGCGCGCCAGCCGCTTGCGCCGGATCAGCGGGCCGATCGCTTTGGTCAGCCGACCGACCGCGACGAGTTCCCACGCTTCGTCCGGAAGGGCCTTCGCGGCTGATCGTCGAAGGCCCAGAGCCGCTGTGCAGGAATGTGGCGCTGCCCGGCGACGGGTAGCGCCACAATGTTATGGTAAGAAGCTTGCTCGTTTCGGGCGACGCACGCTCACGGCTTCACTTTGGAATCGAGCCACTGGGTCTCCCGCGCGGTGGTGATCAGCTCAGCGATCGGCGCGGTGTCCGTTCTGCCGCGCACCGTCACGACGCTGACGTCGCGGTAGGTTTCGGGACTAACGAGCCGGCGGGTCTCGATGCCGGACTGCATCGCTAGGTATTCCGGCACGATGGCGCATCCGAACCCAGCGGCTAGCAGCGACTGGATCCAGTCCTCGCGCTCGCTCTCGAATGTCACGTTGAGCTGGATCGGCCACTCGCCGTGCTGCGCCTCGAAATGGTCGTCGAACTCGCAATGCAAACGCTGCAAATAGTTTGCGCCTTCGAGTTGCGCCAGCTCGACCTCGTTTCCGGCGAGCAGCGGGTGCCCGGCGGGCAGTGCCACGACGTAGTACTCGCGATAAAGCAGCACCGCCTCGAAATCGGGAAAATAGGTCGGCAGGCCCACGATCGCTGCGTCGATCTCGTCGCGCGCGAGCATCTCCGCGATCTGAGAGCCCTTGGCCTCGCGCAGTGACAGCTCGAGGTTCGGGATGCGCATGTAGAGCAGCTTGAGCAGCTTGACGAGCCGACTGGGCCCGACGGTGCAAGTGAGGCCAAGGCGCAGCTTGCGCTTGCGTGCCTGCAGCAGGCTCTTGGCGTCGGTGCGTGCCTCCGCCATCTCCTTCATGGCGGTCTCGAACCGGGGCAGCAGCGTGCGGCCGAGCTCGGTCAGTTCGATGCTGCGGCCCGGCCGCCGATCGAACAGCGGGCCGCCCATCTCCTCCTCGAGCTTCTGGATGGCCCGCGTCAGCGCCGGCTGGGTGACATTGCAGGACGCCGCCGCGCGACTGAAGTGCTGCTCGCGGGCGACAGCCAGAAAGTATCGGATTTGATGCAGTTCCATCTGTCCTCGCGGGGCATGAGCACTCGCGTGCCGAGGGCGCCGCGAGCCCACCGCCGGGCACGCGACCCGGCACCAGCCGGTTACGACGTCGCCAGGCGGTGGCTACGCTGGGCCGTGCTCAGCGACCGCCAAGCGATTGGCGCAGCTGCTCCATCAGCATCGCACGGGTCTGCTCGGCGCTGGTCTTGTCGCCGGACATGCAGCGGTCGTATGCCGACATCGTCATGCGCAGCATTGCGGCCTTGCGCTCGGGCGACATGGTCAGGTGGCCGGATATCGCCTTGGTCAACTCGTCGATCACAGCGCCGCAATCCATGGCTTTTGCCGAGCTGGCGGCCCCAATGGACAGTGCTACAGCTGCCGCGAGTGTCATTGCAGTTCGTTTCATGGCGTTCCTCATTCTTCTTTCAAACAAAGGTTTATCAACATCGCACTATAAGCATACGCAGTCGATTACCCCGCCGTGAAATACCAATAACTGATGAAGCCGATGCCTTAAAGGCATCGCTGACGCGATTAGGGTAAACCTTTGGCGTCAGGCGGTGATCCTGGCCCCTGTCTGATGTCCAGTCTCCGACCCCATCTCCGACCCCATCTCCGACCCCATCTCCGACCCTGGCGCCGCCTGCCGAGCCACATATCTCCGCCCCCGAGTGCCGCCCCCGACGTGACCAGAAGAGCCGCCAGCCACAGCGTCCCCGAGGCCTTGGCCGATCCGGTTATCACGAGCAGAAGCGTCGACAGCAGGGGGGTGGCATAGGACGCAATGCCGACGAAGCGGAGGTTGCCCCGCTTCATCGCTCGGTCCCAGAGGTAGAACGCGAGGCCAACCGGACCGAGACCCTGGAACAGCACGGCCAGCCATTCCCGGAGGTCTCGCGGCCAGACCCAGGTCTCGACGGTAAGGCTCGCCACGAGCGCCAGCGCTGCCGTCGCTGCCGACGTCGCCATGACCGCGAGGCTCGGGACGCTCGCAAAGAGCCGCGATGCGACCGAATAGGATGACCAGATCACGGCGGCGCCCAGTGCCGCTACGAGGCCGAGGGTCGCGTGGCCGCCCGCGTCGGGTGCCGCCGCATCCGCCGCCGTTGTGACAGGTGCATTGCCGAGGAGGATCACCGCCGTGCCGGCGAAGCCAAGCGACGCTCCAGCGATGTGCCACCATCGGAGCGGCCGACCGCCGCCAGCCGCCGGCAGCAGCGCCGACATCACGACGATCAGCAGCGGCCACAGGTAGTTGACGAGATTGGCCTCGATCGGCGGCGCGTTCTGAAGCGCATAGAAGTAGGCCGTGTGGTAGCCGAGCAGGCCGTAGACGCCGAGCGCCCAGTAGCCGGCTGGCACGGCGCGCAGCACGCCAAGGCGCTCGCCGGTTGCCAGGGCCCAGCCGAGGCCGGCCAGCGTCGAAAGGCCGAACGACATCGCTACCAACTGAAGCGGAGGTATAGCCGCCACAGATGTCGTCACGGTCGCCAGCGAGGCCCAAAGCAGAACCGCGACGAGCCCGAGGCCCGTCGCGGTCATCGTATCCGATCGCTGTGTCACGGCGGCGTGCTCCCGCGGGCGTACGGTCGGAGACGCCGAGCCGGCCTGTCGAGCGCGTTCAGGCGAAGAACTGGCCGCCGTTGGCGGAAATCGTCGAGCCCGTGATGAAGCCTGCGTCATCGGAGGCGAGGAACGCCACGCACCGCGCGATCTCGCTCGGCTCGCCGAGGCGGCCGACCGGGATCTGCGGCAGGATGCTCTTCTCGAGCACCGCGGGCTCGATGGCGCGCACCATCTCTGTGGCGATGTAGCCGGGACAGATGACGTTCACGGTGATGCCCGCACGGGCGCCTTCCTGTGCGAGCGCACGGGTGAAGCCGATGTCGCCGGCCTTGGCCGCCGAGTAGTTCACCTGGCCCATCTGCCCCTTCTGGCCGTTGATCGAGGAGATGTTGATGACGCGGCCGAACTTGCGGGCCCGCATACCCTCCCACACGTTCCGCGTCACATTGAACAGGCCATTGAGATTGGTGCCGATGACCTCGTCCCACTGCTGTTTGGTCATCTTGTGGAACATGCCGTCGCGCGTGATGCCCGCGTTGTTCACGAGCACGTCGATCGGGCCGACGTCGACCTCGATCTTTTTGACCGCCGCTGCGGAGGCGTCGAAATCCGCGACGTCGAACTTGTAGACCGGAATGCCGGTCTCGGCCTGGAACTTCTGTGCGGCGGCATCGTTTCCGGCATAGCTCGCGGCGACGCGGTAGCCGTTGCTCTTCAGGGCGATGGAGATCGCGTGGCCGATGCCGCGCGTGCCTCCGGTGACAAGGGCTACTCGTGCAGCCATGGACTTTGCTCCCAGGGATTTGTGATGATTTTTTGAGGGTTCAGGCGGGGGGATGTGACGTGAAGGCTCGTCGAGGCTCGTGGGTTCGGGGGCGGGCAGGGTGCGAGAGGCATGGCCGGCGACCGCGAGCGATCGCAGGCCACGCCCATGGCAAGTCTCAGTCGCGGGCCACGCACAGCGCGACACCCATGCCGCCGCCGATGCACAAAGTTGCCAGACCCTTCTTGGCGTTGCGGCGCTTCATCTCGAACAGCAGCGTGTTGAGCACGCGCGCGCCCGAGGCGCCGATCGGGTGGCCGATGGCAATGGCGCCGCCGTTGACGTTCACCTTGTCGGTGTCCCAGCCCATGCCCTTGTTGACGGCGCAGGCCTGCGCGGCGAAGGCCTCGTTGGCCTCGATCAGATCGAGGTCGTTGATGGTCCAGCCGGCCTTCTCCAATGCCTTCTTCGACGCCGGAATGGGTCCCGTGCCCATGATCGAGGGATCGACGCCGGCATGAGCCCACGACACGATGCGGGCGAGCGGCGTGATGCCCCGCTTCTTGGCATCGGCGGCAGTCATCAGCAACACGGCTGCAGCGCCGTCGTTGATACCCGAGGCATTGGCAGCCGTGACCGAGCCTTCCTTCGGGTCGAAGGCGGGACGAAGCTTGGCGATGCTCTCGAGCGTGACGCCGTGCTTGATGTACTCATCGGTGTCGACGACGACGTCGCCCTTGCGGCTCTTGACGGTCACGGGCGTGATCTCGTCCTTGAACTTGCCCGCCTTCTGCGCGGCTTCGGCCTTGTTCTGCGAGGCGACTGCGAACTTGTCCTGCTCATCGCGCGTGATCTGCCACTGGCGCGCCACGTTCTCGGCGGTGGTGCCCATGTGATAGTTGTTGAAGGCGTCCGTTAGACCGTCGCGCAACATCGTGTCGATCAGCTTCGCGTCGCCCATCTTGGTGCCGTCGCGCAGGTGCATGACGTGCGGCGCGAGGCTCATGCTCTCCATGCCGCCTGCGACGACGATCGTCGAGGAGCCGGTCTGGATCTGCTGGGCGCCGAGCGCCACCGCGCGCAGCCCCGAGCCGCACAGCTGGTTCATGCCCCAGGCCGGCGCGTCGACCGGGATGCCTGCGTTGACCGACGCTTGGCGCGCCGGGTTCTGGCCCTGACCGGCCGACAGGATCTGTCCCATGATGACTTCGGAGACATCGCCGGGCTGGACACCGGCGCGCTCGAGCACGGCTTTGATCGCCGTCCGGCCGAGTTCATGGGCGGGCACGCTGGCGAGCGAACCGCCGAACGATCCGACCGGCGTGCGCGCCGCGCTGGCGATGACGATCGTCGTATTGTCTTGGCTCATTAAGCTGTCTCCTCCGGGGGGTCAATGTTGGCGGCGGATCGCGCGGACGAGGCGGACCCGGATCGGTCATTCGTGAACGATGGATCGTCGCGTGGTGACCATATGCGAGCGACGGCGGTGCCGCAATTGCGACCAACCGCCGATGAGCGCTTTGGAAGGTCGTGCAAAACGACTGGTCATCGCGATGACATCTGTGTTACGTTGACGCAGTGCAGCAACGCAGGCCTCGCGATCGCCCCGGCCATTTCGGCCCCGTGACCGTCAGCGCTTGGCGAGCCCAATGACCCCTGAATGACCCCTGGCGGCCCGACGCAAGGCGGCCTCAATCAAGAGCGAGCGCATCGGTCGATGTTGAAACAGGCAGAGTCGTCCTCCGAGAAGAAAGAGGCCGTTGTCGTCAAGAAGTACGCCAACCGGCGGTTGTATAATACCGAGACGAGCACGTACGTGACGCTCGAAGATCTTGCGGCAATGGTTCGCTCGGATCGCGATTTCGTGGTCTACGACGCGAAGACCGGGGAAGATCTAACCCACTCCGTTCTCACTCAGATCATCGTCGAGCAAGAGAGCCGTCAGGGCGGCCAGACACTTCTCCCGATCCCGTTTCTTCGCCAGCTGATCCGTTTCTACGACGATCAGATCGGCCGCATGGTTCCCGGATATCTTCAGTTCAGCCTCGAGAACCTGGTGCGCGAGCAGGAGAAGTTCCGCACCCACTTCGCCCAGGCCCTGACCAACCCCGCCTCGGCCTTCGAGCTTTATCAAGAGCAGGCACGCAAGAACATGGCCATGTTCGAGCAGGCAATTGCGATTTGGAGCCCCTTCGGCGCGGTGCCCGGAACGGCCACGCGCAAGGGCGTCGATGCAGCACGCACGCCTCAGCTCACGGGTCCGACTGCACCCGGTGCGGCCACGTTGCCCTTCCCGGCGGCTGGTGCGGCAGCGCCTGGCGCTGCCCCGCTTGCTCGCAGTGGCGAGGCGGACAACGGCGATTTGGCAGAGCTCAAGGCCCAGCTTGCCTCGATGCAGCAGAAGATCGAGAAGCTGTCACGCGACCGCGGCTGATCACGGCGGGGCGCCTCGCACGGCGCGGGGTGCGTTCTCGCTTCGAGCAATTTGGAAGTTGGCCGTGGCGGCTCAGTCCGCCAGGGCGCTCGCTTCGAGCGGCATTCCGAAGTGGAAGCCCTGCAAGTAGGTGATGCCGACATCGCGCAGCAGATCGGCCGCCGCCGCGTCGCCCACCCATTCGGCGACCGTCTCCATTCCGAACGAGTTGGCCAGCTCCACCATCGTCTTGATGAACACGAGGTCGCTTGTGTCGCGCGTTACGTCCTTTACGAACGCGCCGTCGATCTTGACCATGTCGACGTTGAGCAGCTTGAGGTTCTTGAACGACGTATAGCCGGCGCCGAAGTCGTCGATGGCCGCGCGGCAGCCGAGCTCCTTCAATGTGTCGACGAAGTTGATGGACTGGTCGAGGTCATGGATCGCGGCGGTTTCCGTGATCTCGATTGTGAGACGCTCGGTGATCTGTCGCCGCCCGCCCGTCTGCTTCTGCAGCGCCACGAGCCAGCTGTGATCGCTGGCCGTAAGGCTCGAGACGTTGAGCGACAGCGCCAGCCTCGGGTGGGCCTTCAGCAGATCGATCGCGAGCTCGAGCGTGCGGTGGTCGATCAAGCGAGACAGACCGAGCTGTTCGGCGACGGGTATGAACTCACCCGCCGACACGCGCGTTCCGTCCGGGCGCTCCATGCGCAGCAGGCATTCGTAGATCGCCGGGACGTGGTCGGTCGAGCGCACCATCGGCTGCAGGACGAGGCGCATGCGGTTGTCGTCGAGCGCCGCGATCACCTCGTCGGCGATCGCGATGTTGCGCTGGCGCGCGGTCTCGCGCATCGGGCTCGGCTCGTAGGACATGAAGCAGTCGGCGCGCTTGTGCTTGGCCTTTTCTAGCGCCTGCAGCGCGTGGCTGATCGCCTGATGAACCGTGCCTGCCTGGTCCGGAATAACCACGCCGCCGATCGAGATTGTCGCCGAGAGCTGGCAAGCGGAGGTTCGGATCGCCTGCTCGCGCACCGCCTTCATGAAACGCTCGGCCGCGATGCGCATGGCGCCCGGCCCGCATTCGTTGAGGATGATGCCGAACTTGTTCGAGGAGTAGCGGCCGACCGTATCGCCGCCGCGCAGCTTGTCTTTGATGACCCGGGCCGTGGCCGCGATGACCTCGTCGCCGACGTCGAAACCGAACGTGTCGTTGATGACGGCGAGATTGTTCACCGCCGCAATCAGGAACGCCGAAGACTGCCGCGTCCGCTCGCCCCGCGTCAGCACGGCGCCGAGCGCCTCCGTCAGCCGGATGCGGTTCAATTGCCCGGTGAGTTCGTCATGGTCGCTCCGGTAGAGCAGCCGCTGCTCCTCCCAGTAGCGCTCGTTGATCACACGCAGCACGCCGCGCGCCCGTGTCGGACGCCCGTCCTCGCCCGCCCACCATCGGCCGTGGTCCTCGATCCAGATCGAGCGGTCGGAGCGGCGTCCGAACGGCTGGAAGCGGTACTGCAAGCGATAGGGCGTGCCCCGCTGAATCTCGTCCGACGCGGGCGCCTCGAAGATGGCCGCAGACCGGCGCGAAAGATGCTCGGGTGCGATCAGCATCTGATAGGCCGCGCCCGTGTCGATGGCCTCGGCGTCGGATACCGACAACACGTGTGCCGCGTTGCTTTCCCACTCTATGCGGTCTGACGAAATATCCCAAATGTAGGCCGTTTCCTCGATTGCGGACAGAATACCGACGAGGTCCATCGCTTCGGCAGGCGCCTGCGGCCGCTCTGGCTGCGCGGCGGAGCCAAGGGCGGCGCTCGCGACGGCTGACTGGCCGCCGATGGCCTGGGTCCCGGTGTCCGTTCGTCCGGGCAGAGGCTTCCGCGTCAGGGTCACGAGGGGAACGTCCGCTGGTAGAGGTTCATGCGCCGGCCGGGGCGCGGGCATCGGAGCGAGCAACGCTCAGAGACGCGAATCCCTCCCCGAAGGTAAGGACAACCTCCTAACAACCATTGAATGCCGTAAAACGTGGTGTCGTGCCGTTAAATAATCGTCTCAGCAGCGAAACGGGCCGCATGTCCGCCCTGTACGGCTGTGCCGGACGGAGCGGCGCACCTCTACGAAGGCGCCGAATGACCGTCGCGGTTACGGGCCGGCTTCACTTGACCTGACCGGAATCTGGTTCGCAGGCCACCGGGGGATATGCCGCTCTGGGCAGCCGCACGAGCGGCGACCCGAGGAGCCGATGCGATCTCGGCCGAGAGGCGTCAGTTGTCCTGGCCGCCGATCTGGAAGTCGCGCCGCGCCACGCGGATGCCGATGGTATAGCCGGCGATCACGTCGACCAGCGTAGCTGCCGTGATGAGGAAAAACGTCGAGGTCGCCATCTGCGGAACCAGCAGGAACGCAAGGAGGCAGGCGACGAACACCAACATCGACAGGCCGTGATCGACCAGAGAGGCGGACGAGGTGTAGGTCGACTTCAGGATCTCGATGAACAGCAGCACCAGCGTCACGAGCAGCAGCAAGTCACTCCAAGTCATGACCCAGGACTTGCCGCTCGGCATGGGGATCGGAGGCAGCACAGCCTTGGCGAGCACCGATTCGCCGCCGAGCAAAACCACGACGGCGTAGAGAATGAGCGCGATGGCTATCAGCGGAATGGAACGAACTGACATGAACTACTCCCCCTTTGCGAGCGCGCTGGATCGGCGCGGTATCCCGGCGCCGTTGCCGGTAGTGGCGCGCGGCTGGATGTGCCCATCTGCCGCCCGCAAGCTCATGCCCTGCATTCCGGCAGAAATCAGGTGTCCGACTTTGGCGCCAGAATCTGGCGTCCGCGATACTTGCCGGTCTTGAGGTCGACATGATGGGGACGGCGAAGCTCGCCGGTGTCCTTGTCCTCGATGTACGCCGGCTTGGACAGCGCGTCGTGCGACTGCCGCTGGCCCTTCTTCATCGGGGAGACTTTCTTGCGAGGTACGGCCATGTTTCATGCTCCAGAAACGCTTGCGGCGCCTCGACCGTCGGTGCTCCCGTTGACCGGGCTGGACCGTGAGGCGCTTGATGGGGCTCTCGATTTCGGCCCAATCCGCGGCTCCTGACGTGTTTGGACCGGGCGCGGAGGGCCTCTTTGCCGCGCTTATAGCCACAAAGCGGGTCGTTTGCCAGTCCCCGCGTTACACCTTCGCCAACGGCCATATCGCTGCCCCTCGTTCGCGGCACCGGCGCCAGTGTCTCACGCCCGCGGCCGCCGCTCGATACAACTTGCTGCCCGGCTCATGGCGCGCATTCGCGCCTGGATCGTGGCCGCGAGCCGTTCGGTGCCCGGCCCCGGGTCGCCGGCATCGCGCGACACCGGATTTGGAAGCGCCACGGCCAGCAGCGCGGCCTCACGCTCGCTCAGCCGATTGGCGCCCTTGCCGAAGTGGTAGCCAGCTGCCGCCTCGGCGCCGAAGACTCCGGGCCCCCACTCCGCGATGTTCACATAGACCTCGAAGATGCGCCGCTTGGTCCAGAACAGCTCGAGCAGCAGCGTGATCGGCAGCTCCAGCGCCTTTCGGATGTAGCTCTTCGCAGGCCAGAGGTAGAGGTTCTTCGCCACCTGCATGGTGATCGTGCTCGCACCGCGCGGCATGCCGTCGCGTGCCCGCTCGATCGCAGCCTCGATCTCCCGGAAGTCGATGCCCCGATGCGAGCAGAACCGGCCATCCTCGGAGACGACGATTGCGCGGATCAACTGCGCTGGCACCGCGTCGATCGGCACCCACTTCTGCACCACCACCTCGCCCGAAAGGCGGTTGAACATCATCAGGTTCGACGTCGGCGGATCGACCGTTCGATAGACCACGATCGATACGAGCACATAGCCGCACCACGCGGCGAACGATAGCGCGAGGTAGATCGCCGCGCGCCGCAGAAGGGCCCGCGCATCGGTCCAGGTCCAGGACCCGAGCCAGGGGGACCGCGTCATGAGCGATGCCCAAGCCGTGCGCCGCGTCCATGCGCCCGGCGAGGCCGAAGCTACGGGCGGGACTTGAGGGCGCGGTGGGTCGAGGCTGGAGTTCGAGGTCTGCATCTCGTTGGGCGAGCCATCCGCGGCGGGCGGCAGCACCAGCCCGTGCCCGGTAGGAGGTCTCTCGGTTCGCAGGTGCCCTGCAGCCGCATTCGACGCGCCTGCCGCGATAGCCACGGGCACCCCGAGAGGCGTAATCGCGTTCCGGCTGGCAGGTCCGGCCCCCGCTGCCGCGGCCCGATCCTGGACCATCGCCGTCGCGGCGTCCGCGGGCCGAGGCGGATAGACCGCGGGTGTCGATGGTATGGGGCGCGCGGGGGGAGCCTCGACCGATGCACGCTCGGCTTCAGGCGCGACGTCTGGCGCCCGGTCCGGCGCCCGATCCGGGTCCGGCACAGGGGTCACCCCGGCTGGACCGCCCGCGGTCCGCTCCCGAAGCTCACGCATGACGTGGGACGCCTCGTCGTCCATGCTGGCCTTCCGCTGCTGCGGTGCTATACCCCGATCGGTCCGACCCCCCGGCGCGCACGGCCGGACGCTGGTGCCATGCGCCGGGTGCAAATGGCCCGGGCCACAGCGCTGCAGCGCGTGACGTAGCCCTTTTGACTGGTTAAGCGAAGCATGCCGATTTCGCAAACTCTGATCGCGTCTGCCGTCCTGGTCGACGCGCGCCTGGATGCCCTCGTCGGCGGCGGGTCGGCCGAAATGCCGGAGCGGCTTCGTGATGCCATGCGTCATGCGGCCCTCGGCGGCGGCAAGCGGCTGAGGCCGTTCCTCGTCCTCGAAAGCGCAGCCTTGTTCGCCGTCCCGCCCAAAGCGGCGCTCGACGTGGCGTGCGCGCTCGAGTGCGTCCACTGCTACTCGCTCGTTCACGACGACCTGCCGGCCATGGACAACGACGCGCTTCGACGCGGCCAGCCGACGGTATGGAAGGCCTATGACGAATGGACGGCCATCCTGGCGGGCGATGGTCTGCTCACGCTCGCTTTCGACATCCTTGCGCGGCCCGCGACCCACCCCGATGCCGTCGTGCGCGCCGAGCTCGTGCTGGAGCTCGCCCGCGCGGCCGGCCCGGCCGGCATGGTCGGCGGCCAGGTGATCGACCTCGAGGCCGATAAGCTCGGCCGCCCCGAGCTGCCGGACGTTTCGCACGTTCGACGCCTGCAGGCGATGAAGACCGGGGCCTTGATCCGGTACGCGGTGGAGGCGGGTGCCATCATCGGGCGCGCCGCGCCCTCCGACAGGGCCGCGCTCGTGCGCTACGGCGAGGCGTTGGGGCTCGCCTTCCAGATCGCCGACGATCTGCTCGACGCCGAGGGCGACGCGGCAAGCGTCGGAAAGGCGGTCGGCAAGGACGCCGCCGCCGGCAAGGCGACGCTGGTCTCGCTCGTCGGAGCCGACGCGGCGCGGCGCATGTTGGTCGAGGCGCACGCGGAGGCCGTCAAGGCGCTCGCGGCGTTCGGTGCGCGGGCCGCAACACTCGTCGACGCCGCAGGCTTCGTGGTCAGCCGAACGCGCTGAGCCGCTATTCCGCGGCCGGCTCGGCCACCATTGCCGAGGGTTGCGGGGCGCGGCGATCTCCGCCGGCGCCGAACCGGCGCTCGATGTAGTTCTCGACGATGGTCTTGAATTCGCCAGCAATGTCGG
The DNA here is from genome assembly GCA_964471635.1 of uncultured Hyphomicrobium sp. Classification (GTDB taxonomy): domain Bacteria; phylum Pseudomonadota; class Alphaproteobacteria; order Rhizobiales; family Hyphomicrobiaceae; genus JAKAML01. The sequence goes on from CAYYGO010000021.1 coordinate 33,118, forward strand.
GGCCGCGCAGCGTCATGGCCTTCTTTCCCTCGATGAAGACGGGCGCCGCCGGTTGCTCGCCTGTGCCCGGCAGCGAGATGCCGATGTCGGCATGCTTCGATTCACCAGGCCCGTTGACGATGCAGCCCATGACCGCAAACGACAGTGCCTCGACACCGGGATAGTTGCGCCGCCACTCGGGCATGCGCTCGCGGATCATCGTCTCGACGTCGCGCGCGAGCTCCTGGAACAGCGTCGACGTCGTGCGTCCGCAGCCAGGGCAGGCGGCAACCACGGGCATGAAGGTCCGCAGACCCATCGTCTGCAGCAGCTCCTGCGCCGCCCGAACCTCCTGTGTGCGGTCGCCACCGGGCTCGGGTGTCAAGGAGTAGCGGATCGTATCTCCGATGCCCTGCTGGAGCAGAATGCCCATCGCCGCCGACGACGCCACGATCCCCTTCGAGCCCATGCCGGCCTCGGTCAGACCCAGGTGCAGCGCATAGCGGCAGCGGCTGGCGAGCAGCGTGTAGACCGAGATCAGGTCTTGGACCGCCGAGACTTTGGCCGAGATGACGATGCCGCTCTGAGCGAGTCCGATCTCCTCCGCGCGGGTCGCCGACAGCAGCGCCGACCGCACCATCGCCTCGTGCATCACCGCGCGGGCGTCGCGCGGGGCTGCGCTCCGTGCGTTCTCGTCCATGAGCTGGGTCAGCAGCTCCTGGTCGAGCGAGCCCCAGTTCACGCCGATCCTGACCGGCTTGCCGTGGCGGATCGCGGTCTCGACGATGGCGCCGAACTGGCGGTCCTTCTTGTCCTTGAAGCCGACGTTGCCCGGGTTGATGCGGTACTTGTCGAGAGCCTCCGCGCAGGCCGGGTTGTCGGCGAGCAGCTTGTGGCCGATGTAGTGGAAATCGCCGACAAGTGGTACCGTGATACCCTTCGACCTCAGCGCGTCGCGAATGTGCGGAACCGCCTTTGCCGCCTCGTCCCGATCGACAGTGATGCGCACGATCTCCGAGCCGGCGCGGGCCAGCGCCGCGACCTGGATCACTGTCGCGGCGACGTCTGCCGTATCGGTATTGGTCATAGACTGGACGACGACCGGTGCGCCGCCGCCGACCGTGATGCCGCCGACGTCGACCGCCACCGTGCGCCGCCGCGCTCGGATAAGATGGGACCCAGGCACTGCCGTCATCTGACACCTCGCTACAGGGCACGCCTTACTTGTTAGCCGCTCTGGGCTGCGTGCACCAGCGTCCGCCACGCCCATACCGGGCACACCGGGGCACATCTCCATCAGGTGCTCTCGAGGTCCCGGGACACCGCAGCCCCTTGGCCGACGGTCACAGCAGGCTCATCTGGCCAGCCGCGCACGGCGGACGCACGAAAAGATCGGTCCGCAACGCCTGCCGCTCCACATTGAGCCCAAACCGCCGCGTTGCGAGACGGAACCTCTGGCCGATCTGGCCCGCGTAGGGCCCGCTGCCGCGTTGCCGCACGCCGAATTCCGCTACGTAGTCACGCCCTCCGCGCGTCGACTGGACGAGTTTCATCACCCGGTCGGCGCGATCGGGCCGCTCTGTCGCCAGCCATTCGCGAAACAGATCCTTGATCTCCAGCGGCAGCCGCAGCAACACGTAGCCGGCCTCCGTTGCACCCGCACCTTGCGCGGCGTCGAGGATGCCCTCGATCTCGTGGTCGTTGAGGCCCGGAATGACGGGCGCCACCATCACCGCCGTCGGGATACCGGCGTCTGCCAGGCGCCGGACCGCCTCGAGCCGCCGGACCGGCGTCGCGGCGCGCGGCTCCAGCGCCCGAGCCAGCGTTCGGTCGAGCGTCGTGATCGAGATCGCGACCTTGGCGAGGCCGCTGGCCGCCATCCCGGCCAGGATGTCGATATCGCGCATCACCAGCGCCGATTTCGTCACGATTCCGACCGGATGACGGGCCGCGGCGAGCACCTCCAGCACCTGGCGTGTGATGCCCCTCTGCCTCTCGATCGGCTGGTAGGGGTCGGTGTTGGTGCCGAGTGCGATTGTCGCGGGCACGTAGCGCGGGCTCGCGAGCTCGGCGGCGAGCAAGCGCGCCGCATCGGGCTTTGCGTAGAGCTTCGTCTCGAAATCGAGACCCGGGGAATGTCCGAGGTAGGCGTGCGTCGGCCGTGCGTAGCAGTAGATGCATCCGTGCTCGCAGCCGCGGTAGGGATTGATCGAGCGGTCGAACGAAATGTCGGGGCTGTCGTTGCGAGTGATGATCGTGCGCGCAGGCTCGTCGCGCACCTCGGTTCCAAGCCGCGCCGGCTCATCTGCCTCCTGCCAGCCGTCGTCGAACGCCTCCCGCCGCTCGCTCTCGAAGCGGCCAGTCACGTTGGTCCTGGCCCCGCGGCCGCCGCGCACTGTCTCGCGCTCGAGCCGCCCCGACGCGGCGACACTGGCAGCGATCACTCCGGCCATGGCGTGGGCCCCCGTTGTGCATGACGACACGGAACCCTAACGCAAAACTGAGAACAAATAAAGAACAAAATGCCTGCTGCGGGCGCCTTCGTGTTTCCCGCTCGCGATCATCAGTACGACTTGTTGCAGTGCGGGCTGATATGGCAAAAAGCAACCATGATCAGCGTCGTCATTCCAACGCTCAATGCCGAGACGGGGCTTGCTGCCTGCCTCACGTCGCTCGTCCCGGCGGTGGTGGAGGGCGTCGTGCGCGAGGTCATTGTCGTTGACGGCGGCTCGTCCGACCGGACGCTCAAGATCGCCGATCAGGCCGGCGTCGACGTCGTGATCGCGTCGCCCGGACGCGGCGGCCAGTTGCGCACCGGGGCCGAGCGCGCCCGCTTCCCGTGGCTGCTGTTTCTCCATGCCGACACGGTGCTAGAGGCGGGCTGGGAGCGCGAGGTCGCCGCTTTCATTGAGCGCGTCGATGCTGGTGCACGCGAGCCGGCAGCCGCTGCGTTCGGCTTTGCGCTCGACGACACCGGGATAGCGCCGCGCTGCCTCGAGGCCCTCGTCGCGATGCGCTGCACGCTGCTGCGACTGCCCTACGGCGACCAGGGATTGTTGATACCCCGCACCCTCTACAGCCAGATCGGCGGCTACCGGTCGCTGCCGCTGATGGAGGACGTCGATATCGTAGGCCGCTTGGCGCGGCGGCAGATCATCCTGCTGCGGCCGCGCGCCGTTACCAGTGCCCTGCGTTATCAACGCGACGGCTACGCTCGGCGCGTCATAAGGAACCAGATCTGCCTCGCGATGTATTTCCTGCGCGTGCCCGTCAGCAGCATCGCGCGGATTTACGGGGGCACGGCTGGCAAGAGCGTGTGACGACTGCGACCGTCGCGACCGGCCACACGAAGCTCGGGTGGCCGGCTCGCCAGCTCTCTCGCGCGCGCTCCGGCCACCATTGATCCGAGTTGTTTCGGGCTCCCAAACTCATGTCTTGCCGATCGGGATCCGCTTCTCCCGGCGTGCCGATCCGGCGACCTTCGGCAGCGTAACCTTGAGAACGCCCTTGTCGAACGTGGCGCTTACCTTCTCGACGTCGACCGCATCCGGCACGCGGAAGGCACGCATGAAGCTGCCGTAGCTTCGCTCCATGAGATGGTAGTCGCTCTTCTTCTCGTTGGTCGAGGTGGCCTTCTCGCCCTTGATGGTCAGCACGCCGTCACGCAGCGTCACGCTGACATCCTTCTCGTCGAGCCCCGGCAACTCCGCCTCGACCAGTATCGCCTCGTCGACTTCGCGCACGTCGACGCTTGGCACCACGATGTCGCCGTCCGGGCGGCGGGCGAACAGGCTACGGCCGCCTGAACCTAGTCCCAGACTGCCAGCGAATGACGGGCCCAGAAACGTGTCGAACACGCGGTCCATCTCGGCGCGCATGGCAGTGAAGGGATCCATCGGCCGTGGAAGCGCGGCGACGCTCGGCTGGGCGGTTTCGGGTTTTTTCGGATCCTGTGGCATGGCTTGACCTCATACGACGGCTACTTCGCACACCGGACCGCTGCCAGCGGGCCGTGACGCCATCGCGCCGCGTTCGCGCCGGTAAGGCCGGTCTCGTACTTTCGTACGAGACCGCCACGGCCCGGGCATTGATGGCGATCAAGCCTAGCGCGGCGCCTACGCGCCGCGCCTACTGGGCCGGCGGCGACTTGGGTTTCAGCAGCTTGTTCAGCAGGTCGTTGGCCTTTTTCGCCGTGCCGGGATTGTCGCCCAGTACCTGGTTGACGATCTCGTCCGGTTTCTTGCCCTTGAACTGCTTTCCGAGCTCCTTGATGGCGCCTATCGCCTGGCTCGGATCCTTCAGGATGCCGCCGAGTTCGGGCGTATACTCGGGCCGCGACCAGGGACCGCGGATGCGCAGCGGTATCTCCAGCCCCTGCAAGCCTTGTGCGCCACCCTGGCCGTCGAGGCTCGCGACCACCTTCGGCTTGAGGACATAGTCGACGGTGCGCGCACCGAGCCCCACCTGGCCGCCACCAGTGACGCGCAGCAAAGGTGTGGTCATGCGAAGATCCTGGTTCTGCGCCACGCCGCCCGCGATCGTCCACGACGACGAGAGTTCGCTGAAATCGGTCTTCGACGTCTGCACTCGGTCGAAACCGGAGAACTGGCCCTGGCGCAGGCCGCGCACCATCTGGGGGATGTTCCAGCCGACGATGGCGCCGTTGTTGAACGTCAGGTCGGCCTTGCCGGAGAGGCTCTCCATTATGGCCTTCTGCGTCGCGCCCTGACCGTTCACTGCAAGCACCGCGCGGGTGGTGCCGGCGAGCCAGTCCATGTCAGCGGCATCCTTGAGCAGCGGCAGCGCCTGCAGCCCGTCGGCGGTGATGTTGGCGCTCACCGCCGGCTGGCCGCTGTTGCCGTCGAGCGTGACGACGCCCTTGGCGCGTCCCTGATACAGCTGCACCTCGTCGAGCGTCGTCTTCAACACTTTGTTCTTGAGCGCCAGCGCGACCTGGGTTTGTCCGGCCTTGATCTCCTGCCAGACGAGCTTCCCGAGCTCGAGCCGGACATCGGCGTCAGCCAGCCCGAGCGCCGCAACGCCGATCGGCTCCTCGCTCCACGCGTCGCGACGGGCGTAGCCTTTGACCTTGGTGCCGGGCGCCGTCGGCGCGTCCTTCAGGAGATCCTCGATCGACGACGGGTTGCCCGCGCTGCGAGCCGCGGGGGCGGGTGCCGCAGTCGGTGCCCGAGCCGGTGCCGGTGCCGGTGCGGGGGATGCCTCAGCCGGAGCGCCGTCGCCGAGGCCAGCTAGGTGCTTGTTGAGGTCGAGCTCCTTGAGCTTCAGGTTGGCCTTGACGTAGGGGCGCGCGCCCTTGGTCTCGACGCCGACGCCCCCCGTGGCCGTCGTGCCGTCGAGCACGATCGTCGCGTCGGTGAGCGACGCATGCACCGAGCTCGCGTCGAGCTTTCCCGCGACCGACGCCGCGCCGAAGCCCGGTCCCGGCGGCAGTGCCACGCCCGCCAACACCGCCAAGGACCGCAGGCTCGCCGATTTGACAGTCACCGCACCGCGGGCGTCGAAGCCGTTCTTCATCGTCACGCCGCCGTCATAGGTCACGGAGAGCGGTCGCAGCTCGGCGTTGAGCGCGACCTTGGCAGGCTTCTGGGCCAGCACCTCGGCCAGCGAGGTGACGCTGCCCTTGACCTTCACCGGCTCGTTCTTCCAGGTGAAGTTGCCCGTGACGTCGAGCGGGCTGTCGATCGAGGCCATCGCCAGAGTGGCATTGAGTGCAGTGGCGGTATGGCGCTGGCCGTCGCGCTCGTCGGAGAACACCAGCGTGCCGTTCTCGATGCGCACATCCTCGAGTGCCAGCCGCTCGATGCCCGAGATCTTTGCGCCTGTGGCCGGGCGCGCCTGCGTCGCCTGGGGTGCGACGTCGGTCGCGGTCCGCGCGCCCGCCTGCGCAATCTCAGCCGCGGCGAGCCGTACGGGAGGGGCGTTCTCTCCCGAGGCGAAATCCCACGACCTGCGTCCGTTGCGGTCGGTGCGCAACTCGATCGTCGGCTGACGCAGCGTCAGGCGCTCGAGCTGGACGTCGCGCGTCAGCAGCGGCCACAGTTTGATGCTCACGTCGAGCCCGGCCGTCCGCAGCAGCGGTGCGCCGCCCATCGCCGCCGGCGCCGAAAGCTGCACGTTCGCCATGCTGACGCCGATGGAGGGATAGAGCGTGAACCGCGTGGGCCCGCCGATCACGAGGTCTCTGCCGGTGCGGGCCTTGACCTCGGCCACCAATCGGTCGCGGATGAACCCGGTCGGCGGGTTGAGATAGAGGTATCCGGCTCCAGCGCCTGCCACGGCGACGACCGCAAGCAATCCAAGCCCGATGACGCCGAGCGCGCCGACGCCGCGTCTCTCGGCCTCCTTGCGCTCGCGCTCGGCCCAGCCCGTCGGCCGCTGCTGCGCGCCGGGCGGCAGCGTGCGAGGCGGCAGACGCTGCGCGCGCGGCTGGCCGTCGCCGCCTCCGTGCTGGCGATATCCCTGCGGTTGCGCCGTTCGCGGCGGCTCAGTGCGGGGCTGGCGGCCCGCGCTGCCCGTCGTGCCGTGGCCCATCGTTCTATGAGCCGTCCTTTGGCCGTCGGGCGGCGCGTCCTGAACTGGCCGGTAGCCGTTCGGCGGCGGCAACGGCGGAGGCCCCTTCGGCGGCGCGTTGGGTGGCTTGCGGTCGGTCATGTCGCTCGGTGCCTCGTTTCGCAATCTCGTTTCGCAGTCTGGCCGTGGGTGGGCCCCGGGGTTTGGATCCGGGGGTTGGACCCTGGGTGCCAGGGCATCGCCCACGCCGGACGAGCCGGAAGCGACGAGCTGGACGGGACGCGCGGGTCGTGATGTGGCAGCGCGCCTATCTGTTCCCTTACGAATCTAGTTTTAAATTGTGACGCGGCTCGGCCGCTGTCACACACGTAACTCGCAACTTTTCCACTCCAACTTCAACGGGTATGCCGTTAGTCTCTGTGCGCGGGGCCTTCCGGGACGCGAGGCCACGGTACCCGGGGGGGAACATAATGTTCGCAGCCCAGAGCCTCATCGGCATCGTGTTGGTGCCTGCCATTGCCTGGGCGTTGTCGGAGGAGCGGCGCCTGCTGCCGGCCCGAACGGTCGTTCGCGTGGCGGTTGGTGCCATCGTCATTCAGCTGGTTATCGCGCTGATTTTGTTGAAAGTACCGGCGTCCCGTATCTTCTTCGACGGGCTCGGCTTGGCGGTTTTGGCGATCCAGAAGGCGACCGATACTGGCGCGCAGCTTCTGTTCGGCTATCTCGGCGGGTCGCCAGCGCCGTTCGACATTGCGCGGCCGGAGAACAACTTCGTCCTCGCCTTCCGTGTCTTTCCGATGATTCTGGTGCTGTCGGCCATCGTGCGGCTGCTCTACCACTGGGGCGTGCTGCAGCGCGTGGTTGCCGCCTTCGCCTTCCTCTTGAGCCGCACCGTCGGCACCGGCGGTCCGCTTTCGACCGTGTCGGCCGCCAGCATCTTCCTCGGCATCATCGAAGCGCCGCTGGTGGTGCGCCCCTATCTCGCCGGCATGGGCCGCGGCGCTTTCTTCGCCACCATGTGCGTGGCCATGTCGACGATCGCTGGCACGGTGATGGCGCTCTATGCCGCGATACTGTCGCCGCTCGTGCCGGGCGCCGCCGGGCACCTGCTGGCCGCGTCGCTGATGAACGTGCCCGCCGCGCTGATGATCGCCCGCCTCATGGTGCCGCGCGACTTCGAGGGCGGACCAGTCGCGGGCGAGATGTCGATGGCGGGCGAGACGCGCTCCAGCATGGATGCTATCGCCCACGGCACGCTCGAAGGGCTCAACCTCGTCGCCACCTGCATTGCGATGCTGATCGTCGTCGTCTCGCTGGTGGCGCTGGTCAACATGATGCTGGCTGCAGCCCTCGCGCCGCTCGGCGTGACGTTGACCCTTCAGGCCATGCTGGGTGCGCTGTGCGCCCCGTTCGCGTTCGCCATCGGAATTCCATGGTCCGAGGCGCCGGCTGCCGGGGCGCTGCTCGGCCAGAAAGTCGTGCTGAACGAGTTCCTGGCCTACCTTGAGCTGGTAAAGACCCCGGCTTCCGCGATCTCCGACCGGTCGCGCCTGATCCTCACCTACGCGCTCTGCAGCTTTGCCAATCTCGGCTCGCTCGGCATCCTCATCGGCGGCCTGTCTGCCATGGCGCCGGAGCGCCGGGCCGAGATCGCAGCACTTGCGCCGCGCTCGGTGCTGGCCGGCTTCCTGGTCTCGCTGCTTTCGGCCTCCGTCGTCGGGCTGATCAGCTGGGGCTGACGGCGCGCGTCTCGTGTCAGTCGAGGAGGCTCGGCCCGATCAGGTGATTGACCGCGTGGAAGAAGTTCTCCGGCCCAACGTAGCCCGGCACCCGTCCGATCTCGCGCCGGCCTTTGACGAACACGACGGTCGGCACGATCAGCACCGGCCCGTCGAGACCGAGCTTGTCCGCCTCCGCATCGTTGAGGTCCACGAAGCGGATCGGCACGCGGCGGGCACGCGGCGAGGCCTCGTATTTGGGCAGAACGTCCCGGCGGAACAGGCGGCAATAAAGGCAATTGGCGACCTCGAGCACCACGAGCTCCATGTCGCCGCTGTCGATGGAGCCCGTCTCGAACGGCCTGGCAGCTTGGCTCGCGGGCGGAGCGGCGATCATGGCGCCGAGCGCCGGGAGCAGGGCCAGCAGCGCCACCGCCGCAAGGCGCGGTCGCCAAAGGCAGTGCCGCAGCAAAGAAGTAACGCGGGCCACCGCTGCTTCCATGGGCATCAACTCCTGGTTAACAAATGATGACCAGGTGTCATTGAAGCGTCATTTCGCGGGCGGCGCCAGTACCTCCGTTAGCCTCTGGTTAAGCAACTGCCGTCGGCATCGGGATCATCAAGGCGCCGCACACGGGACAGCTTGCTCATGGCCCCGTGTCAAAAGGCGCCTGGCCCTTTGAGTGAGCCCACAAACCCGGCCATGCCGAGCGCGATCACGAGCACCGCGCCGACGACGCCTGCGGTGGCCGCGATGCGGGTTGCCCAGGCGCCGTCGCCGCCGGCCATGCGGGTCGCCAGCTCGCGCGAGCCGACGGCAAGTGCTGCCAATACCGAGACGGTGATCGCGGTTCCAAGCGCCATTGCGAAGGTCGCGAATACACCCGCCCACCAGAGCCCCTGCGAGATGGCGAACAGCAGCACAAGGATCGCGCCGGTGCATGGGCGAATGCCGACCGAAACAGCGAGTGCGATCGCCTTGCGCCAGCTCCAGGCACCCTCGAGATCCCGTGGCGCCGGCATATGGGCATGGCCGCAGCAGTCGTCGGTGTGAACGTGGCCGTGGGCGCCGTCGGTGCGGTGGGGATGGCCATGCAGATGGGCGTCGTCGCCGTGGCCCGCACCGTGCAGGTCACCATGTGGAGTGTGCGCGCGACCTTGAGCATGATCGTCGCGAGCATGATGGTGAGTGTGGCCGCAGCCGCAGTCGCCCGCTCCATGATCATGCGCATGGTTCGCGGTGTGGGCGTGGCCATGGTCGCCGGTGGGGCCGTGGACATGGCCGGATGCCGCAGCGGCCGGTGCCGCCGCAGCCGCCGTGCGACGTGCCAGCCATGGCCTCGCCTGGCTCCATAGCAACCACACGCCGACGCCGGCCACGAGCGCCCAGCTCACTGTCTCGATCCACGCTTCGGCGGATCGCATCGTCAGGCTCGTTGCCTTGAGCAGCACCGACAGGATGCCGACCACCAGCAGCGCCGACAGCCCCTGGAAGAATGCTGCCATGAACGACAGCAAGATGCCGCGCCGCACGGTCCGCTCATTGGCGAGCACATAGGCCGAGATCACCGCTTTGCCGTGGCCGGGTCCGGCGGCGTGCAGCACCCCATAGGCGAAGCTCAGCCAGGCGAGCACGAACGCGGCGTTGATCGGGTCTGTCTTGAGGCCGCGCACGGCCTGTGCCAACTCGCGGTTGATGCGCTGCTGTGTCTGCAACACCCATGCCCATACGCGGTCGACGACACCCATCTCTGCCGCTCGCACGGGCGGTGCGGCGGCCTGTGCGGAGGGCCGCAGCGCATTGAGCCCGCGCTCGCTAGCCGGCGGCGCCAGCCCCGGAAGCGGTCGCTGCGGCGCTGCGTCCTGGGCCGATAGTGACCCCGCGGTCAGCACCAGAACGATCACCGCCAGCAGGCATTTCAAGGCGCGCAGCATATTTTTCACCCGGCTCAGGTCTTGGTGCAGCTGATGGCGATCGTCTTCTGCGGCCCGATGTTGAATGCCTGACCACCCAACTCTTGCTGGAAGGCCTGGCCCAGTCGGTTTAGCTCGGCCTTGTCCTGCTCGACGGTGGAGATTCTGGCTTCGCAGCCAGCCGGCGCGCCCGCGCTCAGCTGCACTGGTTTGTCCTTGGCGAAATCGAAGGCGATGAAGAAGCTCGGGTCGGAAACGAGGAAGTTGAAACCCTCGGCCTCGGCCAGCACGGGCTGAGCCAACGGCAGCGTGAAGTTCAGCGCCAGCACGCCGTCCTTCATCTCGAGGAAGTAGTCCTTGGGCGGGGCGAGCTTCACCGTTTGCGCGCCGAGCCGCGCCTGCGTGAAATAGTCGAACTCCTTGAGCCCGTCGATGTTGACCTGCGCCAGCTCTGCAAGCTCTTTGCGATCGTAGGTGCCGTCGTTGTTCGCATCTAGCCCCTGGATCGCCATCGTCGTGTAGAGTTCATCGAAGGTCCAGCGATGACGAAAGCCGGCAATTGTACCGTTGTCGTACACGACCGTCGTCTCGACCGTGACCCACACGTGAGGGTGCGCTGCCGCCGGCAGGGGAGCCGCCAGCGCCGCCGCGACGATCCCCGCCCCGGCGAGGCCGGCGCGGCGCCGCGTCACCTGGTTCGGCTTGTTCCAAGTCATGGCCCGAATCCTCTGCTCCAGCGTTGCTGCCGCCTTGCTCGATGGCATCAGTCGACTCGACCCGTCGCGGCGGCGCTCCAAATCACAGTCTATATGATTTAGGGCTGGGGCGAGCTTGCGGCAAACCAGGCGGTTTCCGCCGGCAGTTGCGCGCGGGCCCGCTTGCACTCCGTTCGATAGCGCGCGCCCGCGCTCCACGGCTCGCGCGAGCGAGGCGCCATTGTCCAATTCTACTCGCGGCAGCCAACCATAAGTGCTTCCTGTTGCCGCAGTGGCTTTGCAACCTGACCCCGGCCCGCTGCTCGCTGGCATCCTCGCCGACGGCGGGTCGACCCGCGATCATCTTGCCATCAACCCGCGATCCGGGCGGCGAACGCTTGGCTGTCCCCCTCCCCCCGTTCGACCGCCAAGCGTCGCGGCTCAACGCGTTGCTGACCCGCAGCGCCGTGTCCTCGTGCCGCAGCTATGGCGGCAGCATCTGTTATAGTATATTATACTATCAAGCTCGGCAAATGGGGGTTCGATCACTCCAGACGTTCGGGCCCTGTGAATTCGTCGTGGCACGGCATTTGGCCGGTCGTCGGAACCTGTCGTGTCGAACATCACATGCGAAAGGATAGCCACAATGCCGACCGAATCGAATTTCGCTTTCCGGCACTCCGTTGCCGACCGCTCGCCGGCCGCCTCACGCATCGCAGCCGCCGACGTCGCCACGACCCGGGCGACAGTTCGCCTCGCATCGGCAGCGGTCCTCACCCTGGCCGTTTTCGGTGCATTTCCGGCCACCGCGTCCGCGCTCGAGGTCGTCGTCACCTCGAAGCCGATCCATTCCCTCGTCGCCGGCGTCATGGGCGAGACCGGCAAGCCGAAGCTTCTCGTGGATGGCTCTGCATCTCCCCACACCTACGCGATGAAGCCCTCTGATGCGAAGGCGGTCAACGCCGCCAAGGTGTTCTTCCGTGTCTCCGAGGGGCTCGAGCCCTTTACCGGCAAGCTGGTCAAGTCGCTGCCGAAGTCCGTGACCGTCGTCTCGCTCGAGGAGGCTCCGGGAGTGACGCGTCTCGACCGCCGCAAGGGCCGGACCTTCGAGACCCACTCTCACGGCTCCGGCAAGAAGGGCCATGATCGTCACGGTCATCATGACGATCACGACGACGACGATCATGCCGACGGGTCGCGGACCGACCCCCACGTTTGGCTTGATCCATCGAACGCCGCAACGATGACACGTCACATCGCCGAGGCGCTGGCCAAGGCCGACGCCGCCAACGCCTCAGTCTACCGCGCCAATGCCGAGGGTGTCGCCACCCGCATCGACGCGCTCGCGACCGAGATCTCCCGAGAGATCGCGCCGGTCAAGGGGCGCCCGTTCGTGGTCTTCCACGACGCCTACCAGTATTTCGAGCGGCGATTCGAGACGCCCGCTGCCGGCTCGATAACTGTCTCGCCCGAGGTTCAGCCTTCGGCCAAGCGGCTCGCTGCCATCCGCCGGAAGATCGTCGAGCTCGGCGCCGTGTGCGTCTTTGCCGAGCCGCAGTTCAAATCGAAGCTGATCGACACTGTCGTGGAGGGAACCAAGTCGCGCGCAGGCACGCTCGATCCTGAAGGCAGCCAGATCGAGGCCGGGCCGGACCTGTATTTCGCGCTTATGCGAGGCCTCTCTCGCAACCTCGTCTCCTGCCTCGCTCCGTCGACGTAAGCGGCTGCACCGGCGCCGAGGGGGCCCTCTCCCGGCGCTGGCGCAGACCATCGCGGATGGATCGGCCTCACGCTGCGCGGAAGGCCATGATCGCCTCCGCCAGCCGCTCGATCTCATCTGGTGAAAGTTCACGGTCGGCGTAGAGCTGATCGCGGAACAGCAGCGGTGCGGCCTCGCCGTGCTGCAACGGCTTCAACGGCTTGATCTCGCCCGTCGTGACATCGATGTGCACGTCCTGCACAACGCGCGATCCGTCGCTGCAGATGCCCTCGATCCGGAGCTCGATCGTCTCGAGGTCGGCCGGCCGCTCGCCGATCAGCAGATCGGGGCCAGCGCGGCCGAGCCACGGGGGCACAGGGCTGCCATCAGTGCGCGTGACCCTGTACTCGACGACGCTCTTCCCACCGAGGCTCGCGGTACTCGAGAGCTGCAGCATCAGCGTGCGATCGCGGACCAGACTTTCCACGACGAGCGCGCCCTGAATGCTGCCGCCCTGGCGCTGGCCGTCGAACGCCGCCTTGAGCGAGAATCCGCCGTGTCCCTCCGCCTCGCGCGGATCGCCGCTGCGGCCGCCGATCGAGAGCTGATCGAGCTCGGCGTGGCGCAGGCTCGACAGCATGTCGGCCACAACGTCCGGATCGAGTTCGCCGAAGCTGCCGATGCCGCCCAGCGATCGCACACCGTTCGCCGCTGCCAGCACGGCGCCATCTGCGTCGAGCGTGCCGGCTATGCTCGACAGGTCGCCGGCCTCGCGTACCGCGTCCAGCACCGCGCCGTCGGCCTCCGTTCCACCACTGAACTCGATGTCGGTCGCCAGTGTGTCGCCGTCGAAGCCGAACACCTCGTCGAGCAGCACCAATGTCCGCGCCTCGACGCTGACCCGGATTGTCGCGGTTGCGGTTCCGCCGTTGCCGTCCGAGATCGTGTACGTGATGAGGTCGACGCCGGAGAAAGCAGGCGCCGGCACGTAGCCCAGCGTCCCGTCCGTGTGGATTGTCACGGTGCCGCGCTCCGCCGTTGCCGCGGCCACGGTCAGCGTATCGCCGTCCGGATCGTAGTCGTTGGCCAGCACCTGGATCCGCACCGGCACATCCTCGCGCGTTCCGGCCGTGTCGTCGCCGGCAACGGGTGCCGGGTTGCCGACCGGCCAAGAGAATGTTCGCGTCGCAGAGCCGCCCTGACCGTCCGTCACCGTCACCGTCACGCTGTAAGGGGTACCCAACGACGCATCGTGTGGCAGCACGCCGGTGATGCGGCCGGTCGCTGCGTCCATCGCAAGGCCCGGCGGCAAACCGGCCGCCGCAAAGGTCAGCGACCCGTCGTCGGGATCTGAGGCAAAGCCCGAGACGTCGAAATTGACGGCAGCGCCATCCAGCGCGGGCGGCGCGACGATGGGTCCGAGCTCCGGCGCGTCGTTGGTTCCCATGACCGTGATCGTCAGCGTCGCGGTCGCTTCGGCGCCGGCGGCATCCCGAACCGTGTAGACGACGCTGGTCGTCCGCGACTGGCCGGGTGCCAGGTCGTCGAAATCGCCGCCTGGCGTGAAGACGTAGCTGCCGTCTGCGGCGATCGCGAACGTTCCTCCGCTCGAGCCCGCGACAAGCGATCCGACACCGGACGGGCTGCCGCCGACGGCCGACACCGTCAACGGATCGCCGTCGACATCGAGGTCGTTCGCAAGCAGTCCGGCGAGGCTGCCGGTCACGACCGACGTGTCCTCGTCCGTCGTCGCGCCGTCGTCGGCCGCTGCGACCGGGTCGTTGCGGCCGATCACTGTCACGGTGAGCGTCGCCGTTGCCGTGCCGCCGTTGCCGTCCGAGATCGTATAGGCGATCGAACTGGTTCTCCACGCGCCGGGCGCCAGGTCATCGAACGCCGTGCCAGGGTCGAAGTCGTAGCTGCCGTCCGCGGCCAGCGTGAACGTGCCGCCGCCCGTTCCCGCCACCGGCCGCCCCACGTCCGCCAGGACGCCGTTGACTGCGCTCACCGTGAGGGTATTGCCGTCTATGTCGCTGTCGTTCACGAGGGCCCCGCCGCCCGTGCTCACAGTCAGCACGGTGTTCTCGTCAGTGGAGCCGGTGTCCGTGATGGCGACCGGCGCGTCGTTCGCGGGTGTGACCGACAGCGTCAGCGTCGCGGTATCGGTGCCGCCGGCGCCGTCCGAGACGGTATAGCTGACCACCGGCACCGCGCCGGTGTAGTCGGCGGCGGGCGCGAAGCTGTAGGAGCCGTCGGCGTTGACGGTGAGCGTGCCGACGCCCGCGATCGGATAGGGCGCGCCGACGACGAACGGCCCGGCCTCGCCCGCGACCGAGAAGGCGCTGACGGTGAGCGGGTTGCCGTCGACGTCGCTGGCGTTGGCGAGGAGCCCGGTGCCGGCCGGCACGGTGAGCGTCGTGTCCTCGGTCGCGGTGTTGCTCTCGTCGCCGTCGACCGGCGCGTCGTTCGCGGGTGTGACCGACAGCGTCAGCGTCGCGGTATCGGT
>CAYYGO010000021.1:48259-64376 GCA_964471635.1 uncultured Hyphomicrobium sp.
TGTCCTCGGTCGCGGTGTTGCTCTCGTCGCCGTCGACCGGCGCGTCGTTCGCGGGATTGAGCGAGATCGTAACGACGGCGGTGTTGCTGCTATCGGCGATCATGGAGATCGTTCGGGACGCGGCCCCGGGGACCTCGCCGAGGACCTCGTAGAAGATGCTGCGCAAGTGGCTGCTGAATTCGGCAGGCGGGAGCGAGCTGTCCGCGCCGACGATCTCGACGACGCCGTTGCCATAGACATAGACTTCGACCGCCGTGCTGCCCGGCCCAGAACGGCCGACGAGTCCGCTATTGACGAACGGGTCGAAGGTCAGCCCGGCAATCGTCAGTCGCTCGTCGAGCCCGATGTCGCCACCGGCGAAGGTGAGCGTCACGGTCGCGATACTGTGGTCCTCGACGTCGAGCACGCTGGCGTTCCCGGCGACCAGGAGTACGGGGCCATCGCCCTCGCTGTAGGATAGGGCGAAGTCGCGGTTGGCCGTGGTGCCGTCGTCGTCGAGATCGAGCACCGTCGGGTCGTCGACCGGCGTGATGGAGATGGTTGCTGTGTCGGTATCAGAGAGCGACCCACCGACTCCGGTGTTGCCGTTGTCGGTGGTGGTCATGGTGAGCGTGACGGAGCCGGTCGCATTGGCCGCGGGCGTGAAGGTGGGGCGCGAGCTTCCGGCGAGGTAGGCGTTGATGGCGGACACGGTGCCGTCGAGGGTCAGTGTTGCTGTGCCCGATCCACCGGCGGTGACGCCGCCGCCCGATGCGGCCGACAGCGTGCCTGATCCAACGGCGAGCGTGACGCGGACAACGCCCGAAGCGGCATCGATGTCGGAGATGGAGAGCCCTGTAAGGCCGAGCGCGGTGTCCTCGGTCGTCGTGAAGGTGGCGGGCAACGTGCCAGCGGGCGCGTCGTTGGCGGCCGTTATGGTGACCGTCGTGCTGCCGCTTGCCGTCAACGCCCCGCCCGTGCCCTGCGCGCCGGAGTTGCCGTCGCTGAAGGTCCAGCCGATAACGACGGAGGCAGGCGGTGTATCGGACGCGTTGGCGTAGAGGATGTTGCGCATCAACGTCTCGACGCGGGCTTGAGTGGCGCCGGAGCCGAACGCGATGTCCATCTGTCCGCCTGTGAACGTGTAGGTGCCGACCAGCACGCCGCCGACGTATACATTCGCGCCGCTGACCGTGACCGTGATGCCGTCGAACACGAGCTGGTCCTCGGCGCTGGCGCCGCCATTGCGCGCCAACGTGAGTGTCGCGCCGTTGAAGGTCGCCGGCGACAATTCGGCATCCAGGATAGAGACGTCGGTATCGAGCGCGACGAACCCGCCACCCTCGGTGTAGGCCGCCGTGCTGCCAGTCAGGCTGCCCAGCACCGGCGCATCGTTGACGGCAACGACGGTCACGGACGAGGTGGCGACAAGGGACGTCGCGCCCGAGCTGTCGACGACACTGAGCGTGATGTCGCGCGTGCCGGCGATCGGGGCATCGCTCGTATTCGAGTAGCGCAGTGCTGCGATCAGCAGGTTGAGGTCGGCCACCGGAATGGTCGGGCCGGAGTTGTTGCCAAAGCTCAGAGAGGCGTCGCCGTCGTAGTCTACGATGAACGTGGTGCCGCCGAACGTGACCAGGGCATTGAGCGGCGTGCCATGCGGTATGCTCGACGAGCCGCAGGAGATGACCTCGGCGGCTCCGCCCGCAAAAAGGTCACTTACATTCACATTGAGCAGGGTGATGTCGTTCTCGCCGTAGTCGAGCGCATGCGCTGCCGGATCGGCGAGCGCCACCGCGCTGCCGTTCTCGGTATACGTTGCCGCATAGCTGCGCTCGCTCTGCGAGAAGTGAAGCTGGAGGTCGTCGAACCGGACCGTGGTCGCGCCCGCGTCGTAGAAGTAGACGCGCACGGCATATGTGGTGCTGGCGGCCAGCGAGAAGTCGGCGATATCGGAGCTGGTCGTCTCGTAGGCTCCGCCGCCGGGCACCACCGCTTGATAGTCGCTGACCAGTGTAGTGCGGGTCGCAAAATTGTCGGCCGAGATCTCGATCGCCACCTTGTAGGCGGCGCTGTCACCCCAGTCCGCCATCGTAACCAGCGACAGCAGGTCGTCGGCGTCGACCGAGGCGGCGGTCGTGAAGCCGAACTGGAGATAGTCGTTCGCCGCGACGGCGCCGGCATATGTAGTGGTGCTGGCGCCCGAGATCTGCACGGTCGTAAAGTCGGCAACGCGCACGAGGCCGGCGCCGACGGACTCGGCCGCAGCCGATATGACCTGGCTGCTGGTGATGTCGCCGTTCAGCGTCCCTTGCGGCGAGTTATAGAACCATCCGACGGCGCCCGTGTAGGTGGTTCCGCTGCTGCCGTCGAGGTCGACGGCAGGCCTGTCGTTTGCCGCCGTGACCGAGATGGTCAGCGTGCCGGTGCTCGCGAGCGCGCCGTCCGAGACCGTGTAGGTCGCCACAGGGACGGGTCCGTTGTAGCCGGCAACCGGCACGAACATGTAGCCGCCGTCGGCGTGGATGGTGAGCGCCCCGACGCCAGCAATTGTCGCGGTGCTGCCGGCGGTGAAGGTGCCCGCGACGCCTGACACCGCAAATTGCGTCACCGTGAGCGCGTGGCCGTCGCCGTCCGTGTCGCCCGCCAGCACGCCGCTGGCTGCATTGACCACCAGCGTCTGGTCCTCGGGCACGCTCGCGGTCTCGTTGTCCGCAACCGGCGCCGCATTGACGCGGAAGGCCAGCTCGATGGTGTCGCCGCCGCTTCCCTCGACTGAGCCCGGCGCGGCCGTGACGAGGAACGTCACCGACGTGAACGTGCCGTTGAGCCGCACGGCGCCCGCCGCGGTGCCCTCCAGTGGATCGATCGTCGAATTGATGCCCGCAGTGCCATTGAGGACCGTGCCGACCGTGCGCGAAATCGTGCCTGAGGTCTCGTCGACCACGAAATGCTTGTTGCCGGCGACCTCCTCCAGCGTGATGCCCGGCGTCTGCAACGTCAGCATCAGCGAGTTGGCGATGAAGTTGCCGTAGCCGCCGAGGCGGTCCAGCATGAGCAGAGGATTGGTGACGGGTGCGCTGAACGTGAGCGTGATGGTGCCCGACCCGGCGTCGAGGCTCGCCGCCTCGGTAGCGGTTCCAGGCGTCGTGTCCCAGAGCATTCGGGTCTGCAGCGACACCGTGCCCTGCTCGGCATCGTCGCCAAAGACCGGGACGGAGTTCAGCGTCTCGTTGGCGAAGCTGTCAATGACCGCGCCGCCGCTGGCCGTCGTCGAGACGGTGACGGTGATGCCGTTTGACAATGTCGTCGAAGCGCCGCTGCCCCCCGCCGTCCAGGACCCATTGTGGGTCCCGATCGTCGGCGTGTGCCCGCTGATCGTGAACACCTCGGCGTGCGTTCCGCCGTTGCCGTCGCTCGCCGTGATCGTGACGGTGTAGGGACCGGCCGTGGCGGCGTCGGCGGGCAATGTCCCGGTGATGAGGCCGGTTCCGGAATTGTAGGCGAGCCCGGCCGGCAGACCCGTCACCGCGAACGTCAGCGGGTTGCCGTCGGGGTCGGCGAACTGCGTGTGCACCGGGATCGAGATCGGCTCGCCCGCCACGCCGTCGATGTCGCCGTAGGGCACGCGCGCGTAGGGCGCATCGTTGACGGCCGTCACCGACAGCGTCAGCGTCGAGGTGTCCGTCCCGCCCTGGCCATCCGAGACGGTGTAGCTGACCACCGGCACCGCGCCGCTGTAATTCGCGGCCGGCGCAAACGCGTATGAGCCGTTGGCGTTGATGGTGAGCGTGCCGACGCCGGAGATGAGGTACGGCGTGCCGACCACGAACGGCCCGGCCTGGCTTGCGACCGAGAAGGCCGTGATCGTCAGCGGGTTGCCGTCGGCATCGTTGGCATTGTTCAAGAGGTCCCCGGCTGCGCCGTCGGCGACCGTCAGCGTCACGTCCTCGGTGACGGTGTTGGTCTCGTTTCCATCGACCGGCGCGTCGTTGGCGTTGGTCACGGAGACGGTGAAGCTCTCGGTGTGGCTGAGACCGTTCTGGTCGGTCACCTGAACCGTGATCGTGTGGCTCGTGGTGGTCTCGAAGTCGAGCAGCGAGCCGTCGGCCACGGTGATGGTGCCGTTCGCGCTGATCGCGAAGCGGCCACCGGCAGAGTTGGTGAGCGCGTACGTGTAGCTGGCGGTCGCGTCGCCATCCGTCGCGGTGACCGCGCCGATAACCGTTCCGTTTGCGGAGTTTTCGGCGACCGTGAAGCCGTTCTGCTGGTAGAGGCGTGCAACGTCTGCCGCCCCGAGAGCCGTGTTGAGGATCAGGAGATTGTCGACCGCGCCGTCGAATCTCGTGTCGCCGTTCGACTCCCAGTGCGAGCGGCCGATGTAGTTGTTGTCTCGGACCGCCGTAGCCAGAACGATGCCCGTCCCCGACGCGGCTAGCGTGCCGTTGACGTAGAGTGCCATGTTGCCGCTGGCATCTACGGTGGCCGCAAAGTGCAACCACTGTCCGTTGACGATCGAGTTGAGTGCGGTTGCACGGTAGGTTGCCAGAGTTCCGTTATTGGTCTCGATGGTGAAGGTCAGGTTGTTGGTTGCGTCCTCGCGACCGACGTAAATGTTGCCGACTCCTTGGGAGAAGGCTTGGCCGAAATCGACGATGCGGGCCCAGTTCGTGCTCGAGTCGAAGCGAACGGTTGCGGCGATCGTCATCGCCCCGCCGGTCGTCAGCCCGACGATGTCGCCGTAGGGTCCGCTTGCTCCACCCGTCAGGTCGATGGCTCCAGGCTGGCCGGACTGACCGGTCGTCACGGAGGGTGAGCCGCTCCAGGTTATGGGGTTGGCTGATGCATCGTCGTCTCGGCTCGACCCAACGGTGGACGTGAAATTGTAGTCGCCCAGGATGGTGGTCGCCGAAATGCCTGGCCGCGCCCGGAGATCGTTCGGCGCGAGATTCATGGTGAGCGTTGTCGTCGCGGCGGCGGACGTGGCCGACCCATCCGTTGTCGTGACCGTGATCGTGCGGGTTCCGCCCGTCGGATCTGCAGCCGTGTTGTTGTAGGCTATCGTGCGCAGAACCTGCTGATAGTTCGCTACGGTGTCGGTGCCCGACAGCGTCAGCGTTCCCGTGCCGCTGTTGTAGCTTGCGGTGATCGACGTGCCGGTGGTCGTGGCGGCCAGCACTTCGGCCGATCCGTCCGGGATCGTCGACAGTGTCACCGTCATGCCGGTCAGATTGCTGCTGTCGGCGTCGGTGATGGTGGCGTCGGCGTCGGCGATCGTTACCGCGCCGCTGCCCTCCGTGAAGGTGCGGTTGAAGTTGGACCCGCTCGCGCCGGAGGAGTTGTTGGCGTCGAGATCGACGATGGGCGGGGCGGCATAGGTCACATAGAGCAGCGGCCGTGTGCCCACCGTGCCGTTTTCGGAGGTGGTGATTTCCCAGTTGTCGGCCGACGTCGCGCCGGTCGCGATCACCCAGCCGAAGTTCGCGGCTCCGCTGGCCCACGCCTGCACGTCGGCGGTGACGTTGAACACCTGCGTGCCGGAGTTGCCGGAGCTGATCGACGCGGTGGCCGTGCTCGCCGCCTCGACGCCGTTGGTCGAGACGCCGCTCGACAACGAGGTGTAGGTCGAGGCCTCCGACCATGTCGTCAGCATGCGATATATCTCGACGCTGTCGGCCGCGTCGGTGTTCGTGACGTAGACCCGCAGCTCCGCATGGGTGATGACGGCGCCGGTCGGGATCTGGCCGGCGCCGGAGCCGAAGATGCTGTCGAACCGGATCAGGATGTTGCGGTCGTTCGGGCTGCCGTCGTTGACACGCACCACGGCGTCACTTCCGAATCCGGTGCCCGGGTTGTCGCGGTCGACCATCGTGTCTTGCGTGCCGGCATAGCCGCTCGTTCCCTCCTGGAACGAGGCGCTGGCGAGCGTGTGCTGCCAGGTCGATTGTGCGGCTTCCGAGAACGCGATACCCGCATCGACGTCGCCCGCTGTCACCTCCAGCACCCAGTCGCCGCCGAAAACCGCAAATCCGGTCTCGTCGCTCGATGCCGCGACATCCGCGCCGGTGATCTCTGCGATGCGGCCGATGAGCCGCTGTCCGTCCTCTCCGGCCGCGACGTCGCAGCCGTAAATCAGGATGTCGCCGTCCGCCTGCAGCGACCGCCCGATCGCCGCCAGAGTGCCGTCGTGCTGGTGAAGCGTCGCGTCGCTCAGCGTGTCGGTGCCGAGATGGAGCCGTCCCGCCTCGCCATGAGAGACGATGTGGATCGACGCGACGTCGCTTCGCCCCTCGAGCGCCGTCGCAATCTGGGCGAGCCCGCTCTGTCCGCGGCCCAGCAGTACAATCTCGAAGTCGGGATCTATCCCGGCGACCAGCGTATCGAGATCGTCGACGTCGCTATCGACGAATACGATTGTCGCGCCAGTGGCCCCCGGCTCGGCTACGGCGCCGTCTGCGCTGCCGGCAAGGAGGTCGGCAAGGCTTGCAGAGCTATCGTCCAAGGCAAGGTCGCCGCCGGGCCCAAGGCCGTCCGTCGGCGTCGAGGCGATGGCCGGCGCTGCGGCGATCTGCGGGAGATCCGGTTGTGCCTCGTGCGCTGCGTCGGTGTCGCCGTCCGCCCCTTCGATGGACGCGGCCATCGCTTCGACCGCGGTCTCGGCAGCCGCGCCGTCGAAGGCGATCCTGGGCTCGAGCGCGCGATATGCGATCGCGCTGCGCAGCCCGCGGGGGTGCGATGTCGCTGCACGGTTGTCCGGCGCGGCCGGGCCGGTCGGTGTCTTCATTTTTCTCATGGGCGCCGCGTGACATCGATTCGGGAAATGCATTTCCCGGCGCGGCCCATTCATTGGACGTCGTAATCGTCGGCGCTTTGTATTGCTGAAACGTCAATGGACGGGTTGAAATTGAATTATTTCAGCCGCCATGTATCGCCATCACGCTCTAATTCGTTGGGTTTTCTTCAAAGTTGCCTATTCGAGACTTGAATTGAATTAGTACTGATTGTCCCCGCCGCTGGACTTATTCGTCAGCCTGCGTATTGCTTATGGCGGGCGACATGACCGTCGCCGTCATACCGTGATGGAACGGTGCATGCGCAAAGCAGCCTCTACGTTTGCCGCCGGCCTCGCCGCTGCGGTAGGATTCGTCGACTATCCGGGCTTCACGAACCCCGGCTCGGCAATCGAATCGGTGATGGACCGCGGCCCGATCGTCGAGATCGTCGTACGCTGCCCGGCGGGTACCGGTATCATGTCCTACTCGAAGATCGACCGCCAGTTCTGCACGCCGGGCCTGCGCTGCGCGCCAGGCCTCGCCCCTGCAGTCCGACGGTTGTGCAAGGCTTAAGGCGTAAGGTGTAGGGTGTCAGGTGTAAGGCGGCCGGGCGGTCTCACACGCCGCTTTCGCGCACCAGCACCTTCAGCACTTGCCTGAGCGCCCGCTCCGCGAGGCTCTCGGCCGCACCCTCGAGCAGCACCACGCCGCGTTCGGCCTTCTCGGGTCGCGGCTCGCCCGGATCGACCGCAAAGCGCGTCAGGTAGGTGGCCGCGATCGGCGCCAGTCGCCGCTGTCCGCCGGTCTCCATCTGTGGCCGCACCGCGACCGGTCCGCCGTGCACGGACGCCAGCTCGGCTATCTCGATGGAGCGCGATGCCGAGGTCGCGACGTCGGCCAGCGCCACCGGCAGCCTCGGGCGGGTCGCGTCGTCGGGCGCGAAGAGGCCGCGGCCATCGGCCGAGACCCGCGCCAGATCCTCGCCCGCGACGTAGCCGCGCACGATGAGCCCGCCCTCGCCGGCGATCGTCGCCATGTGCTCGGACCTGGACACCGCGCGTCCGGGATGCAGCTCGCGGTTGAGTTCCACCACAATACCGTCGTGCGGCGCCCTCAGCACGAGCTCGGCGGCCTCCCTCTCGAGCCCGGCTCGCCTCGACCTCTCGGCCTGCAACTCCCGTTCCAGCGTCAGGCTGCGCTCCCGGTCGGCGTCGTCGGCGCCGCGCCGCGCGAGCCGCATCTCGATCAGCGCGATCCGCCGCCGCGCCAGCGCCAGCTCGTGCGCCAGCTCCGCCGACGAGATCCGGGCGATCGGCTCGCCCGCCGTCACGCGCTGCCCTGCCGCCACCAGAATCTGCTCGACATGTCCCGGCCGCGGCGGGAACACGCGCGACAGCTCTGCGGCCTCGACGACTGCCGGCACGCGAATGCGCGTCGACCAAGGCACCACCGCCGCGACCGCCAATGCCGCCACGGCGCCTGCCGAGATCCAGGCGCGCGGCGCGACGCGAATCCGCCGACGCTCGGACCACCACGCCGCCGCCTCGCTCCAGATCGGACGCGCGATGAAATAGACGATCTCGATCAGGAACAGCACCACGCCGAGAACCTTGAACGTCATATGGTAGACCATCAGCGCAATGCCGGTGAACAAGACCAGCCGGTACACCCACACCGTCCACGCATAGACCACCAGCAGGCGCCGCAGGCCCCGGGCAAGCGGCTCGGGCGGGGTTGCGCCGAGACCGAGCAGCGCCTCGCGCAGGCGCCAGCGGCCGAGCGCGAACGCGCGCGCCTGCAGGTTGTCGACGCCGATCAAGTCGGACAGGATGTAGTATCCGTCGAACCGCATCAGCGGGTTGAGGTTGACGGCGACGCTCATGATCCAGCCGACCGTCGCCACCGAGAACGCCGCCGCCCGCAGCGGTCCGTCCGGCAGAAACACCCAGGCCATGGTAGCGAGGCACGCCAGCGCCAACTCGACGGCCATGCCGGCGGCGTCGATCGCCAGCCGCTGGCGGCGCGATGTGAGACGCCAGGCGTCCGTGACGTCCGTGTAGAGCATCGGCGCCAGCACCATGAAGCAGATGCCCATCGAGGGCACGCGGCAGCCGAAACGCGCGGCGGTATAGGCGTGACCGAGCTCATGCAGGCTCTTCACCACCGCCAGCGTGATGGCGAAGGTCACGGCGCCGTCCCACGACAGGAAGCTGACGAAGGTCGCGGTGAACGCCTCCCATTGCCGCGACACCAGGTAAAGTCCGGCGAAACCGGTCGCTGCGATCGCGACCCAGAAGGCGCGGCCGAAGGCGAACGCGACGAGGGGCAGCGTCCGATCGATGAAGCGCTGCGGCCTGACGAGCGGGATCTTGACGAACAGGTAGTTGTGCACGGCCCACGCGAGCCAGCCGTGATCGCGCCGGCGCGCATCCGCCGCATAGCTGTTCCAGCCATCACGCAGCGGCTCGATTGTCAGTCGTTGCTGATCGAGGAAGCGAGCCAGCTCCTCGACCTCGGCCGGCTCGATCTCGAGCCCCGTGCGGCCCGACGCGATCTTGGCCAGCTCTGCCGCCGAGCCGCCCGGTGTCCACAGCGTCAGCAGCACGTGGGTTGTGGCGTCGATCTGGATATAGCGACCGGCCATAGGATCGACCACGAGCCAGGTAGGCTCCCCTCCGGCACCCGTCGCACCGCGCTCGAGGCGCAGCTCCTGGCGCAACTCGGGCAGCCTCATGGGCGGGCTCGGCTGCATCACAGCCCCGTCCATTGCCTGAAGTGCGCGATCGGGCGACGGAACAGGTAGAACGCCAGCGGCACGTCGCTGCCATAGATCTGGGCGGTGCCGCGGACGCCGAGCCGGGGCAGCTCGCGGTCGCCGGCCTCGATCGAGGCGACGATACGGAACACGGCGACGTCGCCTTCGCCCGGCCGTGCTTTGTAGTCGGACCGTTCGATCGTTGCCGCATAGGGTCGGATCGGGTCGGAGTCGAGAAATGCGCTGACCCGTGCGCCGTCGGCCAGTGCGATGGCGTCCGCCACCGGCAGCTCTATCCGGAGCTCGATCCGGCCCGGGTCCGCGATTTCTATCAGTCGCTCGCCGACCGCGACAGGCTTGCCGGTCAGCTCGCGCTTGTCGGCGAACACGGCGATCCCGTCGCGCAGTGCCAGCACGCGTGTCTTGGCCGCCAGCTCCGCGGCGTAGGTGCGCTCGGCGACCTTGATCTCGAGCTCGCCCCGCGCGATGCCGAGCTCGTGCATGCCGCGCGGATCGTTGAACGCGAGCTGCGTGGCCTGCTTTAGCCTGGCTTCCGCAACGGTCACCTCGCGCTCCGCCACCGCTAGGCGGTTGCGGGCAACGGTGTCCGACATCCTCACGACGAGATCGCCGGCCTTCACCGGCTGGTTGGGCTCGACGGTGACCTCCTCGACGACGCCATCCAGGGGTGCCGCCACGACGTGGGCGCCGCGTGCCACGACCTCCGCCGGGGCCAGCGCCGTCAGCGGGACGGGAACGAGCGCGAGAGCGATGGCCGCCAGGGCGCCGATCGCGGCGTGCGACCGGTCGAGGTGCGCCAGCAGCGGCAGGCGGCGCGGGGCCTGTAGTGCCGCCCGCGCGTGAGCGAGAGTGCCCGCCAGCCGCCGCGCGATGGCGAGGTCCGGCTCGGTCCAGGGCGTCTCGCGCGCCACCACCAGCGCGCCGAGCGGCGTGCCGTCGCGATGGCGTAGCGGCAAAAGAAACATCTCGCGGAACGGATAGGTCGATGCCGTGCGGTCGTCTCCGGGTCCCGGCGCCGTGTCGAGCGCCACCCCGTCCGCCGGCGCCGTATCGAGGGCTGCCGTCGCAAGCGCCTCGATCCACGTCACCAGCGGGACGTTTCGGTCGACCGCGGCGACACTCGAGATCGCCTCCACGCGCAGCGCCCGACCGCTCGCGGCGAGCAGCAGCACTTGCCGCGCGCGAATGAGCTTGCGCGTCTCGTTGACGGCAAGATAGCCGAGGTCGCGCAGGCTGGTTGCAGCCCGGGCTTGCTCTTCGATGCGCAGCAGCGCAAGCAGGGCCGATTGGTTGTCCGCCGTTTGAGGGGTGACGCGCGGTGCCGCGACCGGCGCGGGCCCGGCGCGAGGGCTGGCCGGCAAAGCTGCCGTCGCCCCGGTTCGGATGGCGAGCGGTCCGATCCGAGGTCGAGATGCCGGTGGACGGTGTACGTGCCCAGGGGCGGCGCCGGAGCCGCTCGCCGATGTCGCGCTCGACACGGCTCCGGACGTTGCCTTTGCGGCGGTCACTGGCCGGGCCTCCGCCTTGCCCTCAGGTCTGGCGGCCGCCGGAGATGTTGGTTGAACGACAGCCGACGTCGTCGGCGCCTCGGTCGCAACCGGTCGCCCTGTGATCCTTCGGAGGCGGCCTTCTGCCCGAGACATCGCCTCAACCGTCTCCGAGCTTGAAGTGCGCGGTGCCGCTCATGCCGGGCAGAATGCTTCCATCCGGCGCCTCCATCACGGCAATGACCTTGATCATCTGGCTTACGGGATCGACTGCGGCGCCGATCCGCGCAACCCGCATCACGTGCGTGCGGCCGGTCTCGTCGACCGTGAACTCGAACCGCGCGCCGTTGCCCAGTCGGCCGAGCCACGACGAGGGCACGATCAACTCGACCTCGAGCCGCGCTGCACCCACGATGGCCAAAAACGGACGGCCGGGTGCTGGGATCTCGTGGACATTGATCGAGAGCTGAGCCACGCGACCGTCGTAGGGCGCGAGCACGCGGCACTGGTCGAGCCGCGCCTTGAGCGCTTCGGCCTCTGCCTCGGACTTGCTGAGCCGCGCCTTCGAGATCTCGACCTCGTATCGTCCGATCGCGCGTTGCTTCTCGAGATGGAGGTTGCTGTCGAGCGTGAGCCTCATCTCACGGTGGCTTGCCTCTGCGCTCGCTGCCTCCGCACGGGGCTTCCGGCAGTCGAACTCGACGAGCACGTCGCCGGCCTTGAACGCCTCGCCTTCGCGCCGTTCGATGCGCACCGCGCGCGTCCCGAGGTCGGACGTGAAGGCTGCCTGATCGACCGCGCGGACGACGCCGCGTGTCGGGACGGCGCCGCCCACCTCCACGGGGTCGGGGCGCAGGGGCTCGCCGGCCGCTCCGGTCGCTGCGAGCGATCCGACCGTCAGAGCCGCCGACAGGGCGATGTTCCGGAACATCCTCATGTCGGTGCCAAAATGGGTACTGAACATGCCCTGGTCGCTCCTACTCCGTCCACGCAACGCGCTTCTTCCAGGCGGCGCCATGGTCGCCACGCTCGATCCACAACGCCTTCAATTGCTCGCGCAACCCGGACACCGTCTGCTCGCGGTCGATCTCCCAGGAATAGGGGTCGAGGCCCATCGACGAGTAGAGATTGGCGTATCCGTTCTGCAGTGCCGCGTAGGCGATGTCGTATTTCGCCTCTGATATCAGCGTGTTCATCTCCTCGCGGATCAACGTCTGCTTGCTGATCCGGTCGGCCGCCGCTTCCGCGCGCATCTGCGCCAGCAGCCGGGTCTGCACATCCCGGTACTCGCCCGCCGTCTCGAGTTCTTTCTTGGCGTGCAGGAAGCGGATGCGGCTCACATGGACCTGGGTCATGATGGCCATCGTGAGCGCTAGGCCGCGTGTCTTGAGCAGCGTCTCCTGCCTCTCCACCACGTCGCGGCGTGCGGGATAATTGAAAACCTTGATCAGGTTCCAACCGGCCTTTGCGCCCCAGTTGAGCCACTGGGCGTTCAGCAGGAAATCGTTGCTGTCGAAGTTGCTGCCCGCATAGAGCTGCAAGCCCGGCAACAACTCCAGCAGTGCGGCATGCGCCTCCTGCTCGTTGATCCTAAGTCGGTACTGCAGTTCGCGCAGCTCGGGCCGGTTGTAGAGTGCGGCGCTGATCATCTCGCCGGGCTCGAGCGCGGGCGCCGGCTGGGCTTGACCCCGTGGCGGGACCACGAGCGCAAAGCTCGTATCGGGCGGTAGGTTCATAAGCGCGGCTAGCTGCGCTTTTGCCGTGTTCAGCTCGCGCTGGATCTCGCCGACCTTCTGCTTGATCTCGATCAGCTCGCGCTCGTAGGTGAGTGCGGTAATCGGCGATGTCTGGCGGGTGGCGTAGAGGTTGCGCGTCTCGGCGAGCGCGGCTCGCGTCTGGCCCTCGAGCGACTTCAGTCGCGTCATCAGCCGCTCCGCGCTGACGGCGCGCCAGTAGGCGCTGCGAACGTCCTCCACGATGCGGTGCATGACTTTGCGGCGCAGCTCGTCCTGCACCAGAACCTTGTCCGCTGACTGCCGAGCGCGAACATAGGACAGACCGAAATCCAGCACGTTCCACGTGAAGCCGATGTCGGCGGACGTGATCTTCCGCTCCTGGCTGGTCGAGGCGGCGAAGTTCTGCGTGCCCGACGTGAGATTGAAGCTCGACGAGGCACTGAAATTATCGCGTGCGGCGAAGCCGCTATTGGCCACCGCGTTCGGAAGCAGGCTGAAATGGGCGAGATCGAGCTCACCCAGCCGCAGGGCCTGCTCTGCGGTCTCGACACGGTGGTCGAGGTTGTACTTGAGGGCGCGCGCCATCGCCTCGTAGAGGTCGATACTGCCGCCCACGGGCTCCTGGTTCGCCGTCACCTGGGTATGGTGATCGGCAACCGCCGCGTTCAACTGTTCATTGGACAGGCGCTCGGGGCTGACGACGCACCCCGCAAGAGGGAGCGACAGACAGGCCAGGAGCAACAGCCTGATGGTGCGAACGCACATCGAGATGTGACCGGCGGGTGGCGCGTCGTGTCGTCATCAAGGTTACGCAACCCAGGCGCGGATCATCCGTGTCCTGTACGCTCCAATACACACAACTGGTCCCTGCTCGCAGGACCAATACTTGTCATCCGTTAGAGCATAATGGCGCGCCCCGACTCGCGGCACGCGGTCTTCCGGACACCAGTCATAGACCTGATTATACTAACAATTGACTAACAGGCCTTTTGAGACGTGAACGCAGCAAGTGTCATAACCATATTCACCAAACTATGCATAACCTGATAACGCGGTTCGCCCGCCCCAAGATGGTCATGCAAGAATAGACTTTCGGCGGTGCGGACCAGTATTTCACGCGTGCTCGGAAGCCTATTTGAGCAACGGCAGATCGCGTCTCGGCGGACTCACAAGATATGCACGCGTTCAATTTATGAAGCTTTGTCAAAATGTTAATGATATGGCAGGGGTTCGAGGGTCGCGCTGCTCGGTGTGTGCTGCCGCCAACCTGCGCGCGATGCGAAATGCTCGCCGTTGGTTGCACTATTGCCATGGTTTGGAGATAATTGAACGGACGAGCCGGAGCGGCGCCTCACTGAGCCGAGCGGACCCGGTTCGAGATGTGTCTTCAAGGGTTGAGCCGCCGGAAGAGCGGTGCGGGAGGTTTCGTAAAGCTGGGGTGCGTCTCGGCCCGACGTGGGGGGCCATGATGCTGCCGCCGGTTCCTGGCCGCGGTGCTCGCTGTTCGGGTGCCCGCCCTAACCGTCGCGTTACTGGGTTCCATGTCCGCATTGCCGCTGCACTGCAAGACCGCCAAATCGCGCCACCAGTCGGACTTGTGCCGTTTCGACGGCAGTCCCGCGGTCATCTATGCTGCGTCGCGTTTCGGACACCTGCGACATCGTGGCGAGCCGGCCAGTCGTGCTCCATCTAGCTCCATCGAGGTCGCACCGTGAGCGAGATCCGGCTGGACGTCATCGAGGATAAGGATCACAGGGAAGGCGGTTTCGCGCTGATCCGCCTGCATGGGCTCTGGCTCCTTCCAGCAAACGCCGCCTTCACCATCGAGCCTCAGGCGCCAACCGGGACGGCGCCGCTGCCTGACGGCTGGCCTGCGGGCGACCTGCTACCTTTTGAGACGCGCCTCACCCCGCACGGCGTCGAGATGTCCGTCGGGCCCGAGGTCGCCACCGCCGCGCCGCTTGTCGCAGGTCTTCCGGTGGTCGTGAGCGTGCCTGCCGCGAACATTCGGTCCGAAACGGCGTGGCCGAGCATCAGGCCCCATATCGTTCCGCCGCCACTGACGGCCGCCGCGCTGATCGCCGAACTGAACAGCGATGCTCGCGCAAAGAGCCACGAGCCGGCGGTTGGCGAGCCCGTCGCCGGTGCTATGTACGCGCCTGCGGGCGACGCGATGGCCGAGGCTGGCCGCGAGCTTTCGCAATTGCGCATCGGCCAGAGTCGCGAGCCCGCCCCCATGCGGGAGCTGGCATTGTTGTCGGACGCCGAGGCGGGCGGCCGTGCCATTGCGTCTGCCATATCGGCAACGGCGGCGGACCCAACGACCATCATGCCATCGCGGCCCGTCGTCCCTCCGGTGCTCTCGGCCGGGAGCGCGCGGTCGCTGCCGACCGTGGTTCCGCCACGACCCAAGGAGGGCGGCGATGGAGCGCCGCGCCCCGGGCGTACGGCCGTATCGGCCGCGATACCCTTCGCGCTCGGCTTCGTCATCGCAGCGGCGTTGACCGGTCTCGTGGCGTTCCGCCAGTCCGGCGTCGGGGAGACGGTGAAAGTCCTCGCCGATCCGAGGCCGGTCGCAACAATCCCTGCAACTGCCGCGCCGGTAACATTGGCCGACGTCGTCGCCAACCCTGCCCTCAGTCCGTCGGGTCGCGAGGCTGCTGGCGTGGATCTCGCCACGTCGTTGAAGTTGGCCGACAATGCGCTGCAGGGGCAACGCACTCCGGCAGAGATCGAGGAGGCTCGCTATTGGTTGCGCCGGTCGATCGGACTTTCGATCGGCGGCGGGCAGATCGCGTGGGCGATGACCCAACTCGGAACCTTGTACGCCGAGCCGGTGACGGGTCCGCCGGACTACGGCAAGGCGCGCTTGCTTTGGGAGTTGGCGGGAGAAAGCGGCGACGCTCAGGCTTTATGCTTCCTGGCCGCGCTCTACGAGCATGGCCTCGGCGTCGCCAAGAGCCGCGAGCAGGCGCTTGCCTTCTACCAGCGTGCCCGCCAGCGCGACGGTTGCAGCACGGCGGAATCCGCCATCGCCCGGCTCAGGAACTAGCACCATGAGGGGGAGCCGCGCACTACAAGACACGCTCGCCGCCCTCGCGGTCGCAATCGCCGTTGCGGGCATTTTTGCCCCCGCCCGCGATCGGGTCGAAGCGCAACAGTCGCAGCCGCCGTCATTCGTCGATCCGCGACGGCTGCCACCAACGGAGGCCGAGCGCAAAGCCCAGGAGGAGCGTCGTCTCGCCGAGGCGGAAGCCAAGCGCAAAGCCGAGGAGGAGGAGGCGCGCCGCCGGGCTGCGGCGGCCGCAGCGGCCGAGGCGGAAGCCAAGCGCAAAGCCGAGGAGGAGGAGGCGCGCCGCCGGGCTG
>CAYYGO010000022.1:0-64180 GCA_964471635.1 uncultured Hyphomicrobium sp.
CGACCGGCTGCTGATCCAGGAATTCATGACCCTTGATGACGTCGGCATTTATGGGCCCCGACGATGCGGATGTCGCTGCCCGGATCGCGTTCCAGCGCCGCGAGCAGGCTTTCGGCCGCGTCGTTTGCCCCGTAGACGGCGGCACGTCGCAACAGCCGGCCCGCGGCCAGCCATCGGCGCGCGACTGCGGCCAGCACGATCCGCTCGCCGATGAGCGCGGTTGCGCCGGCGATGAACCAGGCGGCCAGCCAGACGCGAGACACCTCGCTGCCGATCTTCAGAAAGACGAGCGCGGCCACCAGCATCGCGAACGCGATCGTCCAAGCCAGCACGATGCGCGCCATGCGATGCAGCACGCCCGCCAACGAGGAAACGGTGTAAAGCCCGAAGACCTCGAACGCGCCGACGGTGAGAACGCCCATTAGCGCAATCGCCGTCGGATAGACGGCGCCGGGGCTCAGGCGGGCATCCGCGACATAGGCCAGTGCGATCAGCAGGCCCACGAGGGTCACGGTCGCGAGGTCGGCGACGCGGGCAAGTGCGTTGAGGACCGGCGCGGAGACGAGGCTCGACGTGCCGGGGTCGGTCCGGTCGGCAAGGCGCGGCATGCGCACCTCGGCGGCCAGAGCTGAGCCGAACGCGACGTCGGGTAGGGACTTGGGCATCTGTTGCTTTGCTCGATCGAGGAACAGCGGTGTCGCTGCAGCTCGCAAGAAAGCACTCAACGTGCCAGTTGGCCCCCGGCGGCGCGCCGTGTGCCGTCAGCCGGAGATTTACCTTAACCGAGGCGGTCGGCGTAGAAATCGACGATCGCTCGTGTCATGCCGGCCACCGTGTAGCGCTCGCCGACCACGGCCTTGAAGCGAGCCGCACGGGCGCGCAACAGCGCCTCGCTGTCGAGTGCCTCGATCATGCGGGCCGCGAGCGCCTCGACGTCGCCGGCCGCCAGCATAGGTGTATCGGTGCCTGCGAGCATCTCGGGAATGCCGCCGACCCCCGTCGTGATGAGCGGCATGCCTGCCGCGCCGGCCTCGAGCACGATGTAGGGAAAGCTCTCCGCCCGCGATGGGACAACCAGCGTCCGGCCGAGCGGGAAGGCGTCGCGCGCCGGCATCGGCCCAGGAAAGCTCACCAGATCGCCCAGGCCGAGATCGGCTGCAAGGCTCTTCAGCCGCTCGAGATCGCGCCCGGAGCCGATGAGGGTCGCCCGTGCGGGACGCTGCGTGTTGACGCGGGCCAGCGCAGCGAGCAGCACGTCGATGCCCTTGGCCTCGCGCAGCTCGCCGATGAACAGGAAATCGCTCGCGCCGGGCACGGTCGCGTGTGTGACGAAATCGGCCGGTTGCAGGCCGTTCGGCACCACGCGGGCCGGGACGGCACCATTCGCCACCTTTCTTGCGTAGACTTCTGCGGCATAGGCGCTCTCGAAGACGAGGCCGTCGGTAATCCGGTGCAGGACCTTTTCGAGCCCTAGAAACAGCCGGCCCTCGAGCGAGCCGGGCGAATAGTTGAGACTGCCGCCGTGGGGCGTGTAGAACGTCGCGAGGCGACGGCCGGTGGACTTGAGGCTGCGTCCGGCGAGCCGGGCAAAAGCGCCGCCCTTGGCGCCGTGGCCATGCAGAATGTCGGCGCCGAGGCGTTCCGCCAGTGCGGCCGTGAAGCGCACCACGCCGATATCGCCGGGTCCCGGCCGGCGCGACATCGCGGTTCGGGTGATACCGAGCGCGAGGCGCGGACGCAGCGCTTCGAGGCGGTCGTCGGTGAGGCGGTCGCCGGTGGTCGAATCGGCCAGGATGCCGACCTGGTGGCCGTTGCTCGCCTGTTCCCCGGCGAGGTCCAGCACGTGACGGAAGAGGCCGCCGACGGGGGCGCGCATGCAATGCAGGATGCGGAGCTCGTGTGCCACGGCCTGGCCGCCCGTCCTGTCCGCGCTCAGAACAGCCGCTCGAAGACGAATACCGTGTCGCCCGGCTGCACGACGTAGTCGCCCGGCGCCTCGATCTGCTCGACGTAGCCGTTGATGCGGCGCGTCAGCCGGAACTTCCGCAAGGACGCGCGCTCGGTGTAGCCGCCTGCGATGGCGACCGCCGTCTCGACGGTCATGCCGGACACATAGGGGTACTGGCCGGCATTGCGAACTTCGCCCAGAATGAAGAACGGGCGGTTCTGTTGGACGTCGACCGTTACTTGCGGGTCACGGACGAACTGGGTGCCGAGCCGCGAGCGGATGGCGCTCTCGAGCGCTGCGGTCGTCAGACCGCGCGCCCTGACCGCGCCGATCAGCGGCACCGTGATGATCCCGCTGTGGTCCACCGTGTAGAGGCGCGACAGGTTGGGTTGGCCATAGACGAACACGCGCAGCCGGTCGCCGGTGTCGAGCAGATAGGGACCGTCGCTGTCGGCGCCCGCCTTCGGACCGATGAGGGCTGCGGGCACGATCGTCGGCTCGCCCCAGGAAACATGCTCCGCGCTGGCGACTGCACCTGGGCCGACCGGTACCGGATAGCCGTCGGGGCCAGCTTCCGCGGCAACCGCCATGCGGGCATCGTCGCGAGCCTCCCAGCCGTCGGCCGCGAGCCAGTCAGGCGCGTGGGCGCATCCGCCACTGAGCATGGCGAGGAGGGCCGCAATGAGGGCAAGACGCTTCGGCATGTGCGCAGTCCTGGTGACGATACGATCGCCCCCGATCTAATCGCTGAGAGGTTAAGAAAGGCTGACGCGGCGTGCATCGGTGGGACATTCGGTGCCCGGGTTAATCGTTCGCTTACCGAACATGCCTCTAATCGGGCGGAGATTTCTCCGATCCGGACCCGCCCCATGCCCCGTTCCTTCCCGAGCCCTGCCCACCCCGCGTCCCCCGACGATATCGACATCGCCGGGTTGTGGTCGTCGCTGCTGCGGAGTCTGCCGCGCATCGCGGTTCTCTCGGCGGCGGCTGGTGCGCTCACCTACGGCCTGCTGTCGACGATGGCGCCTCGCTACACATCGGAGGCGCAGCTCGCGGTTGTCGCGAAAGGCGCACAGAACCCGTTCGCCGACCCGAGGCGCGATGCTGCGGCTCCCGACGCCATCGCCGTCCGCGTCGACAAGGAAGCGATCAACACGCACGTGCGTGCGCTGATGTCACCCGACCTCGCACGCCGCATCGCCGAGGAGATGCAACTCGCAGGAAAGGTCGAGTTCAACACCGCGCTCGGCCACCTCGACACGTTCGGGCGCCTGTCGCGGATGGTCGGCATGGGCGGTGTCCGCGCCGGAGAGAGCGAGGCGGACCGAGTGCTCGGCGCCTTCTTCAAGAGCCTCGAGGTCTACTCGCCGAAAGAAAGCCGCTTCATCGGTGTCCGCTTCACGTCCGCCGATCCCGCGCTCGCCGCCGACGTTGCCAACCGCATTGCCGAGACCTATCGGGCTTCGCTCGCCACGATGCGGGTGAGCGAGACCGACGAGGTGCAGAAGGCGCTGGGGCCGAAGATCGGCGCGCTTGTCAAGGAGGTCGCGACCGCGGAGGCCGAGGTCGAGCGGTTCCGCGGCAAGGCCGACCGCTTCGTCGGCGGACCGCAGCGCACCGCGCTCATCGAGCAGCAGCTCGGCGAGCTCACGGCCGAGCTGTCGCGTACCAGCGCCGCCCGCAGCGAGGTCGAGGCGCGAGCCAAGGCCGCCCGCGAGCTGGTGCGCTCCGGCTCGGCCGATGTGCTGCCGGATGTGCAGCGCTCGCCGTTGATCCAGAACCTCGTACAGCAGCGTGTCCGCGTCGAGCGGCAGATTGCCGAGCTGTCGGCAACGCTGCTGCCCGGCCATCCGCGCATGCAGCAGCTCAATGCCGATCTTGCCGGCCTGAAGCGCCAGATCGGGGGGGAAGTTGGTAAGCTCGTCGAAAGCCTCGAGAAGGAGGCCAAGTCCGCGCTGTCGCGCGAGGAGTCGGTGACGAGGAGCATTGACCTCTTGAAGAGCCGCGTCGTGAGCACGGGCGGCGACGACGTCAAGCTCAGGCAGCTCGAGGCCGAGGCCCGCTCGAAGCGTGCCGAGCTCGAGCGGCTGCAGGCCCAGTTCGAGGCCAACAAGGCGCGCGCCACGCCGGGCGCCGTGCCCGTCGAGGCGCAGATCATCACCCAGGCGCGGGCGTCGAGCGTGCCGACCTTCCCCCGGAAGGGCCCCTATGCCGCGCTGGTGGCGGCTGCCGCGCTGTTGTTCGGCATCGCATGGGTCATCTCGAAGGCACTGTTCGTCGGCGCCCGCCAGCAGCACCTGCCGGCCGGAGGGACGCACGGCACCGCCGCGGTGTACGACGACGCTGCCGCGCCGATGCGGCCCACTGCCGTGCGTCCGGCAGCTGCCGCATCCGCTCCGGCAGCGCCGATGGCGAGCCGGGCCGCGGTGCCCCAGAAGCCCGCCGGCAAAGCCAAGGCCGAGACGGCGAAGGCGGCTGCAAAGGGTCTTGCCGCGGCCGAGCCCCTGACAACGATCGATGCGTTGGCGGCACGTCTTGCGACACTGATGCCGGGTAACGGCGGCTATCGCGCCCTCGTCGTCGGCGAGACGAATGCCGTCGACGCCGCCGCCGAGGCGGGCCAGCTCGCTCGTGCCCTCGCCTCAGCGGGACGGAACGTGATCCTCGTCGATTGGGCGCTCGACGGCGCCGGCATGGCGGTCGGTCTCGGCGTTCAGCGTACGCCGGGCCTTACCGATCTTCTGCAAGGTGCGGCGAGCTTCGAGGACGTGATCCGCCGCGATCCTCAAAGCGAGGTGCATGTTCTCGCCTCGGGCGGGGCCATGGCCACCGACGACGCCGACGTCGATCCCGACCAGCTCAATCTGGTGCTCGACGCTCTGGACGAGGCGTACGACGTCATCCTCGTCGCCGGCCGCCACGAGCCGGTGCGCGAACTGTTCGAACTGATCCAGGGCCGCTTCGATGCCGGCATCACGGTCTCTGAGGCCAGGAAGCGCCAAAGCGTGCTGCAGGATCCGCCCGGCACGCTGCTCGGGTTCGAGGTGACCGACATCCACGTGCTACACTACGAGCGGCGTGCGGCGACGGCGAGCACCGTACAGCGGCTGCTGCGCGGTGCGGGGCGTGGACCTGCGGAGCTCCGCGCAGGTTGACACGCCTGACGCTCAAGATGCCCCGGATCGGGATCGCCTGGACAGGACGTTCGTCACCGGATCGCCAGCAGGTGAGTTTCGTATCCAACGCGCGCGACCCGGAGCGCCGCCAGTCCCGCGTCCGGCTCGCGCAGGCAAGGCGAGAATGGCCTTGCGCGCCGCCAACATGGGTGTTTTGCGGCGGATCTTAACCAATCGACGCGCCGCACGAGCCGGTGACGGACGCTTCGGCGCGGTTCGCACGATCCTTGCATGCCGTCGAGCCTGCGCGTCCGTTCCGGTCGCGCAGGCCGGTGGCCGGCAGCGCCAAGACGGAAGTGCACTCGGTGCTCGTATGCCTGACAGCACGAGCTCCCGAGACCGCGCGGGCGGGTTGCGGCCCATGACTGCGCTCACGGCACATTTTTTGCGACTGCAAAGGTCTGAGGATTTCAGCACACATGGGCCGACACGTTACGACCCTGATGAAAGCCGGTCTGTCCGCACTCCATTACTCGGGTGCAGGGTCGCTCGCGGCACCGCTGACACGCGGGGCTGGCGTCGTCTTCATGATGCATCACGTGTCGCCGGCAGCGGCCGCGCCGTTCGAGCCGAACCGCATCCTGCGCATTACGCCGGCGTTTCTCGAAGCCGTCGTTACGCGCGTCATCGAGCTCGGCTTCGACCTGGTTCACATCGGCGAGGTCCCCGGGCGGCTTGCCGCCGGCGGCGGCTCTCGGCCATTTGCCTGCTTCACCTTCGACGACGGCTACCGGGACAACATGGAGCACGCCTTTCCGGTGCTCCGCCGCCTCGGCGCGCCCTACACGCTCTATGTGCCGACCGACTATCCCGATGGTCGCGGCGACCTCTGGTGGCTCGTGCTCGAGGAGGTGATCCGCCGTGCCGACACGGTGGTGCCTCCCATCGCCGAAGGCGTGCGCGAACTCGACTGCCGAAGCCTCGCCGCCAAGCATCGCGTCTTCCAGTCGATCTACTGGGACCTCCGCGCCCGCCCCGAGGCCGAGGCGCGCGACATCGTCGGCCGGATGGCCATGGCGGAAGGCATAGATGCTGCTCAGCTCTGCCGCCGCCTCGTCATGACCTGGGACGAGATCCGCGCGGCCGCCCGCGACCCGCTGATGACGGTCGGCGCCCATACCTGCCGCCATCTCGCGCTGAGCAAGCTCTCCGAGGCCGAGGCGCAGCGGGAGATGGTCGAAAGCCGTCGCCGCATCGAGGACGAACTCGGCCGCTCGTGCCGGCATTTCAGCTATCCCTACGGCTGCCGGCGCGCCGCCGGGCCACGCGAGTTCCGCCTTGCTGCGGAGGCCGGGTTCGTAACCGC
The DNA here is from genome assembly GCA_964471635.1 of uncultured Hyphomicrobium sp. Classification (GTDB taxonomy): domain Bacteria; phylum Pseudomonadota; class Alphaproteobacteria; order Rhizobiales; family Hyphomicrobiaceae; genus JAKAML01. The sequence goes on from CAYYGO010000022.1 coordinate 6,431, forward strand.
CGTGACGACGCGGAAAGGGCTCGTTCATCGAGCCGCCGGCGACGCGCTGATGGCCATCCCGCGCTTGTCGCTCAACGGTGATTTCCAGGATCTGCGCTACGTCGAGACGATGCTATCTGGCGTGCCGTTCGCGGTCTGGAACGCGGTCCGGCGCGTGGCGCTGCCGCAAGCGGTTTGACCGGTCAGGAACGCCGGCTCAGCCCGTCGTGTCTTGTCGCGACATCCACGAGACGATCCAGGCGGCGGGCAGCACCCACAGCAGCCCGGCCACCACGTAGTAGATCAGCTCAGCGATCTTACTCGCGTTGTTGACCTGAAGCACGACGGCGGCCGCCAGCGCCAGCAGCGCATAGACGACAACCAGCACCAGAAGCATCACGGTGCCGAGCAGCTTGCGGGTTCGCATCGTCATGGCCGCTCCTTCGCGGGTTGGGCTCACCCTGTAATGGGCAGAAGCTGCCGCCCGACGCAAGACCACTTGCCCAATGGCTGCGCTTCCTGGGCGCATTGCAGGGTGGGCCCGCGCCCGCTACGCCCGGGGTCCGGTTCGATGGAGAGGTGAAGCGGAATGGCCGTCTCGATGACAGAGGGGCGCGGCATGGTGCGGACGTCCACGGATGGCGGGCTCGTTCGCGCCTGGCTGCTCGGTGTCGCGGCGATCGTTTTCCTGATGATCCTGGTCGGCGGCGCAACGCGGCTCACCGACAGCGGGCTCTCGATCACCGAGTGGCGGCCGATCATGGGTGCGATCCCGCCGCTGTCGGACGCCGACTGGCAGGAGGCATTCGCCAAATACAAGGCGATCCCGGAGTATCACGTCGTCAACCAGGGCATGTCGCTCGACGCGTTCAAGACGATCTTCTGGTGGGAATGGGGGCATCGTTTCCTCGGCCGGCTGATCGGCATCGCCTTCGCCGCTCCGTTCCTGGTGTTCTGGTTGCGCGGCGCACTGGTGCCAGGGCTCGCACCGAAGCTCGTCGGCGTCCTCGCCCTCGGCGCTATGCAGGGCGCAATCGGCTGGTACATGGTTCAGTCGGGGCTTGTGGATCGCATCGACGTCAGCCAGTACCGGCTTGCGCTGCATCTGACGGTGGCGTTCGTGATCCTCGGCCTGTTGATGTGGATCGCGCTGGGTCTCAAGCCCGACAGCGGCAGATTGCGGCTGGCGACGGTGACGGCGGGTCAGCGGCGGAGGGCGCTGCTGCTGTCAGCCCTCGTACTGCTGCAGGTGGTTCTCGGCGCGTTCGTCGCCGGCACCAAGGCCGGCCTCACCTACAACACCTGGCCGCTGATGGACGGCAGGCTCGTGCCCGACGGGCTGGCGACGCTCTCGCCCTGGTACCTCAACGTCACCGAGAACGTGACGGCGATCCAATTCAATCATCGCCTCGTCGCGTACGTCGTCGTCGCGCTGGCGATCTGGCATTCAGCGGCGATGCTGCGGACCGCGGACGACGAGCGCATCGTGCGCTCGGCTGTGCTGCTGGCCGCGGCGGCGGTCGCTCAGGCTGGGATCGGCATCTGGACGCTCATAGCCGCCGAGGGCCGGATACCGATCGGGCTCGGCCTGGCGCATCAGGGCGGCGGCGCCGTCGTCTGGGCCGTGGCCGTCTGGCATCTGTGGCACGTCACGCGGCGCCATGCCTGACCGCGCCCGCCCACTGGTGCGCCGGTCGCGACATCAGGCAAGCCCGAGCATTAGTTTAGTGTTCTGCACCGCTGCTCCCGACGCCCCCTTGCCGAGATTGTCGAGCCGCGCCACCAGCACCGCCTGGCGAAGCCTGTCGTTGCCGTAGACGCGCAGCTCCAGTAGGTCGGTGTGATTGAGCGCCTCGGCGGCGAGGCGTCCGCCGGCGTCCGCCTCGTCGGCCACGCGCACGACCTTGACCAGGCCGGAGCCCGCGTAATGCCGCTCGAGCGCCGCCTCGAGGTCGCGCGGCGCAGGTCTGCCGGGCAGCGTCTCGAGATGGAGCGGCACGGATACCAGCATGCCCTGGCGGAAGTTGCCGACCGACGGCACGAAGATCGGGCGGCGCTCGAGGCGAGCGTACGTCATAAGCTCGGGCACGTGCTTGTGCTCGAGGCCGAGGCCGTAGAGCTCGAACGACGGCGCCGTGCGCTCGACCTCGTAGCTCGCGATCATGCTCTTGCCGCCGCCCGAGTAGCCCGAGACCGCGTTGACCGTCACCGGGTAATCGGCCGGCACGAGGCCGGCGTCGACCAGCGGCCGCACCAGCGCGATGGCGCCTGTGGGGTAGCAGCCGGGGTTGGCGACGCGGCGGGCGGCCCGCACGGCCTCGGCCTGGCCCGGGGCAAGCTCGGGAAAACCGTACACCCAGCCGGCAGCGGTCCGATGTGCGGTCGAGGCATCGACGAGGCGGGGAGCGGCTTCGCCGAGCGCGTCGGCGAGCGCTACCGCCTCCTTGGCGGCCTCGTCGGGCAGACAGAGCACGACCAAATCGACATCAGCCATGAGTGCCTGGCGCGCGGCCGCATTCTTGCGCTGCTCGGGCGCTATGCTCGCGAGTTTGATCGCAGGATCCGCGGCCAGCCGGTCGCGGATCTCGAGGCCCGTGGTGCCCGCTTCGCCGTCGATGAAGACCGTGGCGCCGCGGGTCGGGTTCTTCAGCTTCTCAATCGAATGGGCCATCGTGCGCGATCCAGAAAAGAGAGAGGGCCGGGGCTTAGGATCAGCCGCCGGCCCTGTCAATTGTCGTCCGCTGTGCGGTACTTGCGTTTGGCAGGCGCCGGCAGGCTATGGACTGAGGCCAAGCCGGCTCTTGATGCCTTGCCACAAGGTCTCCGAGCAGCCGAAGTCGAAGGCCTTGCAGGACACCTCGTGCGAGCCGGCATAGATCATGTCAAAGGCCACCCAGACGATCACGGCGAGGCCGACCCAGCTGATCCACGGATGTTTGACAAGAAGGCCGGCGATGAAGTGAGAGGCGACAGCCATCAACACAATGGCAATGCCGAGGCCGATGATCAGAACCAGCGGCGAGCCTTTTGCAACGCCGGCCACGGCCAGCACGTTGTCGAGCGACATCGACACGTCGGCGAGCGTGATCTGCCAGACCGCAGCCCAGAAGGACAGCTGCTTGTCCTTTGGCACGGACGAAGCGAGTCCTGCCTCGACGTCTTCGAGCGAGTGCTCGCCGGGTCCGGTGAGCTGGCGGTACATCTTCCAGCAGACCCAGGCGAGCAGGATTCCGCCGGCAAGCGTGAGCCCGACAATGGCCAGCAGCTGTGTCGTCATCGCCGCGAAGATGATGCGCAACACCACGGCTGCCGTGATGCCCCAGAATATGACCCGGGCGCGCAGGTCGGGCGCGACCTGCGCGGCTGCGAGCCCGACGACGATAGCGTTATCGCCGGCCAACACGACGTCGATCATGATGATCTTGACGAGCTCGTCCCAGTTCAGTCGCCACCACTCTGGTGTGACCACCTGCGTCAGCTCGGTAAGCAGTGGGCTGAGATCCAAGGCCCGTCCTCCGCGTTCGGCGTCTGGGATCTTGGAGCACAACGAACGGCGCGCCGAAGGCCTGTTGGCCTCTGGCGGGCGAATTTTGGCACCCCCCGTCCCTTCCGACGAAGCAGTTGGGTACGCAGACTATGGGTTACAAGTCCGCAAAAGCGGCAGGAGCCGCACTTTCCGGAGAGAATGGGATAAATGCCGCAGCAGTCCGTTCGTCACGACCGCCGCACGCGTCGATTTACATATCCCATGATGAAGAATTGGGGACGCAAGGTCGGGTCTACAAGACCAGCGCCTCGAGAGGCACCACAGGCGCGTCACCAGTCGGTGTCGCGCGCCGGTAGCCACGCCATTCGCCCCATCGCTCGATGATGCGCGCGTTTCAGCGCGCCCAGCCCATCGCCATGCCGATCCGATGCTTGATGCCCTCGAGCAGCGTTTCCGAGCAGCCGATCTTGTAGAGCTGGCACGAGACTTCGTGCGAGCCCGAGTAGATCATCTCGAGCGCCACCCAGACGATGATGAGTAGGCCGATCCAGCTGATCCAGGGGTGCTTGACGAGCAGGCCGGCAATGAAGTGCGACGCCATCGCCATCAGGACGATTGCGACGGCGAGGCCGATCACCAGCACGAGCGGCGAGCCCTTGGCGACGCCGGCGACGGCGAGAACGTTGTCGAGCGACATCGAGACGTCGGCCAGCGTGATCTGCCAGACGGCGCCCCAGAAGGACAGCTGCTTATCGGGAGGAACGGCTGCAATATTGCCAGCCTCGATATCCTCCAGCGAATGCTCGGCGGGGCCGGAGATCTGCCGGTACATCTTCCAGCAGACCCAGAGCAGCAATAGTCCGCCGGCCAGAGTGAGCCCGACGATGGTCAACAGCTTCGTCGTGGTGGCAGCGAACACAATGCGCAGCACGACCGCGGCGGTGATACCCCAGAAGATCACCCTGGCGCGCAGCTGCGGCGCGACTTGAGAAGCGGCGAGGCCGACGACGATGGCGTTGTCTCCGGCAAGCACCACGTCGATCATGATGATCTTGATGAGCTCGTCGAAGCTCGCGCGCCACCAGGCGAGCGAGGCTAGGTTCGACAACTCGCTGCTGATCACTCCCAAGTCCATCGTTAGGCTCCCGATTTGAAGTGCTTCGGCCGTCCGGCACGACGCCTGCGGGCGCCCTGCGCGCCGGTGTCCTGCCCGCCGGTGTCCTGCGCGCCGGTATCCTGCCGGCCGGAGTCCTGCCGGCTGGTGTGCTCTGGTCCGGTGTCCTGCTGGCCGCGTGCGATGCGCGCGCCGGACGTGAGCATAGCCTCCCCCGCTTTGTCGCCGCAGCCCTTCGGAAGTCTTGGGCGCCTGCACTGACGAGGCATACGGCATGCCATATACCAGACGCTGCCCGCGTTTGACATCACTTCGCCGGGACTTTTTCGTCCGAAGGCCGAGTATTGAGGAACGGGCCGCGCTGGCTCGATCTGCCGTGGACGTCCGGGGTCTACCGACGATCCATCATGCAATAGCCCGCCTTGCGGCGGGCTGCGACACGGTCGGAACGTTCGTCGCGATTTAGCGCTTCGAGAACTGGAAGCTGCGGCGTGCCTTGACACGACCGTACTTCTTGCGCTCGACAACGCGGCTGTCGCGGGTCAGGAAGCCGCCCTTCTTGAGCGTGCCGCGCAGGTCCGGCTCGAAGTAGGTCAGCGCTTTCGAGATGCCGTGACGCACCGCGCCAGCCTGGCCCGAAAGGCCACCACCCATCACGTTGACCATGATGTCGTACTGGGTGGCGCGATTGACCGTCTTCAAGGGCTGCTCGAGCAGCATCTGCAGCACGGGCCGCGCGAAATACTGCTGGTAGTCCTTCTTGTTGACAGTGATCTTTCCTTTGCCAGGCTTGATCCAGACTCGGGCAACGGCGTTCTTGCGCTTGCCCGTCGCGTAGGCGCGGCCGAGCTTGTCGAGCTTCTGGACGTGGACCGGCGCGCCCTGCGCTTCGGCCGCCACGCCGCCGCTGACCTTGAGGCTCGCCAGATCGCTGAGGGACTTGGTCTCCTGTGCCATCTATTAGACCCTCACATTCTTTGAGTTCATCTTAGCGACGTCGAGCGGCATTGGGTTCTGGGCAGCATGGGGGTGCGCAGCGCCTTTGTACACCTTGAGGTTGCGCATCAGCTTCCGCTGCAGCGGGCCACGCCGCAGCATCCGCTCGACCGCCAGCTCGACCACGCGCTCGGGGAACTTACCGTCGAGGATCATGCGCGGCGTGCGCTCCTTGATGCCACCTGGATAGCCGGTGTGGTGGTAATAGACCTTGTCCTCGCGCTTCTTGCCGCTGAACACGACCTTCTCGGCATTGATCACGATGACGTTGTCCCCGCAGTCGACATGCGGCGTATAGATGGCCTTGTGCTTGCCCTTGAGGCGCGTGGCGATGATCGTCGCGAGACGGCCGACGACAAGTCCGTCGGCGTCGATCACGATCCACTTCTTGTCCACCTCGCCGGCCTTGGCCGAATAGGTTTTCATGGCTTTCTCTGCTCCGGTGATGTCCGACACGCGGGACGGTCGGCGCGGAATTCGGCCTCGGCACCGCCTGCCCGTTGTGGTTCGCCGACGACGGATCACCGGGCGGGGCAAAAACGCGTCGCCGCTGCGTTGGAGCGGTGGATACGCCGCTCGACACGAGCCGTCAATCGCCAATTGCCGCGCCTAGCATCAATAAATTCGGCCATTTCTCTTGTGTGGTGTTCAGATACCTCATATGTGGTATCTTGAAACCACAATCCTAGTCGGGCAGGGCGTAGGTCGCGGTGGCATGCGCCACCATCGCCTCGATGCCGTCGCTGAAGAGGGCAGCCTCTCCGAACGCGAGCCTCCGTCCCGTCTTGAGAAGTCGCACCTCGGCGATCAGATCGGCTTGCGGCGGGCGGGTCAGAAAGCTCAAAGATATGTTGGTGGTAACGGCCTCCAGCGCCGCAGCGCCGCGCTGGCCAAGGATGGCGATGTAGATCGCGACGTCGGCCAGCATGAACATGGCAGGGCCCGACACGGTTCCACCCGGCCGCAACATGTGCTCGCCGGCCAACATCCGCACCCGTGCGGTGCCCGGACCCGCCGCCTCGATCACAATCAGCTTGCCGGGCGGTCCCAGTTGCGGGAAATGTTCGGCCACGAGGTGTGAGATCTCTGCAACCGACAGCAGCGGAACTTCGGCCGGCGCTGGCGCCGTTCTTAATCTCGTCTCAGTCATCGGCTCGACTCCGGAATGGTGCGGGCTCGTTCGCCCGGGCGGACGGGACAATGTGGGGCAGCGCCTCTCGCTGGGAGGCACAAAAGGAGGGTCGTGCAATGTTGCACGGTAGAATTTCGGTCGCGAGCGCGGTGGTTGCGCTCATCATGACGGCGTTCGCCTGGGGCCTGCCTGCCGCAGCCCAGGACGTCAAGCAGATCAAGCTGACGGACCAGCAGATCACCGGCTTCATCGCCTCGCAGAAGGACCTCGCCGACATCGCCGGGAAGCTGCAGTCGGCCGGCGACAAGCCGGATCCGAAACTGCAGGGCGAGCTCGAGGACATCGCCAAAAAGCACGGCTTCCAGAGCTTTTCCGAGCTCGACGACGTCGCGGCCAACATCTCGATCGTGATGGCCGGGCTAGACCCGCAGACCGGAAGCTTCGTCGATCCGCTCGAGGCTTTGAAGAAGGAGCTGGTCGACGTACAGGCCGACGCCTCGATCCCGGACGCGGACAAGAAGCAGCTCGTCGCGGAGCTCGAGGACGCAATCAAGACCACGCCCAAGCTCGAGTTCCCGGAGAACGTCGAGACGGTGAAGAAGCACCGCGACGCGATCGAGAAGGCGATGCAGTAGGCCGGCTGGTGGCGGATGTTCGCATGCCGACATGAGCCGACATGAGACCTGCCGCGCATCGACATGACGCGCGGCAGGGGTGAAGAATGACCGAGTGCCGAGAGCTCTCGGCGGATCGACGCTGCATCGCGGCCGTCGTCTGGCTATTCACCGCCGACCAAACCGGGGATAGCAGGCCGAGGATATCAGGCCGGGGACAGCAGGCCGGGGACAGCAGGCCGGGGATAGCGCGGGTCGGTTCTTGTCAGGCCGCGAGCGCCGCATCGGAAGCGAGGAGAGCGCCATGCAGGAGACGGTTCGACGCGACGGGGCCGCCGGCGTGCCTGCGGGGGCCGGCGCACTCCTTTCGGTGATGCGGCCCGAACCGGGCGTAGTGGTTGTGATGCTCGACCGCCCCGAAGCGCGCAACAGCCTGTCGCTAGCCATGATGGCGGCGCTGCACGATGCCGTGCGCGAGCTTGGCCAGAACCCCGAGGTGTCGGCCATCGTGCTGGCCGCGAACGGGCCTGCGTTCTGTGCCGGCCACGACCTCAAGGAATTGACCGCACACCGCGCCGACGCCGATGGCGGGCGCGCATTCTACGCCGACACCATGCAGCGCTGCGCGGCGCTGATGCAGTCCATTGTCGCCTGCCCGAAGCCGGTGATCGCCAGCGTGCACGCGACGGCGACCGCGGCGGGGTGCCAGCTCGTCGCGACTTGCGACCTCGCGGTCGCGGCAGAGACCGCCAAGTTCTGCACGCCGGGCGTCAACATCGGCCTGTTCTGCTCCACGCCCATGGTTGCCCTGTCGCGCAACGTGCCCCGCAAGCGGGCGATGGAGATGCTGCTGCTTGGCGATCTGCTCGGTGCTGCCGAGGCTGCCGACTACGGCCTCGTCAACCGGGTGGTCGCGCCCGAGCGGGTGCTCGACGAGGCGCTCGCCATGGCACGCCAGATCGCGGCGAAGTCGTCTGCGACGGTCGCCATCGGCAAGGAGGCGTTTTACCGGCAGATCGAGCAGCCGCTGGCCGAAGCCTACGGCTACGCCGCCGACGTCATGGTGCGGAACATGATGACCGAGGACGCCCGCGAGGGCATCGGTGCATTCGTCGCGAAGCGAAAACCGGTCTGGAAGGGCTGCTGAGGCGCAACCTCCCGGGAGCACGACGCAGCGTCAGCTTGGCATGCGCGCGAAGCAAACCTCCGTGTCGCCCCACGTCCTACGGTCGATCTCGTCGAGCGGCGCGGGCAGCGAAGCGATCGCACCCTTTGCCTCCTCAACGACGACCGCCGCGCCCGGCGCCAGCCAGCCGCCGGTGATGAGCGACGACAGCGCTTTGTCGGCGAGGCCGCGTCCGTAAGGTGGATCGAGGAAGGCAATGTCGAACGCAGTCATGTTTCCTGCGGGACCAAGATCGGTCGCGTCGCGGCGGAAGATGCGCGTGACGCCGGTGAGTCCGAACGTCTCGACGTTGCGGCGGATCAGGGCGCGCGCCTCTGCTGTCTCCTCGACGAACAGGCAGTAGCCCGCGCCGCGCGAAAGCGCCTCGAGCCCGAGCGCTCCGGTGCCGGCAAAAAGGTCGACGACGCGGCAGCCGGACAGATCGAAGCCGGCGATGCCGTGGGCCAGGATGTTGAACACGCTTTCGCGCACGCGGTCGGACGTCGGCCGCAGGCCCTCGTGGTCGGGAGTGGCGAGTGTGCGCCCACGCAGGGTGCCACCGACGATGCGCATCCGGTCCCCCGTCAGCGCTTCGCGGGACGTCGGGGGCCTGGAGCGCCGCCGCGCTGGGGCGGCCCGTGCGGCCCCCGCTTGCCGCCTTTTGCTCCGACGCCGCCGCCTGGTCGGCCGGGCTGCCTGCCGGGCTGCCGGCCGGGCGCCCCATCCGCATTGCCGCCTTTCGCGCTGGCGAAGCGGGAGGGCTTGCCCGTGGCGGTCGGGCGTCCCCGCGCCGGTCGGTCGTCTGCGGCCTGGGACCGGCCGAAGCCGGACGAACGACCGCCCGCGGGCCGCGCGCCAGAGGGCCCTGCGCCCGGATGCTTGGCGCCGGAGTGCACTCTGCCCGGCTGCCGTATGCCGGACGGGCGCGGACCTTCAGCCGCCCCCTCGCTCCGCCCGGACGGACGAGGCGGCTTGCCGCGCTTCGGCCGCGGCGGCTCGGCTTCCCCGAGCAGACCGAACTCGGCGGCGAGCCTCGGACCGAGCTGGTCGGCCAGAACGCGCCGCTGTACATTCTCGACCTCGCCCTCCTTCAGATCGAGCAGCTGGAACGGTCCGAACGAGATGCGGATGAGCCGACCGACCTCGAGCCCGAGCGAGCCGAGGATTTTCCGCACCTCGCGGTTCTTGCCTTCGCGCAGCCCGAGCGTCAGCCAGACGTTGGCGCCGCTGAAGCTGTCGATGGCCGCCTCGACGGGACCGTACTGAACGCCCTCGATCTCGACGCCCGCTTTGAGTGCTTCGAGGTCGGCCTCGGTGACACGGCCGCGCGCGCGCACCCGGTAGCGCCGCAGCCAGCCAGTCTCTGGCAGCTCCAGATGGCGGGCAAGCTCGCCGTCGTTGGTCAGCAGCAGGAGGCCCTCGGTATTGAAGTCGAGCCGGCCGATCGAGATGACGCGCGGCAGATGTGCGGGCAAGCTCTCGAAGACCGTCGGCCGGCCTTCGGGGTCGGCGTGCGTGGTGACGAGGCCCTTCGGCTTGTGGTAGCGCCACAAGCGGACGGGCTCGGCCAGCGGCAGCGGTTTGCCGTCGACCAGGATCTTGTGTCGCGGCCCGACGTCGAGCGCCGGTGTGGTGAGGAGCGTGCCGTTGACGCGCACGCGGCCCTCGGCGATCCAGCGCTCGGCCTCGCGCCGCGAGCAGAGCCCTGCGCGTGCCATGGCCTTGGCGATGCGCACGGGCTCGACGCCGCCGCCAGCAGATTTCGCCGGTGCCGTGTCGCCGCCGGGTTTCAGAGGCCTTCGGGGCCTGTCGGATCGGGGGCCTGGGGAGACAGTCGGGCTTGGGCCGTTCCGCGGAGGATGGTTGCGCGGTGCCGCATTGCGCGGTGGGCCGATGTGCGGCTTCCTGGGGGTGTCGGTCATGTCCGCGTCGTGGCCCTTCTGATTTGGAGCGCTCTATATGACACCGCGCGGCCGGCTCGGCCATATGGACCTCGCACTCGAGGCAGCCCGTCGCGCGGGCGAGCGCGGCGAGGTGCCGGTCGGAGCTGTCGTGGTCGGGCCCGACGGGAGCGTCGTGGCCGAGGCCGGCAACCGCACCCGCGAGCTGTCGGACCCGACGGCGCACGCGGAGATCCTGGCGATACGCGCAGCGTGCGCGAGCCTCGGCGACGAGCGGCTCGCGGGGTGCGATCTCTACGTCACGCTCGAGCCGTGCCCGATGTGTGCCGCCGCGATCTCGTTCGCACGCATCCGCAGGCTCTATTACGGCGCATCGGATCCGAAGAGCGGCGGCGTGGAGGGGGGCGCGCGCATCTTCGCGCAACCGACCTGCCACCACGCGCCCGAGGTCTATCCGGGGATCGCCGACGCGGATGCCGCGGCGCTGCTCAAGGCGTTCTTCTCCGGCCGCCGCGGCTGAGGCTGAGCCGCGATCGCCGTGTCTGGTGGACGGCGAATGGGCCGGCGGCGGTGTCAGCGGACGATCAACGCCATCGAGTAGAGGACGTCGATCGCCAGCGCGACCATGACGCTGGACGTCAGCAGCCAGGTCGCGATCAAACTGCCGCGGTGGCAGCTCGACCGGAGGCGGATCGAGCGCGCGAAATAGGCGCGCATCGCGTCACGATCGGCCGGAGCGCGGTACATGTTGATGTTGAGCACGGGCAACAATGTCAGCGCGACGATGATGTAGGCGAATGTCTGCGCCAGGAAGATCTGGTGCAGCACGGCCGGCGTCGGGTCGTTGGCCTGCGCGGTCTGGCCGGCGAGAAAGGTGCAGGCCGCGATCATCAGCGAGACGTGGCCGAAAAGCGACGAGCTCTTCTCGTTGATCGACGAATAGAGGCGGTGGATGTCGCGGATGACCGCGTCCTCGCGCAGCGCGCGGTCCATGCGCTCGTGGCGTTCCACGATGGCGGCGATGTCCAGGAAGCCGAGCACGCGTTTATCCCCCGACAGATCTAGGAGCGACGTCCGGGCCTCCCGGGTATGGGTAAAAAAGGTGATACCGCGGATGCCCCGCCCGGATCGCGGACGATCAAGGTAGACAGAGGAAAGAGGTGCGGCAAGAGGCCCATTTTTTGATTGGCGACGGGTCGCCGCGCCGCAGGATGATGATTGTGTTGCCAGAGCGACGGGAATGCCGATCGATGCACGAGCATGGCGAGTTTTCGATGTAGCGGTTGAGGATGATGGAACCTGTTGATCGCTCGACCGACCGGGCGGCGAGGCCGCCGCTGAAGATACTGATCTCTGCCTTCGCCTGCGAGCCGGGACACGGCTCGGAGAACGGCAACGGCTGGCACGCCGTCGAATACTTCTCACGTCGCCATGACGTCACGGTGATGGTTGCGCCGATGGCGCGACCGGCGATCGAGCGGCGGCTCGCGACCGACCCGCTGCCCAACGCGCGGTTCGAGTACGTCGATCTGCCATCGTGGCTCCCTGGGCGCCACCTGCTCAAGACCGAGCCGCCACGCGTCTACTACTACCTCTGGCAGATCCTGTCGTTGCCGGCTGCTCGAACGCTCGACCGGCAGCACCGGTTCGACGTCGCCCACCACATGACCTACGGCTGCTACTGGCGGCCGAGCGTGCTGGCGCGCCTCGGCGTGCCTTACGTCTGGGGCCCGGTCGGCGGCACGCAGCGCGTCCCCGTCGCGTTCCTGCCCACGCTGCCGCTGCGCGCGCGCGCCTTCTCGTGGGCGAAGGCGGGCATCGAGTGGGCCTCGGTCACGCTCGATCCGTTCGTACGCATGACGGCGCGTCGCGCCGCGTTCGCGGTCCCCAACACGCAGACCGGCGTGCGACGCATCCAGGCGATGGGCGCGCGGCGCATCCGCGTGCTGCCGCAAGTGGCGTTCCCGCGGGGTGAGAGGGAGCGGTTCGCGACCATACCGGTACGCGACCGTCCGAGCCCGTTCCGCATCATCTCTCTCGGCCGTGTGCTCGGCTGGAAGGGCGTGCATCTGGCGCTGCACGCGTTCGCCGACTTCAAACGCAGCTACCCCGACGCCGAGTACTGGCACTGCGGCGGCGGCGCCATGACCAGCGACCTCGAGGCGCTGGCTCGCACGCTCGGCGTGGCCGACAGCTTCCGCATCTGGCCGGCGCGGTCGCGCGACGAGGCGATGGAGCTACTGGCCGAGTGCGACGTGGTGGCCTACCCGACGCTCTACGACGAGCCCGGCTGGGTCGTGTTCGAGGGGCTGGCGGCTGGCAGGCCGGTGCTGCTGGTCCGCGGCCTGCCCGACTGCCCGGGGGCCGAGAAGGCCTGCGTCATGCCGCGGACGGACCACCCGGACCACACCATACGCGACCTGTCGCGCGCCATGCTGCGGCTGGCCACCGAGCCCGAGCTGCGGCAGGCGATGGGCGCGGAGGGCCGCCGCATCGTCGCCGAGCATTTCGACATGGACGAGTGGTTCGGCCAAATGGAGGACATGCTCTACGAGGCAGCGCGGGACCCGAGGACGGTCCGCGCCGTGGCCGCCGGGGAGGGCGCACGCGCGGCTGCGCCGTCGGAGCCGGCGGGCGGCGTCGCCTGGGCGCAGGACCGCGTCCGGCGGCACTGGCTCAAGGCCTTGCGCGTGCTTCGGCTCGGCTTTCGTCCGGCTGCTTGAGCGCCGCGCCGATCTCGGCCAGGACCTGATCGTTCGGGAACTTCGGCGCGACGCGGTCGAAAGCCTGGAGGGCCTCGGCCCGGTAGGCCTCGGCGCGGCCCGTCTCGCCGGCGATGCGATTGAGGTCGACCATGCGCTTCAAGGTGTAGAAGAGATCGCGCGCCCAGCGGGCGTTGCTGGGATCGGTGGCAGCGAGGCGCTTGCGAATGGCAAGGCCCATGCCGTAGTCGGCAAAGGCCTCGGCGGACCGGCCTTCGAGCAGCGCGGCGTCGCCACGGAAATTGAAGACGTTGGCCTGATAGCGAAGCAACTCGGTGTTCTGCGGATCGAGGCCGAGGCCGGCCTCGGCCTCGTCGTGCGCCGCGGCAAGCAGCCGCCGGCCCTGCCCGATGTCGACGGCGAGCTCGGCCATGCCTGTCAGCGCCAGGCTCCAGATGAGATCGCGCCGCGCCCGGTAGTCCTTGGTGCGCAGCCTGACGAGATGGCGGCGGATGGCGACAGCGCGGCGGTAGTTGCGCAATGCCTCGGACAGATTCGGGTTGTCGCGCTGCGCCGCCGTGCGGTCCGGAGCGACCGTCATCAGGCCCTCGTGGTTGGTGATCTGCAACAGGTTGTCGCCGATGCGATTGTGGGTCCACGACAGCTCCAAAAGCCATTCGGGATCGTCCGGCGAGGCGTCGAGGAAACGCCCCTGTATCGCCTCGGCCTCCCGGTACTCGCGTCCCGCCTCGTCGAAGCGGCGGAAGGTGCGCAAGACGTCGCCGATGCGGCCATGCGCCCGGGCGAGCTGGCGCCAGGTGTCGATCTTCCGGCCGGGGTCGAGCGCGATGATCTGCTGCGCCGTCTCGCGCGACCTGATGAAGCTCTCGAGCGAATTGTCCAGCGCCCCCATGACGCGGAGGATGTTTCCCTTCTCGATCAGTGCGTCGTAGCGGTGCCGGAGGGCGGCGAGCCGCACCGCCGGGTCGGGCGTCTCCGCGCCGACGCGGCCCGCGATATCGAGCGTGCGGTCCGTGTAGGCGAGCGCGTTGGTGACGTCGCCGACGAACCCGTAGGTCTGGGCGAATTGCTGGAAGAGCTCGATCTGGCTCAGCAGCAGCGCGGGCGTCGCCTCGGAGTTGGCGACCAGCCGCTCCATCACCTTGTCCGCCGTGGTCAATACGGTGCGGGTCGTCTCCTGCGAGACGCCGCGCACGTTGCGCAGGTTCTTGGCGAGGTCGTTGATGAGGCCGTCGGCGGCGCTCTTGGCGGCGGTGAAGTTGCGCTCGGCGCGGGCCGTCTCGTCTCGCGCGATCTGCCGTTGCCAGAAGGCGAAAACGGCAAGCGCGAGGGCCGCGATCGACAAGGCCAGCGACCCCGAGATGATGAGCTGGAAGCGACGTGTCGATTGACGCCGGCTGTGCTGGACGAACTTGCGGTGCAGCGCGGTCGGCTCGGGCGCCCCGCGCGGGTGGGAGGTGATCCACCGCTCGGCCTCGATCAGCTCCTGCTCGCGCAGCAGCAGAGAGCCCTTGCGATTGCGCTGGTCCCAGCGGCGGGCGAGCTCCCCGAGCCGGGTGTGGTCCTTGAGCCAGGCCAGGTTGGTCGAGAGCGCGGTGGCCAGCGCGTCGGCCATCACCTCGAACCCGGCCGGGTCGTCGAGGAACAGATAGTTGATCTTCGAGACAGCCTCGGGGATGCGGTCGTCGGGCACCCGTTCTATGACGATGGGGGCGAGCCGCTTGTTGAGCAGTCCGACCTGCTCGACCTCCCACGCACACACCGCCGAGGCGACCGAGCGCGGGCTGATGACGAATACGACGGCATCGGCCTGGCGAATGAGCGACAGCAACTCGCGTCGCCAGTCCTCGAGCGCGGGAAGGTCGCGGGTGTCCATGACCGGGGTAATGCCGCGCGACTCGAGCGCGGCGGCGAGGCGCCTCGTGAACTCGACGTCTTTGCGGGAATAGGAAATGAAGACCTTGAGGCTGTTTGCCGGGTCCGAAGCCGTTCGGGACATGGGTGCTCCGCGGCGCAATGGGTGATCGCCGCCGGCAATTGATCGGCGGTCGGGAGCCAGTCTACACGGCAGTGTTGCAGTCTGAAGAAGGGCGCAGCGATTGTCCGGCGACTGCCGCCACGCTCCGGCGCGTGCCCACCTACTTGGCCCGGCCTGGACGTTTGAACAGCCGCCGCTTGCGCTTCTCGGGCGGCGGCTCCGACCGCAGCGGTACCGGCGGGGGTAGAGCGATCGCGTCGAGCGTCTCGGCCTCGAGGATGCGCGCGAGCTGGCGCTTCAGCGTGTCCTTGGCAGGCTCCGCGGCGGCCAGGATTTCTCGGCACTTGAGGAAGTCGAGGACCTGATAGCGGCTCATGCCGGTGTCGATCAGGATGTCGGGCTCCGAGCTCTTGAGCTTCTCGCGGATCAGCGACCGCTCGAACAGGAACGCGCTTCCGAACAGCGCCTCCGAGGCGGTCGGCACGGCGCGGTCGGCTGACGGCAGCGGTGCGCCGGTGACGTCGATGGCGATGGTGACGGCGGCGTCGCCGGCCAGGATGTCGAACGGGAGGGGGTTCGACATGCCGCCGTCGATCATGGCGCGCCCCCCGATCATCACCGGCTGGAATACGACAGGCAGGGCCATGCTGGCGGCGATCGCCTCGCGGAGCGGCCCCGTCGAGAAGACGCGCGCCTCCTGGGCATAGAAGTCGGTGGCGACGATCTTGAGCGGGATGGGCAGAGCGGCGAAGTCGGCCGGAAACCGCGAGGGCAGGATGATGTCGAGCAGCACGAGCGGGTCGAGGAGGGCATTGCGGGTGCTGAACAGGTTCCAGACGCGGCCGAGCGCCGGCGCGCGGGCCCGGAACAGCTCGCGCACGAGATCGAAGCGCTGGCCGAGCACCTCCTCGGTCTGCGCGCGGATCTCGGCGGCACGCATCCCCGAGGCGTAGGCGGCGCCGAACACGGCTCCGATAGAGGTTCCGGCGATCACCTTGGGGCGGATGCCGAGCTCGTCGAACACCTCGAGCATGAGGATGTGGGCGAGCCCGCGGGCGCCGCCGCCGCCGAGCGCGAGCGCAATGGTGGGGCCGCGGGGGGCGCGCGGAGGGTGCTCGGAGAAGCGGTCCGGAGGGCTGGAAGCGGGGCGCGGCATGGGCGAGCGGGCATATCCGGGCAAGAGGCACTGCGACGAGATGTAAGCCGTCAACCGCCGAGGAGGAAGGGCAGAGCCGCATCGAGCAGGGCGTCGGGTGCCTCCTCGGGGATGTAGTGGCCGCTCGCGACGGGGCCGCCGCCGACGCCGGGGCACCAGCGGCGCCAGGCGGCGAGCGGATCGGCGTGGGTCGCGAGGTTGCCGCGGCTGCCCCACAGCACGAGTAGCGGGGCGGCGATGGTCTGGCCGGCGGCGCGGCTCGCGAGGTCGGCTTCGAGGTCGACGGTCGCGCCGGCGCGGTAGTCGTTGCAGTGGACGCGGCGGCGCTCGGGATCGCCGTGCACGCGGCGGTAGTCGGCGTAGACGTCGCGGTCGAGCCAGGCGGGCAGGGCCGTGCCGGCGCGAACGAAGCGGCTCTCGAGCCAATGGTCGGGTGCGGCGCCGATCAGCGTCTCGGGGAGCGGTGTGGCCTGGGCGAGAAAGGTCCAGTGGCTCATGACGAGCGCGGCGGCGGGGTCGGCGAACGACTGCCAGACGTCGAGCGTCGGCACGATGTCGAGCAGTACTGCGCGCGAGACGGTGGCGGGATGCTCGAGCATGAGGCGGTAGGCGGCGCGCGCTCCGCGGTCGTGGGCGAGGATGGCGAAGCGGTCGAAGCCGATGGCCGCCATGACCTCGGCCATGTCGCGGCCCATGGCGGACTTCGAGTAGGCGGAGAGGGGGGCGTCCGGCGGTGGGACCGCGCTGGCGCCGTAGCCGCGGAGGTCGGCTGCGACGACGGTGAAGTGGCGGGCGAGCGCGGGCGCCGAGCGGTGCCACATCGCGTGCGTCTCTGGAAATCCGTGCAGGCAGAGGAGGGGCGGTCCGGCGCCGCCGATCCGCAGGTGGATCTCGGTCTCGGCGGTGGCGATGCGGCGGGTGTCGAAGCCCGGGAAGTGGTCGGTCGGCGTCATGGCTTGGCGGCCTTGGCGGCTGCCTCAGCAGGGTCGCCGGCCACCTCGCGCGCGATGGCGCGCCAGCCGATGTCGCGGCGGCAGAAGCCACCCGGCCAGTCGATGCAGTCGATGGCGGCGTAGGCGCGGGCCTGGGCCTCGGCGACGGTGCGTCCGCGCGCGGTGACGGCGAGCACGCGGCCGCCGTCGGCGATGATGCGCTGGCCGTCGCGGCGGGTGCCGGCGTGGAAGATCTCGACGCCGGGCACGCTGCGGGCGGCGTCGAGGCCGCGGATCTCGCCGCCCCTCTCCGGGGTGCCGGGGTAGCCGCGCCCGGCCATGACGACGGTCAGCGCAGCGTCGTCGTGCCAGCGGAGATCGAAATTGGCGAGCGCGCCCTGCGCGGCGGCGAGCAGTGCGGTGAGGAGATCGGACTTGAGCCGCATCATGAGCACCTGCGTCTCGGGATCGCCGAAACGGGCGTTGAACTCGATGAGCTTCGGGCCGTCGGCGCCGATCATGAGGCCTGCGAACAGCACGCCCTTGAACGGCGTGCCGCGGGCGGCCATGCCGGCGATCGTCGGACGCACGATCTCGGCCATGGTGCGCTCGACCATGGCCGGCGTCATGACGGGGGCGGGCGAGTAGGCGCCCATGCCGCCGGTGTTGGGTCCGGTGTCGCCGTCGCCGACGCGCTTGTGATCCTGGGCGGCGGCGAGCGGGATGACGTTGCGACCATCGGACAGCGCGAAGAAGCTGGCCTCCTCGCCATCGAGGAACTCCTCGATGACGACCTCCGAGCCGGCGTCGCCGAAAGCGCCGGAGAAGCACGCATCGACGGCGGACTCGGCCTCGGCGCGGGTGCCGGCAATGACCACGCCCTTGCCGGCGGCGAGCCCGTCGGCCTTGACGACGATCGGCAGCGTCTGGCGGGCGAGGAAGGCACGGGCGGATGCCGCGTCGGCGAAGCGGCCGTAGGCGGCGGTCGGGATGGCGAGGTCGCGGCAGAGGTCCTTGGTGAAGCCCTTCGAGCCCTCGAGCTGCGCCGCCGCCCGGGTCGGTCCGAAATAGACGATGCCGGCCGTGTCGAGCGCATCGCCGAGGCCAGCCACCAGCGGGGCCTCGGGGCCGATGACGACGAGGCCGATGGAGGCCTCGCGGCAGAACGCGACGACCGCGCTGTGGTCGGCACCGGTCAGAGGCACGATGGTGGCGAGATCGGCAATGCCTGCGTTACCGGGGCCGCAGTAGAGTGTGCCGAGCAGCGGGCTTGCCGACAGCGCCCAGGCCAGCGCGTGCTCGCGTCCGCCCGAGCCGATGAGAAGTACGTTCATGTCGCCTGCCTGCCTCCCCGTCTGCCGCCCGCGCGCACACTTTCACCAAGGGACGGCCGATCGCAAGCCCTTCACTGATCGGCGGGCCTGCACTGCGACCTCAGCCGCCGCGCGGCCCGAGCACGATCGTCGCGGCCCCGGCCAGCGACAACGCGGCGCCGACGATGTCGAAACGGTCGGGGACTCGCCCCTCCACCGCCCAGAGCCAGACGAGGGATGCGGCGATGTAGACCCCGCCGTAGGCCGCAAAGGCACGTCCGGCAAAATCGACGTCGACACGGGCGAGAAGCCAGGCGAACGCCGCCAGCAGCGCCAGTCCGGCGCCGAGCCATGCGGCCGGAGCACCGAGCCGCGCGACGGCCCAGAACGCGAAGCAGCCGGCGATCTCGGCCACGGCGGCGGCCAGATAGAGTGTTAGGGTCGTCATGGTGCGAACCTCTCGCGGACGGGGCAGGGGACAACGTGCCGCCGGCCCTGAGGCCGCGCACAGAATCGGCATAATGCCCCGCCGACGGCCAATTCCCGAGGAGCACGCCGTGCCCGACCAGCCCGCCAACGTCCCGCCGCCGCAGCCGAGCCGCCCAGGCGCCAACGCACCCGAGATGACGGTGTCGGAGCTTTCAGGCGCCATCAAGCGGGCGCTGGAGGACGGCTTTGGCTACGTGCGGCTCAGGGGCGAGATCTCGGGCTACCGCGGGCCGCATGCCTCGGGTCATTGCTACTTCGCGCTGAAGGACGACAAGGCCAAGATCGAGGCGGTGATCTGGCGGGGCGTCTACCAGAAGCTCCGCTTCCGGCCCGAGGAGGGCATGGAGGTCGTCGCCCAGGGCAAGGTGACGAGCTACCCGGGCTCGTCGAAGTACCAGATCGTGATCGAGACACTCGAGCCGGCGGGTGTCGGCGCGCTGATGGCGTTGCTCGAGGAGCGGAAGCGGCGGCTTGCCGCCGAAGGTCTGTTCGACGAGGGCCGCAAGACGCCGCGTCCGTTCCTGCCGCGCGTGGTCGGTATCGTCACCTCGCCGACCGGGGCGGTGATCCGCGACATGCTGCACGGCTTTCGCGAGCGGTACCCGACCCATGTCGTGGTGTGGCCCGTGCGCGTGCAGGGCGAGACCAGCGCGGCCGAGGTGGCGGCGGCGATCCGGGGCTTCAACGCGCTGCCGTCGCGCGGCGGCCCGGTGCCGCGGCCCGACGTGCTGATCGTGGCGCGCGGCGGCGGCAGCCTCGAGGATCTGTGGGGCTTCAACGAGGAGATCGTGGTGCGCGCTGTGGCCGACAGCCGCATTCCGCTGATCTCGGCCGTTGGTCACGAGACGGACTGGACGCTGATCGACCTCGTTGCGGACGCGCGCGCGCCGACGCCGACCAAGGCAGCGGAATGGGCAGTGCCGAAGCACGCCGAGCTTGTGGAGCAGACGGGCAGCCTCGGCGTCCGGGTGGGATCGGGCGCGCGGCGCGCGATCGAGAGCGCTCGGACGCACCTCAAGGCGGCGATGCGCGGACTGCCGCGGCGCGAGGAGCTGTTGGCGATGCCGCGTCAGCGGTTCGACGCTGCGGAGCGGCGGCTCGGCCAGGCGCTGATCGCGGCGACGCGAAGCCATGCACTGCGCCACGGTCGGCTGGCGGCGCGGCTGCAGCCCCGCCTCGTCTCGGGCGGCATAGAGCGGTCGCGCCAGCGGCTCGACCGGGCGGCGCATCGGGCGGTTTCGGCGCTGGGGCGCGGCGCGGGGACCCGCCGGACGCGGCTCGAGCGGATCGCCGGCCGGCTCGCGCCGCAGCTCATCGCCAACCGCATCGGGCGCACGCGCGAACGGCTGGCTGCCGCGGGCCAGATGCTGGCCTCGCTCAGCTACCAGAGCGTGCTGGCGCGCGGGTTCGCTCTCGTGCGGGACGGAGAGGGGCGCGCGGTTCGGCTCGCGGCCGGGCTCGTCGCCGGGCAGCGGCTCGACATCGAGATGGCGGACGGACGCTTCGAGGCCGACGTCGCGACCGAAGTCGCGGGCGACAAGGGCGCCGGCGGTGCGCTGGGTACGTCCGGCGGGACGGGGGCAGCGGGCGCACGCCCTCCGGCGGGCGTGCGCCCGTCGCGACCCCGCGGCAGCCGCGGCTCGGGCCAGGGCTCGCTGTTCTGAGTGCGAGCGGGCCGGTCGCTGCCTGCTCTTGACGGACGGGCTGCGATCCGCGATCTCAGGAGGCGGCCCGCCGGATGGTATGCCGGCCAAGGGGCCGTCACGGCGGCGGCAGGGCACATATGAACCGCTTCGAGCGCTTTTTCGGATTGAAGGGCGAGGCTCGCGTCAGATACCTCGACGGCGAGTTCCAGGTGGTCTCGCAGGGGGAATTCGTGCGCTGCGCGGTGACGGGCGAGGCGATTGCGCTGAGCGACCTCAAGTACTGGAGCGTCGAGCTTCAGGAGGCCTACGTTTCCGCCGAGGTATCGTTCCGCCGCTATATGGAGCGGGCGCGCCCAAGCCGTTGACGCCCAAGTCGTTGACGCCCAAGCCGTTGACTCCCAGGCCTTTCACGCCATGCCGGCGCTGCCAGCCCGCGCCGGCTGGAGAGCGGACAGGCGGCGCTGCGGACGGGCTCGGCGTCGGCTGGATTGGAGCGCGAAGGGCCGTGGTGGGCAGGCTCGGCGCCTCGGACGCATACGCACCGGCTGGCCCTGACCGTACCGGGCCGCTCAGGCCAAATCGGCCGCTCGCGCCGCCACCGGCCCCGGCGAGACCATCGGCAACCCGTCGATCAGCGCCTCGATGCGACCCTGATCGCGCGCGTCGAGCCGCATGCGAACCGGCAGCGCCCGCGCGGTCGATGCCAGCTCGGCAAGCGCGCCGTCTTGACTGTCCAGGCGGACGAGATCCTTCTCGGTGGTGACGAGCAAGGCCTGGCGGTCGCGCGCCAGTGCGAGGAGGCCGCGTGCATCGCGCTCGGTCCAGCGGTGGTGATCTTTGAACGCGACCTCGGCGGCAGGCTCGGCCCCCAGCGAGCGCAGCAGCCCGAAGAAGCGGCCCGGATTGCCGATGCCGGCGAACGCCACGACGCCGGTGCCGGCAAGCCACGAGGTATCGTCGCCGGGCCCCGTGCGGGCCTCGAGCACCGGCACCTCGAGCTGGCGCCGCAGCGTGTCCATCAGGCCCGGCAACGGCTCGCGCCCATCGGGAGCGTTGACCACGACGGCGTCGACGAGGCCGAGTTGGAAGGAGAGCCGCGCACGGAGCGGCCCGGCAGGGATGACACGGCCGTTGCCGAGGCCGCGCGTGCCGTCGATCACGGCGATGGCCGCGTCCTTGGCGAGCGAGGGGTTCTGCAAACCGTCGTCCATCAGCACCAGCGTCGGGGGAGACGGCAGGGCGTTGAGTAGTGACGCGCCCGATGCACGGTCGAGGGCCACCACCGTCGAGGCCGAACGGGCGAGCAGCAACGGCTCGTCGCCGACATCGGCGGCCCTGTGCACACCCGGCTCGACGACGAGCGGGCCTTCGAGCCGGCCGCCGTAGCCGCGGGTCAGGAAGGCCGGAGTGCGGCCGCGGGCGCGCGCCGTCTCGGCGAGCAGCAGCGACAGCGGGGTCTTGCCGGTGCCGCCAGCGGTGAAGTTACCGACGCAGACGACGGGGACCGGCAGTCGCCGCGGCACCGTGCGCGCGAAGCGGCGCTCGACGGCGCGGGCATAAAGTGCGGCCGCCGGGGCCAGAGCTGCGCCACGCCAGTCGTCTCCCTCGGCGTACCACCAGGATGGCTCGTCAAGAGGCACGCCTCAGCCCTTCCTCAGGAGGCAGGAAGACCGCCAGCGCCGCGAGGGTCTCGTCGAGCGCACCGGCCAGAACGGCGAGCGCGGCTTCGGCGCCGGCCTTGGTGCGCTCGACCTCGGCCGGGTCATTGAACAGCGCCAGCGCCCGCGTGGCGATTGCCTCGGCGGACGCGACCTCGGCAGCGCCGCCGCGGCGCAGCAGCGCCGTGTACTCGTCGGTAAAATTGCGCCACGAGGGTCCGGTCAGCACCGCCGCGCCGTGGCGGACGGCCTCGATCGGGTTCTGGCCGCCACGGTCGACCAGCGAGCCGCCGACGAAGGCGACGGGCGCGAGCGCGTAGAAGGTGCCGAGCTCGCCGATGGTGTCGGCGATGTAGATGTCGGTGCGCGCGTCCGGCAGGGCGCCGGTGGAGCGCTGGGCGACAGTGAGCCCCTGCGACTTGAGCTCCTCGGCCAGCGCGGTGCCCCGCTCGGGATGACGCGGTGCAATGACGGTCAACACCTGGTCGAGGCTCCTCGCGAGGCGGCGGTGGGCATCGGCGACGATGCGCTCCTCGCCGTCGTGCGTGCTGGCCGCGACAAACACCGGGCGGGTGCCGATCGCGGTCCTGAAGCGCTCGATCTCGGACGGATCGGCAGGCGGCGGCGGGGCATCGATCTTGAGGTTGCCGACCGCCTTGACGGAGCGTGCGCCAAGCTCGGAGAAGCGGCGCGCGAGGCGCTCGTTCTGCGCCAGTACGATGTCGAAGCGGGAAAACAGTGGCAGCGCCAAACCGGGCCGCCGCCGCCAGCGCGCGAAACTCTTCGAGGACATGCGCGCGTTGACGAGCGCGAGGCGTGCGCCGGAGCGGGCGGTCTCGAGAACGTGGTTCGGCCAGATCTCGCTTTCGGTGAACACGGCGAGGCCGGGCCGCCAGTGGGCGAGGAAGGCGCGCGCATATTCGGGCGCATCGAGCGGCACGTATTGGTGGATGGCGCCGGGCGGCAGCCGACGTGCGGCGAGCCCTGCCGAGGTCAGCGTGCCGGTGGTGAGCAGCAGCACGAGATCGGGCCGGCGCGAAGCGAACGCATGGATCAGCGGCAGCACGGCATTGGTCTCGCCGACGCTCGCGGCATGGAACCACACGAGGTGGCCATCGGGACGCGGCAGTCCGGCCTGCCCGAGCCGCTCGCCGAGGCGGGAGCTGTCCTCCTTGCCCTGCTTCTGGCGGTGGCGGAGGAACAGTGGCGCGACCGGGCGCAGCCAGCTCGCGGCGCGCGTGTAGGCCTTGAGCGAGGCGCCGGGAGCAGCGGGCGCGTCGCCGGGCGCAGGAGGGCGATTCGGCGCAATGAGGGCCGCGTCGGAGCCGACCAGCGTGTAGGCACGGCGCGTGACGTTGTCGAGCGCAGTCTCGAGTTCGAGCCGCAGCCGCTCGAGCGTGGCGTCGTCGGCGTCGGCCGGCACATGGATCGGAGCGCCGGCGACCCGCGCGAGACGCGAGTAGGGGAGGTTGATCGTCATCCGGCTCCAGGTGCGCAGCGAGCGGAAGCGCGAGGTGGCGACGGCGGCCGGCACGATGGGGCGGCCCGACAGGCGGGCGATGGTGAGGATGCCGAGGCCGGCGACTCGGGCCGGGCCGGGCGGAATGTCGGCGGTCATGACGACGGAACGGCCGTCCTCGAGCGCGGCGAGTGCGGCGCGGAGCGCGTGCGCGCCGCCGCGATCGCGCTTCCTCCCGCCCGCGCCGGCACCGCGGATGAGCGAGACGTCGAGCGCCGTCATAGCCTCGCCGATCAGCTCCGCGTCGCCATGGCGGGCGACCATTGCCGCGACCTCGACGTTCGGCGGACGCAGCATCGACAGCATCATGAACTGGCCATGCCAGCATGCCAGAATGCAAGGATGGTCGGATGAAAGGCGGGGCAGCAGGTCGGGCGGCTCGTCGACGACCGAAGACGTGGCCGCGACGAGGCGAATGAGACGCGCGATGGATCGCCCCGCCAGCCGCGTTGCGGTCGATTTGCCGTTCATCAATGGCGCCATCCCAAGGCCGATAAGCTGGGCACCGCTCCGCGGCGCGCCGATGAAGACCCCTTGCAGGTGGTTCCTATAGCGAATATCTAGCGTTGGCAAACGGTGGCCGGTTGCGTGTCGGACGGTGCTAGCATCCGCATCGACCGCTTTTTTTTTGTCCGCAGTCAGAGCGCCGCTCGCAAGGGTGCCGCGACAGTCAGGAGAAGCCGGCCCGTTGATGTCGATCCTGGGCAGAGAGACGAAGCGCGCCCTGCGCCGCACGACCAATGCGTGGCGGCAGGCGCTCGTGGACCGCTCGCCCGAATGGGTGCGCCGCAGCGTCGGCACGCCCGTGACCTACATCGACATGCTGTTCGTCGACCATGGCATTTTTCGCCTGTTCTACGTCAATCAGCACCGGCTGTCCGATCGCGCCTGGCGGTCGGCCCAGCCCGCGCCCTTCCACATTCGACGGCTGGCCAGCAAGGGCGTACGCACCGTCGTCAATCTGCGCGGCGAGCGCCTGTGCGGCAGCTATTTCCTTGAACGGGCGGCGTGCCAGCGCGCGGGGATAAAGCTCATCGACTTTCAGGTGCGGTCGCGGGCGGCGCCGTCCATCGAGGAGCTGCGCGGGGCCAAGCAGCTGTTCGAGAGCATCGAGTATCCGATGCTCATGCACTGCAAGTCGGGCGCCGACCGCGTCGGGTTGATGAGCGTGCTCTACCGGCACATCAAGGAAGGGGTGCCGATCAAGGAGGCGAAGAAGGAGCTGTCGCTGCGCTACGGGCATTTCCGGCAGGCCGATACCGGCGTGCTCGACTACTTTTTCGAGCGCTACGTCGCGGACAACGAGAAGCAGCCGATCGCGTTCTTCGACTGGGTCGAGACAGTCTACAATCCGTCCGAAGTCGGAAAATCATTCCGCGCCGAGGGGTGGGCCAACCGGATCGTCAACTCGGTGCTGCGGCGCGAGTAGGCCGCCCGGCCCGATGCGACTTGCCGGGCGGCGAGGCGATGCCCGTGCGCGCCTACGCGTCGTCGGTCTCGGGGTCGAGCAGGCGGTGCATGTGGACGACGAAGTAGCGCATCTGGGCGTTGTCGACCGTCCGTTGCGCCGCCGACTTCCACGCTTTCGCGGCCTCGGCATAGTTCGGGTAGATACCGACAATATCGAGCGCGTTCAGGTCCTTGAACTCATGGCTGCCGACGGATGTCAGCTCGCCCCCGAAAACCAGGTGCAGCAATTGCTTCGGGTTGCTCTGCTTGGCGCTCATGGGGGTATCCCGGCTCTGCTTGTCGATCACGGATAGGGGCGTTGTGCCCGAGCGCGCCGTGCGAGGCAAGGTGCGAGATGGCCGGGAGAACGGGCGTCGGCGAGGAAAATGGGGGGCCGGCGCCCGGGCTTGTCGCCTTCTTTGCGGTCCGCTCCAATCCGGGACACGGGTTGAGCCGCTTTTGACCATCGGCGGTAACGGGCAGGGAACCGCGCTGTGCGATAGTCACTGTCATGGCCGCGAAAGACGGCTTCTCAGAGGTTCGACTGGCGAGGCGCCACAGGAGGCGCGGGAGGGGCGGACGCTCCGCCCGCGCCTTTTGCTGTCGGTCGATCGGCGGCGAGCGGGCCCCAACCGGGACGACGCGCCGCACTGTCCGTCAGTTGAGGCCGGCGATCCGCGAAATCGCCATGTCGGCCACGAGGCCGAGAAACAATGCAAAACCGACGTCGCGGTTCGAGCGGAAGCGCCTGAGGCAGTTCTGCGGGTCCGACGTGTCGAGCGTTGCGACCTGCCAGGCGAGTTGCAGCGCGATGAGCGCCACGGCGACGAAGAAGATGAGGTGCGCGCCCGCGGCGGCGCCTGCCAGGGCCCACAGCAGCACGGCGCCGGCGTAGAAGCCACCCACGTAGTCGTGGGTGCGCGTGCCGAAGCGGAGCGCGGTGGACTTGAGGCCGAGCATCAGGTCGTCCTCCTTGTCCTGGTGAGCGTAGATGGTGTCGTAGCCGATCGTCCACAACACCGCGCCGGCATAGAGCAGCAGAGGCGGCAGGCCGAGCGAGCCCTTGACGGCCGCCCAGCCCATCAGCGCGCCCCAGTTGAAGGCGAGGCCGAGCACGAGCTGCGGCCAGTGGGTGATGCGCTTCATGAACGGATAGATGGCGACGAGCGCCAGCGACGAGATGCCGAGCCAGACGGCAAACGCATTGAACTGGACGAGGACCACGAAGCCCACAAGGGCGAGGCTGACGGCGAAGGCCAGAGCGGCTCCGGGTGTCACCTGGCCCGAGGGTATGGGGCGGCTCGCGGTCCGCGCGACCTTGGCGTCGTACTCGCGGTCGACGTAATCATTGTAGGCGCAGCCCGAGCCGCGCATGACGAGCGCGCCAATGGCGAATAGAACGAGATAGCGGAGGTTCGGATAGGGCTGCAGGCGCGACACCTCGGCAAGCGCCAGCGAGCTCCAGCACGGGAACAGCAGCAGCCAGGCGCCGATCGGCCGGTCGAGGCGGGCAAGCCGGAGGTAGGGCCGCAGCCTGGCCGGCGTCCAGCGGTCGACCCAGTTGTCGCGGACGGCATCGGCAACGGGTGTTGGCGTCCCGGCGGGCGGCAGCTCGGAAGGGTCGGTCGGCGCGGTCGTCGCTGTCATAGGTCCTCGGGAACGGCGCCCGGTGCGCGCGCCGCGGCGAAACTAGCCGCGCGGGCCGGCCTTCGCAACCGCCGACAGGCTACGCGACGGATTGCCCGTCCGGCCGGGCGGCGGAGCGAGAAGCGTCAATGACGTCCGATGGTTGCGGCGGGCTGGCCGAAAGCCTAGAGGACGTGCGGGAGGCCCGCATGGCAATTCGCGACTTCACCTCACAACGATTGTTCGTCGATGCGGCCCTGGCACCCGGAGTGCGCGTTGCGCTCGACACAGCGCAGGCGAGCTATCTCACGACCGTCCTGCGCATGAAGCCCGGGCAACAGATCCTGGTGTTCAACGGCCGTGACGGCGAATGGCGCGCTCGCACCGAGGCCACCGGCCGCCGCGACACGGGCCTCGTGGTCGAGGAGCAGGTGCGTGCGCAGGAGGGCGGCCCCGACCTCTGGTACCTGTTTGCGCCTCTGAAGCGCGCTCGGCTCGACTATATGGTGCAGAAGGCGGTCGAGATGGGAGTCTCACGGCTATCGCCGGTTCTGACGCGCCACACCGTAGCGGAGCGGGTCAACATCGAGCGGATGCAGGCCAACGCGATCGAGGCGGCCGAGCAGTGCGGCATCCTGCGGGTGCCGGGGATCGACGAGCCGCGGAAGCTCGAGCGGGCAATCGCGGACTGGCCGGCGGACAGGGCGCTGGTGTTCTGCGACGAGGCCGCCCCAATTGCGAGCCCGGTAGAGGCGATCGCCCGGGCGCTCGGCGCGGCGGCGGCGGGCGGGGTCTGCCGGCTGGGGCTCCTGATCGGACCCGAGGGCGGCTTCGCGAGCGACGAGCGCGATCTCGTCGCCGGCCACCCGCAAGTAATCCGCATCTCCCTCGGTCCGCGTATCCTTCGCGCAGATACAGCCGCGGTTGCGGCACTTGCCGTGCTCCTGGCGGCGGCGGGGGACTGGCGCCAGCGGCGGACCGGGGACACGTCGCACGCAGGCTGGCTAGGGCCGTGAACGGAGGCGAGATGCCGGATAAGCGTTTGATCGCGGTTGGGTTTTTCTGGCTTCTGCTGTCCGTTTCTGCACCGCGTGCTGCCGAGGTCGAGGCGCCATTCCCGGCCGACATCAGTGTGCGCGAGGTGACGATGGCCCTGGTTGCGGCCCGCCACTCCGAGCCGGCCGACTTCTCCGGCCGCGCCTTGCGCTATCTCGATCTTTCGGCGCTCGATTTCGGCGGCGCGAGCCTCAGGCACGCCGATCTCTATGGCGCAGACATCTCGCAGGCCCGGCTCGTCGGCTCCGATCTGACGCGCATCCGTCTCGACCGGGCCAACATTGCCAAGGCGGACTTCTCTGGCGCCGACCTTTCCGGGGCGACGCTGCTTCGCCCGAACGCCTTCCTGACGCCGGCCTTCGACATTCGCGACGCTCCCCGCTTCGTGAGGGCGCGGCTGGTGGGCGTCAGGGTCAAGGCGCGGCTCGACGGGGCCGATTTCAGTTGGGCCGACATGACCCGCATCGACATGAGCCCGCTCGAGAAGCGGCCGGGCGAGCGGGACGCGGCGACCAACAGCCGGAACTCGCTGGTGGCGGCGAACTTCACCGGTGCGCGGCTGGTGGACGCGGACCTGACTCTGTCGATTTTTACGCACGCCCGCTTCAACGGGGCGGACCTCTCGGGCGCCAAGCTCGTGGGCACCGATCTTTCCAACGCCGACTTCTCCGGCGCTCTCTTGGCGGGTGCCGACTTTTCGGGCGCCGACCTCGACGGCGCCCGCCTGGCGGGGGCCATCGGGCTCGACACCGCGATCGGGCTCGGGGTGGCGCTCAACCTCGACAAGGCTGTTCGCTGACAGGGTTGCTGCGCCGATGCAACCTCGGACGGCTGCTGAAGGGTTTGCGCGTGGTCCAATGATCTCGATCTAGCGAACAAATGATGCTAGCCTCGTGCTGCCGGGACGCCGGCCGTTGCGCCTGACCGGATGCCGGTTGGGGGAGCGGTTCGGTCGGCACCGCAGTCAAGGCTTGTCGGTCGCCGGGGCCGACGCCATAACTGGCGCGCGTTCCGGGATACCCGCCCTGAGGGCTGCCGGCCGGTAGCCTGTCATCCACGTCACCGAGGCCACGATGTCGACCCGCCAGGATGGAGCGCCGAGCCCGCGCGTGGAGACGCGCGACGACCTCGTGGCATGGATTGCGGCCGGCGAGAAGCCCGCCGCCGCCTGGCGCATCGGCACGGAGCACGAGAAGCTCGTTTTCCATACCGATACCCTGGGGCCGGTGCCCTACGACGGCCCGCGCGGCATCCGCGCGCTGATGGAGGCGATGATCGGGCGCTATGGCTGGGAGCCGATCAAGGAGGGCGATACGGTCATCGCGCTGAAGCGCCCCGAGGGGGAGAAGGGCGGCACGATCAGCCTCGAGCCCGGCGGGCAGTTCGAGTTGTCGGGTGCGCCGGTCGAGACGCTGCACGAGACGGCGGCGGAGACCGAGGAGCACCTCGACGAGGTGCTCGACGTCGGCGAGGATCTCGGCATCGGCTTCGTTGGCCTCGGGTTCTCGCCGAAGTGGACGCTCGCCGAGACGCCGCGCATGCCCAAGCGCCGCTACGCCGTGATGACCCGCTACATGCCGAAGGTCGGCAGTCGCGGCCTCGACATGATGTACCGGACAGCAACGATCCAGACCAACCTCGACTTCGCGACCGAGGCCGACATGGTCAAGAAGCTGCGCGTGTCGCTGGCGCTGCAACCCATTGCCACCGCATTGTTCGCCTCGTCGCCGTTCACCGAGGGCAAGCCGAACGGGCTCAAGTCCATGCGCAGCGAGGTCTGGCGGGATACCGACCGCTCGCGCACCGGGATGCTGCCATTCGCCTTCGAGGACGGCATGGGCTACGAGCGCTATGTCGACTATGCTCTCGATGTGCCGATGTACTTCGTTTATCGCGACGGACACTACGTCGATGTGGCCGGCGCCTCGTTCCGGGATTTCATGGCCGGGCGGCTCGCGGGCCTGCCCGGAGAGCTGCCGACGCTCGACGACTGGTCCGACCACCTCACGACGCTGTTTCCCGAGGTCCGCCTCAAGCGCTTCCTCGAGATGCGCGGGGCGGACGGCGGACGGTGGAAGCGCATCTGCGCACTGTCGGCCTTCTGGGTCGGGCTGCTCTACGACCAGGGCGCGCTCGACGCGGCGTGGGAGATGGTCAAGGACTGGACCGCGGAGGAGCGCGAGACGCTGCGGGCCCGGGTGCCGGGCGAGGCGCTGGCGGCACGGTTCCGCGGAACGACCGTGCAAGCGCTGGCGATCGAGGCACTGGCGATCTCGCGCCAGGGACTGCGCGCGCGGCGCCGGCTCAACGCCTTCAACCAGGACGAGACGATCTATCTCGACGCACTCGACCGCATGGCGGTCTCCGGGCGCACGGTGGCCGACGACCTGCTCGAGCGCTACCACGGCCGCTGGAATGGGAATGTCGATCACGTGTTCGAGGAATTCGCGTTCTAGCGAATCGACGTGCCCGCATACGGCCCCGGGCGCTCCGCCTCCACCCCGCGTCCGGTTCAGCCGCCGTTCAGGCACTGCCGGCTAGACACGGGGGGCGAGGCGGGAGGCGGGCACTGGACTGCGGGAGCATGCGATGACGAAGAGAACGATCCTGGTGGGATTTGCCACCGCAGGATTGGCGGCGGTCCTGGTGGCTGGCTTGGCGCTCGTCTCGCGCGAGGGCGCATCGGCCAACCAATGCGCCAGCGCGTGCTATGCCGCGCACAGTCAGTGCCGGGTGGCGAGCAAGGGTTCGCCCGCCTGCGACAGCCAGCTTTCCGCCTGCCTGGCCCGTTGCGGCCGCTAGCCCGGCCGGCCGCCCTCTCTAGTGTTCCGTCTCAGACATTTGCTTCCCATTCCGGCTCGGTTCCGAGCAAATGTCTGAGACACGAGGAACACTAGCAACTCCATAATTCTAGTGTTGCTTGGTCACTGACGCTTGGCGGATCACGCGGCAGCACTCGGGAACCGAGCGTCAGTGACGCAACACTAGCCGCGGCGCAGCGCCGATAGCGGTCCGACCGCCGTACGCGCCGCCAACTCCCGGGCTGAGGCCCGTTGAGGTCCAAGGCTAAGACCCTGCAGGGGCCGTCTCGCCAACCGGCGCCACGTTCCGCACGATGACGACGGCGAGGCGCTGCGGCCCATGCGCGCCGATCACGATCTTACCGCCGATATCGGCCGTGCGCGATGGCCCCGAGACGAGGTTCAGCGTGCGCGGCATGAGGCCCTGGCCATAGAGCTTGCGCACGATGTCGAAGCCGTCCTCGTAGGGTCCCACGATGTCGTTGGCGGTAATGACCACGATGTGGGTCGCGGGCATGAAGGTCAGCGTCACCGGGTTCATCGGCCCTGAGGCGAGGAACAGCGTTCCCGTCTCGGCTGCACCGGCAATCGCGCGCGAAACAGAGACCTCCGTTTCGCGCGTCGCCGGCCCCTCCTCCAGCACCAGCGCCGGCTCGAGTCCCCAGGGCAGCGCCTCGAGCACGGGATCGGAGCCGATGCCGAGGCGCGCGGGCAGGTTGGTCTGGCGCAGGTAGGTGGCGATGGCGCCGGGCACGTCGGAGAAATTGGCGGCCGGCAGGACGGTCGCGAACTGGGCCGCGAGCGTGGAGGCGAACAGCGCCTCGAGGTCGGCCTTCGGCTTGGCGACTCGCTCCGGGATGAGGCTGCGCGGCGGCGCGTCGAGCCGGCGCTCGACGACGGCGGCGCGCGCACCGGACTGGGCAGCGATGCCGAGCGCGCGGCGCACTTTCCCCAGCACCGCTTCGCGGGCGCCTTCACGGTCGGCGGGCCGGTCGGGAGGCGTCATCGCGGCACCCCCTGCCTGGTCTCGAGCCACATCTGCTGGAACGTGCGGCGCTGTGGCGCCGGGAAGTCGCGATGCTTCGTCCAGCCGCCGGCGAAGGGCAGGCGCCGGAAGCGTCCTTTGCCGCCCGCCATGAGCGAGAGGGCGAACACGCCGAAGCGGGCGGCGAGGTGGTACAGCGCCGGTCGGCGGGCGAACCATGCCCAAAGCTTCAGCCCGCGCCGGAAGGCGGGCGGGGTCAGGCCCTGGTCGAACTCCGCCTCCCGCCAGTGCCTCATGAGCTTCGGCAGCGGAATTTTCATCGGGCAGACGCTCTCGCAGCGTCCGCAAAACGTGGAGGCGTTGGGCAGATGCCCGCCGTCCTTCACACCAATCAGCGCCGGCGTCATGACCGAGCCGATCGGGCCCGGATAGACCCAGCCGTAGGCGTGACCGCCAACCGCATTGTAGACCGGGCAATGGTTCATGCAGGCGCCGCAGCGGATGCAGCGCAGCACCTCGCGCATCTCGGTGGCGAGCAGCTCGGTGCGGCCGTTGTCGAGTAGGACGACGTGATACTCGTCCGGCCCGTCGCGATCCTCAGCGCGGCGCGGGCCGGTCGAGAACGTAGTGTAGGTGGTGAACTCCTGGCCCGTCGCCGAGCGAGCCAGCAGCCGCAGCAGCGTGGTGACGTCCTCGAGGGTCGGGATCACCTTGTCGATCGAGGCGAGCACGATGTGGACCCGCGGCAGAGATTGCGTCAGGTCGCCGTTGCCTTCGTTCGTGACGATTATCGAGGAGCCCGTTTCGGCGATCAGGAAGTTGGCGCCGGTGATGCCGACGTCGGCGGCGAGAAACTTCTCGCGCAGCACGGCGCGGGCCTCGGCAACGAGCTGAGCGGGCTCGATCAGCGTCCGGTCGGGCGGCAAATGGGTGTGGAGCTTCCGGAAATCGGCCTCGACCTGGTCCTGCGTCAAATGGATGGCGGGCGCGATGATGTGGCTCGGCGTCTCGCCGCGGATCTGGATCAGGTACTCGCCGAGGTCGGTCTCGACCACCTCGTAGCCCTGCCGCTCGAGATCGGCGTTGAGGGCGATCTCCTCGGAGATCATCGACTTGCCCTTGGTGACGACGCGGGCGCCCGCCTCGGCGCAGATGCGGGAGATGATGTCGCGCGCCTCCGCCCCGGTCTCGGCCCAGTGGACGATGGCGCCGGCGGCGGTGGCGTTGGCCTCGTAGGCCTCGAGGTAGAGGTCGAGATGCTGGAGCGCGTGGTCGCGGATGTCGCGGCCGACGTCGCGCAGGCGCTCGAACTCGGGCAGCCGCGCGCGCGCCGCGGTGCGCTGGGCGACGAGCCCGGTCGGAAGGCCCGACAGCGCCTGCTGCAGCTGCCCGTCGGCAAGCGCGGCGCGTGCGTTGTCCTTGAACCTCGGTGTCAGAAGCTCGACCACCTGAGAGCCCCGCTTGTTATGTCCGCACGGTCATTTCAGCCACGACCTGTAGGTCGGAGTTACGTCCTTCATGTCCTCGTAGAGCCAGACCATGCGGTCGCAGAACCACAACTTGCCGAGAAACGCGGTTACGCCGCCGGCAAGGGTCATCGTCCAATCGTTGAGGCAAGCACCGATTGCCGCGGGAATGAAGCCTATGGCGGCAATAGCCGAAAGAATATTGGCCATTCTCTGATGATGCAGCGGGACGGGGTGACGATCGCGCGCGAGCCAAACGCGCTCGCCGAGCACGGCTTTCGACGCCCAGTTGTCGGTCGATGCGGGTTTGGGAAAGACGCGGGGGTTGAGCCAGATCCAGGCGCAAACGAGACCGAGCGGGATCAGCGCGCTCCATCCGAGCGGCTTGATGCTCCAGATTGCGGCGAGCAGCGGTACGATGAGAGGGACGCGTGTCCACACGCTCCACGGATTGGCGTGCCGCTCCCAGACCTCGTCGCTCATCCGGAACGACTTGGCAATGGCGCTGCCGAGGTCCATGGAGCCTGCTCGCGTTGCTGCCATCGATCAACGATCCTCGCCGATCGGTGGGTCGGACAGCTCGCCGGCCAGCACCTCCGCGACGTGGCGGCAGCGGATCGGGAGGCCGTCGCGCGAGAGCTTGCCGGCCATGTTCATGAGGCAGCCGAGGTCGCCGGCCAGCACGAGCGGCGCGCCGGTGGCGGCGATCGAGGCGCACTTCTTCTCGACCATGGCGTTGGAGATGTCGGGATATTTGACTGCGAAGGTGCCGCCAAAGCCGCAGCAGATCTCGGCCTCCGACATCTCCGCGATCTCGAGGCCGGGGATGCTGGCAAGCAGGCGACGCGGCTGGTCCTTGATGCCGAGCTCGCGCAGGCCCGAGCAGCTGTCGTGATAGGTGACGCGTCCCTCGTAGCGGCCCGGTGCGACGGTCATGCCGCGCACGTCGACCAGGAATGAGACGAGCTCGTGAACCTTGGCGGCAAAGGCCACCGCTTCTGCTTGCGCCTTTGCGTCGCCGGAGAACAGGCGGGGATAGTGCGACTTCAGCATGCCGGCGCAGGAGCCGGAGGGGACGACGACGTAATCGCACGCAGAGAAAGCAGCGATGGTCTGGCGGGCGAGGGCTGCGGCGTCGGCGCGGTCGCCGGAATTGTAGGCCGGCTGCCCGCAACAGGTCTGCCCCGTCGGCACCACGATCTCGCAGCCCGCCTCCTCGATCAGCCGAGCGGCCGCAAAGCCGACCGAGGCCCGCATGAGATCGACGAGGCAGGTGACGAACAGGCCGACGATCGGGCGTCGCGGGGTGGATGACATTGGCCTCGGCGGGGCACGTCCGTTGGGGCCCGCGGCCTAATGCCGAGGGCTGTGCTGCAGGTAACGCCCGCGCTGCCGTGAACGGCAGGCAGCGGCGGGTCGCCAACTGGTACGGGCTTCGCGAGGCGGGCGCAAGGCCCGGCCATGGTCTTAGCGGCCAGCGGCGGCGCTGAGCGTCCTGCCGACGGCGCGGGCGCGCGACTTGGCGCCGGGGGTGGGCTTCGGCTCGGTGCCAACCGCGGCGATCGCTGCCGTCGCGCTCTTGTCCCAGTAGGGTTCGGGGCCATAGAGGCCGTCGAGGTACTCGATCATGGCGTTGACCTTGGCCGGCATGAACTCGCGGCACGGATAGACGGCATAGACGGCGAGGTTCGACGAGCCGCGGTACTGGGGCAGCACGATCTTGAGGTCGCCGCTGGCCAGCTCCGGGCCGACGTCCCATGTCGAGCGCAGGCCGACGCCGAGGCCCGACAGCAGGGCATCGCGGACGAACTCGGCGGAGTTGGAGCGGATATTGCCTTTGACGCGAAGCTGCAGCGGGCCTTCCGGCCCTTCGAGCCGCCAGACGTCCTGAGCGCCGGCGGAGAGGCAGTTGTGGTGGTCGAGGTCGCCCAAGGTAAGTGACGCGCCGTGCTTCTCGATGTAAGCCGGAGCGGCGCACACGACGCGCTTGTCCGGGGCGAGCTTCTTGGCGATGAGCGAGCTGTCCTGAAGCTCGCCGATGCGGATCGCGAGGTCGAAGCCCTCGCGGATGATGTCGACGAAATTGTCGGTCAGGTGGATGTCGAGCTCGATCTCGGGGTAGGTGGCCAGGAAGTTGGCCAAATAGGGCCCCATATGGAGGCGGCTGAACGTGGTCGGCGCGGTGACCTTCAAGAGGCCGCGGGGCTTGGTGTTGCGGCGACTGACGAAATCCTCCGCTTCCTCGACCAGGCTCAGGATATCGACGACACGCTTGAAGTAGCCTTCGCCGGTCTCGGTAAGCGTAAGCTGGCGGGTGGTGCGCTGGAACAGTCTGGCACCGAGGCGCTCCTCGAGGAGGCTGATGCGTTTCGAGACGACAGCGGGCGAGAGGCCCATCTCGCGCCCTGCTGCCGACATGTTGCCGGTCCGGGCGACGCGTGCAAAGATATCTAGGTCGCTGATCGCGGTCACGTTGTTGTCCCTTGGGGTACTGCGCGTAAAGCTGCTCAAGGACTTTCTCCGTTCCGTTGATTATGCTCTCCAGTGACCCAAGTGTGTCTATCAAAGAAGCATAGTGCAGGTCAGTTATGCCCACACGTTGAAAATGCGTCCTCGGACTGAGCGCCAACGCTCCATGGGCGGGTTTTCTGCGGTGCGGATCGGCGATTGCGCCTCGCGGGCGATAGAGCGGGCGCTCAGAACGCTCTCGAAGCAGTCAGAACGCCCTCGAAGCAGGAAGGTGGGTCCGAGATGTCGTTGATCAGCTTGCCCGAGCCGGACCAGGGCGTCATCGCCCGGCGGTCCGTCATCATCAAGGATCTGGAGCGGCTGGTCGGGGCGGAGGTTCTCGTCGTCGACGACGACGGTCGACGGGCCTACGAGACCGATGCGCTGACGAGCTACGCGCGGATGCCGCTTGCCGTGGCGCTACCGAGGACCACCGAGGAGGTGTCGGCGATCCTGCGCTATTGCCACCAGAACGGGGTCAAGGTGATCGCTCGCGGGGCCGGAACGTCGCTGTGCGGCGGCGCGCTGCCGGCCGAGGATGCCATCGTCGTCGCCGTCACGAAGATGAACCGCGTCCTCGAGATCGACTATGCGAACCGTGTCGCCCGTGTCGAGGCCGGCATCACCAATCTCGCGATCTCGGGGGCGGTGGCGAAGGACGGGTTCTTCTATGCACCCGATCCGTCGAGCCAGCTCGCGTGCACCCTGGCCGGCAACATCGCGATGAACTCCGGCGGCGCGCATTGCCTGAAGTACGGCGTGACCACCAACAACGTGCTCGGCGTGAAGATGGTGCTGATCACCGGCGAGGTCGTGGAGATCGGCGGCGGCCACCTCGACAGCGAGGGCTACGACCTGCTGGCGCTGATCGTCGGCTCGGAGGGCCAGTTCGGCATCGTGACCGAGGCCACGGTGCGCATCCTGCGCGCCGCCGAGGGCGCCCGGCCGATGTTGATCGGCTTCTCGTCCAGCGAGGCGGCCGGCCGCTGCGTCTCGGGCATCATCGCCGCCGGCATCATCCCGGTCGCGATCGAGTTCATGGACAAGCCCGCGATCCACGTCTGCGAGGGGTTCGCCAAGGCCGGCTATCCGCTCGACGTGGAGGCGCTGCTGATCGTCGAGGTGGAGGGCTCGGAGGCGGAGATCCAGACGCTGCTCGGCCACATCGCGGAAATCGCGCGGGCCTATGACCCCAAGACGCTGGTCGTCTCGAGCGGCGCCGAGCAGAGCGCCAAGATCTGGAAGGGCCGCAAGTCGGCGTTCGGCGCGCTGGGCCGGCTCGCAGACTACTACTGCATGGACGGCACGATCCCGCTCGGCCGTCTGTCGGAGGTGCTGGTCTCGATCACGCGCATCTGTGCGGCCCGCGGGCTGCGCGTCGCCAACATTTTCCACGCGGGCGACGGTAACCTGCATCCGCTCATCATGTACGACGCCAACGACCCGAAGCAGTCGCTCGAGGCGGAGCTGGCGGGCTACGAGGTGTTGAAGCTGTGCGTCGAGGTCGGCGGATGCCTGACCGGCGAGCACGGGGTCGGCATCGAGAAGCGCGATCTGATGGGCGTGCAGTTCACACCGGTCGATCTTGCGCTCCAGATGCGCATCAAGTCGGTGATGGATCCTGACTGGCTGCTGAACCCGGCCAAGGTTTTCCCGCTCGACGCGCCGCGTCCGGTGCTGGAGGATGACCGGAGCGTGCCCGCCGCGGCGTGATGTGACGTCGCGATCGACGCTCGGCGAGGCCTCGTGGGCGCGGCGTCGATGGCAGGTGCGGGCAGCGAGCGGAGGCCGCGCTCATCCGACCGCCCCCACCCCCCACCCCTCACGACGAAGCGGCGAGGAGACAAGAGTGACCGACACCTACAAACCCGCGACCGAGTGGGAGCTCGCCGGCCTTATCGCGTCGCATCGGGAGCGCCGGACGCCGGTCGAGGTTCGCGGCGCGGGCACAAAATCCGGCATCGGACGGCCGATGCAGGCGGCGGCGACGATCTCGACGCAGTCGCTGCGCGGCATCCCGCTCTACGAGCCGACCGAGCTCGTGATGAGCGCGCGCGCCGGAACGTCGCTTGCCCAGATCGAGGCCGAGCTCGCCGCCCGCAACCAGCAGCTCGCGTTCGAGCCGGTCGATCTCGGTCCGGTGAACGGCAAGCCCGCCGGCCAACAGACGATCGGCGGCGTGTTCGCCGCCAACCTGTCTGGAGCGCGGCGCATCCAGGCCGGCGCGGCGCGCGATCACCTGATCGGGATCAAGGGCGTCAGCGGGCGTGCGGAGGAGTTCAAGTCTGGCGGCCGGGTGATGAAGAACGTCACCGGCTACGACGTCGCGCGCGGGTTGTGCGGGAGCTGGGGCACGCTCGCGGTCGTCACGGAGCTCACCTTCAAGGTGCAGCCCTGGCCCGAGGATACGGGGACGCTGGTCTATCTCGGCCAGACCGAGGAGCTGGCCGTCGAGCTGATGCAGCGGGCGCTCGGCACGCCGTTCGAGGTGTCGGGAACCGCACACCTGCCGGCCGCTTTGGCGTCGAGGCTGCGCCATGACGGTTTGCGCGCGCTCTCCACCTCGCTCACCGCGCTGAGGCTCGAGAACTTCGCAGCGTCCGTGGCCTATCGGCGCGGCGCGCTGCGCGATGCGCTCAAGGTGTCGGGGTTCGTCAATCCGCTCGAGCTCGACGCGGCAGACAGCGCCCAGCTGTGGGGCGAGCTGCGCCAGCTCTCGATCCTGCCGCCGGGCCCGACGCTCGTGTGGCGCATCTCGACCGCACCGGGCAAGGCCGCGAGCCTTGTGGCCGCGGTGCGGCGCCATATGCATGTCGAGGCCTACTACGACTGGTCGGGCGGGCTCGTCTGGCTCGAGGTGCCGGTGACGGCGGACGCGGGCGCGGCCGACATCCGCCGGGCGGTGGCGACCCATGGCGGGCACGCGACGCTGATCCGCGCCGATGCGGCGATCCGGGCGGCCGTCGACGTGTTCCATCCGCTGGCGCCGGCAGTGGAGCGCATCTCGCGCGGGCTCAAGACGGCGTTCGATCCCGACGGCGTCTTGAACCCGGGGCGCATGTACGCCCAATTCTAGGCTCGAGACACGCGGCCCTGGAAATTCGACGCGAGACCAACGATCCGAGACGCCAACGCGCCCGCGGCGCTGAGCAGAGGCATCCGATGCAGACGAATTTCACCGCCGAGCAGCTTGCCGATCCGCGCATCAAGGAGGCGGACCGTATCCTCAGACGGTGCGTGCACTGCGGCCTGTGCACCGCGACATGCTCGACCTATGTGGTGGTCGGCGACGAGCGCGACAGTCCGCGCGGTCGGATCTACCTCATCAAAGACATGTTCGAGAACGATCGCGACGCGAGCGCGGAGGTGCAGCATCACGTCGACCGCTGCCTGTCGTGCCTGTCGTGCATGACGACCTGTCCGGGCGGCGTCGACTACATGCACCTCGTCGATCTGGCGCGGGCTCATATCGAGGAGACCGGCCAGCGGACCTGGAAGGACCGGGCGATGCGCAACCTGCTCGCGTGGAGCGTGCCGCACCCCGACCGCTTCAAGCGCGCGGTCAAGCTCGCCCCGCTCGGCAAGCCGTTCGTGCCGTTGATGCAGCGGCTCGGCCTGAAGGAGCTGGCGGCCATGATCGAGCTGGCGCCGTCGCGGCTGCCGCCGCAGGCGAGCTACACGGGAGCCGGCGCGGCGGAGACCAAGTCGGAGCGGCGGGCGCGGGTCATCATGCTGGCGGGCTGCGCACAGCAGGTGCTGAGGCCGGAGATCAACGACTCCACGATCCGCCTGCTGGCGCGGCGCGGCGTCGACGTCGTGGTGTCGGCCGGTGCCGGATGCTGCGGCGCTCTCGAGCACCACATGGGCAAGGAGGAGGGCGCCTTGCGGCGGGTCCGCGCCAATGTCGACGCGTGGACCAAGGAGATGGACAAGGGCGCCATCGACGCCATCGTCATCAACGCCTCCGGCTGCGGCACCACGGTCAAGGACTACGGCTACATGCTGAAGGGCGACCCGGCCTACGCCGAGCGCGCCGCGCGGGTCTCGGAGATGACGCTCGACGTGACCGAGTTCCTGACCCGGTTCGATCCGGGGCCGCCCAAGCGG
Source organism: uncultured Hyphomicrobium sp. (assembly GCA_964471635.1). Lineage (GTDB taxonomy): Bacteria > Pseudomonadota > Alphaproteobacteria > Rhizobiales > Hyphomicrobiaceae > JAKAML01. The sequence goes on from CAYYGO010000022.1 coordinate 46,231, forward strand.
TGGTCGTCGTTGCGCGTCGCGTATCACTCGGCCTGCTCGCTGCAGCACGGCCAGCGCGTCACGGACGAGCCCAAGGCGCTGCTGCGGACGGCCGGCTTCACGGTGGTCGATATCGCGGAGGCGCATATCTGCTGCGGCTCGGCGGGCACCTACAACATCATGCAGCCGGAACTCGCTGCCACGCTGCGCGAGCGCAAGGTCAAGAACATCCGCGCCGCCAAGCCGGATCTCGTGGCGGCCGGCAACATCGGCTGCATCACGCAGATCGCGGCCGGTTTGGAGATACCCGTCGCCCACACCATCGAACTGCTCGACTGGGCTTACGGCGGGCCAGTGCCGCGCGGGCTCGAGGGGCTGGCGAAGTTCGCGTCCGATGTGCCGGTGCCGAAGAAGACGGTCGAGGACTTTATCCGATCGTGATATGGCGCGGCGTCGAGCGTCGGCGGCTGAGGGGCACGCGGCCGGGTCGGCGACACAAGTGGCGGCTGCGGCAGCGGATGGGGACATGACGGCGGGCGCAATGAGCGCAGCTATCGCAACGGGCGCAGCTATCGACCGGCGGCAGATCCGTGGGCCGTTCGACATCATCGGCGACGTTCACGGTTGCGCCGATGAGCTGATCGGTCTGCTCGCGGGTCTCGGCCACGAGGTGAGGCTCACAGGCGGGGGTCCGTCGCGCCGTGCGGTCGTCGAAGGGACATCGGGGCGCAAGATTGTGTTCGTCGGCGATTTTGTCGACCGCGGTCCGCGTTCGCCCGACACCCTTCGGATTGTGATGGCGCTGGTCGCGGACGGGCGTGCGCTCGCCGTTCCGGGGAACCACGACGACAAGTTCCGCCGCTGGCTCGCGGGCCGGGACGTCAAGATCAGCCACGGCCTCGAGGTCACCGTCGAGCAGATGAAGGGCGAAAGCGCGGACTTCAAGGAGGACGTGCGGCTGTTCATCGAGCGGCTGCCCCACCACCTCTGGCTCGACGGAGGCGCGCTGGTCGTTGCGCATGCCGGCATCCGCGAGGAGATGATCGGCGTCGAGGGCGGCAAGACGCGCAGCTTCTGTCTCTACGGCGACACCGATCCCGGCAAGGACCAGCACGGACTGTCGATCCGCTATCATTGGGCGGCCCACTACCAGGGCCGGCCGGCGGTCGTCTACGGCCACACACCGGTCGCGGACGCCGACTGGGTCAACAACACGATCTGCATCGATACCGGCTGCTGCTTCGGCGGCCGGCTGACGGCGCTGCGGTGGCCGGAGCGGCGGCTCGTGGCTGTGCCGGCGCGCCAGGCCTATGCGAAGGCGCTGCGCCCGTTCGGCCATCCGCCGGTGCGGGCCGGGGCGCCGCCGGACGGCGAGGGCCGCTCACCTTGATGCGGGCCGGACGTTGACGCCGGGGTGCCGCGGTATACCGTTCCCGTATGGACACGCTCGAGCTGATCCAGCGCCTTTCGGTGTCGCTCGCGGCCGGGCTCGTGATCGGGCTCGAGCGCGGCTGGCAGCAGCGTGCCGAGGCCGAGGGCGAGCGGGCCGCCGGGCTGAGGACGCACGCGCTGGCAGGCCTGCTCGGCGGCGTATGGGGTGCCCTTGCCGCGGCGCCGGGTAACGGCGGAGGCGGCGCGGTGGCGCTGGGACTAGCGTTCGTCGTATTCGCGGCGGTGCTGGCGACGTTCCGCTGGCGCGAGACGGAGCGCGAGGGCACGCGCGGCATGACGACAGTCGTGGCCGGCATGCTGGCGTTTGCGCTCGGCGCGCTGGCGGTCGCAGGTAACATGCAGGCGGCGGCAGCAGGTGCGGTTGCCACAGCCGGATTGCTGTCGCTGAAGCCGGCCTTGCACGCCTGGCTGAAGCGGTTGTCCTGGGCGGAGTTGCGCTCGGCACTGGTGCTGCTGGCGATGACGTTCATCCTGCTTCCGCTGCTGCCGCGGCGCACGGTCGATCCGTGGCAGTCGCTGAACCCGTTCGAGATCTGGCTGATGACCATTCTCATTGCCGCGATCTCGTTCGCCGGATACGTCGCGCTGAAGCTCGCTGGCACGCGCAAGGGCATGCTGCTCACGGGGATCGCAGGCGGGCTCGCATCGTCGACGATGGTCACGGTGACGTCGGCGCGCCTGGCGCGCGATCACCCTGCGCACCGCGGCGCGCTGATGGGCGGCGCGGCGATCGCCGGTGCGACGATGATTGGACGGGTGCTGGCGGTGGCGGTGGTGACCAATCCGGAGCTCGCCGGGCGGCTCGTGCTGCCGCTCGTCATGGCGGGCGGCGCGCTCGCCGCCTACGGGCTGTGGACCGCGTTCGGCGCCGAGCCTGACGCCACCGCGCCCGGAACCATACCGCTGACGAACCCGTTCGAGCTGCCGACCGTGCTTCAGTTCGGCGCGTTGCTGGCGCTGGTCTCGGCGCTTGCCAAAGTGCTGACGGCCGCGTTCGGCAGCGGCGGCGCGTACATGCTGGCTCTCGTGTCGGGGATAGCGGACGTCGATGCGCTGACGCTGTCCATGGCGCGGCTCGGCAAGGGCGAGATCGGCATCGACGTGGCGGCGAACGCGATACTTGTCGTTGTGGCGGTCAATACGACGGCGAAAGCCGTGCTGGCCGGAATAGCCGGCGGCCGAGACGCCGCTGCCGTCATGGCCGCTGCGGCCGCGCTCGCAATCGGTGCCGGAGGGCTCGGCGTTCTTGTGCAGCTCGTCCGCTGAGGCGTGTCCCGCCCGGCGTCGGTGCTGCCCCTTCATCGGCAGTGTGGCCGGTGGTAGCGTCGGGGCCGATTCCACAGGATGGAGGAGGGCGCCATGAGCCAGGACGCCGCGAGCCAAGTTGCAGCGAGGCAAGTTGCCGGCCGTACAGCGACGATCAACGCGCAGATCGCGGCCGAGCTGGCCGTGGGCGTGGGTCAGGTGTCGGCGGCGGTCGAGCTTCTGGCGGAGGGCGCCACGGTGCCGTTCATCGCACGCTATCGCAAGGAGAAGACAGGCGGCCTCGACGATACGCAACTGCGCCGTCTCGAGGAGCGGCTCGGCTACCTCTCCGAGCTCGAGGACCGGCGCGTCGCGGTGCTGAAGGCGATCGACGAGCAGGGCAAGATGACGCCCGAGCTGGCGCGCGCCATCGCCGCGGCGGCCACCAAGGTCGACCTCGAGGACCTCTATGCGCCCTACAAGCAGAAGCGGCGCACCAAGGCGCAGATCGCACGCGAGGCCGGGCTCGAGCCTCTTGCGGACGCCTTGCTCGCCGATCCGTCGCTGACCCCCGACGGCGCGGCAGCGCGCTTCATCGACGCGGAGAGGGGCGTGGCCGACGCGAAGGCGGCGCTCGAAGGCGCGCGCCACATCCTGATCGAGCGGGTCGGTGAGACAGCCGAGCTGGTCGGTGGTTTGCGCACGTTCCTGTGGGGCGAGGGCGTGGTGCGCTCGACGGTGGTCAAGGGCAAGGAGACCGAGGGCGCGAAATTCTCGGACTACTTCGAGTTCCAGGGCCGCATCAAGGATCTGCCGTCGCACCGCGCGCTGGCGCTGCTGCGCGGCCGCAACGAGGGCATTCTGGACCTCGCGCTCGACGTGGAGCGCGACGAGACGCGGCCGCATCCGGCCGAGGGGCGGATCATGGCGGCGCTCGGCATCCGAGACCAGGGCCGGCCAGCGGACAAATGGCTCACCGATACCGCCCGGCTCGCGTGGAAGGCGAAGCTGCACGTCTCGCTCTCGCTCGACCTCATGGCGCAACTCAAGGATCGCGCGGACGGCGAGGCGATCCAGGTGTTCGCCCGGAACCTGAAGGACCTGCTGCTCGCGGCCCCCGCCGGGCCGCGCGCGACGATGGGGCTCGATCCCGGAATCCGCACCGGCGTCAAGGTCGCGGTGGTCGACCAGACCGGCAAGGTGGTCGACACGGCAACCGTCTATCCGCACGAGCCGAGGCGCGACTGGAACGGCGCGCTGGCGACGCTGGCCGCGCTGGCGATGAAGCACAAGGTCGATATCGTCGCGATCGGCAACGGCACCGCCAGCCGCGAGACGGAGAAGCTCGTCGCGGACCTGATGAAGGCGATGCCGGCGCTCAAGCTCACAAAGGTGGTGGTGAGCGAGGCGGGTGCATCGGTCTACTCGGCGTCGGAGCTGGCGGCTAAGGAATTTCCCGACCTCGACGTGTCGCTGCGCGGCGCGGTGTCGATCGCGCGGCGCCTGCAGGATCCGTTGGCCGAGCTGGTCAAGATCGAGCCGAAGGCGATCGGCGTCGGCCAATACCAGCACGACGTCGACCAGTCGGGTCTCGCCCGCACGCTCGACGCCGTCGTGGAGGACTGCGTCAACTCGGTCGGCGTCGATGTGAACACGGCGTCGGCGCCGCTGCTGGCGCGCGTCTCGGGGCTCAATAAGACGCTGGCGCAGAACATCGTGGCGTTCCGCGATGCGAACGGCGCCTTCGCCGCGCGCACGGCCTTGAAGAAGGTGCCGCGCCTCGGACCGAAGGCGTTCGAGCAGGCGGCAGGGTTCCTGCGCATCATGGGCGGCAAGAATCCGCTCGACGCCTCGGCCGTGCATCCGGAGGCTTACCCGGTTGTGGAGCGCATCGCGGATCGCACCGGAAAGCCGTTGAAGGCGCTTATAGGAGACCGCGCGTTCCTGAAGTCGCTGAAGCCGACGGCGTTCGCGGACGACACGTTCGGCGTGCCGACCGTGACCGACATCCTGGCCGAGCTCGAGAAGCCGGGCCGGGACCCGAGACCCGAGTTCCGCACCGCAACGTTCCAGGACGGCGTCGAGAAGATCTCCGACTTGAGGCCCGGCATGATGCTCGAGGGCGTGGTGACCAACGTGACGAATTTCGGCGCCTTCGTCGACGTCGGCGTGCACCAGGACGGTCTGGTCCACATCTCGGCGTTGGCCGACCGCTTCGTGTCCGACCCGCGCGAGGTGGTCAAGGCCGGTGACGTGGTGAAGGTGCGCGTCGTCGAGGTCGACGTCGAGCGCAAGCGCATCGCGTTGACCATGAAATCGGGCGCCGGCTCGGGCGGCGCGCATGGCGACCGGGGAGGCGCGCGACCCGGCCCCGGGGCCAATGCCGCAGTCGGAACTGGCGCGCGCACGGCGGCTGCTCCCCCGCCGAAGCGGGTCGAGGTGCCGGCCGAGAGCGCGCTGGCGGCCGCGCTCCGCCGCGCCCAGGAGAAACGCTGAACGGGGCTGCTGCCGGCTCGCGGCCGATCCCCTGGCCCGTTCACATCCCGTCCCGTCCCGCATTGATGCGCCGTCGCCATGCGCGCAGCCCCCGCCACGCCCGATCGCCTCGAAACGGCACAGCGCGGCACTTTGGCACCCCCCGGAGCACGGTGGGCAACGCGCCGTGATTTGACCTGCCGGAATGGTCCGCTTAATGCATGTGGCAGTGCACATGAGCGTCAGTGCATGTGAATAAGCGTCCGTCTTTCCAGCGTCTTTCAGGTGCCGTCGTATGACCGAGCCGATCTTCATCAACTGGCAGCCCGAGCACACCCGCAACTGGGGCCGGGCGCCGATTAAAATCCAGCACAGGCTGCACGAGCACCCCCTGTTCGCGCTCGAGGCGCTGGCCGACCTGATCGAGGCCTACCCCCGCGAGCACTACGCGTTGGTCCACATGGGCGAGCAGGGATCGCCGCGGCGGTCTTGGCGCGAGGGTGACATCGGCGGTCTCTCGGGCGCAAAGGTGATCGAGGCGATCCAGAACGGCCGCATGTGGCTGAACCTCAGAAACGTCGGCAAGCTCGACCGCCGGTACGGCGAGATACTCGACCAGATGTTCGGCGAGATCCGCGACAACGTCGGCGGCTACGACACCTTCAACCGAACCTCCGGCATCCTGATCTCGTCGCCAAAGGCGCAGGTGTACTATCACATCGACCTGCCGGGACAGAGCCTCGCGCAGATCCACGGCCGAAAGCGCGTCTACGTCTATCCGCCGGTGGCGCCCTATCTGACAGCCGAGCAAATCGAGCACATCGCGCTCACCGAGGTCGAGGTCGACATTCCGTTCGATCCGGCGTGGGACAAGGCGGCGGCCGTATTCGAGATCGCAGGCGGCGACATGCTGCACTGGCCGCTCAATGCCCCGCATCGTGTCGAGAACCTCGACGTGCTCAACGTGTCGATGACGACCGAGTACTGGACCGAGGCGGTGCGCCGCAATCAGATGATCAACATGGCCAACGGCATTCTGCGTCACAAGGTGGGATTGGCGCCGAGGAGCCGCGCCACCGGCGGGCCGGGTTTCTGGGCCAAGGCGGCACTGCAGGCCGGCGTACGCCGCGCAGGCCTGCTGAAGCAGATGCGCAAGGCAAAGCGGCCGATCGAGTTCAAGCTCGACCCGGCGCATCCGGGGCAGATCGTCGAGCTGATGCGGGACGCCGCCGAGTAACGCAGACGCGATAGCGGCAGAGGCCTGGGCGTGACCGGCTGGAGCGGGATGACCCTTTCAACGAGCGAGGACGCGCCGCGCGCACGGCCCGCGGCCGGCGGCTACGACGTGCGCCGCCACGACGGCGCCGAGGCAGTTCTCGATCGCCTGTCGGCACTCGAGGCGCAGTCAGAGGCGACCTTGTTCCAGTCGCGTCCGTGGCTCGAGGTGGTGGCGCGCGCCGCCGCCCGCGATGGCGCCGGCTCGTTGGCCGCGCTCGAGGTGACGGAGCGCGACAGCGGCGCGCTGGTCCTATTGCTGCCGCTGGTGTTGGCGCAGGAGAGCGGCATGTCGGTGGCGCGGATTGCCGACGTCGGATTGTCGGACTATCGCGCGCCGGTCGTCGGCCCCGCCTCGCCGTCCAGTGCCACCCAACGCGCCGCACTGTGGTCGGCGCTGCGGCGGGCGCTCCGCGGCGTCGATCTCGTCCGCTTCGAAGCGATGCCGCGCAGTGTCGGGCCGTGCGACAATCCGCTGGCTCTGCTGCCGGGTGTCGAGCGATCGCGTCTCAGCGGGCTGTCGGTCACGGTCGAGGGCACGGTCGAGGAGATGCTGCGCGGGCGAGGCAAGAAGTACCGCAAGGAGGCCGAGCGCTGTTTCCGTCTGCTCGAGAAGGCCGGAACGCCGGTCTTCCGCCGCGCGGGGAGCGAGGCCGAGATCAAGCGCGCCTACGCCGAGCTCGAGGCTCAGCAGAGCCGGCGCCACGAGGAGGCGGGCAACGACCGCTACCTGCTCGACCGGCCGGAGTGCTCCGCGTTCTATCGAGATCTGCTGTCGTCGGGTGCGGCCAGTGGGTTTTCCCACATCTTCACGCTCGAAGCGGGCGACGAGATCGTCGCGGCACTGCTCGGGGTGTCAGCGGGCGGAACGTTCACGCTTTTGCGCATCTCGAACGGCGGCGAGCGGTGGCGGCACCTGTCGCCAGGACGTCTCATCGTCATCGAGGCGATGCGCCATTTCGTGGCGGCAGGCACGCGAACCTTCGACATGGGCGCGGGCGACTACCCCTTCAAGCGGGGTTTCGGAGCCGAGGAGACGCCGCTCTACGATCTCGTGGCCGCTGTGTCGATGCGCGGACTGCCGGCTGTGGCCGCCGCCCGAGCCCGTGCTCTTGTGCGCGCGCACCCGGGCCTCCTGGCCGTACTGCGCCGTTTCCGCGGGCAGAGTTGAGAACCGCCGCTGTACGCCCCGGCGCGGCTTTGCGCCCCACTTCCGATCCGCTATAACCCGGCCGAACCGTTTCAGATCCCGTCCCGCCGTGCCTTTGCGCCGAGGGCGTAGAGGCAACCCAATCACCATGGCCAATCCGAACAAGAACACGGGTCCCGAGGCCCGGCTGCCAAAAGGCTTTCGCGACATCGAGGCCGACGAGATCCGCGCCACCCAGCGGATGCTCGCGACCATCCGCGAGGTCTACGAGCGCTATGGCTTCGAGCCCTTGGAGACGCCCGCGCTGGAGTACACCGATGCGCTCGGCAAGTTCCTTCCCGACCAGGAGCGGCCCAACGCCGGCGTGTTCTCCGTTCAGGACGAGGACGAGCAGTGGATGAGCCTGCGCTACGACCTCACGGCGCCGCTCGCACGCTATGTCGCGCAGAATGCCCAGAGCCTGCCGAAACCGTTCCGCCGCTACGCCACGGGCAGCGTGTTCCGGAACGAGAAGCCGGGGCCGGGCCGCTTCCGCCAGTTCACCCAGTTCGACGCCGACACGGTGGGGACGGACAACATCGCGGCAGATGCCGAGATGTGCATGCTGGCCGCCGACACGCTGGAGGCGCTCGGCATCGCGCGCGGCGACTATGTAGTGAAGGTGAACAACCGCAAGGTGCTCGACGGCGTGCTCGAGCTGGCGGGCATCGATCCCGCGTCGGCAACAGACGCCGGGCGCCGCCTCACCGTCCTGCGCGCCATGGACAAGTTCGACAAGTTCGGCGTCGAGGGCGTTGCCCTGCTGCTTGGCAAGGGACGCAAGGACGAGAGCGGCGATTTCACGCCCGGCGCGGGGCTCTGCGAGACGGCTGTGGCGCTGGTGACCGGCTTCCTGGCCGCCTCGGCGGGTGAGCGAGGCGGCGCACTGGCCCGCGTCATGCCGATGATCGGATCAAGCGTCCGCGCAGCCAATGGTCTGGACGAGATCGCGGCGATCGAGGGGCTTGTGCGCGGGGCGGGATACGGAGCCGACCGGATCGTGTTCGACCCTTCGGTCGTCCGTGGCCTCGAGTACTACACGGGGCCCGTGTTCGAGGCCGAGCTGACGTTCGAGGTCAAGGACGACGACGGCAACCTCGTGCGCTTCGGGTCGGTCGGCGGCGGCGGTCGCTACGACGACCTCGTCGCGCGCTTCTCCGGCGAGAAGGTGCCGGCCACCGGCTTCTCGATCGGCGTCTCGCGGCTGCAGGCGGCGCTGCGCGTGCTCGGCAAGGAGAGCTTGTCTGCAACGCAGGGTCCGGTCGTGGTGCTGGTGATGGACAAGGCCGAGATCGCCCAGTATCAGCGGCTCACGCAGACGCTGCGCGGCGCCGGCATCCGGGCCGAGATGTACCTCGGCAGCTCCGGCATGAAGGCGCAGATGAAATACGCCGACAAGCGCGCCTCTCCGTGCGTCGTGATCCAGGGATCGGACGAGCGCGCCAAGGGCGAGGTGACCTTGAAAGACCTGATCGAGGGCGCGAAGGCGGCCGCCGCCATCAAGGACAACAAGGCCTGGAAGGCAGCCCGTCCGGCGCAGGTGGCGGTGAAGGAGGCCGACATGGTCGCGGCCGTGCTCGAGATCCTCGAGCGCAACGTGCCCGCTGCCGGATCGAGCCTCGCGGCCGTGACGCCGCCCGCTCCCGGGCCGGGAGGCTGAGCGATGGCCGCCGAGACAGCCCGCAAGTTCGAGGCGCTGGAGCGCCAGGCGTCGACGCTGATGAGCGTGTTCGTCAGGGCCGGATACGAGGCCGTGGCGCCGTCGATGATCCAGCCGGCGGACGTGTTCCTCGACGTCGTGGGCGAGGCGCTGCGAGCGAGAACCTACGTGTTCACGGACCACGACGGCGACGAGTTGTGCCTCAGGCCCGATCTGACCGTGCCGACCTGCCGGCTTCACCTCGAGCGCCATCCGGACGGCAACGTCAAGGCCAAGTACTGCTATAACGGTCCGGCGTTCCGCTTCCAGCCGCAGGGCGCCGACAGCGCCCACCCTCGCGAGTTCCGTCAGGCGGGCATCGAGGCCTTCGGCCACGTCGACCGCGAGAAGGCCGAGGCGCAGGTGGTGGCCACCGTCATCGAGGCCATCAAGAAGGCTGGGCTCAACGAGTTCCGGCTCCGGATCGGCGATCTTGGGCTGTTCCGCGCCGTGCTGAAAACCGTGGAGATGCCCGACCGCTGGCGCACGATGCTGGCGCACCAGTTCTGGCGGCCGGAGGCGTTCCGGTCCGAGCTGAAGCGCCTCGTGGTGGCACCCGCCCAGGCGCTCGAAGGCCTGCCGGCCGAGCTCGTTGCGTCCCTCGATCCCGGCAGGCGCCAGGATGCCGAGCGCAAGGTCGAGCGCTACCTCGAGACCGAGGGCATCGAGCTCATTGGAGCGCGCACGGCAGCCGAAATTGCGGACAGCCTGCTCGATATCGTCGCCGACCGTAACGCAGAGCCGCTGGTGCCCGCGATCGCCCAGCTCATCGAGAGCTACCTCGGCGTCAAGGCCCCGGCCCGCGCAGCCGGCGCCCGGCTCAAGGATCTGATGCGCGACAAGGGCGTCGACATCTCTTCGGCGCTCGACGCCTTCCACCGCCGGCTGCAGCTTCTGGCCGAGAGCGGCGTCGACGTCGTGCACGCCGATTTCATCGCCGATTTCGGGCGCTCGCTCGAGTACTACACGGGCTTCGTTTTCGAGATCACGGTGCCCTCGCTCGGCGACAGCTCGCCGGTGGCGGGTGGCGGGCGCTACGACAGCCTGATGCGATCGGCAGGCGCGCCCGAGGACGTGCCGGCGGTCGGCGCCGCGATCCACACCGAGCGGCTCCTCGTCGCCATCGAGGGAGCGGGCGCATGACGGGACAGGGCCTGGTGCTTGCGGTGCCGTCCAAGGGCCGCCTGATGGAGCAGACCGCCGAGCTCTTGGCCGAGGCCGGGCTCGTACTGCGCAAGATCGGACACGAGCGCGGCTACCGTGGCGAGATCGAGGGTCTCGACGGCGTCGATGTCGCGTTCATCTCGGCCTCCGAGATCGCGTGGTACCTGAAGACCGGTCGGGCGCACCTTGGCATCACCGGCGAGGATCTCGTGCGCGAGCAGATGTCGGACGCCGACGATCGCGTCGAGTTCGTCAAGAAGCTCGGCTTCGGCCACGCCGACGTCGTGGTTGCGGTACCCCGGTCGTGGATCGACGTGCGCACGATGGGGGATCTCGACCGCGTTGCCGAGCCGTTCCGCAAGGCGCACGGCCGGTGGTACCGGGTCGCGACCAAGTACCTGAACCTGACGCGCCGCTACTTTGCGCTGAAAGGTGTCACCGACTACCGCATCGTCGAGAGCCTGGGTGCGACGGAAGGCACACCGGCCGCCGGAACCGCCGATCTGATCGTCGACATCACCACGACCGGCGCGACATTGCAGGCCAATGGCCTCAAGATCCTCGACGACGGCGTGATCCTGCGCTCGGAGGCCAATCTCGTGGTGTCGAACACCGCGCCGTGGAGCCCGAAGGCGCGCGAGTCGCTGAATGAGATCATGTCCCGCGTTGCCGGCTGACAGGCATCAGCCGGCTGAAGCTTGGGCGCCGGCGCTGTCTGCGGCCGCGATCGTGGCCAGCAGCGCGTCGCCGTAGCGCGCGATCTTCGACGTGCCGAGCCCGGTGATGCCAGACAAGGCGTCGCGACAGGATGGCCGCCGGGCGACGATCTCGAGCAGGGTCTTGTCGTGGAAGACGACGTAGGGCGGTATTCTGGCCTCCGTCGCGAGGCGCGTGCGCAGCTCACGAAGCGCCAGATAGAGCGCGCGGTCGGCGGGCGGGACCGCGTCGCCCGTGCCCGCCCGGCCATCGGCGGACCCGCTGCGCGACCTCGAGCGCCTCGGCGCGGCGCGCTCCGTGCGCAGCAGGAACCGCTCCTCGCCGCGCAAGAGCGGGCGCGCCTTGTCGGTCAGCGCAAGCGTGCCGTGCCCCTCCTCGTCACCGGCGAGAAAACCGAGCGCCACCAATTGCCGGAACAATGTCCGCCAGCTCTGCGCGTCCGTTTCCCGGCCGATGCCGAAGACCGACAGCCGATCGTGCGAGAGGCGGACGGCGCGCTCCTCGGCCTTGCCCATCAGGATGTCGATGACATATCCCGCTCCGAACCGCTGGCCGGTGCGATAGACGGCCGACAGCGCCATGCGGGCCAGCTCCGTGCCATCTGTGGTGGCTGGAGGCGCGAGGCAGTTGTCGCAGTTGCCACAAGGCTCCGCGAGACGCTCACCGAAGTAGGCGAGCAGCGCCTGCCGCCGGCACCCCGGCATCTCGGCCAGCCCGACCAGGGCGTCGAGCTTGGCGCGCTGGTGGGCCTTGAAGGCGTCGGCGCCCTCGCTCGACTGGATCCACTGGCGCTGCTGCACGACGTCGGTGACGCTGTAGCTCATCCAGGCGTTGGCAGGCTCTCCGTCTCGGCCGGCGCGGCCGGTCTCCTGGTAGTAGGCCTCGATCGACTTCGGCAGGTTCAAATGCGCGACGAAGCGCACGTCCGGCTTGTCGATGCCCATGCCGAAGGCGATGGTCGCGCAGACGATGAGGCCATCCTCGGCAAGGAACGAATCCTGGGCCGCGCGCCTGAGCTCGGGCGCAAGTCCGGCGTGGTAGGCCAGCGCCCGCCGGCCCTTCGCCTGGAGCCACGCGGCCGTCTCCTCGACGCTCTTGCGCGACAGGCAGTAGACGATCCCCGCGTCCCGCGGGTGATCGGTCTCGATGAAACGCCACAGCCGCTCGCGTGCGCCGACCGAGCCGGCCTCCGAGATCGTGTAGCGGATGTTGGGGCGGTCGAAGCTTGCAACGAAGCGGCAGGCTCCCTCGAGCGCCAGCTCGGCCGTGATCTCGGCGCGCGTGCGCTCGTCGGCGGTGGCGGTCAGCGCGACACGCGGCACGGTCGGGTAGCGTTCGGCGAGGATGCGGAGCTGGCGGTACTCGGGGCGGAAGTCGTGACCCCATTGCGAGACGCAGTGCGCCTCGTCGATCGCGAACACCGAGATCGCGCAGCGGTCGAGAAGGGCCAGCGTGCGATCCTGAAGGAGCCGCTCGGGCGCGACATAAAGGAGATCGAGCGCGCCCGAGCGCAGCGCCCATTCGACGGACTGCTGCTCGTCGCGCGACTGGGACGAGTTGAGGTAGGCCGCCGTCACGCCGGCTGCCTCGAGCGCGGCGACCTGGTCGTGCATCAGCGCGATGAGCGGCGAGACGACGATGCCAGTGCCGGGACGGACCAGCGCCGGGATCTGGTAGCACAGCGACTTGCCGCCGCCGGTGGGCATCAGGGCCAGCACGTCGCGGCCGGAGAGCAGGCTCTCGACGATCGCCGCCTGGTGGAGCCGGAAGCTCTTGTAGCCGAACTTCTCCTCCAGCACGCGCTGGGCGTCCCGCATCGTCGGGTGGGGGGCGGCCGTCCGGGCCTTGCTGCTCAGCGCTGCGGTCATCCGTGCCATGATCTCTCCGAGCCGGCCGCGAGCTTAGTGCGATTCCCGTCGCATTCGGTTGCTAAGTGACTGTGGAGGCACGGTTGCCACAGGTTTCGACAGCCGGACGGCTGGCAAGCTGAACGGCACACACCGCACCCATTCAGCGGTGGTTCATGGCCGGAGCATTAGGGTCTCATGGTGATCGAGGGGGACGGCACCAGCTCGTCGCATGCCCCCCCCGGGGAGCGGTTCATCGCAGGCCCGTCAAGCGGCTTGCGGGACCACCCCGAGAATGCCTAACTGGTTATGACAACGCGCCTCCCCGGGGGGCGCCGAACGAGGTGAGATGACGATGTCGACCATCCGCATGCGCGTCAACCTGTGGGCCGCCCTGGTTGCGGGCGCCGTGGTGGCGGCCCTGCTGCCGGCTGCCGCGAACGCCCAGGCCAACTGCCAGTGGTATGCGGCGACCGCACTCAAGCAGCAGCAGGAGAACGAAAAGCTCAAGTGCGGCTTCACCGGCGACGCGTGGAGTTCCGATTTGAAGTCGCACATGGGTTGGTGCTCGGCCGTCGCCCCCGACGTCTGGAAGGCGGCCGCCCAGAAGCGCGACCAGGATCTGCAGGCCTGCGCGAAGAAGAAATAGCCGCCGCGCCGCTCGATGTTCAAGCCGGGGGCTGCCCTTCCCCTTTCGAGCCGCCTGGCCGAACGAGGCCGCATCGGGATCCCCCCTCCCGGTGCGGCTTTTTTGCGTGGCGCGTGCGTTCTGTCTGCCACGTGCGCGTGGCAGGCCGCCGCGCGTAACGGCGTGCGCGGCATGCGCCTTACCGTCATGGCTGACTGTGTCACGGAAGCCGTGTACTGAGGCAGCTGTGTACTGAGGCATCCGCGGCTGGGCGTTGCCGGCCGGATGCGACGATGGAGGCTCCTGTGCGGCGTGTTCTTGCTCTGGTCGTTCTGGCGGCAATCGGGTTCTGGGGCGTCTGGCCCGCATACTCGGGCTGGCGCATCCATGGTGCGTTGAAGGACGGTAATGCCGATGTCCTGGCCACCAAGATCGACTTCGACAGCGTGCGCGCCTCACTGCGCCCGTCGGTCGGCGCCGAAGTGGAGAAGCGCGTCACGGAGGCGCTGGCCAAGGCCGGGCCGGGCGGGGCGTTGCTCGGCGCGGATATCAAATCCCAGGTCGTGCCGAAGCTCGTCGAGAGTGCGCTGGCGACGCTGGTGACGCCGCAGAACCTCATTCGAATCTACCGAGAGGGCGGCGCCGCCAAAGACGCCATCGGCCGAATCATGGCCGAGCAGATGGGTAAATCGGGCGGCCTCGGCGGCCTGCCCGGCGGGACCGGTGCGAACGGCAGTGCCGGCGCGCTCGGCGAGATCGTGAAGGGTTTCGGCGGGATCGCAGGCGGAGCATCGGGTGCGGGGGGTACGCTCGGCGGGCTCGGCGGCCTGCTCGGCGGCGGCAAGTCGCCAGTGACGGACGTGACAAGCGGGTCGGACAAGCCGGCAGCGGGGGCCGATGCCAAGACTGCCGCGCCGCCGTCTTACGGCCTCGGCAACATCAAGTCCTTCGGTTTCAACGGGCCGCTCGGCATGAGCGTCGGTGTTGCCAAGGACCCGGCTGCCAAGGAGGCCGACGTGACGGCCGATATCAGCTTCACGGGTCTCGACTGGAAGCTGACCGGGCTCAAGCCTCGCTTCTGAGCCGGGCGCCGTCGGGCCTTTCGACAGGCGGCGGCGCGGTGGCATTCGACAAATGGCGCGGAGACTGGAAATCTGCCGGCGGTCGGGATTCGCGGCCGCAACCGCTGCCGATCTCCGCTGAACCGCAGTCTCAATCTGTCGAGCGCCCATGTCCTCTGGATTTTTCGCCCTTCTCGACGATATCGCCGCGATCGCCAAGGTCGCAGCCGCGTCCCTCGACGATGTCGCAGCACAGGCGGTCAAGGCCAGCCAGAAGGCGGCCGGCATCGTCATCGACGACGCCGCCGTGACCCCGCGCTACGTCACAGGCTTCGCCGCGGAGCGCGAGCTGCCGATCATCGCCAAGATCGGCTGGGGCTCGCTCAAGAACAAGCTCCTATTCCTGCTACCGGCAGCGCTGCTCTTGACCTCGGCGGCCCCTTGGGCGGTGACGCCGCTGCTGATGGCCGGTGGCGCGTTCCTGTGCTTCGAAGGCTACGAGAAGCTGCACGCGCTGCTGGCTCCAGCACACGCCGCGGCCCCGACCCCGGCCGCCGCGGCGGCGGCTGTCGCTGAGCTCGCGGCATCGGACGCGAGGCAGCTCGAGGATCAGAAGGTCGCGGGCGCGATCCGCACCGACTTCATCTTGTCGGCCGAGATCATGGCCATCACGCTGGCCTCTGTCACGGAGCCTGGCTTCTGGGTGAAGGCCGCGATCCTCGCGGCGGTCGGGCTCATCGTGACGGTGGCGGTTTACGGAACGGTGGCGCTGATCGTGAAGGCCGACGACATCGGGCTGCACCTAGCGCAGAAGGGCTCGCACGAGATCGTGCGCCGGATCGGCCGCGCGCTCGTCACCGGCATGCCGCCGTTCCTCGCCTTCCTGTCCGTGCTCGGCATGGCGGCGATGCTGTGGGTCGGCGGCGGCATCATCCTGCACGGGCTCGCGGACTACGGCCTCGGCACGATCCCGGCCACGATCCACGGCGCAGCGGCGGCAGTGGGCATGGTATTCGGGCCGCTGAAGGGCCTCGTCACCTGGCTCGTCGATGCGACGGCAGCCGGTGTGGTCGGCGCGGCGATCGGCTGGGTCGTGGCGACGGTGGCGGGACGTTTCATGACGCATTGAGAGAGGCGCGCTTTCAGGACACGGCGATAGGACCTTGCCTGCGGAGGTTGTCTCGCCTCAACGGTTGGCTTTGCTTGCCTCGCGAGCCTTCAGCACGCGCGGCATGTTGGCGTTGGCCCACGCGCGGACCGGCACCATGGCGTCATTCAAGCTGCGGCCCAGCGTCGTCAGCTCGTACTCGACCGTGACGGGAACCGTCGCAAATGCGCGCCGCACCACGAAGCCGTCCGCCTCCAACGCCCGCAGGGTTTGCGAGAGCATTTTCTGTGAAATGCCTTCGATCTCGCGCTTGAGCACGCTGAAGCGCTTTGGCCCACCGGCCAGCAGGGCGAGCACGAGGACGACCCACTTGTCGGAGATGCGGTCGAGGAGTTGCCGGGTGGGGCAGGCGGCTTGATAGGCATTCCATTTCATGGCGACGTCCATGGGTTACCAAAAGGTACCTATGTTACAGAGTAGTGCCTTATTCACAATATATACTAGGTATAATAAATCTGCTTTGCCGGCCATTGGATCGCGCCGGTTTGCACGAGGAAAGCCATCTATGATCGAGATCAGGGATCTGTCGCCCGGACTTGGAGCAGCCGTCGTCGCGGCCGACCCGGCATTGACGCCGACAGCCACGGCCGATGCACGTCGCGAGGAGCCGAAAAGCATCGTCGCAGCCTTTGCCGCGGAGGTGCTGACCCGGAGGGACTTTTCGCGGCTCGACGTCTACATGCGACCGGACTACATCCAGCACAATCCGCTCGTGGCGCAAGGCAGTCGCGGTTTCCGCGACTTCTTCGCGGCGTGGTTCGGGGCATCGCCGGACTTCAAGCACGAGGTGAAGCAGATCGCCGTGGAGGGCGACCGGGTGTGGGTCTACGGCACCTACTCGGGCACGCACGCCGGGGATTGGCTTGGGATACCGGCGACCGGAAGGACCTACAGTTTCGATGCGGTCGACATCTTCCGGCTCGAGGACGGCAGGCTGGCGGAGCACTGGGACGTTCTCGACGTCCATGGACTGTTCACCCAGCTTGGCGTCGTCACGTAGTCCGCGCCGTGTCTTGGTAGCGCAGCAAAGAGCCCGCGGAGATTGCACTCCGCGGGCTTTCGGTTGGTCGACGGAGCCTGGCGCGGTTGCCTCTCGTTCTCCGCTCCGGCGCAAGCGCCGACGCGGGAGGGGCACCGGAAGCGCCAGGCAAGAGCCTTACATATCCATGCCGCCCATACCGCCCATTCCACCCATGCCGCCGTGGCTGTGGCCGGCATCCTTCTTCGGCGCGTCGGCGACGGCGGCCTCGGTGGTGATCATGAGGCCGGCGATGGAGGCGGCGTCCTGGAGCGCGGTACGCACGACCTTTGCCGGATCGATGATACCCTTCTCGATCATGTCGCCGAACTCGCCCGCCTGGGCGTCGTAGCCGAAGTTGGCGCCCTTCTGCTCAAGCACCTTGCCGACCACGATCGAGCCCTCGACGCCTGCATTCTCGGCAATCTGGCGGATCGGGGCCTGCAGCGCCTTCTTGACGATGGCGATGCCGGCGTCCTGGTCGTCGTTGTCACCCTTGACGGTGATCGCAGCCGAGGCCTTGAGCAGCATGACGCCGCCGCCCGGAACGACACCCTCTTCGACGGCCGCGCGTGTCGCGTTGAGCGCGTCGTCCACGCGATCCTTGCGCTCCTTGACCTCGACCTCGGTGGCGCCGCCGACCTTGATCACGGCCACGCCGCCGGCGAGCTTCGCCAAGCGCTCCTGCAGCTTCTCGCGGTCGTAGTCCGAGGTCGTCTCCTCGATCTGCGCCTTGATCTGCTTCACGCGGCCTTCGATGTCGGCCTTCTTGCCGGCACCATCGACAATGGTGGTGTTCTCCTTGTCGATCGAGACGCGCTTGGCCTTGCCGAGCATGTCGAGCGTGACGGTCTCAAGCTTGATGCCGAGGTCCTCGGAGATCACCGTGCCGCCCGTCAGGATGGCGATGTCCTCGAGCATGGCCTTGCGGCGGTCGCCGAAGCCCGGCGCCTTGACGGCCGCGACCTTGAGGCCGCCGCGCAGCTTGTTGACGACCAGCGTCGCCAGCGCCTCACCCTCGACGTCCTCGGCG
>CAYYGO010000023.1:0-62339 GCA_964471635.1 uncultured Hyphomicrobium sp.
GAATGAATTTCGTTTCTCGCCCCTCGTGTCTGCTATTATACCGATGACCCGCCGACGCTCAGGCTCCTGGCCACAGCGGGTCGTGCCGTTGTTGTACGGAGGTGCAGAGCGAATACCCTTCGCTTCGGAAGTGGGGTCACGCCCGCCTAATTCCGTCTCCGGAAGCTCGTCGATCCTGGTCGCATGGCCTGTCGGCGACACTTGCAGCCCGAAAGCCGTTCCGATCGCCATCCCGAAGCCTGTAGCAGCTCGAGCGGGCCGTCGCCTCGGCACATCAGTGACCAGGAGACGGTCGCACGTCGCGTGAGGGCCCCCTGGTGGCCAGAAGCGTCATTCGCAATGACGGTGTCGCGTGTTCGAGTCACCCGAGCGACACCGGTTCCCAGGCTTCAGTCGCGACGCTCCTTTGCCTCGCTTCGACGTGCAAGCCCGGGGTTGACCAAGCTACCGGACGCCGCGGTCAGGCAGCTCGATCAGGAACGTCGCTCCGTCGTGCGTATCGAGCAGCCGCAGATTGCCACCGTGCGAAGCCACAAGCTCGTAGGCGATGGCCAGACCCAGCCCCGTGCCGCCCTTGCGGATCGAGCCCTGGAACGCCCGGAACAGGTTCTCGCGCGCCCGCGGCGGCACGCCGGGACCGTTGTCGCGCACTTCGATCAAGACGCGCCGCCCCTCGCGCCAGCCCCGTATGCGGATCTCGCCTGGACGGCCATCGCCCTGGCCTTCGAGCACCTGCACCGCATTGCGCACGAGATTACTGAGAATACGGAACAGATGCTCCTGGTCGGCGTCGATCCGCAACCGCGGGTCGATCTCGAGCGTCCAGGCAATGGCGCCTTCGCGGGGCAGGCCGAGCCCCTCGCCGACCTCCTCGACCAGTGGCCGCAACAGCATCAGATCGCGACGGGGCGCGGCCTCCTCGGCCCGACCGAACCGCAAGCTGTCGCTGCAGAAATTGATCGCGCGGTCGAGAGATGCGATGAGTTTCGGCGCGAACCGCTGCACCGTGGGGTCCGAAATCGTGGTCAACCGGTCGGAGATAAGCTGAGCGTTGGCCAGCATGTTGCGGAGGTCATGGTTGATCTTGCTCACAGCGAGACCGAGCTGTGCCAGCCGGTTTTTCTGCTTCAGAAGCTGCGCCAGCTGGCGCTGCATGGCCGCGAGTTCCCGCTCGGCGGTGCCGACCTCGTCCGAGCGGTCGGAGGGCACGATGATACGCCCCGCATCCTCGGGGTTCTGGCTGAAGTGGACCATGCTCTTCGTGATCCGCATCATCGGCTCGACGAGCAACCGCGACAGCGCGACATAGACGAGCGCCGCCGTGATGAGCGAGATGACGACCGACAGCCAGAGGATGTTCAACCCGTAACGCACCATGACGTCGCGGAGCGGTGCCTCCGGCAGCACGATCTCGATGAAGTCGGTGGGCACGGCGCCATGATCTCCGAGCACGCGTATTGTGCGCCCGCCGTTCCAGAACACGGCCATCGCATCGCCAATGAGACTGAGGCGGGAGCCGAGATCGGTCATCATGCCCTGCCCCTCGCCGCGGCGAAGATCGAACACGGCGTCGACGGTCATCGGCCGCTCAGGCGGCAGCACCATGCGGCGACGCCCCTCGAAGCGGACCGCCACGGCATGCACCTGCGCGGTGCGCAAGAGATCGGACCGCAGCATCTGGGGCACGTCGCCGCCCGGAAGTGCCTCCGCCGCCAGGGAGGCGAGCCGGGCCGCGGTCAGCCGATCGTTCAGCCAGCTCAGCCGGTAGTTCGCGATCGAGGGCACGAAAATCAAAATCTCGGCCAGCATGACGAAGGCCGTGGTGAGCAGCAGCAATTTGGTGGGCAGCCCGAGGCGCAGCCATTCTCGCCGGATTCGGCCCAGCGTCGACGTCGACACGCCGCGCGCCGACAGCTGGGCTGCCGGCATCGGGAATTCGGCTCTCTCGTCCGTGTCGCGGGGCAAAGCGGGCGCCTCGGCTCGGGTCACAACTCGGAAGGTCTCACAAAGACCTTAAATAACCCGGCGCGACCGCAATACCAGACGTATCGGACAAGGGAGGCTTAACGACGGCACCGGACACACGACCGATGCCGCCGCCGACTCCGGTTAGCCGAGCCGCTTCAGGAACGAAATCGCCTTCCGGACCAGTGGATTGCTCGCGGCCGTCGCATAGAAGCGGTAGGCCGCGCGCTTGTTCACCTCGGCGAGCGTCGGATAGGGCGAGATCCACTCGGTCATCGCCTTGATCTTCAGCTTCTGGGAAATCGCCAGCGACCACATCTGGATCAGTTCGCCAGCGTGATGGCCGACGATGGAGCAGCCCAGGATCTGGCCCTTGGCGTCGCAGATCACCTTCACATGGCCTTCGGTAGCCCGCTCGGCCTGGGCGCGGTCGTTCTCGTGATACGGCCAGCGCAGGACGCTGATCTTGCCGTGCTTCTGCTTTGCCTGCTCCTCGGTAAGACCGACGTTGGCAAGCTCCGGCTCGGTGTAGGTGACCCAGGGTACGAGCCCGGTGTTGACTTTCGCCGGCAGGCGGAACAACACGCGCCGAATGACGATGCCGGCATGGTAATTGGCCACGTGGGTGAATTGCAGTCCGCCCGTGACGTCGCCGATTGCAAAGATCTTCGGGTTCGAGGTGACGAGCCCGTCGTCGACCGTGATGCCGCGGCGCTCGTATTTGACACCTGCGGCCTCGAGGCCGAGGTCGGCCAGATTGGCCTTGCGGCCCGCGGCGACAAGGAGGTGCGTGCCCTCGATGGTCTCGGTGCCGCCGGCGCCCGAGACGGTGACACGGATGCCGGCGCCGCCAGCCTCCACGCGCTCGACGCGGGCACCCTCGCGCACGTCGACGCCCTCTTCGCGGATGGCCTTCAAGACCACCGCGGTCATCTCCGGATCGTCCTTTCCCAGCGCCTTCATGCCCTCGAGCACGGTGACGCGCGAGCCGAGACGGCGATGCGCTTGCGCGAGCTCCATGCCGATCGGCCCGCCGCCGACCACGAGCAGGTGCTCGGGGCGCGTGGTCTTGTCGAAGATCGTCTCATTGGTGAAGTACGGCACGGTGTCGAGGCCGGGGATCGGCGGCACCAGCGGCGACGAGCCCGTCGCGATGACGAACCGGCGGGCCTTGATGCGATAGTCGCCGGCCACCACGGTCGAGCGGTCGACGAAACGGCCGGCAGCCGTGATGACCCGCACGCCGAGGCCGGTGAATCGCTCGACCGAGTCGTTCGGGGCAATCGCGCCGATGACGCCGTGGATGTGGTCGTGCACGGCCTGCATGTCGACCTCGGGCTCGACCGGCTTGATGCCGAAGATCGCCGAGGTGCGCATTGCGTGCGCCCGCTTGCCCGCGGCGATGATGGCCTTCGACGGCACGCAGCCGTAATTGAGGCAGTCGCCGCCCATCTTGTGCTTCTCGAGCAGCACCACGTTCTGCCCGAAAGCAGCCGCGGCGGCCGCGACCGACAACCCGCCCGAGCCCGCGCCGATCACGCAGATGTCGCAGCTGATGTTGCCGCCGCCCGAGGTGCCGGCGTTCGAGACAACCGTGCTCGACGCTTTCTGATCAGGCGTTGACATTGCGCTTGCTCCATTTCTTGACGAGAACAGGGATCAGCGAGACGACGCCGAGCGCGGCAAAGGCCAGCAGCAGCTCCGTCGTCACCAGCTTCGAGGTATCGATGGTGTAGGGGCAGACGGCATCCGTCGCACCAGGATTCCGCGCGAGGCACGCCTGGTAGACCGTGTTCTGCGCCTGGATCACGCTGCCGAGGCCAGCGCCAGCGATGGAGAACGCGGCCGTGCCCGGCATCATGCCGAAGAACGTGCCGATGACGTAGGTCCTCAACGGAACCCCGAGCAGCGCCGGAGCAAGGTTGACGACGACGAAGGGAAACGCCGGGACGAGCCGCAGGAACAGAAGGTAGCTCAGCGCATTCTCCTTGAAGCCCTCTTGCAGCTTGCCGATCCACGGACCAGCCTTCGCCGCAAGCCCCTCGCCGAACGACGTCTTGGCGATGAGGAAGATGATCGTCGCTCCGATCGTGGCGCCGACGACCGTCGCCGGCGCACCGAGTTGCCAGCCAAAGAGCAGTCCGCCGGTCAACGTCATGACCAATCCACCCGGCAGCGACAACGAGACGACCGCGATGTAGGCGAGAATGTAGAGCGCGAGGGCCGCCAGCAAATTCTTGGCGATGAAGGCCTTCATGACATCGTAGTTGAGGCCGATCGTCTTGAAGGACAGCAGCTTGTGCCAGCCCATGCCGAACACCAGCGCCATCACGCCGGCAAGAACCAGGAGCGGCAGCCAGCGGCGGAGGCCACCGTCCTGCGATTTCGTATCCGATGTCATGACAAAGTGCCTTGCTTGGAGTTGCAGGAAGCGGGAGCGCCCGGAAGCGGAAACGTGGCGGGTGTCGTCTCTCAGCTCTTACCCTCGTTGAGGCTCCAGTCGTAGTCGTAAGCCGAGATGCCGGACGCCTTCTCGAGAGCAGCCTTGAGACCGGGCGCTGCAAACTTGACGGCATGGGCGAGAGCGCCCTTGTCGCTGCCGCCGAAATCGGCCTGGAACCAGGAGTAGATCGAGGAGGCGGTCACCTTGCCGCCCTCGACCTTGAAGCCGCGCGGATGGTTCACATAAGCGCGGGCTCCGGCGTCGAGCTGCGCCTCGAGCTTGGCGCCGGTGAGCGCCTCGGCTGCGAGGTTCGGACAGCCGAAAGACGCACAGTTCACGGCGTAGTGCACCCGCGGATCCTTGAAGACGGGCCGCAGGATACCATGCTCGATGTCGTCGAGCGACAGCGCCTCGCCTTTCACCTTGAGAACCTTGGCCTTCCACGGGCCGCCGGTGACGAGCGTCAGCAGCCCGCCGCCGAGGCTGATGTCCTTGATCGACTTCACAGGGTGCTTGTCGAGCACGATGTCGATCGTCTTGGCGTTGTAGAGGTTAGCCCAGTAGGCGAACTGCTCCGGCCGGTCGAGAGTGGCCGGATCGACCGCCTCGAGTGCCGCAACGTAGGCTTTGAGCTCCTTGTGCCGCTCGGCCTTGAAGCGCGTGTAGGCGACGCGGTTGACGCCGTCCGTGCCCGGGATGACGTAGCTCTTGAGGAGCGCATCCCAGGCCGAATGATCGACGGTCTTGGTCGCACCGGGCGTGTGTTTGCCGAAAGTCTCGGCAGGCGACGCCGCGAGCGCCTCGACGGGCGATACGATATTTACCAGGATCAACGCCGCGAGCGAGGCAACCAGCCGTCTGCGGCTGGCGCGCAATGATGCCGGGCGGGCCTCCGCAGCGGATTGCACGTCGAATTTTTCGGGGCTCATGTTCGTCTCCGGTGGTGGTTCGTTACATGGGTCTACGGGAGACGCGCTGCCGACGTTTCATTCTCAAATAGGTTTCAAGCGGTGGTGATAGGTGGTGCACGTCGGCGTGAACGTGCGCAACCGTCGGTCCCCGGGGCGCAGGCCGCCTTCCGGCCGCAATTGACTTGCCCCGCCCCTCCACCTATAAGCTGCCGTCATCTTCGACCGGCGACGCCGATGAGCGCTCGAGGGCATGGAGCCAGCACCCGCGGCCCGGCCCTCAATATGGCGTTCCGGCCGTCGCCCATGCCCCGCGCCAACAACTGGTGCCATTGACGACGCCGGCCAGGTGGCGGGGTTGCGACAAACACTGGAGACGTAACGTGAAACGGACCTATCAGCCGAGCAAAATCGTGCGCAAGCGCCGCCACGGCTTCCGCAAGCGCATGCAGACACCCGGCGGTATCAAGGTTCTGGCGCGCCGCAGGGCCAAGGGCCGCAAGCGTCTCTCCGCCTAACCGTCGGCCAGCACAGGGAGGTCCCGGTCAGGCGTCGCGCGCGGCGCGGCTCCCGCACGCGTTCTTTAAGAGCGCTGTCTCGTAGTGTGATCAAGGGAATCTTCGGGGCGATTTGGCCTCTGACATGTGCGGGCCTGCGTGCGCCTCGTTACCTTGAAAAAGCGGTCCGAGTTCCTGCGCGTTCGCGGCGGCGGACGATGGTCCTCGTCGTCCTTCGTCATCGAGACCAAGGCGCGGGTAGTGGCAACCCAGAATGCCGCCGCAGCGGCGCCCGTCGACGGTTTGCCTATTGCCGCAGAACCGCGGTTCGGCCTCACGATAACCAAGCAGCTCGGCCCCGCCGTGGTCCGCAATCGCATCCGTCGCCGCCTCAAGGCCGCGATCCGCGAGATCCCGCAGGACGGTGCGCGGCCGGGCTACGACTATGTGCTGATCGCGCGGGCGGGCGCGGGGGTGCGGCTCTTCGCCGAGCTCAAGAAAGAGCTTGAAGACGCGCTTCTTCGCGTGCATCACGCTTCCGGTCGCAAGACCAGGCCACGCAAGAGCTGAGCCGTTACCGAGGCATGGCCGCGTCTGGTGCTTGGAAGCCCGGCCCGCCAACGGCGGGCTGGAACACACACACAGCTTGCCGGATGTGGTGTTGGCCGTGTCGAGCCAGGCCCGCTCCGAGCACGATCCCGCAATCGACGAGCCGAGGCCGCATGCAGCGCAGAGAGCCTGAGAACACCACGAACCTGATGCTCGCCGTCGCCTTGTCGATGGCCGTGCTGTTCCTGTGGCAAGTGTTCTATGCCGGTCCAAAGCTGAAGGAGGAGCAGGCCCGCATCGAGCGCGAGAAAGCGGCTCAGGCCCAGCTCCAGCAGATGCCAAAGGATGCGGCGATCCCCGGTGGCGCCGCGCCGACGACGCAGGCGGCACCCGCACAGCCCGTCGTGCCGCTGACGCCCGAGCAGGCGGCGCAGAGCCGGACGGACGCGCTACGGGCCAGTCCTCGCGTCGCCATCGACACGCAGTCGATCAAAGGCTCGATCTCGCTCAAGGGCGGCCGCTTTGACGACCTCCAGCTCGCTCTCTACCGCGAGAAGGCCGACCCGAAGAGCCCGCTCGTCTCGCTGTTCTCGCCCGCCGACGCACCGAGCCCTTACTTCGCCGAAATCGGCTGGAGCGCCCAGGCCGGTGGCTTGAAGCTGCCCGACCGCGAAACGATCTGGACGCTCGAGAAGGACGGCGCACTGACACCGCAGAACCCCGTGACTCTGGTTCACGACAACGGCCAGGGGCTCGTGTTCCGCCGGACCGTGTCGGTCGATGCCGACTACATGTTCAAGATCATGGACGAGGTCGAGAACAAGAGCGGCGCAGATGTGACGCTGTTTCCCTATGCGCGCCTGTTCCGCTACGGCACGCCGAAGATCGAGGGGTTCTATATCCAGCACGAGGGCCTGATCGGCGTTCTCGGCGATGCCGGCCTCAAGGAGATCACCTACGCCGACATCCAAAAGGAAAACGGCAGCCAACGCTTCGAGGGCAAGACGGGCGGCTGGCTCGGCATCACCGACAAGTACTGGGCCGCCGCGCTCGTTCCGGACCAGACGGCGACCTATACAGCTGCGCTACGCTTGGCCCAGCCGAAGTCCGGCACCACCAGAGAAGCGTTCCAAGCCGACTACCTGCGCGCCGGTCTCGTGATCGCCCAGGGCGCCAAAAAATCTGTCGAGAGCCGCATCTTCGCGGGCGCCAAGAAGGTCAAGCTGATCGAGGAGTACGAGGCCAAGCTCGGCATCAAGCAGTTCGAGCTGATGATCGACTGGGGCTGGTTCTACTTTATCACCAAGCCGCTCTACCACCTGATCGACTGGCTCTACCGTCTACTCGGCAACTTCGGGCTAGCCATTCTCGCAGTGACGGTGCTCGTCAAGCTTGCGTTCTTCCCGCTCGCCAACAAGAGCTACGAGTCGATGGCGAAGATGAAGAAGCTGCAGCCGGAAATGGAAGTCCTGAAGGATCGCTTCAAGGACGATAAGGCCGGGCTTCAGCAGGAGATGATGAAGCTCTACCAGAAGGAGAAGATCAACCCGCTGGCCGGCTGCCTCCCGATCCTCGTGCAGATCCCGGTTTTCTTCGCACTCTACAAGGTACTGTTCGTGTCGATCGATATGCGGCACGCGCCGTTCTACGGCTGGATCCGAGACCTGTCGGCGCCCGACCCGACCTCGATCTTCAATCTCTTCGGTCTTTTGCCGTTTTTGGTGCCCGACTACTTGCACGTCGGCGCCTGGCCCCTGGTCATGGGCATCACCATGTGGCTGCAGATGCAGCTCAACCCGCCGCAGCCCGACCCTACCCAGCAGATGATCTTCAACTGGATGCCCGTCATGTTCACGTTCCTGCTGGCCTCGTTCCCGGCCGGGCTCGTGATCTACTGGGCGTGGAACAACATCCTGTCGATGCTGCAGCAGGCCTACATCATGAAGAAGCAGGGCGTGCCGGTGCCCCTCAAGGAAAACCTGACGCGGATGTTGCAGCCCGTGCTCGGTCTCATCGGCGGCAAGACGGAGAAGAAAGGCGCCAAGAGTTGAGGGAGCGGCCGTCCATCCGCCTTGCCTCAGAGCGTGCGACCGGACGATGACCGATCCCTTCGGCCCGCCCTTCGACGCAGAGACGCTTGCGGCCGGCGACACGATGTTCAAGCGCCCGACGCAGTTCGTCAAAAGCGTTGCCGGCCTCGACGGACTGCCGCCCGCGAACCGTGTCGAGATCGCGCTGGCCGGCCGCTCGAACGTCGGCAAGTCGAGCCTCATCAACGCCATCGTGCGCGACGGCGGCTTGGCGCGCACCTCCAACACGCCCGGTCGCACACAGCAGCTCAACTACTTCCTCACCGACGACCGCGCGCTCTTTCTCGTCGACATGCCGGGCTACGGATTCGCCAAGGCGCCGAAGGCGACAGTGGAAGAATGGACGCGGCTGGTAAAAGACTACCTGCGCGGCCGCCCCACTCTGGCGCGCGTGCTGCTGCTCATCGACGCGCGCCACGGCATCAAGGCGGCAGACCGCGAAATCATCGCGCTCCTCGACGAGGCGGGGGTGTCGTACCAGGCGGTGCTGACCAAGGCCGACAAGATCAACGCCTACGAGCTCGAGGCGGTGTGCAAGGCCACGGCAGAGGAGCTGTCGACGCACGCGGCAGCATTTCCGTTCGTTTTGCCGACGTCTGCCGAAACGGGGGACGGCCTCGATGCCGTGCGGGCGACGATCGCAATGATCGTCGCCGAGCGGCGGTGAGCCGGCAGCGTCCGGCGCCAGCTATCCCGCAGCGATCTTCGAGATCAGCGTCCAGGCCGGCGCGATGAGCACCTCGCCGAATTTGCCCAACGCACCACCGGCCAATGCGATCAGCAGCCAGCCCGCCACCTTCGCCGCCGCGCGCGCATAGTTGGTGCGCACCTGGACCTCGATGATCTGGTCGGGCAGTGCGGTCTCGGCGGCCATCCCGTCGGCACCCACCGACCGGGCCGAGATCACCACCTGAAGCCGCTTCCTGCCGCGCTCCTTCGGCGTCACCGACCAGCGCCAGCTCGCGAAATCGTCGACCATCATGCCAAGCGTGTTGTCGATCCACTGCGTCTCCGGCGACGTGCTCTCGATGTAGAAGCCGCCGTCGGGCGCCTTGAGCCGCACCGTCATCGCCTTGGTGATCGTGACCTCGTGCCGCCACACCGCGCCGCCCTGCATGCCGTCGGACAGCGCCTTGACGTCCGCCTTGCCGATACGAACCTCGATCCGCTCGGGCACGGCGATGCGCATGCGCTGCGGAATATTGTGGGCGAGCTGACCGATCTCGAACGGCGCGCCCTGTGCAGGACCGGCCCGACGAGCCGCAGCGGGACCCGCACCGGACGGAGCACCGCCCGACTGGACCCCACCGGCAGCGGTGGACGGACCCTCGCGACGGCGCTCTGCCGCCGGAGCCGCGGGGCCGAGGGACGGACCGGACGGCGATGCGCCGTGCCCTGTCGGAAGGGTCTGTGGCCCCCCAGCCGGCAACGGCGGCGGCGGAGCCGGGCGGGGCGTGGGGGCGCCAGCAGGCCGCGGCGGCGGACTGGGTCCCTGGCCCGGCGTGGGTGGCGGACCGGAATTCGGTGGTGCTCCCGGACCCGTCATGGAGCCAGGCGGCGGCAACGGCGGCGGCTGGTGCACCGGCCGCGTCGCGGGCTGTGGTGGTGGGAGAGCCTGACGACCTTGCGCGGCGGGTCGCGGAGGCGGCCCCGGCGGCGCGGGCGGTTGCGGCGGGGGTTGGCCCTCGCCGGGCCTGAGGCGCGCATCGGGCGGCATCGGACGGTGCGGGTGAACGCCCGTCGAAGAGCCGGATGGGGGTACATGTCCGGCCGCGGGAGAGGGACGTGGCGGCGGAAATGGTCCACCGCTCGGTGGCTGACCGGCTTGGGGCCGCGGCTGCGGCGGCTGGGTCGGAGCATAGGCTCCGGGCAGTTGCGGGCCCGCCTGCGGAGCAGGGGCATGCGTCGGAGCGTCCCCATGTCCGCCCACATGTCCGCCCCCATGTCCGCCCGCCGGGAGGCTCGTCGGCACGCTCGTCGGCACGCCGGCCGGCATCCACTGCGGCTCGAACGTCGCCGGTCTGCCACCCTGCGGCTCGATACGGCGCGTCTCCTGCTCGGTTGGAGGAGGGGGCGCTGCTCGGGGCGACGGCGCCTTCGTCTCAGCCGGAAGCGTCGGGGCCGACGCATGACCGTCCGCATCGGGCTCGGCGAACGGCTCGTGGCCACCGGCGTGGCCTGAGGATATGTCGACGTCGGGCGCCGGCGCCGCGGCCGCCTGGGCGTTGCGTGAGCGGACCCGCTCCCGCGCCGCAGCCAGCAGGTCGTCCATGCTCGGCGGCGGCTGCGTCCCGGCACCGCGTCCGCCGGTGGGTACCTCCGGCGACGGAATGGTCTCGCCGGCCGGCACGGCATTGGCCCCCGCGGGCGACGGCGCATTGGGCTCCGGCGACCCGGCGACAGGCATTGCGCGAGCATCGACACGCTGTGTCGGCGCGGAGGGCGCGGCGGGGCCGCCGCCACGCAAGGCGCGAATTGCACCCTCGAAGGTCAGCCCGTGGGCGCTCAGCATGTGTGCGGCGCTGCTCTTGCCGTCGCCGATCACGGCGGCGAGCACGATTGCACCGTTGATATCGCGTCTCCGGCCCTGCTGGGCCGCGGCAGCGGCCGCCTCGAGAATCCGGCGGAGGTCGCCGGAAACCACGAGCTGGCTCGGCCTGTCGGGCGGTGAGCGCTCCTCGATCCGGCCAAGATGGCCGGAGATGTCGGCACTGAGCCTGCCGGGATCGACGCTGCTCGCGGCCAGCACCAGGGCAGCGTCCGGATCCTCGAGCAGCGCCAGTAGCATATGCTCGAGCGTCACCTCGAGGTGCGCCTGGGCGCGCGCGTACTCTGTCGCCCGCGACAGCGTCGCGGCAAGATTGGGCGCCATCGGTATGCGCCCCAGCTCTGCGACGGCCATGTCCGTCATGCGCCTGGTTCCCGCCAGGGGCCGCGCCGCGCGTCGGCGAATCTTTGCCCCTTCTGCACGTTACCCGATCGCCGTTCCACCCGCACGCACCCCGCCGCAAAAAGAGCCGCGCCCGGTGCCGGCCCACCGCGAACGCCGTAGCCCCGAAATGTGAGGGAATTCCGTTGAGGCCCCCGGCCGGCGAGCTATAAGACTTGCGCCCTGCCTCCAACCGCCTGTCCGCAGTCGCAAATTCAAGGCATTCGCATCATGACGACCCACGCCAAGGCTCCCGCGGTTCCCTCCGCACCACCTGCAAACGGCGCCGCCGACGCGAGCGCCATCTCTGCGCACGTGCAGGCCCGCATCCTCGCCGAGGCGCTTCCCAACATGCTGCGCTACGACGAGCAGACCGTCGTCATCAAGTTCGGAGGACACGCCATGGGCGACGACGCGCTAGCGCGCGCGTTCGCCCAGGACGTGGTCTACCTGAAACAGTCCGGCGTCAACCCGATCGTCGTTCACGGCGGCGGGCCGCAGATCGCCAACATGCTGAAGAAGCTTGAGATAAAGAGCGATTTCGTGCACGGACTCAGGGTCACTGACAAGCCCACGGTGGAGGTGGTGGAGATGGTGCTGGCCGGCGCGATCAACAAGGAGATCGTGTCGGCCATCAACGGTGAGGGCGGCAAGGCGGTCGGCATTTGCGGTAAGGATGCCAACCTGATGATCGCCAAGCGGATCACGGAGATGCCCGACCCGACCTCCAACCTGATGCAGGCGGTCGACATCGGCTATGTCGGCGATCCGGTCGAGGTCAACCCGCACATCGTCGACGTAATCTCGAAGTCGGATCTGATCCCCGTCATCGCGCCGATCGGGGTATCGCGCGAAGGCGAGACCTTGAACATCAACGCCGATACGTTTGCCTCCGCATTGGCCGCACGGATGAAGGCCAAGCGCCTGCTGCTTCTGACCGACGTCGAGGGCGTGCTCGACAAACAGAAGACTCTGATCCCGGAGCTTTCCGTCGAGCAGGCGCGCGCGTTGATCCGCGACGGCACCATCCAGGGCGGCATGATCCCCAAGATCGAGGGCTGCATCGAGGTGGTCGAGGCGGGCGTCGAGGCGGTCGTCATCATCAATGGGCGCGTGCCACACGCCGTGCTGCTCGAGCTCCTGACCGATCATGGCGCGGGAACGCTGGTCGGCCGGCGGCAGAGCAAGACGGCCGCAAAGAAGGGATAGCGGCAGGCCGTGCGCACCGCGGCCGCGCGGTCGCGCACGCTCGGCTCACCCCTCCGCCTCAGCATCACCCGAGGCATTGCCCGAGGGGTGGTTGGAGCCGTAGAGTTCCCGCCAGGGGAAGACTGCCCGCCTCCGGGCCCGGGGGTGGACCATCACGTTCAAATCGATCGCGGCACGAGCGGCCCGAAGGGCGCCTGCGCCTTGCCGCGGTCCATGCGCCCAGGTCGCCGGCTCGTCCGGGATCGGCTTGAGCCGAACAAGAAGTGGAGCGCCTGACGCCATGACCGCAACGGCCTCGTCCGCCTCCGGCCCCACGCCGGGAGTGGCGCCGGATACCGGCTTTAACCTCGGGCGCGAGATGCTGGCGTCGATCGTCGTGTTTCTGGTGGCGCTGCCGCTGTGCATGGGCGTCGCGATCGCCTCGGGACTGCCGCCCACTGCGGGTATCATAACGGGGATCATCGGCGGCATCGTTGTCGGCTTCTTGGCTGGCTCGCCGCTCCAGGTCAGTGGCCCGGCGGCTGGCCTGACGGTGCTTGTCCTCGATCTCGTCCGCCACCACGGCGTCGAGATGCTCGGCACGATCGTATTATTCGCCGGACTGATGCAGATGGCCGCCGGCTACTTCAAGCTCGGCCAGTGGTTCCGCGCCGTATCGCCTGCGGTGATCCACGGCATGCTGGCCGGCATCGGCGTCCTCATCCTCGCCTCCCAGTTTCACGTCATGCTCGACAACTCCCCGCTCGGCAGCGGCATCGACAACCTGCTCGCCATCCCGAAGGCTCTGCTCGATGCCGTCCGCCTCGGTGACAGCCACCTGACCGCCGGTGAGATCGGCGTCTTGACCATCGCCAGCATCGTTGGCTGGACGGCGCTCGCTCCGAAGCGGCTCGCACTCGTTCCGGCGCCGCTGGTCGGCGTCGTCGTGGCGATGATCGCCGCGTCGGTGTTCCACCTCGACAAGATCCACTACGTCGAGGTGCCGTCCAACATCTGGTCGGTCACCATCTTCCCGACTCCCGACCGCCTGCTGCGCATCTTCGAGCCGGCGGTGCTGCTCGGCGCCATCTCGATCGCCATCATCGCCAGTGCCGAGACCCTGCTTTGCGCCACCGCCGTCGATCAGATGCACACCGGGCCGCGCACGCGATACAATAAAGAGCTGTCCGCGCAGGGTTTCGGCAATACGATCTGCGGCGTGCTCGGCGTGCTGCCGATGACCGGCGTCATCGTCCGCTCGAGTGCCAACGTGCAAGCAGGCGGCAAGACTCGCCTATCGGCCATGCTGCACGGCGCGTGGCTGCTCGTGTTCGCGAGCCTCTTGCCGTTCACGCTGCATTACGTGCCCGTAGCATCGCTCGCCGCGGTGCTGGTCTACACCGGCTACAAGCTCGCCTATCCGAAGATCGTGCCCGCGCTTTTGAAGTACGGCCGCAGCGAGGTCGTCATCTACGCGGCTACCGTGATCGCCATCGTAGCGACGGATCTCCTGAAGGGCGTCATGGTCGGCGTCGTGCTGTCGTTGGCCAAGCTCGTCTATGTCTTCTCCCACCTCGACATAGAGCGCAAGGATCACCAGGGCTCCCGGCGTATCGACCTCAGGCTCACGGGCGCGGCAACCGTGATCCGCCTGCCGACCCTCGCCAATGCGCTCGAGGATCTGCCTCCTGGCGCGGACGTGCACGTCCACGTCGAAGGACTCGACTATATCGACCACGCCTGCATAGACTTGCTTTCGAACTGGGACCGGCAGCATCGCGCGTCGGGCGGCACGCTCACGATCGAGTGGGACAACCTGACCGAGAAATACAAGGCGCGCGCTGCCGGCATCCAAGCGGCTACCAGCACGCCTCCGGCCGGCACGGCATGACGGGAAGACTTTTGGGCAAGGGTACGGAAAAGGATAAGGGCCGGTGACCGAGAGACGTATCGCCGGCGCACTCGAGTTCATCCGTCACGAGGCCGCGGGCGGCGTGCTGCTGTTGGCAGCCGCGATCATGGCGCTTCTTCTGGCGAACTCGCCGCTGTCGTGGCTCTACGATGGCTTCCTCGACACGCCCGTGATGGTGCAGATCGGCGCGCTCAAGGTCGCAAAGCCCCTGCTGCTTTGGATCAACGACGGCCTGATGGCGATTTTCTTCTTTCTCGTCGGGCTCGAGATCAAGCGCGAGCTGCTGGTGGGGGAGCTATCCACCGTCAACCGTGCCGCGCTTCCAGCGGTCGCCGCCGTGGGCGGCATGGCGGTGCCGGCGCTCATCTACGTCCTGGTCAACTGGTCCGACCCGGTGGCGCTGCGCGGCTGGGCGATCCCGTCGGCGACCGACATCGCGTTCGCAGTCGGTGTGCTCGCGCTGGCGGGATCGTCGGTGCCCGCCTCGCTCAAGATATTCCTGCTCGCGCTCGCGATCATCGACGATCTCGGTGCGATCATCATCATCGCGATCTTCTACACAAGCGATCTATCGACACTGGCACTGGCGCTGGCGGCGGTCGGCATCGCGGTGCTCGCGGCGATGAACAGGCTCGGCGTCACCCGGATCGCGCCTTACACCGTTGTGGGGCTCGTGATCTGGCTCTGCGTGCTGAAGTCTGGCGTGCACGCCACGCTGGCCGGCGTCGTGACGGCACTCGCCATACCGCTCAACAACGGCGGGACGCCGGTCGGCGGCGAGGACAAGGACGTCGAGCACGCCGATGGTCCGCTCGAGCGCCTCGAGCATGCGCTCCACCCCTGGGTGACCTACCTGATCGTGCCGCTATTCGCATTCGCGAACGCGGGCGTCGGCCTGGGCGGCGTGACGTTGGCCAAGATGTTCTCGTCGATCCCGCTCGGCATCGTGCTCGGCCTAGCAGTCGGCAAGCCGATCGGCATCTACGGCTTCACATGGGCGGCCTGCCGGCTGGGGATCGCGGAGTGGCCGCCGGGCGTTACCCCGGCGCAATTGCTGGGTGTCGCCTGTCTCGGCGGCATCGGTTTCACCATGAGTCTCTTCATCGGCATGCTGGCGTTCCCCGACCCGGCTTATGCCGCAGACATCCGCATTGGCGTGCTGATGGGCTCACTGGTCTCGGCGAGCGTCGGCTACCTGCTCCTGACGCGGGGGCTGCCGGCCGTCCTTTCGCGAAAGTGACGCCGAGGCGGCGCCTCAAACCTGCGGCTGGTGCGGTTGCGGTCGCGCAGCCTGCCGCGTATCAAGTTCGCAGCGTCCCGACCCCTGCCGCCCAAAAACTTATACGGAGCTGCACCGTGAGCTACTTCCCCGATCACCTGGCTGACCGCTTCCGCCGCTTCAAATTCCGCCACTTTGCGCCGAACCAGGACCACTACGAGGAGCTTGCGACCTACGGCCAGAGCCCCGACACGATGATCATCTCGTGCTGCGACAGTCGCGTCGATCCCGAGACGATCTTCAACGCCATGCCGGGCGAGCTGTTCGTGGTGCGCAACGTCGCCAACCTGGTGCCGCCCTACGAGACCGGCGGGCGCTATCACGGCGTCAGCACCGCGATTGAGTTCGCGGTCATGAACCTGCGCATCAAACACCTCATTGTCATGGGCCATTCCGGCTGCGGCGGGATCAAGGCCGCTCTCGACAAATCTGCAGCGATCGAGACCGAGGCGCACTTCATCTCGCGCTGGATGTCGATGCTCGACGAGGCCCGCCTGACGGTGCTCGCTGCGCACCAGCTCCGCACGCATGCCGAACGGGTTGCCCTGCTCGAGCGCGAGGGAATCAAGAACTCGATCCGCAACCTTCGCACCTTCCCGTTCGTTCGCGATCTCGAGGAGAAGGGCCGGCTCAGCCTGCACGGGGCCCATTTCGACATCGCCAGCGGCACGCTGTCGGTGCTCAATCAGGCCACCAGCGAGTACTACGCGGTCTGACGCGTGTCGCGGACGTCACGGCTTCAAGGCGGCCCGGCGCGTCCGCGCGCGCGCCAAAAGCTCCTCGACGTGCGGCATGATGCCCTCGACGATGCGTCGGACGCCCTTGGCGTTGGGGTGCATGCCGTCGCCCAGGTTCAGCGACGGTTCGAGCGCCACCCCCTCAAGGAAGAAGGGGTAGAGCAACGCTTCGTGCGCCTCTGCCAGCGCGGCGAACATCGCATCGAACTCGGCGACGTAGGCGTCGCCCCAGTTGCGCGGAGCCTTCATGCCTGCAATCAGAACCGGCATGCCGCGGCGACGCAACTCGCCGAGGATGCGGTCGAGGTTGGCCCGGGCGAGCTTCGGCTCGATGCCGCGCAAAGCATCGTTGGCGCCAAGCTCGAGGATGACGCCGTCCGTGCCGTCCGGCACCGCCCATGCGAGGCGTTGCAGCCCGCCACCCGTGGTATCGCCAGACACCCCCGCATTAGCGACCTCCACGGCATGTCCGCGGGCCCTCAACGCGGTCTCGAGCTGAACCGCGAAGCCCTCCGACGGGGCGAGCAGGTAGCCGGCGGTGAGGCTGTCGCCGAATGCGACCAGGCGGATCGGGCGGGCCCCCTCGTCGGCGCGCGTCGGCACGGCGGCAAATCCAGCTGTGAGGTTGAACAACAGGGCCAGCGCAACCATGTGCACCTGGATCGGGGAGAGCCAGTGGCGCTCAGCACGTTTCATCGTCAATCCTCATCCGTCGGTCGCTAGATTTCGTTGAGGTAGGGCCCGGGGCCACCGGCCGCAAGAGCGCGCCGCCGCAACAGAGGTCAGCGAGCGCGCACATCCGGCCATACAATAGACCGTACCGTGCACCATATGGTGCGCCACCGCGGCAGACATCCGCCGAGGATTCCGCCGGCGGAGCCCACACCGTTCAGGAGCAGCCGAACGTGCCAGAGCCTACACCTATCATCGACGTCGAGGACGTGCGGCTGACCCTGTCCAGCCGCGCCGGCCCCGTCGACATCCTGCGTGGCGTCACGTTGCAGGTGCCGCACGGCCAGACCGTGGCGGTCGTCGGGCCTTCCGGCTCCGGCAAGACATCGCTGCTGATGGTGCTTGCCGGGCTCGAACGGGCCAGTGCGGGCCGGGTGCGTGTCGGCGGACACGATTTCGTGTCGCTCGGGGAGGATGCGTTGGCCCGCGTGCGCGGGGCCGAGATCGGCATCGTATTCCAGTCCTTCCATCTCGTGCCGACCATGACCGCGCTCGAGAACGCGGCGCTGCCGCTGGAGCTTCAGGGCGACACGGGAGCATTCGATACGGCGCGTGCGCTGCTGGACGAGGTCGGCCTCGGGCCGCGAGCAGACCATCTGCCGGCCCAGCTCTCCGGCGGCGAGCAGCAGCGGGTCGCATTGGCACGCGCCTTGGCGGCCAAACCGTGTCTGCTGCTGGCCGACGAGCCGACCGGCAATCTCGACGGCAAGACCGGCCGCGCCGTCGTCGATCTGCTGTTCGGACTGCAACGGCGGAGGCAATCGACGCTGGTTCTCGTCACGCACGACGAGCGGCTGGCCGGCGAATGCCAACGCGTCATCCGGATGGCCGACGGGCGCATTGTCGCCGAGACGGGGGCACTTGCCGCATGAGCCGCACAGAGGCTGTCCGAGAGATGCCGCGCGCGCCTTCCGCGTCGCTGCCGACGGTGCTGCGCTTGGCCCTGCGCGAGATGCGCGGCGGTCTTGCCGGCTTTCGCATCTTCATTGCCTGCGTGGCGCTCGGCGTCGCGGTCATCACCGCCATCGGTGCCCTGTCGGACGCTCTTCGCACGGGGCTCGAACGGCAGGGCCAGGAGATCCTCGGCGGCGACGTCACGATGGCCCGGATGCACGCCCGCGGCACCGCCGAGGAGCGCGCGTGGCTCGCCGGGAAGGGCCGCGTCAGCGAAACCGCAACGATGCGCGCGATGGCGCAGCGGCTTGACGGCACGGACCAGTCGCTCGCCGAACTCAAGGGCGTCGACGACCTCTATCCGCTGGTCGGCACGCTGCGGATTGCCGAAGGCGGCTCGCTCGCCGGCACGGTGCGCGGTACGCGAAGCGCGGTTGTCGAGCCGATCCTGCTCGAGCGGCTCCAGGCGAAGGTCGGCGACAGGATCCGGATCGGCAAGGCCGAGATCACTATCGCCGGCACGCTGGCGACCGAGCCGGACCAGCTCATCGACCGGCTGACCTACGGCCCCCGGGTCATGGTCTCGCTCGACACCTTGGAGGCGACGGGATTGGTGCAGCCCGGAACGCTGGTGCGTTGGCGCTATGCCGCCAAGCTCGGCAGCGAAGGGTCGGAAGAGACGGGCCTCGTCTCGTTCCGCGAGGCGCTGAAGGCACGCTTTCCGGAGAGCGGCTTCACGGTCACCGACCGGCGGAACCCATCGCCGCAGCTCGCCCGCACGCTCGAGCGGTTGCGGCAGTTCCTCACGCTGATTGGGCTCACGGCTCTCCTCGTCGGCGGCATAGGCGTCGCCAATGCTGTCGCCACGTTCGTCGACAGGCGGCGCAAGGTGATCGCCACGCTGAAGAGCGTCGGCGCCTCGAGCGGGACCGTGTTCCGAATATTCCTTATTCAAATCATGGCCATGGCAACAATCGGCGTGGCCATCGGCATCGCGGCCGGCGTGCTGGCTCCGACCGTCGTCGCGTGGGCGATCGGCGACGCCTTGCCAGTCAAGATCGAGTTGGCGGTCGGTGCTCGAAGCGTCGGCACCGCGGTGCTCTACGGCATACTGGTCGCATCGCTGTTCACTCTGTGGCCGCTCGGAAGGGCCGAGCGCGTCTCGGCGGCGGTTCTGTTCCGCGACGAACCCGCGAACGAGCGCGCCTGGCCACGGCCATATGTCATCGCAGCGACGGCGGCGACGCTGGTCGCACTCGGCGCGGTGGCCGTGCTGACCTCGGAGTCGCAGCGGCTCGCACTGATCTTCTGCGCGGCCCTCGCCGTGGTGTTCGCGGTGTTCCTCGGTCTCGGGTGGGTGGTGACATGGACCGCGCGCCGGATCCCGCGTCCGCGCATTCCCGAATTCGCGCTGGCGCTCGGTAACATCGGTGCGCCCGGCGGGCTTGCACGCAACGTCGTGCTGTCGCTCGGTGCCGGTTTGTCGCTCCTCGTGGCCGTGGCACTGACCGATGCCTCGCTGGTCGAGGAGATGTCGTCGCGTTTGCCGGAGAAATCACCCAACTATTTCGTCCTCGACATCCCGAAGAACGAGGTGGCCGCAATCGAGGGGCTGGTGAAAAGCCAGGTGGCCGGATCGTCGCTCATCACCGCACCGATGCTGCGCGGCCGCCTGGTGCGCCTCAAGGGCGTGCCGGTCGAGGAGATCAAGGCTGCACCGGAAGCGACCTGGGTGCTGAGCGGCGACCGCGGGCTGACCTACGCTGAGACGGTACCCGACGGCTCGACCGTGACCGAGGGGACGTGGTGGCCTGCCGACCATAGCGGCGAGCCGCTGGTCTCGTTCGAGGCCGAGCTTGCGCAGAAGCTCGGCCTTGCAATCGGGGACGAGGTGACGGTCAACGTCCTCGGCCGCAACGTCACAGCCCGCATCGCGAGCCTCCGCCGAGTCGACTGGGAGAGCCTGTCGATGAACTTCGTGATGGTGTTCTCGCCCAACACGCTGGCTGCGGCTCCTCACAATCTGCTGGCGACGATCCTGCTGCCCAAGGGCACGTCGCTCGAGCAGGAGGCGACGCTCGGGCGTAAGCTCGGCGCCGCGCATCCCACCGTGACCGCGATCCGGGTCAAAGAGGCGATTTCGGCCTTCAATGCGATCTTCGTCAAGGTTATGACCGCAGTGCGTGTCGCGGGTAGCGTGACGCTCATCGCGGGTGCTCTGGTGCTGGCGGGCGCACTGGCCACCGCCCAGCGCCGCCGCATCCTCGATGCCGTGATCCTCAAAGCAGTCGGCGCAACCCGGGCGCGCATACTCGGTGCTCACCTCGCCGAATACGTGCTCCTGGCATCCGTCACGGCACTTTTCGCGGTCGGGCTTGGGGCGCTCGCGTCGTGGGGAACACTGACCTTCGCGATGGAAGTTCCATTCGCGTTCTCGTGGCTCGCGGTGCTACAGGCGTTGGCGCTGGCCCTACTGCTGGTCATGCTGTTCGGCGGGGCCGGCACATGGCAGGTTTTACGGGCGCGAGCGGTTCCCTACCTCCGATCGGAATGACCGATCAGCGTGATCGGAAATATCCGAGTATTGGAGTTATGATTATTTCGGCCTCGTCCTTGAATGCGACGTGGGGACGGGACATATTCGTGGGGTCCGGCACGCACCTGCGTGCCTCATCAATGGGAATTGAACATGGCTCAGTTCGACAATAGGTACGCGGTCGCCGGCTCGGCGACGCGCACGGGCGCGGCGGTCGATGAGGGCCTGCGCTCCTACATGCTCGGCGTCTACAACTACATGGCTGCCGGCGTAGCGCTGACGGGCATCGTCGCCTTCCTCGTATACAACATGGCAGTCGTGGAACGGGCGGCCGGTAAGGTCGCTCTGACCCCGTTCGGCCAGATGCTCTATGCCTCGCCGCTCAAGTGGGTGGTGATGCTGGCGCCGCTGGCGTTCGTGATGATCCTGTCGTTCCGGGTCTACAAGATGAGCCCGGCGGCGACTCAGATGGCGTTCTGGGCCTTTGCGGCCGTGATGGGCGTGTCTCTCTCGTCGATCTTTCTGGTCTTCACCGGCCAGTCGATCACCCGCGTGTTCTTCATCTCCGCCGCGACGTTCGCAGCGCTGAGCCTGTATGGCTACACGACTAAGAAGGACCTGTCGGGCTGGGGCACGTTCCTGTTCATGGGCGTGATCGGCCTCATCATCGCGGCGCTGGTCAACATCTTCCTGCAGTCGAGCGCGCTGTCTTTCGCGATCTCGGCCGCCGGTGTACTGGTCTTCGCGGGCCTCACCGCCTACGACACGCAGAACATCAAGGACAACTACTACGAGATCGCAGGCGATGCGGCACTGATGGCCAAAGGTGCCGTGATGGGAGCGCTGAACCTCTACCTCGACTTCATCAACCTCTTCACGTCGCTCCTGAACCTGATGGGCGACCGCGAGTGAGGAATTGACTGGACTTTGTCCCGATGACAGGAAGGGCTCCGCCGCCGCGGGGCCCTTTCTCGTTGTGGAGGTCACGGCCCGTTTTGAGCATCAGGGAGCCCGGAGGAGCGATCCGCTTGCCCAGGACCGACATCGCGATCCGACCAGCCGGCATCGCCGACATGGCAGCAATCGCCGATATCTACCGGCCCGAGGTGATCGAGGGCACCGCGACGTTCGAGATCGAGCCGCCCGATATCGCCGAGATGCGTCGCCGCTTCGAGGGCATTACCGGACCAGGCTTCCCTTACATCGTGGCCTCGATCGACGGCCGCCTTTCGGGCTACGCCTACGCGCAGCCGTTCCGCTCACGCCCGGCGTACCGTTTCACGGTCGAGGATTCCATCTACGTCGCCCGTGATGCCCAGGGTCGCGGCGTGGGAAAGCGGCTGTTGGCGGAGCTGATTGCCCGTTGCGAGATACAGGGTTTCCGGCAGATGATCGCCGTGATTGGCGACTCGCCGAGCCAGAGCGGTTCGATCGCACTGCATGCCGCTGCCGGCTTCGAGATCGTCGGCCGTCTACCGGCGGTTGGACACAAGCACGGTCGCTGGCTCGACAGCGTGCAGATGCAGCGGTCGCTCGGTCCCGGTGACGCCATGCCCCCGCCAGAGGGCCGCTAGAGAGGTCTCATCCTGCGCTCCGGCATCAGTCGACGAGCCGAGCCGGCTCCAAAACGCCCAGCACCCGTTTCAACTCCCGCCCGCGCTTCAGCACCAATCCCGAAGCCGCGACGACGCTGAAAGCGCCCTGCTTCCGCGCCAACTTCGGCGTCTTCTCAATCCGGAATAGGGGGCATTCCGAGGCCCGGCGGAAGACCGAGAACGTCGCCGTGTCCCTTCCGAGGTCTATCGCGTAATCGCGCCATTCGCCGGCGGCGACCTTTCGGCCGTAGACGGCCAGAATGGCCGACAGCTCCTGGCGGTCGAATGTAGTGACGGGTGAGCGGGGCCGCTCGGGCGGCGCGAAGGTGACGAGGTTGGACGAAGCACCCGCGTCCCGCGGGCAAGACTGTATCGGCTCGATCTCGCTCAAGCGCGCCTCCCTGTCACAGCGCCGTCATGATCGCGCCAAGGGCGGAGCTTGGCAAGGGTGTTTACCTAGCAGCGTTCGCGGACCAACGCGGAAGTTTGCACCCTGCCCCGCCGACGCCGGCACCGTCGACGTCAGTTGACCTCGCTTCTGTCACAATGGCACCCTGACGTGGCCCAATGACCGCCCGAAAGACCCGCGATAAAGAGATCGTTGCCCTTCGAGCCCGGTCCAGGACGGCGGTCTTGGAACATCAGCCCCCCAGCCCCCCGGGGCCGACGGAAAGGACCGGGCCCCTTCGGCAACACAAAAAAATTGCATGCCCTTCTCCAGTACGAAGCATGAGGAGCCGGTTCCCCCCAACCGGCTCCTCATCGCGTTTGGATCGCGCATGCCCACCAGAACTTCATCCTGTCCCTGCTTCCGCGTTCCCGCTTGATCGAAGCCGTTGCTCGGCCAATATCGCGTCGATGGTCGAGGCCAACGGGGAGCGGGTTCCATGACATCGAGCACAGCAGGCGGCACGGCCCGCGGCATGTCCGGCGGATCACGCGCGCCGGTAGCCTCCAAAGCCGCCAATCCGCTGTTGACGCGTTGGCGCACGCCCTACGGGCTGCCACCCTTCGACCGCATCCGGCCCGAGCATTACCTGCCCGCGTTCGAGGCCGCGCTCAAGGCGCATCGGGAGGAGATCCGCTCGATCGCCACGCGCGAGGCGAAGCCGACCTTCCGCAACACGATCGTAGCACTCGAGACGAGCGGCCGGTTGCTCGACCGGGTCGCAAGTCTGTTCTTCAACGTCGAGGCGACGGACTCCTCCGACGAGCTGCGCGCCATTGCCCGCGAGCTCTCTCCTCGGCTGGCCGACCACGAGAGCGCGATCATGATGAATGCGAAGCTGTTCGCGCGCATCGACGATCTCCACTCACGCCGTGAGCGGCTCAAACTCGACCCGGAGGCGCTGCGGGTCCTCGAGCGCACCCACCTCCGCTTCGTCCGCGCCGGCGCGCGGCTCGGCAGGCGCGACAAGACCCGGGCGGCGGAAATCAATCAGCGCCTCGCAACGCTCGTCACCCAGTTCATGCAGAACGTGTTGAAGGACGAGCAGGCGTGGCGGCTCGTTCTCGACGGCGAGAAGGATCTGGCCGGGCTGCCGCAGCCGGTGCGCGATGCAGCCGCCAGAGCGGCCGCCGACGAGGGCCTTCCGGGCAAGCACCTCGTCACGCTCGCCCGTTCGAGCGTCGAGTCGTTCCTCACCTACTCGGATCGCCGCGATCTGCGCGAGGCCGCGTTCCGGGCCTGGGCCGCGCGCGGCGAGAACGGGGGCGATACCGACAATCGCGGCATCGTCGCCGAGATCGTGACGCTGCGAGCGGAGCACGCGCGCCTCCTCGGCTACGATACGTTCGCCGAGTACGCGCTTGCCGACACCATGGCGAAGTCGCCGGCGGCCGTC
This sequence comes from uncultured Hyphomicrobium sp., assembly GCA_964471635.1. Classification (GTDB taxonomy): domain Bacteria; phylum Pseudomonadota; class Alphaproteobacteria; order Rhizobiales; family Hyphomicrobiaceae; genus JAKAML01. The sequence continues at coordinate 24,099 of CAYYGO010000023.1, forward strand.
GAGGCGCTGCTGGCCGAGGTGTGGCCGAAGGCCGTGGCTCGAGCCCGAGAGGAATGCTCGGCGCTCCAGGAGCTGTCCACCTCCGAGGGCGGCAACTTCAAGATCGCGCCATGGGACTGGCGCTACTACGCCGAGAAGGTGCGGCGCGCGCGCTTCGATCTCGACGACACCGAGCTGCGCCCCTACTTCGAGCTCGGCCACATGATCGCCGCCGCATTCGACTGCGCCGGCCGCCTGTTCGGCCTCCGCTTCGAGCCGCGACCCGATCTCGTGTTACACAATCCCGACGCCCGCGCCTTCGAGGTGATCGACAAGACCGGGCAACACGTCGGCCTTTTCATCGGCGATTATTTCGCCCGGTCGTCGAAGCGCTCCGGCGCTTGGATGAGCACGTTTCGCGACCAGCACAAGCTCGGCAAGGGCCAGCGGCCGATCGTCATCAATGTCCAGAACATCGCGCGCGGCGCCGAGGGCGAGCCGACGCTGCTGTCGTTCGACGACGCGAGGACGCTGTTCCACGAGTTCGGTCACGGCCTCCACGGGCTGCTGTCGGACGTCACCTACCCGTCGATCTCCGGCACGTCGGTGAGCCGCGATTTTGTCGAGCTGCCGTCCCAGCTCTTCGAGCACTGGCTGTCGCAACCTGCGGTGCTGAAGACCTTCGCGCGCCACGCGTCGACCGGCCGGCCGATCCCCGAGACGCTGCTGAAACGGCTCAAGGCGGCGCGGAACTTCAACCAGGGTTTCGCGACGGTGGAGTATGCGGCGTCTGCGCTGGTCGACATGCGCCTTTACGGCCAGGCCGACACGAAGGACCTCGACATCGGCGCGTTCGAGCGGCGTGCGCTCGGCGAGATCGGGATGCCGTCCGAGATCATCATGCGCCACCGGCTGCCCCACTTCATGCACATAATGTCGGGCTACGCGGCCGGCTACTACAGCTACCTCTGGTCGGAGGTCATGGACGCCGACGCCTTTGCCGCGTTCGAGGAGGCCGGCGATCCGTTCGACCCGAAGACCGCGAAACGGCTGCGCACCTATGTCTACGGCGCCGGCAACAGTCGCGACCCGCTCGAGGCCTACGCCGCATTCCGCGGTCGCCCGCCAAGGATCGACAGCCTGATGAAGAAGCGCGGGTTTGCATGAGCGCTGCGTGCGCCCCGACCGAGGTCACGTCACCCCGTCGACACTCGTGGCAAGTCTCAGAGGCCCTGCCCCATCGCCCACATCTCCTCCTCGACGCGGATGTCGGCGAGGATCCGGTCGAGCAGCAGGCACGTGCGCTTGAAAAGCTCCGACCCGCGGCGGTAGTCGGCCGGCGCAAAGAAGTCGACGCGGCCGGCCCTGAACAAGTCGACGCACTTCTGCTGCGAGCCCCCGGGGGGATGCACCGCGATCGCGTGGCCGCCGTTCTTGCGCATCACGGCCATCGACGGCACGTCGGTGTCGCCGTCGCCGAAATAGATCATGTTGGCGAACGGAATAGGTCGCGCGCCCTCGGGCATGTGCGCGTTGATGCTCTCGCCCAGATCCTCGATGCCCTTGTTGATGCGGAACAGATACTGCGTCTTGCCGGTGTCGGTGATGACGCGCTTCGGAAACGGCAGGTCGTAGGCCTCGAACCAGTATTCCGACGCGAAGACGTTGGCGAACCGCCTATAGATCGGCGTGCCCTCGATGATCTCGGTGAGGCCTGACGAGACGAGGTAGTGCTTCAGCGCGACGCCGTGGCTCTCGGCCCGGATCGCGACGTAGTCGCCAATGGCGTCGAACCAGTCCGCGACGCCCGGGCAAAGCTCGACGTCGCGACCCTGCGCGACGAGATCGGCGCGGTCGATGCGGATGCCGCGCTCCTTCGCCTTCTTGTACATGAGGTGCATGTAGGTGATGAGCGGGTCGGCGCGCTCAGCCTTCGCCACTCGCCCGCACTCGGCCCAGAACTCGGCAGGATCGAGTCCGAGCTTCGGCAGGAAGCTGTATTCCTGCATGGGCCGCGGCGAGAGCGTGCCGTCGAAGTCGTAGACGAGCGCGATCGTCTTCTTCTCGTAGGCCGCGGCTTTTGCCGGCGCTGCTTCGACCGGAATCGGGCGGCGGGTCAACCCTGCGCTTGCACCCGATGCTGCCGCGGCTTTGGACTTCGCCTCGCGCCCTCTTGCCGCCGACCGCTCGACCATGATCCCGCTCCTAGCGCCACCTTTGACTTGCAGGTGGAACGATCAACCGATTCGGGCGGCGCGAGGAAGGCGGCCGCGTGACGGAGATGTGGGTAGAACGGCGAAGGCGGTCGGCCGATGCCTCGACCGCCCGCCTCGCATCGGCATCGCAAAACGTATCAGTGCTTGCAGCCGCAGCCGCCGTTGCCGTCGCAGCCTTCGCGCTTGGCCTCGCCGCCGGCGTGGACATGGGCCTTGCCGTGGTCGTGCGCGTGGTCATGGTCGTGGCCGCCGCAGCAGGCATGGCTGCCGTCGTCATTGTCGTGATGATGATGGTCGTGTGCGTGCCCGCCGCAGCAGCCGCCCTCGTGGTCGTGTGCGTGGGCGTCCGGGTCGGCCAGCGCGATGTGCAGCCGCCGCTCGATCGCAAGCGACACCTCGCGCGGGGCATCTGCCGGCTCCATGGTCAGCGCCATGACCTCGGCCGCGAGCCTGACATCGTCGACGGCACCCAGGTAGTGGCGGCGCAGCCGGCCCTGGCGGTCGAACAGCAGCACGGTCGGCGTGCCCTGCAGCTCGTAGGCCGCGAACGTCTTCGGCAGCCCGGACGGCCCGCCCGCGGCGTCGATGGCAACCGTGACGTCGATGCCTTCCTTGTCGAGAAACGCCTTGAGCTTCTCGGGCGACTGCTCGTCGTGCTGCTCGAACACGGAATGCAGCCCCATCACCGCCACCTGGTCGCCGTTGAAGCCGCTGGCGATGCGCGATGCCTGCGGCAGCCCATGCTTGACGCTGGCCGGGCACAACATCTGGAACACGGAGACGAGCACGACCTTGCCCTTGTTGTCGGCAAGCGGCGCGGAGCCCTCGGTGTTGAGCCAGCTGCTGGCGACGATCTCGGGGGGGCTTTCGGGATTGAACATCGAGCGATCCTTCGGCTGTATCTGAGTGGCTTTATAGCACGGCCGGGGTGGCTGGCGCGGGTCGCTCAGTCGCAACCTTTGGATGACGGCCGCGACACCGTGGCCCGTAGCGCCGCGCAGGTGGCCGGATCGGGGCGGCAATTGGCCGATGCATCTCCGGAAAATAAGGAGAACGTCACCGGACAACCCCTCATGACATTGTATGCGGCGACACAACCCACTGGCGTCGGGCTCAGCCCGCGTGACGAGGCGGCAGCCAGATAGCGTTCGCGCCAGCGGCTCTCGATGACGTGGAGGGCGGGGCCGCCGCCCGAGAAGATGGTATCCGGCGACGGCGGCACTTTCGGCGCGCCGAGCACGAACGACGCGGAGGGCTCACGGAAGCCGATGATGGCGAACGGCACCGGCCCGCAGAGCGCGCGGCTCGCCGCCAGGGCCTCGCGCGCCGGCCAGATCGCTCGGACACCGGGCAGCACCACGCCCAGTAGCGTGATGGCGAACAGCGCGAGCGCCGCGACACCCGACACCGCCCACCCGGCGAGGTCACCGCGCCGGCCGAGTGCGGCGCTCCACGCGAACAGGCCCGCGACGGCCGCCGTGAGTACCATGGCGAGCGGCGACGGCACCTCGCGCATGACGGCGGGCACGGCGGCCAGAAGCACGAGCGCGAACAGCGCCGCCATCGGCGGCCACGGGACCAGCGGCCCGGCGAACACCGACATGAGCCGCCGCGCGACCGATCGCTGCTGTCCGTCCGTCTCGTGGCGAGCGGCAGAATGAGGGCTAGCTTCGTGGGTGGGGTCGAGAATGGCGGCGCGAGCGGCGGCTGGCTCGACGTCCGCCCTCGCCTGCGTCACGTAGAGCGCTACGATCATCGCCATGGCGGGGAACAGCACCTGCACGGTGTAAGTGCCGGGCTTCGAGGACATGAGCTCGAGATAGACGAGGTAGCCAAGGACCCACGCGAGAAAGTATTGCGCCAGGCGATCCGATCCGCGCGCATCCCACAGCCGCTTCACCGCCGGCGGCAACAGTGCCACGCCCGGCAGGAAGCCGATCAGCGCCGCGAGCAGGAACGTGCCCGGAAACGCGCGCAGCTTCATATCCTGCGCACCGCCGAGCGCCGCCAGCCATTCGGCCCAGCCGAGGCCGGAAAACGGCACACCGTCCTGAAGTGTCCGAACCGCGATCCAAGGCGCCGCGATCAGCAACGCAATAGGCAGTCCGACGAGGGGCCGAGTTCGCGCGAGCCACGTAAAGTCGCGGTCGAGAAGAGCCAATGCGATCAGCGTGACGCCGACCAGGATCGGCGTGTGCAGCGCGTTGACCAGCATACCCGCGCCCATCGCCGACCAGAACAGGAGGGCGAGGCGCGCGACGGGCGCCCCGGGCTCCGGGTCGTAGAGCCGCATGAGGCACAGCATCGCGACCGTCGCCGGCAGCAGGGCGAGCCCATCGGCGATGGCGAGTTGCGATACCAGCACTGTCAGCGGCGCGACCCCGAATAAGCCGGCTGCCAGCAGGGCTGCATGCCGTCCAATGCGCGGCGCCGCCAGGCAGTAGAGGGCCAGCACGGCCAGCGTCACGGCAATCAACGAGGGCAGTCGATAGACGGCGATCTCGCCTGCCGCATCCAGCCCGGCGGTTTTCGCCGCGATACCCTGCGCCCAGAACGTGCCGATCGGCCGGTGCGGAATCGTCTCGCTGCCGTAGCGCGGATCGACCCAGGCGCCCCGCGCCACCAGGTCGCGCGAGGTTTCAGCAAACTGGATCTCGGTGCGGTCGACAGCAGGTAGCCGGACGACGCCGGGCAGATAGACGGCGAGGCACAGCGCCAAGAGCACGAGCAGAGGGCCGCCCGGCCAATCGACTATACGAGCTGCGAACCGCACAGATGTCGAGAGCGGCAACTGGAACCCCCTGCCCCATCGTCCCGCACTTCCGATCGGGAGAGGGGGCTCGTTGAGATGCCCTTGACACATGCCGCACTCTCGGGCGATTGCGCAAGCCGCCCGGCGGCGGGCGGACAACCGGCGGACGCGGGGAGAGCGCGGCAATGGCGACACTCGAAGGCGCTGCGGCGCGGGCGCGGCTGGTCGAGATCGTGCGCGACAAGTCATTCCAGGTCGGGCCGGAGATGCGGCTCGCCTCGGGACGCACCTCGACGTTCTACTTCAACATGAAGCCGACGATGCTCGATCCGGAAGGCGCGCACCTCATCGCGACGCTGATCCTCGAGCAGCTGACGGCCGACGGCGTCGCTGCCGATCTCGTCGGCGGGCTCGAGCTCGGCGCGGTGCCGATTGCCTCGGCGGTGGCTGCCGTGAGCCATGCCGCCGGCCGACCCTTGCGCGCCTTCCTCGTGAGAAAGCAGGCCAAGGAGCACGGCACGAAGAGCCTCGTCGAGGGTCTTCTCAGGGGCGAGACGCTCGCCGGCAAGCGCGTCGTCATCGTCGAGGATGTGACGACCACGGGCGGTTCGTCGATCAAGGCGGCAGCGGCGGTGAGGGCGGAAGGTGGCGATGTCGTGCGCGTCGTCACTGTCGTCGATCGCCAGGAGGGCGCCGACGAGGCGTTTCGCGCGGCAGGCCTCGAGTTGCGCCCGCTTCTCACCATGAGCGATTTCGTGGCGTGAGGTAGCCCGCGCCACGCCAGGGGAATCAACGACCCCTGTAGTAGCTCGGCACGAGCCGCTTGAACCAGGCCGACCACTTGTGCCGGCCGAGCTGGCGCGCCAGCGCCGCCTCGGACTTCACCCAGTTAAACATCACGTAGCGCCGCTGGCCGACGAACGGCTTGTGGCCGTGCCACGAGTTCCTCGCAACCTTGAAGGCGGCGAAGGTGCCGCCGTGAGGCGGGATCTCGGCCAGGTAGTCCTCGAGGTCGTCGCCGCGGCGCAGGAGCCGCAGGCGGCCGCCGCCATTGTCCCATTTGTCGTTGAGGTAGAGGAGGCAGGTCACCACCTTCTCGGCAGTGTCGGTATGAATGCGGCCGTCTTTTGCCTGCGCCTGGCCGCGCACGGTTATCATCAGTGGCAGGCCGGTGAGGTCGACACCGAATTTGTCACCGACCACCTTGGCGAGCTCGGGCGAGCGGATCTCCTCGATGAGCTTGCCGAACGCAGGACCGTACTCGAGGGCCGAGAGCGGGAAGATGCCGGGCTTCTCGATCTTAGGAAAATCGTGCGCGATCTCCGCCAGTACCGCCTCGTCGAGCACGCCGTCGGTGCTGAAGAACTGGAACGGCTCGCGCGCCACACTGGCACCTGCGATGGTCTCGAGATCTAGCACGGCGAAGGTCTCCCCATGATCGAGGCGGGCCGTCACCGTGACCCGCCAAAATACTTCGATGCGGAACGGAAGCCCAGGACAGCCGTTCGGGCCCGAATGGCAGGCCGCCTGGGCGCCGAGGTCCAGGAAGAGCACTGCAAGCAGCTTGGTCTTCTAATGCGATGCCTCGCGTCGCGAGAGCCGGCGTCGTCGTGGATGAGGTCTATCCGCAGGTAGGGCTGTCGCATGTTGACTGAGGTCAAGTCGGCGGTTGCAGAATGCCGCATGGTGACGCCCTGCCACGGCGGGGAGGCCGGGGTGGCGGGCCCCAAGCCGGTGCCCGGAGGTATGGGGCACAGAGGGGCCCCCTGGCGGGCTCGACGGGGAGCGGAACCATGACTTCAAGCGAGTGGCGCCTTGGCGGGCGATCCGCCGTGATCGGCTTGCCCGGGGCGCAACGGCTTGACCGGCCCACCCTTGACCGGCCCGCCGCGGCGGCAGCCATCGTATTGCTCGCGGTTGCCTATGGCCACGTCTGGCAGTCGGCGGCGCCGGCTCCGGACACGCGACCGGCCACGCGCGCGGAGGGGGCTCCGGGGACGGCGCCGGGCGGCGATGAACCGATCGGCCCCTACGCGGGCCGCGAGGTTCTGGTGGCCGGCTACATCGGTGCGCCCTGGTACTACCGCTCCGACGTCAGGCTCGAGCGGCCCGACGGCACCGACGTCACACTGAAGCGGCTCGGCTGGGACGGCGACGCGCTGTATTTCCCGATCGACGGCGGTGTGCGGGCCGTCGAGTGGAACGGCAGCTTCGGCACGATGGTCGACTTCCTGCACAACAAGGCCATCGCGCGCCTCGGCAAGGGTGCGCACGGGCGCAAGCTCGCCAATCCGGTGGTCGAGACAGTCGCGGCGGAGGGGCGGATCAAGGGCCAGCCGGCACCAGCCGCCATCAAGCTCACGGACCTCCTCGAGCGCCTCGAGTTCACGCACGGGCACAACATGCTCTTCTACAACGGCATGATGCGGCTCGCCGCGCTCGCTCCCGGCGTCAGGCCGTACCTCGGCCTCGGCGCCGGTGTCGCGGTACCCCACGTCGAGGTGTGGTTCCCCGGCGAATCGAAGGACACCAAGACCAACGAGTACCAGTACGCCGGACCCGCGGTTCAAGCCGTCGCCGGCCTCGAGCTGCGTGTGGGCCGCGCCTCGTACTTCCTCGAGTACAAGTTCTCCTTCGCCTGGATCCGGGCCGCGCTCACCGGTGACAAGAGCTGGAAGAACTTCAACATGCCCGGCGACCTCTTGCGTCAGGTCGAGCGGTGGTGGCGCGGCGAGCCGGCGCGACATGGCCGCGTCTCGACCACGCTTGCGGCGCACCAGATCCTGATCGGCGGCGGATACTGGTTCAACCGCGGCTGGAGCCAGGCGCGTCCCCCAATGGGTTCGACGGCACCTTCTACCGCGCCGTGAGACGGCCGGCGTCAACCGCCACACGAAACCTTGAAGCGTCCGTGAACGGCTGTTTGACGCCGATCAAATGGCCGCACCGCCATGTGCCCAGTCTCGCCGCTGCGCCAGCCTTCGCGCCGACGCAACCGCAAAAAAGCAGACAGCGCACGGGGAGCAGAGAGACCGATGAACGAGTTCGTGACGACATTCGCGCCGGCGGGGCAACCGCTCGCACCGGAAGCTTTCGAGGCGGAGCTGCGCGCCATCGGCCCAGAGCGCTACCACGACCTGCATCCGTTTCACAAAATGCTTCACGGCGGCAAGCTCGACAAGGATCAGGTCCGGGCCTGGGCCCTCAATCGCTACTGCTACCAGGAGGCGATCCCTCGCAAGGACGCAGCATTCATGAGCCGTACTCATGACCGGGAGCTGCGTCGCGAATGGATCCACCGCATACAGGATCACGACGGACATCTGCCGGAGGAGCATGGCGGCATCGAGCGCTGGCTGAAGCTGACCGACTGCCTCGGACTCGACCGCAGCTACGTGACGAGCATGCGCGGCGCGCTGCCGGCCACCCGTTTTGCCGTCGAGGCCTATGTCCGCTTTGTGGTCGAGCAGCCCCTCGTCGTCGCGGCGGCCTCGTCGCTGACCGAGCTGTTCGCGCCGAGTATCCACCGCGAGCGTATCGCCGGCATGCTCGCCAACTACGATTTCGTCAACGACGACGTGATGGCCTACTTCAAGCGCCGCCTCTCCCAGGCGCCGCGCGATGCCAACTACACGCTGGAATTCGTCAAGCGGCAGGCTCGCACGCGGGAAATGCAATTAGCCTGCCTCGACGCCGTCCGCTTCAAGTGCGACGTGCTGTGGGCACAGCTCGATGCGCTGCACCTCGCCTATGTTCAAGGCATGATCCCTCCTGGCGCCTGGCGGCCCGGCGGAGCGTGAGCGCCTTAACTGGGGCCTCGACACGCCGACCCCCAGGCCCTATCTGGACCGCTGGCTAAGCACCGGAGGTCATCCCCGGGGCAGCATCGCGTGGAGCGGATGGACGTGATCGAGACGACCGTTGTCGTGCCGGCGGAGTGGGCGCCGCAGACGGCCCTTTGGACCGCATGGCCGGCCGACGCCGCCGAATGGAACGGCGACCTCGGGGCGCCGCGCACCGACGTTGCGGCCCTGGCGCACACACTGTCTGCCGCGGGAAATCGCGTCCGGCTGCTGGTCAACGGCGCCGAGGCCGAGGCGTCCGCTCGCGCCGCGCTCGGCACCTCGGTCGAGCTCGTGCCGGCGCGCTACGGCGACATCTGGCTGCGCGACACCGGCCCCATCTGGGCGCGCGTCGGCAGCCGGCGCGTCGCGCTGCGCTTCCGCACCAACAGCTGGGGCGGTAAATTCGACCTCCCCGACGACGCTACCGTCGGAGACGATATGGCGCGCCTCGCCGGAACGCCGGCCGAGCGGTTCGACTTCGTGCTCGAGGGCGGAGCCGTCGACCACGACGGCGCCGGCACGGTGCTGACCACCCGGCAGACCCTCCTCCACCCCAACCGCAATGGCTGGTCGAAGGCCGAGGCCGAGACCGCCCTGGAGCGCGCGCTCGGCGCCCGCCGTATCGTCTGGATCGACGAGGGGCTGCAGAACGATCACACCGACGGCCACATCGACAATATTGCCCGTTTCGTCGCGCCCGGCCGCGTCGTCTGCCAGGCTCCCGCGGGTCCCGACGACCCCAACGCCGCCACGCTCGACGCCATCGCACGCACGCTCGACGCTGCCCGCGACGCCGAGGGTCGCCGACTCGAGGTGGTGCGCATTCCGGGTGTCGGGCTCTACCGCAATGCGGAGGGCGAGTTGGCTCCTGCCTCGCACATGAATTTCATCATCGCCAACGGCGTCGTCGTCGTGCCGGTATACGGCACCGCTACCGAGGACGCTGCGGTGCGCGCGCTGGCCGCCGTTTTCCCCGACCGAAAGGTGGTGGGCCTCCCCTCGCGGGGCCTGCTCGGCTGCGGGGAAGCCGGCGGCGGATCGTTCCATTGCATCACGCAGCAGGAGCCGCTCTGATGAGGGCGCGAAAAATCACGGTCGCGGCGGTCCAGACCTCCTACGGCACCGACCTCGAGGACAACATCGCCCGCACGGAGGCACTCGTGCGCGAGGCTGCCCGGCGCGGCGCGCAGGTCGTGCTTCCATCGGAGCTCTTCCAAGGGATCTACTTCTGCACCCGGCAGGACCCGAAGTGGTTCGAGACCGCCCATCCGGCAGCCGATCACCCGTGCGTCAAGGCGCTTTCGCATCTAGCCGGTCAACTCAAAGTCGTAATCCCGATCTCGTTCTTCGAGAAGGACGGCCCGCGCTACTACAACAGCGTCGCCATCGCCGATGCCGACGGCGGGATTCTCGGTGTCTACCGCAAGAGCCACATCCCGGATGGGCCTGGCTACATGGAGAAATACTACTTCCGGCCCGGTGACACCGGCTTCAAGGCATGGCGCACGCGCGCCGGTACGATCGGCGTCGGCATCTGCTGGGACCAGTGGTATCCGGAATGCGCCCGCGCGATGACCCTGGCCGGCGCGGAGGTTCTGCTATACCCGACCGCGATCGGATCGGAGCCATACGACGCGGCGCTCGACACACACCTGATGTGGCAGCGCGCGATGCAGGGTCACGCGGTGGCCAACGCGGTACCGATCGTCGCCGCAAACCGCATCGGTGTCGAGGACAATGACGGCACCCGCCAGCGGTTCTATGGCCACTCCTTCATTGCCGACCACACCGGTGCCCTGGTCCACACGCTCGGCCCCTCGGACGAGGGCGTGCTGGTGGCGACGTTCGATCTCGGGCACATCGAGAGCTACCGGGCCGATTGGGGCTTTTTCCGCGACCGGCGAACGGACCTCTATGCGCGGAGCATCGTCTGATGCCCGCGCAAGGCGGGGCGTGTCAGAAACCCATCCACGCTGCACCGACGATCGGTCCACCCTCGCCAGCCTGCACCAGCACGGCACAGGCCTCCGTCTCGGGGCGGAAGACAGCGGTCCGGGCGAGGCGGATCTGGGTCGGCTTGCCGGTCCACATGCCGACCGGCGCAACCTCGCGGACCACGTTGTAGTAGGTGATCGTCCGCCCCGCGTTCTCCCCGCGCTTGATCTCGACCTCGGCGGAGCGTTGAACGAATGCGAGCCAAAGTGTGGCTTCCGGGTTGGCGGCCTTCTCGGGCGCTTGGCCTGCCTGGATCACGATGGATCCGCCTTGCATCCAGAACCGCACCTGCACCTGAGAGGCGACGAGCTTCGACCAGCTCCGCTCGAGCGCGCGGTCGATCTCGGCCTTGCTCGATCCGTTGACGTGCACGCCGCCGTTGATGACGGCCTGTGGCGTGTAGACCGCGCCGTCGCCGCGCGCCTTGGCATAGCTTCGCTGCCGTTGCGTGTGGCGAGGCGAGGCCAGCGTGTCCTTCCAGCCGAGATAGTCCCAGTAGTCGACGGGGCACGTCAGTGCGACGACGTCCTTCTGCTCGGCGTACTGCTTCAGGAGCGCGTCGGCATCCGGGCACGACGAGCAGCCCTGCGAGGTATAGAGCTCGATCACGCCGCGGATGGGCCGTGCCACGTCATCGGGCGGAACGGTCGTCACGCCCGGCGCACCCTGCGCTGCTGGGCCACCGGCGTCGGCGCCCTGGGCTAGAGCTGAGAGCCCTGCCGCCGGCACGAGGCCGCCTGCCATCGCGGCCAATGCGCCGCGCCGTGTCAGATCATGTGCCATCGGGTTCTAGCTCCTGTCGAAGCGGGATACGTCACCGCTCTCCCTGGCGCGAGTCACGTTTGATTGAGGGCCGTGCCCAGGAAACAGGCGCTCGTTCCCGCCAGCCGCGGCACGGAGAACGACGTTGCAACGTTGAACAAAAAAAGGAGAGGGGGGACGGGCTCCCCTCTCCTCGTCGTGCGCGGAAGCGGCCAAGGCCGCCGACTCACACCGGTTCACACCGGTTCAGGCCGCCGCTGCAAGGTTGCGCAGCACGTACTGCAGAATACCGCCATTGCGGAAGTACTCGATCTCGTCGACGGTATCGATCCGACAGAGCAGCGGCACCTGTTTGACGCTGCCGTCGGCGAAGGTCACCTCGGCCGTCATCTTCTGGCGCGGCTGCACGGCGCCGAGACCGCGGATCGACACCCGCTCGTCACCCTTGAGGCCGAGCTTGTCCCAGCTCATGCCGTCCTCGAAGGTGAACGGCACGATGCCCATTCCGACGAGGTTCGAGCGGTGGATGCGCTCGAAGGACTGGGCGATGACAGCCTTGACGCCCAGCAGATTGGTGCCTTTCGCCGCCCAGTCGCGCGAGGAGCCGTTGCCGTACTCGACGCCCGCGAAAACGACCAGAGGCACCTTCTCGGCCTCGTAGCGCATGGCCGCGTCGTAGATCGCCATCGTCTCGCCGGAGGGTTGATGGACGGTCCATCCGCCCTCTTTGACGTTGCCCGCCGTGTCCTTCACCATATGGTTTTTGATGCGGATGTTGGCGAAGGTGCCACGCATCATCACCTCGTGGTTGCCGCGCCGCGTGCCATACTGGTTGAAGTCGGCCTGCGACACGCCGTTGTCGAGAAGGTATTTGCCGGCCGGGCTCGCCGCCTTGATGGAGCCCGCCGGCGAGATGTGGTCGGTGGTGATCTTGTCGCCGAGCAGGCCGAGGATGCGGGCGCCGACGATGTCCGTGACCGCAGCGGGTGTCTTGGAGATACCGCGGAAGTAGGGCGGGTTCTGCACGTAGGTGCTCTTGCCGTCCCAGCCGTAGGTCAGCCCGGTGCCGGTGGCGATCGCCTGCCAGTTGTCGTCGCCCTTGAACACGTCCGCATACTTCGACGCAAACAAGTCGCGCGTGATGGAGTTGGCGATGAACGTCTGGATCTCCTGCGACGACGGCCAGACGTCCTTGAGGTAGACGGGCTGACCGTCGCCGCCCATGCCGAGCGGCTCGGTGGTGAGGTCCCGGGCCACCGATCCGGCCAGCGCATAGGCGACGACGAGGGGGGGCGAGGCGAGATAGTTGGCCTGCACGTCGGGACTCACGCGGCCCTCGAAGTTGCGGTTGCCCGAGAGCACGGCAGCGGCCACGAGTCCATTGTCGTTGATCGCTTTCGAGATCGGCGCCGGCAGCGGACCGGAGTTACCGATGCAGGTTGTGCAACCGAAACCGACCAGATTGAAGCCCAGGGCATCGAGCGCCGGCTGCAAACCCGCCTTCTCGAGATAGGCGGCGACGACCTGCGACCCGGGAGCGAGCGAGGTCTTGACCCACGGCTTGGCCCTGAGCCCCTTGGCCAGAGCGTTGCGCGCCAGCAGTCCGGCCGCGATCAGCACGCTCGGGTTCGACGTGTTGGTGCAGCTCGTGATCGCAGCAATAACGACGTCGCCGTGGCGCAGCTCGAAATCCTTGCCCTCGACCTTGACGCTCTTCTGCAGCTCGCCCGGCTTCTTGTACTCGCCCTCGAGCGCTGCCGCGAAACCCGACTTGATGCCCTCGAGCGCGATGCGCCCCTCGGGCCGCTTCGGGCCGGCCATCGACGGCACGACAGAGCCGAGGTCGAGATCGAGCGTGTCGGTGAATACCGGATCGGGAGAACCCGACGCACGCCACAGGCCCTGCGCCTTGCAGTAGGCCTCGACCAGAGCGATACGGTGCGCATCGCGACCCGACATGGTGAGATAGGCGATCGTCTCGCCGTCGACGGGGAAAAAGCCGCACGTGGCGCCGTACTCGGGCGCCATGTTGGCGATCGTGGCGCGGTCGGCGAGCGTCATCGCATCGAGACCGGGCCCGAAGAACTCTACGAACTTGTTGACCACGCCCTTCTTGCGCAGCATCTGCGTGACGGTCAGAACGAGGTCCGTCGCCGTCACGCCTTCCTTGAGGCGTCCCGTCAGCTTGAAGCCGATCACCTCGGGAATGAGCATCGACTGCGGCTGGCCCAGCATCGCCGCCTCTGCCTCGATACCGCCGACGCCCCAGCCGAGGACCGCGAGGCCGTTGACCATGGTCGTGTGGCTGTCGGTGCCGACCAGCGTGTCGGGGTAGGCGACGGTCGAGCCGTCCGCCATCGTGTTGGTCCACACCGTCTGCGCCAGGTATTCGAGGTTGACCTGGTGGCAGATGCCCGTGCCCGGCGGCACGACGCGGAAGTTCTGAAAGGCGCCCTGGCCCCACTTGAGGAAATTGTAGCGCTCGCCGTTGCGCTCGTACTCGAGCTCGACGTTCTTCGAGAGCGCTTTCGCGCTGCCGAACTCGTCGACGATCACCGAATGGTCGATGACGAGATCGACGGGCACCAGCGGATTGATCTTCCTTGGGTCGCCACCCAACGCGTTCATGCCGTCACGCATCGCGGCGAGGTCGACGACCGCGGGCACGCCAGTGAAATCCTGCATCAGCACGCGCGCGGGCCGGAAGCCGATCTCCTTGCCGGCCTTGCCCTTGTCGGTGAGCCAGGCAGACACCGCAGCGATATCGTCGCGAGTGACGGTCCGTCCGTCCTCGTGGCGCAACAGGTTCTCGAGCAGCACGCGCATCGAGAACGGCAGCTTGGACACACCTGCAAGGCCGTTCTTTTCGGCGTCCGGCAGGGAATAGTAGACGTAGGGCTTGCCGTCGACGGTCAACGTCTTGCGGCACTTGAAGCTATCGACGGCCAGGGGTGTCACAGCGCTCACGTTGGATCCTCCATTGCGGTACAGCGAGCCGCGCCGCCGGAGCGCCGGCGGAGGTGCGGAGCCTGATCCCGGGGGGGAAGCCCGGCCTAGAAGCCGGGGCAGGCTCACCTTTTTGCGCTAGCCTGATCTAAGGCGAGCCCCTTATATAGGCGGCCGTGCCAAAGTGCCACACGACTTCTGACGCGATCACCAGTCTCGTCCGCGAGCGGCGCGGCTCCCGATTGCAAGATAACAGCACGGTAAGATAACAACGTGCAGCTCGTCGCCGACTCCCTGGTCCTTGCCCGCGGCTCCCGTATTGTGGTCGACGGGTTGTCGCTTGAGGCCCCTGCGGGCCGCTCCCTGCTGCTGACGGGACACAATGGCTCCGGCAAGACGACGCTGATCCGCGGTCTGGCGGGATTGCTGGCGCCGAGGTCGGGCCGGGTCGTGCTCGAGGGCGGAGACAACGAGCGGCCGGTCGGCGAGCAATGCCACTGCATCGGCCACGCCAACGGCATGAAAGCCGATCTCACCGTGCGCGAGAATCTCGATTTTTGGTGTCGCTTTCTGGGTGGCGGCGCGGTGTCGCCACAACGCGCCTTGGATGTCGTCGAGACAGCGCTCGAGGACCTCGACCTCGCCGGCCTCGCCCACATTCCGGCGGGGTATCTTTCGGCCGGTCAAAAGCGGCGGCTCGGCCTCGCGCGCCTGCTCGTCGCATACCGGCCGGTGTGGCTCCTCGACGAGCCGACCGTGTCGCTCGACCGCCGCTCGGTCGCGCTGGTCGCCCGGATCGTGAACCGGCATACGGCGGCGGGCGGCATTGCCATCGCCGCGACCCACCTCGATCTCGGCCTCGAGCGGACCGATGCGCTGTCCCTCGGCCGGACCGCCGCTGCGCCCCCCGACGTCGCGCCTCAGGACGACGCACCTCAGGACGACGCACCGGGCTCCACCACGCGAGGGGCGTCGTGATCAATACGTTCTGGCTCCTCGTCCGCCGGGATCTCACGCTGGCGCTGCGCCAGGGCGGCGCGCTCGGCACCGCGCTCGGCTTCTATCTCGTGGTCGTGGCCATGATGCCGCTCGGCCTCGGCCCCGACCTGAACCTCCTGTCGCGCATCGCCGCAGGCGTGCTGTGGGTCGCGCTGATGCTCGCAGCCCTGCTGTCGCTGCCGCGCATCTTCGAGGACGACCACGAGGACGGAGCGCTCGAGGTCATGGCCACCGCGCCGCTGCCGCTCGAGCTCGTCGCCGCCGCCAAGAGCCTCGCCCACTGGCTGTCGACCGGCGTGCCTCTGGCTCTGCTCGCCCCTGTGCTCGGGCTTCTGCTCAACCTCGATGTCGCCGCGTACCCGGCGCTGGCGGCGACCATGCTGGCCGGTACGCCTGCCGTCAGCTTCATCGGGTCCATCGGCGCGGCGTTGACGCTGCGGGCCCGGCGCGGCGGACTGCTGCTCGCCCTGCTGGTGCTACCCCTCTACGTGCCGACACTGATCTTCGGCATTTCTGCGATCAGCGCCGTTTCGCTGGCATCGGACAGCTTCTGGCCGTCGTTCGCCATCCTGACGGCCGTCTCGCTCGGTGCCGCCGTCCTCGGACCTGTGGCGGCCGCTGCAGCGCTGCGATTCCAGATCTGATAGCCTAAGATCGGTCACCGGCGTGACGCCGCGGCCGATTGCAGACCGCAAGGCAAGGACCTAGATCCACTTTATGCAGACCCAGTCCATCACCCAGCGGCTCGCCAACCCGACCCGCTTCATGTCGCTCTCCGGGCAGATCCTGCCGTGGTTGTCGCTGGCCGCCGGTCTAGTGATCGCATACGCCCTGTACCTGGCGTTTTTCGTCTCCCCGGCCGACTACCAGCAGGGCCACACCGTCAAGATCATGTACGTCCACGTGCCGGCCGCCTGGCTGGCCATGATGGGATACGTCATGATCGCCGTGTCGAGCTTTGGACTGCTCGTCTTCCGCCATCCGCTGGCCGACGTATCCGCCAAGGCCGCCGCCCCCATCGGCGCCGCCTTCACCCTCATTGCGCTCGTCACCGGCTCTTTGTGGGGCAAGCCGATGTGGGGCACTTATTGGGTCTGGGACGCCCGCCTCACCTCGGTGCTCCTGCTGTTCTTTCTCTATCTGGGTCTCATCGCGCTGCGCTCCTCGATCGAGGACGAGGCGCTGGCGGCAAAGCTGACCGCCGTGCTCGCATTGGTCGGCGTCGTTCTGCTGCCGATCATCAAGTTCTCCGTCGACTGGTGGAACACGCTGCACCAGCCATCGACAGGGCTGACGTCGACCGTTCACCAGAGCATCCGCGTGCCGCTGCTAGTCTCCGCGGTAGGCTTTTCACTGTTGTTCTTCGCCATCCACATGCAGGCGATGCGCAACGAGGTCCTGCGCCGCCGGGTCAAAGCACTGACCATGGCCGAGGTCGATCGGGCTCAGCTGGCAGACCGCACGTCGGCGGCATAGGAGGAAGCCATGGATCTCGGACCGCACGCCGTGTTCATCTGGATGTCCTATCTCGCGGTTGGGCTCATCGTCGCGGCTCTGATCGCGTGGGTGGTGCTCGATGGCCAACGACAGCAGCGGCTCCTCTCCGAGCTCGAGGCCCGCGGCGTCCGCCGCCGCTCGCGCAGCAGCACCTGATCCCCGTCGGCCGTCCCGTTCCGGACGGTGGCGGACCCGCTCTCGACCGGAGGTCCGATGCAGAAGGCACATGAGGCGACTGACGGCGGAGCCGGGGGCGGGGGTGGCACGCCGCGCCGCCGTCTCGGGCTGGTGGCACTGCCGGTCGTGCTATTCGCCGCTCTAGCGCTGCTGTTCGGTCTGGCGCTGCGCAGCGGCGACCCGTCGAAGCTGCCGTCGGCGCTGATCGGAAAGCCGGCTCCGGAGACAACTTTTCCGCCGCTCGAGGGCCTTGTCGCGGGCGACAACCGCCCTCTACCGGGTTTCTCCCGGTCCGAGCTGGCCACAGGCAAGGTTTCCGTGGTGAACTTCTGGGCGTCCTGGTGCATCCCATGCGTGGAGGAGCACCCGTTGCTGATCGAGATCGGCAAGCGCACCGGTGTCGACCTCTATGGCGTCAACTACAAGGACGATCCCTCGGCGGCGCGGCGCTTCCTCGGCCGCTTCGGCAATCCGTTCAAGGCGGTCGGTACCGACGCCACCGGCCGCAACGCGATCGAGTGGGGCGTCTACGGCATGCCAGAGACGTTCGTCGTCAATGGCCGCGGGCAGATCGTCTACAAGCACGTCGGTCCGATGTCGGAGCAAAGCCTCGCCCAGAAAGTGCTCCCGGCCATTGCGGCGGCGGCCGGCGGCGGCGCCCCGACGCAGGCCTCGAAACCGTAAGCCCACGTCGCTGTGGTGCCGGCACGCAGCCGGCCCCCGCCTCGACCCTACGGAGCCGTCGCGTGCCATGCCCAGACTGTTCACTGGCCTCGCACTTCCGGACGATATCAGGATGCGGCTTGCAGCGCTGAAGGCACCCCTGCCGGGCGCCAAATGGGTCGATCCGTCCGACCTGCACGTCACGCTGCGATTTGCCGGCGACATCGACAACCGCACCGCGCGCGAGTTCACCGATGGCCTCGCGCGGATCGACGTCGACTGCTTCGAGATCCGCCTGGCCGGTCTAGGCGTTTTCGGCGGCAACGATCCGCATGCGCTGTGGGTCGGCGTCGAGGCGCCGCCCGAGCTTGACAGTCTGATGCGCGCCAACGAGCGCGCTGCGCGCAACGCCGGGCTCAAGCCCGAGACGCGCGGCTATCGCCCGCATGTCACGGTCGCGCGCATTCGCAACGGCCGGATCGACCCTCTCGCCCGCTACCTCCAGCGCCACGGCGCGTTCCGTCTGCCGCCGTTCCTCGTCACCGAGTTCGTGCTGTTCTCGTCGAAGCCCGGTGTCGGAGGTGGCCCCTACGTCACCGAGGCACGGTTTCCGCTATCGGGCGCGTACGGTTTCGGCGACGGCGAGGCCGACGCGGACGCATGGTGAACCGCGGCCGCGTCAGCGGCGGGGGGCATCGCCGGGCCAGGTGTATTTTGCGGGAGCGGAGCCGCCACCAAACAGCGCCCCGAGGCCGTAGGGCTTGGTCGCCGGTGCCGTGCGCTGAGCGACGCGCTGGGGTCCCGCCCGCTCCCGCTGCACCCTGCGCTCGGCGGACTTCGGTGGAGCCTCGCCGGAAAGGCGCCTGCCCTTCGACGGGAACTCGACCTGTTCGGCCGCAACGTCGGCCGCGGGCTCGGTGCCACTTGCCGGCGCGCTTTCGGCTTCCTCGGCGCGAACCTCGGCGGCCGACGCAACAGCCAGAGCCTGGCTCTCCTGCGACGCCGCGGCGGCCGGCTGCACCGCCACCTGTGCCCCTGCCGCGGCCCGGGTAGCAGCCTCGGCTGCCGCATACTGGCGGTGGCGCGCAAGCTCGGCCTCCGACCACGGCGCCGGCCGGCAGGTGCATCCGGGCACTAGCGACTTCCGATAGCTGAACGCCGTCGGCAGGCGCAGATAGGCCCGCCCGGCGAGGTCGATGGAAGTCGAGACGTTGTCGCTCTTGGCAGGCATATAGAACAGGCGCGCCGCCTCGCCGCAGCTCGAACGACACTGGGCAGCATCTCGCATGAATCGCGCCCGACCGACGGAGCCGCTGACCGGGAAATAGTATCCGTCGCAGGTGCGCACGCATAGCGTGCGGTACTTGCCCGTGGCACCGGGGAATTGCTCGGCTGCCTCCGCAGCCGCGGTGTCGTCCTCGGCACGCAGGCTGTGCTGTGGTCGTCTCGCCTCGCGCGCGGCAAAGGACCCGCCCGGAAACGTCCGCGCGATTGCCGGTGCGCCGGGCGGCGGCAGCGGCCGCCCGACCGCGGGCGGTGCGCTCGGACCGATGCCGAACAAGCTCTGAATGAAGGATTGCGCCGCAACCCTGTCGGCCCCCGTCACCAGGACGACCCCAAGAAGCGCCAGCATCCGACCTGACAATCGCATACGCATCTACAAAACCCGCGCGATGAGGTCGCGGCCCACTCGAATGCACACACCAAGGCGCCGGGCGATATCGCCCGGTCGGCCTACCCGCCCGACAATGCGACGACGGCTGCAAAGATTTGCTGAATGCGGCTCCTGGGCGCTACACTCAAAGCGGCTCGTAGACGTTGATGCGCCAATCCGTGCCGTCGAAACGGCGGCTGGTCAGATCAGCCTGACGTTTTGGTGCATAAGCCGTGTTCGCCGGCGGTGCGCTTCCGATCCAGTTCGGCCCGAACAGAATAGCCACCTGCGGCACACCGGCGACCTGGGACCCGGGTACGCGTCCTCCTCGCTTCGATTTGGCCGCGCTCTTCTTCTTCTGTGGGACTGTGCTCTTGGCCAGAGCGGCTGGCACCGACGGCTCCCCGTCTGCCGCCGCCGCGACCTGGACCCGTGCGACCAGACCGGCCAGCCGGGCGACGGGCGCATGCAGCTTCTCGCGGGACGTCGTCAGTCGCGCCGTGATGGCGAGCCGTCTGTGACGAGCCTGGGCGGCGCTTTCCCATGCGTTGGGTCGGCAGCTGCACGCGTTGTCGTGCGCCACGCGAAACCGGAACGCATTCGGCAATGCGACGTACATCGTCCCATCCAGAGCCACCAGATCCTCTACGTCGCCGAGCGGATTTCTCTGCACGAAGAGCTTGGACGGCGACCCGCAGCTCGCACCGCACCGCTCGGCGTCGCGCTTGAAACGGTCGGGCGTCGTGGCATAGCTGACGGGCACCATGGCGCCGTCGCACAGGCGAACGCACACGGTGCGATACGTCACGCGGTCGGATGCATACCAGTCGGCCATGCTGCCCGCGGGCTCGAGATCATCGTCGTCCGTGATCGCCGCGACCGTGGTCGTGTCACCCGTCGAGCCTGCATGCAATGCAGAGTTCGAGCCTGTCTCGATCCCCTGCACGCCCTCGGACCTTTCAGAAACGCTGCCGGCATTGATGAGGCGTGGCGCGACCGGCCTTCTGGTGAGATGGTGGGTCGCAAGAGAACGCTCGGCGCGCGCCGTTCTTGCCCTCGCCACCGGCTGCAAGGCGCCGGTGTCCGTAACGTCCGACCCGGCGCGGGCGCGACTGAGCCAGTCGTCGATATCACCGAACAACACCAGCGCCAGCATGACGCCGATCACGGCATTGACCGTTATGAACAGCCACAGCCGCGATCCTGCCACCGTTGGCCGCTCGGCCAGTGACTGCCCGGCCAGTGACTGCCCGAATTGTCGCCACTCGAACATCATCAAACGCTTGCTTGTAACGCCATCCGCAAAAGGACGTAGGCCATCAGTTACACGCGCGGTCGCCACGAGGCAAATCACGACTTGGACCTGCATCTCGCGCCCGCGGGGCACCAAAAAAGCCGGCTCGCGCCGACAGTATCCGCCCACGGACGTAATACACGAGGCGAGGCCAGGTTGGGTTGCGGCTATTGCTCTCGATCGGACTATCGAGCGGCACGGTTAACAGCCATGGCGCCGCCCTGGCCGGAGCCTCTCAGGCACCGCGGGCGGAGCGACCCAGTTGGAGGCCGACGGCAGCCAGCACCAGCGCAGCTCCGACGATATCGCCGCCCCAGCCTCCAACCGCACCAACGAGCGCCAAGGCTGGCGTGGCGAGAGACGGCGCGACGAGCAGCAATCCACCGGCGAGGAACAGCGCCGTTTCGACCGAGGTCGATGGGCGCCACAACCGCCTCTGAAGCGCGATGCCGAGAGCCACCACACCGAGGGCGGTGCGCAGGAACACCAGCGCCACGCCCGCCCAGGTCCCGTCCTTGGGCAGCTCCAGCAGCAAGCCGACGCCCTGCGGCTCGAGCACGAAGGCGAACGGCACGATGAATGCCGGCATCGTGTACTTCCACGACTGCAGCGTCGTGCGATAGGGATCGCCGCCCGTGATCGCGGCAGCCGCGAACGGCGACAGCGCGGTCGGCGGCGACACCTCCGAAAGCACCGCGTAGTAGAAGATGAACATGTGTGCCGCGTAGTCCGGCACGCCGAGCTTGATGAGCGCCGGCGCCGCGATCACCGCACACATGATGTACGACGCCGTGACCGGCACCGCGAGGCCGACCACCCATACGATCAATGCCGTGTAGACGGCCGTCAGCAGCAGGCTGCCAGCCGCGTACCCAATGATGATGTCGGCGAACCGCTGCGCAAGGCCGGTCAGAGTCGTGACGCCGACGATGATGCCCGCCGTGGCGCAGGTCGCCGCCACGTTGATGACCCCAGTCGTGCCCTCCTTCAGCGCAAGAATGAGCTTTGACGGTACGAGCGCGGTGTCGGCACGCAGGAAGCTCACCGCAACCGCCAACAGGGTAGCGTAGAATACCGACAGCACGGGCGAGAAGCCCGCTAGCATGAACACGATGATCGAAATCAGCGAGCCGAAGTGGAACCAGTAGCTGCGTGTCAGCTCCCACAACGAGCGCTGTCCGGTGAGCGTCTCCGACCCGCCACCATGACGCGCGGCGTCGAGCTCGACCATGACGAAGATCGACAGGTAATAGAGCACCGTCGGGATGGCGGCCATCAGGATTACGTCGAAGTACGAGATCTTGAGGAACTCGGCGATAAGGAAAGCGGCCGCCCCGAGCACGGGCGGGGAAATGATGGCGCCTAGACCGCCGGCCGCCAACAGCCCGCCCGCCGCGTTGCGCTCGTAGCCTGCCTTCATGAGCAGTGGATAGGCGACCGTGCCGATCGTCACCGTCGTCGCCACGCCCGAGCCGGACGGTCCGCCCATCAGGAACGACGACAGCACGACGGCGCGACCAGCCGCGTTGCGCTTGCCCCCCATGGCTGCGAACGAGAAGTCGATGAAGAACCTGCCGGCCCCCGAGTGCATCAGCACCGCGCCGAAAATCGTGAACAGGATGATAAGGCTCGAGGAGACGTCTACCGTGGTGCCGTAGATCCCTTCGAGGGTCATGTAGAGGTGCGCGACGAGATCCTCGGGGGCATAGCCGCGATGGGTCCAGGGCTTCGGCAGATGGCGGCCCCACAGCGCGTAGGCGATGAAGGCCAGCGCAACCACGGGCATGATGAGACCGGTGGAGCGGCGCGTGGCCTCCAGCAGCAGCGCGACGAGCACGAGACCGACCCAGAAATCGGTTGCGGTCGGCGTCACCGCGCGCTCGCCGAGATCCTGCCCTTGCCAGAGGATGTAGGCCGTCACCGCCACTGCGGCCGATGCCAGCAGCCAGTCCCACCAGCGCACGCTGTCGCGAAAACGGGCGGCCACCGGAAACAGCAGGAACGCCAGAAAGAGCACCGCCCCGACGTGAGCGGGGCGGAGCACTTGGGCCGATACGACTTCGTAGGCAGCGTAGAGGTGGAACAGCGACACCAGAACGGCGGTCGCCGTGATGAACGCGGCCACACCACCCTTCGTTCGGTTGGCCGCACCCTCCTCGGCCTCGATCAGCTTCTCGATCGCAGCGTCGACGCCGGACCCGGTGTCGGGTCCGGCACGAGACGCGGAGCCGCCGTCGCGGACCTCGCCGTTCCGGTCTGTCATGGGCGTATCCCTTCGCGCTCGCGTCCCGCTGCCAGGATCACTCCGCCTTGATACCCTTCTCGGCGAGGTACTTCAGAGCGCCCTTGTGGAACGGGATGCCGGAGCGCGAGACCGTCTGGCTCTCGAGCTTGATGTTCTTGCCCTCGGCATGCACCTGGCCGAGATCGGCGCTCTTCTCGAGCACAAGCTTGGTGAGTGCATAGGCAAGAGCCTCGGGCATCGCCTCGTTGACGGCGAGGATGTTCCAAACCGTCAAATTCTTCGCATCGGCATCCATGCCTTTGTAGGTCGCCTTCGGGATCGTCGCCTTGGCATAGAGCGGGCCGTACTTGGCGTTCATCTTCTCGGCGAACTGGTCGACATCGAGGAACTTGATCTTGGTGTTGGGCGTGGCTGCGAGGTCGGTGATGGCTGCCGTGGGCAAGCCGCCGACCCAGAAGAACGCGTCGATCTTGCGGTCCTTCATCGCGTTGACGCTCTCGGCCGCACCGAGCTTCTCCTTGACGATGTCCTTCTCTGCATCGAGCCCCGCCGCCTCGAGCACGCGCACCGCGAACACTTCCGTTGCGCTGCCCGCCGAGCCGACCGATACGCGCTTACCCTTGAGGTCTGCGACCTTGGCAATGCCGGTGCCGTCGACCGTCACGGCGTGCAGGTTGTTCGGATAGAGCACCGCCAGCGCTTTCACCGGCAGAGGTGCAGCAAACTTTCCCTGGCCCTTCAGCGCGTCCCAGGCGGCATCGACCTGGGTGAAGCCGATGTCGGCCTTGCCTGCGGCGACGAGCTTCAGGTTGTCGACGGAGGCGCCCGTGACCTGCGCGGTCGCCTGGGTGTTCGGGATCTCCTTGCCGATCAGGTTGGCGAGCCCGCCGCCGAGCGGATAGTAGACACCGCCGGTGCCGCCGGTGCCGATGACAAGCTGCTTGGCATCCTGGGCAATGGCAGACGAGGCAAGCAGCGCCGCGGCGGCAGCCGCAACGATGGTACGAGCAAGCATAAGTGACGTCCTCCCGGTAGGTTCTCGTTGGCGATCATTAAAGCAGACACTGACCAAAGCCCCAACACCGGAGCTTCGCAGTCGCACTCACGGCGTCCCTTGGCCGGCCCCGATCGTGATGACGACCTTTCCCGAGGCCTCGCGCCGGTCGAGCACGCGGATCGCGTCGGCCGTCTGTTCAAGTGGGAAGGTGGCATGGATGTGCGGCCTCAGCAGACCTGCGGCCACCCAGTCCAGCACCTGGCGCATGTTGGCGCGATGGCCGGCCGGATCACGCTTGACGCTCTCGCCCCAGAACACCCCCACTGCCTCCGAACCTTTCAGTAGCAGCAGGTTGAGTGGGATCCTCGGGATCACTCCCGCGGCGAAGCCGATCACCAGGTAGCGACCCTGCCAGGCCATCGCCCGCAAGGCGGGCTCGGCGTGGGGTCCTCCGACGCAGTCATAAACAACGTCCACTCCCCGTCCGTCGGTCGCTTGGCGCAGTGCGTCCTTGAGATCGCCCGAAGAATAGTCGATGCCGAGGTCTGCGCCCGCAGCCCGGCAGATGTCGAGCTTTTCCACCGACGACGCAACCGCGATCACGCGGAGGCCCATCAGCTTGCCGATCTCGATCGCGGCCAATCCTGCCCCGCCGGACGCGCCGAGCACGGCGAGCGTCTCGCCGGGAGCCACC
Organism: uncultured Hyphomicrobium sp.; assembly: GCA_964471635.1. GTDB lineage: Bacteria > Pseudomonadota > Alphaproteobacteria > Rhizobiales > Hyphomicrobiaceae > JAKAML01. The sequence goes on from CAYYGO010000023.1 coordinate 48,814, forward strand.
CGGCCGCGATCCTTGAGCCCATGGATGGCCGTTCCATAGGTGATGCTGACGCCCGCGGCCGTCACGGCGTCGACGCCCTCCGGCACTGGCACCAGATCCGCAGCCTTGACCGCCACCTGCTCCCGCGCACCGCCCCATCCGAGGTAGGCCTGCACCCGATCCCCGGGCCGGACGTCCGTGACGCCTGGCGCGACCGCCTCCACCACGCCCGCGATCTCGCCCGCCGGCGAGAACGGCAGCGCCGGCTTGTTCTGGTACTTCCCGCGCGTGATGAGCGTATCGAAGAAATTGAGAGCGGCCGCCTCGACGCGCACCACCGCCTCGTCGGTCCCTGGCCGGGGCGCGTCGATGGTCTCGATCGCAATCGCGTCCGGGCCGTCGAGGCTCTTGCAGAGCGCTGCCTTCATGTGACACCTCTCCCCCGTCCTTCGTCGCCGCCATTGCCCTCGCCAAGCCGGCGGAGAGAGCGAGAGTTCATCCATGACGCGCCCCGCCTCCGAAGCCTGGCCGCCGTTGCCCCGCGGCTATTTCGCGATAGGGGCAGAGCGCATGTCGAAGGCTCTGAACCTCGGCAACCTGATGCGATCGGCGCACGGCTTCGGCGCCAGCTTCACCTTCACGATCGGTGCCTCCTATCATGCCATGGAGGCGCGCGCCGATACGTCCAAGGGGCAATGGCACCTGCCGCACTACAACTGGTCGCGCACTCCCGACCTCTCTCTGCCGCAGGGCTGCAAGCTGGTCGGCGTCGAGCTCCTCGAGGATGCCACCGATCTGCCGAGCTTCCGCCACCCGCTACGGGCGGCCTATGTGCTCGGGCCCGAGCAGGGCACACTGTCGCCACCGCTGATCGAGCGATGCGACTACGTCGTCAAGATACCGACGCGGTTCTGTATCAACGTTGCCATGGCCGGGGCAATCGTGATGTATGACCGCATTCGAAGCCTCGCGCGCTTTCCGGAGCGTCCGATCGGGGAGGGCGGGCCCATCGTGCCGCTCGAGGCGCACGTGAGGGGCGGACGCATCGTCCGCAACCCGAACCGCGAGGACTGACGTTGAGGGTGACGCCAGAGATGATCGGGGACACGCACGCCAGGATCGATGCGAACGCCGGGCGCCGGCCGTGGGTGGCCGCAATGCGGGCCTATGCCACCACGCGGACGGGTGCCATCGCGCGAGCGGGCGCGGTCGCGGTTGCACTCCTCCCGGCGGGAGCAGCGGACGCGGCGACGTTGGTCGAGAAGCACGGCGACTGGGCGCTCTACCAGACCGATTCGGCCGGCTCTCGGCTTTGCTTCATCACCTCTGTCGCCGTCGAGACCAAGCCCGCGGGCGCCAACCGCGATGCCGTGCACCTCTACGTCTCGGCGTGGCCGAAGGAGGGCGTCAAGTCCGAGGTCAGCGCCAAGCTCGGCTACCCGTTGAAGAAGGGCAGTCAGCCGACCGCCAGCATCAACGGCGCGGCGTTCAAGATGTTCGTCAAGGACGATCGCGCCTTCGTCTCCGATCCGACTGCCGAATTGAAGCTCATCGAGGCCATGAAGAGGGGGTCGCGCCTCATGCTGGACGCCGTCTCCGAGCGCGGCACCACGACCACCGACCAGTACTCGCTGTCGGGCTTCGAGCGGGCGCTGCAGGCGTTGGCCAAGGCTTGCCCTTGACGCCGCATCCAATCGCACGGTCGGTCGATCAGCCGCCCACCGCCGGTCGCGCGGCTCTCAAATGAACATAGAGCGCGCCGCTGCCACCGTGTCGCGGTGCGGCCTCGGTGTAGCTGACCACGATCGAACGGATGTCGGGCTCGGCGAGCCACATCGGCACGTTGCGCTTCAAGATGCCCCGCTCCGAGCCGCCAGTCCAATCGCTAGCGGTCCAATCGCTGGCTGTCCGATCGCTGGCAGCATCGCGTCGCCCGGGCCCGCCCGCCGCCCCGCCCTTGCCGGTGATGACCAGCACCGTCCGCCGGCCGTCGGCATGGCACTGCCGCAGGAACCGCCTCAGATCGGCATGCGCCTCGTCCTGCCGCATCCCGTGCAGGTCGAGCCGCGCCTCGATTTCGAGACGCCCGGAGCGGAGCTTCCGAGCCCGCTTCGGCTCGAACGGCTGCAGCGCCGGGGTCGCGGCTTTGCTGTTGCCAGCCTGCGCTTCGGGACCGACCTTCGGCATCGCCAGGTTGACCGGGTGTGAGCGGTGCTTGGCCTCGGGCACGGCCTTGCGCATCGGCTTGCCCGCCGCCATAGCTGCGGCCTCGACGACGTCCGTCGCCCGGTGCACCCGCGATTTCGGCTTGCGCAACGGCTCGACGCTGCGTGCCGCATGCTCCCAAAGCGCCGCATCCTCGTCGGTGACGAGACCGCGGCCTTTGCCATGCCCGCGCCGGCTCATGGCCCGACCGTGATGGACGGCCGCACGCCTGCCGAACGCGGCGCGAGCACAACGAACGTAGCGGGATGCTTGGTGATGCCCGCGAGCTTGCCTGCCACATCGCCCGAGCCGAAATAGATGTCGCCGCGCTCGGGCCCGCGGATCGCCGAGCCGACGTCCTGCGCCACCATGAGCCGCGCGAAGCCTTGCCCGGTCGCATGCGTGAGCGCCGGCGAGGCGACCCAGATCGGCGTGCCGAGCGCGTGGTGCCCGACGTCGACTGCGAGGCTCCGCCCGGTGCTGAGCGGGATCGACATCGCGCCGAGCGGTCCTGCCGCCTCCGCACCGCCAAGCTCGCGAAAGAACACGTACGACGTATTCTGCCACATCGCCTGTCGTCCGCGCTCGCCGTCGGCCGAAAGCCACGTGGCGAGCGCGTCGAGCGACATGGTATCGAATGTGAAGTGGCCGCGGTCGATCAGGTAGCGCCCGATCGACGTGTAGGGATGCCCGTTCTTGCCGTCATAGGCGAGCCGCATCGTGGTGCCATCCGCAAATCGGATCACGCCCGAGCCCTGCACCTGCATGAAAAACAGCTCGACCGCGCTTCTCACGAAGACCAGCTCCAGGCCGCGGTCGTCGAGCGCACCTTCCTCGATCTCCCGACGCGTGGCGTAGGGCGCCAGCGAACCGTCCGGCAGGCGGCGAAGATGGGTCAGAGCATGAGCCTTGGCGCCCCGCTCAGCCTCGTCGACGACGTTGACGAGGTCGGCCGGTCGGCGAAGCACAGGCACCGGAAATGCGGTGCTTCGCTCGCGCGAGCCATCGAGCACCGGCTCGTAGTAGCCGGTGACGAGGCCCGGCGGGCCGTCGTGCCTGACGCGAAACGGAGTGAACGTTTCCTCGAAGAAGCTCCGCGCCTCGTCGCCTCCGACGCCCGTGCCCCTCGTCGTGTCCGGTGTGGTGGTCGTTTCTGCGGGCCCGTCGCAGCAAAACCGCCGCTGCGCTTCCGCACACGTCGCTGCGAGCGCGGCTTTGGCCGGATCGGCCTGGCGTTGCACGGCCCCGCAAGAGGCGAGGAACGCGCGCAACGCCGCGGCGTGGTCGTCATCGGCCCAACCCGAGATGGCCTTGAAAGAGACCGGTTCGAGCGTCAGCGCCGCCATCGAGGCCCCGAGTTCGGGATCTGTCTGCATCCTGATCCGACCCGAAGATGCGCTCCCCTGCGACCGCGCAACCGAGGCCGCGTCATTGGACTGCCCAGCTTCGGCGCCAACAGCCGGCCCCTGCGAGGCCAGTGCGACAGCCACGTAGCCGACGCGAACGGCGACGACAAGCCCGACGGGCGGCACGGAGAGCGACCTCGTCCCGTCTGCCGCGTCAGTTCGGCGCCTGTGTCGCCACCAGCCGCCAGTTTGGATCCTGCCGCGCCCTGGCACTCGACACGTCGCGGCTGAAGGTCCAGATGTCCGTGACCTCCTTTACTTTCTGCGGATCGCCGCCGATCACGCCACCCGAGCGATCGCGCGTCGCAGAGATGAGCTGGCTGACGAAGCGCACCGTCACGCTGGCGACGCCAGCCTTCACTTCCGCCTCTAGGATGTCGGCCTTGTTGATGCCGACGAAACTCTGGTCGATCTGCTCGCCGCGCGCCTCGCGCTCGCCGATGGCGCTTGCGAAGCCCTCGAAGACGTCGCGGCTCAGCAGCCCTTTGAGGGCCTTCCGATTGCCTTCCGCGAATGCCGTGACGATCATCTCGTAGGCCGCTTTCGCGCCGCCCACGAAATGCTCCGGATTGAATGCTGGATCGAGCTTCAGGATATCGAGCAGACCCTTTGCTACTGCAGGGTCCGCTGATGCAAACGAGCGGATGCGCTCCTCCGCCTCTGCAACCGGCAGCGACGCCGCCGCGCTCTGTGGCGCCTCCTCGCGCTCGCGCCGCGGCAGGGTCACGACCTTGTCGGAGCCGTTGGCGCCGTTGCTGGCCCGGGCCTGGCGCTGTTGCTCGGCACGCGCCCGCTCGACCCGTCGCTCGGCCTCGTCGTCGCGACGGCCGAGCACGCTGCGCAGCTTCAGTACGAGAACCACCGCCACGATCAGCGAGATCAGCGTGAGGAGATCGATCTTTCCGTCCATCTTGGCCGCTTTCCGCGCCTGGCTCGGCGCCTTACCCATGCGAGGCCCGTGGCAGGCCATGCGACTGCTTCAACCGGCCATATAGTACGGGACCCCGGCCGGTTCGAGGCTACCCGTCGAGGTCCCCTGGCCTGAAGCCCGCAGCCAGCCGACGGTCGATCCGGGCCAAACTCGGTTGGTATTGTGCTGAACTTAGGGCACAAAGGGCGGAAAGCCAACCGGATTGCCCCCGAACGTGCCGTCCATGGTCCCACTGCCCGCCTTGCGGTGCTGGGACCCGCTGCACCTCACTCCCACCGGCTACCCAACCGATGACGCTGCAACCGCTGAAACTGATCGCCGCGCTCGCCATCGTCGCCTTGCCGCTGCTCGAGATCGCTCTGCTGATCAAGGCCGGGCAGGTCTGGGGCTTCTGGCCGGTCCTGGGAATCGTCGTTGGAACGGGCGTGGCCGGCGTGTGGACCATGCGCCACCAGGGTCTTTCGGTCCTGACCCGCATGTCCGAGGCGGCAGCGGACGGGCGGGAGCCGCATGCTCTGCTTGTCGACAGCGGACTTCGCCTCCTGGCCGGGCTGCTGCTCCTCCTGCCCGGACTGATGACCGACGCTCTGGGCCTGCTGCTCCTGCTGCCGCCCGTGCGCGCCCTGATTGCAAGCCGGGTTCTGGTCACTTCGGTGGTCATGTGGCGCCACAATCGGCGAGCCGGGGCGCAGGCGGAGCATCCCGAGTCCCGCGAGCGCGATGTCCCCCCGCGCCGGCCCGCCACAGATGCGCTGGTTATCGAAGGCGAGTTCGAGCGGCTCGACGAGCGAACCGTCGACCCGGCGAGAAGCTATCGCCCGAAACCTCGCGATGCTGGCGGCCGTGACGCAGGATGATGCGGTCTTGGGCGCCTGCTGCCGGATTGACCGCCGCCGGTCGCCTTGCGGCGGCACCGGCCCCGTGATAGCCACCCGCATTTGCAACAGGACAGTACGGGGCGGGCGATGGCGGAGCAGTCGAACGGCAAAGGCAAGGTCGAGGGCGCCGGGGCGGCGACCGGAATCCAGGCCCAGGTGATCGGCCAGTACATCAAGGATCTGTCGTTCGAGAACCCAAACATCGGCAAGCTCCTCAGCTCGCAGAGAGAGGGTCCGAACATCAAGATCGAGGTCACCGTCAATGCTCAGAAGCTGGGCGACGAGGTGTTCGAGAGCGCGATCGACTTCAAGGCCGTGGCTGCCAACTCGGAAACGACGTTCTACGACATCGAGGTCGTCTACGCCGGCTTGTTCCGGCTTCAGAACATCCCCGAGGCCGCGCTGGAGCCGTTCCTGCTCATCAACTGTCCGACCCTGATCTTTCCATTCCTGCGCCGCATCCTGGCCGATGTGACCCGCGAAGGTGGCTTCCCGCCGCTGCTGCTCGATCCGATCGACTTCCATCAGCTCTACATGCGCCGCCAGCAGGAGCTTGCGAAGGGTGCCGCTCCGAAGCCGTCCGCCTGATTCCTCCCGCCTCAATCCTCTCGCCTGAGGCCGGTGCCCGAGGCGACACCACAGAGGGGGGCGAAATGTCAGCCCGACCCGTTGTCGCTGCTGCCGCCGGGTGCGCGGGAGGGCGCGCGAAACCGCAGCCAGAGCGCTTTCGGCCCCAGCGTATCGACGAAGCCGCGATGTGCCGCCTCGTCGGCTGCGGTCAGCCGCGGCGCAAGCGGGCGCGCTCGTGTCAACGCCGGCTCTCGGCCGCCGCCACCCGCGAGCGACCGCCCGCTGCCGCTGCGCGTGTCCTTGACCAGCGACAGCATCGCCTGGCGCTCGCCGAGCAGCTCCACGTACACCGCCGCGAGCAGCTCGCTGTCGACCAACGCACCGTGCTTCGTCCGCTTCGAGTTGTCGATGCCGTATCGCTTGCACAGGGCATCGAGGGTGTTCGGCCCGGCCGGATGCCGCCGCCGCGCCAACTGCAGCGTATCGGTCACGCGGTGCATTCCGATCGGCGGCCGGCCCAGCCGCTCGAGCTCGGCATTGATGAAGCCCATGTCGAAGTTGGCGTTGTGGATGACGAGCGGATCCTCGGCCACGAACTCGAGAAAGCCGTCGACCACCTTGGCGAACACCGGCTTGTCGGCGAGGAATGCGGCGGTCAGCCCGTGCACCGCGACCACCTCCTGAGGCACGTCGCGCTCGGGATTGATGTAGGCGTGATACTCGCGACCCGTTGGAATACGGTTCACAAGCTCGATGCACCCGATTTCAACGAGCCGGTCGCCCTTGCGCGCCTCGAGGCCGGTGGTCTCCGTGTCGAGCACGATTTCGCGCAGCATGTCGGGCGGACCTCCGTGGCGGCAATGCTCGCGATCATCTCACGAGCGCCAGTGCCGGTGATAGGCCGTTCCGGCCACGCCGGACAGCGCCGCGACGATACCATCGATCTGCCGCGCGCCGTCGGCCAGCGGCCCCTCGGTATCCACAACGAAATCGGCCCGCGCCCGCTTCTCGGCATCCGGCATCTGCCGCGAGAGGAGCTGCGCGAGCTTCGCCTCCGTCATGCCGGGACGCACCAAGAGCCGCGCCCGCTGGCTGGCCTCGGACGCGCTGACCACGACGACGCGGTCGCACATTTGATCGGTACCGGTCTCGAACAGCAGCGGCACCTCGAGAACGGCCATCTTGGCCCCGCGCTCGGCCGCTGCCGCAAGGAACGCTCGCTCCGCCTCGCGCACGAGCGGATGCACGATTGCCTCGAGCCGCGCGAACGCACCACTGTCGCGGCCAAGTGCTGCCGCAAGCCGCTGCCGGTCGACGATGCCGTCGGCGGTGGTGCCGGGAAACGCCGCCTCGACCAGTGGCGCGGCTTTGCCCCGGTAAAGCTCGTGCACCACGGCGTCGCTGTCCAATACCGCGATGCCGTGCGCCCGGAAATGCTCCGCCGCTGCCGACTTTCCCATGCCCATGCTGCCGGTGAGCCCGAGGATCAGCATCAATGCCCCGCGATGTCGCGCACGAGGATCTGCCGCAGCTCGCCCGTGACCTCTGGCGTCACGCCGAACCACTTCGAGAACCCGAGAACCGCCTGGTGCAGCAGCATGCCGAGGCCGTCGACCGTATCGAGGCCGCGCCGCCGCGCCTCGGCGAGGAACGGCGTCTCGAGCGGCGTGTAGACCGCATCCACCACGACGAGATCGCGGCGGCACACGGCGAAGTCCAGATCGGGCGTCCCAACCCCGTTCATGCCGAGCGTGGTGGTGTTGGCGACGACCTTGCATTCCCGTACGACCGAGCTTCGCTCGCTCCACGGAACGACCCGTATCCCCGATCCGAGCGCCTCCGCGATCTCGTCCGCCCGCGCCGTCGTGCGCGCAACGATGACCACCTCCGCCACGCCTTCCGACAGGAACCCGAACGCTGCCGCCCGCGCCGTGCCGCCGGCGCCGAGAACGGCCACCGGACCGTCGCGCTCGCGCCACTCGGGTGCGCCCGCATCGAGATTGCGGATGAAGCCATAGGTATCGGAGTTGGCGGCATGCAGCCGGCCGCCCTCGAGCCAAAGCGTGTTGGCGGCGCCCACCGCCAGCGCGGTTGGATCGTGCTCATCCGCCGCCAAAAACGCAGCCTCCTTGTGCGGCACGGTCACGTTGCAGCCGACGAGGCCGCGCACGGCGAGGCCCTTGAGGAACGAGCCCACGTCCTGCGGTCGAACAGCCTCCTTGGTATACGCGCCGTCGATGCCGTAGCGGTTGAGCCAATAACGATGGATCAGCGGCGAGCGCGACTGCTCGATCGGCCAGCCGATGACGCAAGCCCGCCTCATGTCGCGACCACCCCGCGGGCGCGCAGCTCGGTCAGCAGCGGCATCAACGGGAGGCCGAGAATGGTGAAGTAGTCGCCGTCGATGCGCTCGAAAAGCTGCACGCCAAGCCCCTCGAGCTCGTAGGCCCCGACGCAGTCGAGCGCGCGTGTGCCTGCGCGCATGAGGTAGCTGTCGAGAAATCCCGCGGAGAAGCGACGCATCTGGAGAGTCGCCGACCGGGTGTGTGTCCAGCCGACCTCCCCGGCCTCCGCCAGAGCGACCGACGCGATAAGCTGATGGCTCGCGCCGCGCAGCCGCATCAAGGCGGCTCGCGCCGCAGCCACGTCCGGCGGCTTGTCGATCAGCTCGCGACCGAGCGCCAGCACCTGGTCGGCACCGATGACGAGGGCATCCGGATGCAGGCGGCTCACAGTTTCTGCCTTGGTCCGCGCCAGCATCTCGGCAATGTCGGCCGCACCGGCAGCATCGTCGTCGGACAAAAGCTCGTCCTGAAGCCGGCGCTCGTCGATGTCCGCAGGCACCACATCGAACGCCAGGCCCGCGGCCTCAAGCATCGATTTCCGCGCGCGGCTTTTCGAAGCCAGGATCAAGCGCATTGCCGTCACGTCTCCCCGCCGTCGCTCGGCTCCGTCACACCCGACCGCCGGTCGTTCAGAAGCTTGATAATGGTCGCCGACGATTCCTCGATCGACTTGCGCGTGACGTCGATCACCGGCCAGCCGTGCTTGGCGCAGATCTTCCGCGAGTAGGCGACCTCGGCGGCAATCAGATCGCGGTCGACGTAGGTCGTCAGATCGCGGTCCGATAACAGCATGGCGCGGTTGCGCCGCACCTCGGCGATTCGCTCGGCGCTAGCCACAAGACATACGACGAACGCGGTGTGCGGCTCGGTCAAGGATTTCGGCAGGGGCACCGATGGCACCAGCGGCAGGTTGGCGGTCTTGTAGCCGCGCTGCGCAAGATAGATGCTGGTCGGCGTCTTCGAGGTGCGCGAGATTCCGAGTACGATGATGTCCGCCGTGTTGAGGTCTTCGGGCAATTGCCCGTCGTCATGCGCGAGGGTGAAGTTCACCGCGTCGATGCGTCGGAAATAGTCGGCGTCGAGCACATGCTGGCCGGCGACCGTGGGCGTCTGCGGCGCGCCGAGGTAGCTCTCGAACACCTGCATGATGGGCTTCAACACTGCGTGGCACGGAACGGCGAGCTCGCGGCAGCGCCGCTCCATCTCCTCGACCAGCGTCGGATTGACGACCGTGTAGAGCACGATGCCCGGCGCCTGCTCCACCTCCTGCAACACGCGCCTCAACTGGCGCGAGGTCCGCACCAGCGGATGCATGTGCTCGATGGGCCGCATCGCGGCGTACTGCACCGACGCCGCCTTGGCGATGGTACCGAGGGTCTCGCCGGTCGAGTCCGACACGAGATGGAGATGATAATAGCTGGGCGTGGCCGTCGGCATGTGTGGACAAGGTTGCCGGTTATCCCGGGTTATACAGAGGTGGCTGCAACCGGAGGCCGAAAGTGGTCCCGCTTGCGTGCCCGTCCCATGAGATACCCACATTTCGGCGCGAGCGGAGAGAATTCTTCACAGCCTCGCGAAGGCCGGGGATGGTCGGCTCGTCCACAGCCCCGCAACGGTTGCCAACATGATGCCGGACTGCCTCCGACCTGCAACCGACGGGCTAACCACCTGATCTCGAACTCTGTTGCTTGTTCTAGTGGCGAACGGGCTGCAACCATGCCAGACCTAGATTGCTACCGTGCCTCCGGTTCGCCCCGGAGGACAGCATGGGGATAGGTGCGGTATTCCCGCAATCCGCTGCCCTAAAGAGAAAAAACAATAAACTTCAAGACTCTCTATGAGATTTGGATTCTGATCGATGCCGACGAACGCTACCGCCGCTCCGTCCCGCCCAGCCGAGCGCCGTTTCCTTGCGCCATTTGCCGGCAAGGCGATCTCGCCGCCACCGATCTGGCTCATGCGCCAGGCCGGCCGTTACCTGCCCGAGTACCGCGAGACGCGGAGCCAGGCCGGCGGATTCCTCAACCTGTGCTACACGCCCGCACTCGCCGCCGAGGTGACGCTGCAGCCGATCCGTCGCTATGGCTTCGACGCTGCGATCCTGTTTTCCGACATCCTCGTCGTGCCCGACGCCCTCGGCCAGAAGCTCGGCTTCCACGAGGGCGAGGGGCCCCGGCTTGACCCCGTAAGATCCCTTGCCGACCTCGCCCGACTCGATCCAACTGGAACGGGAGAGAAATTCGGGAAGGTCTTCGAGACCGTCGCGCGCTTGCGGCAGGATCTGCCGGCGGAAACGGCCCTGATCGGGTTCTGCGGCGCTCCATGGACGGTTGCCACCTACATGGTCCAGGGCGAGGGCTCGAGCGACCAGGCAGAGGCGCGGCTTTGGGCGTACCGCGATCCGGAGGGCTTTGCCGCCTTGATCGACATGCTGGTCGAAACCTCGATCGACTACCTCGACGGCCAGGTCAAAGCCGGGGCCGACTGCCTTCAGATCTTCGACACCTGGGCCGGCACGCTGCCCGACACCGAGTTCGACACCTGGGTGGTGGAGCCCACCAAGGCGATCGTCACCGCCTTGAAGGAGCGGCACCCGTCGATCCCGATCATCGGGTTCCCGCGCGGGGCCGGCTCGTCGAGCCTCTGGTACGTCACCGAGACGGGCGTCGATGGCATCGGCTGCGATACGGCCATGCCGCCCTACATGATGGGCGAGGCGTTCGACGACGAGGATGTCGTCGTCCAGGGCAACCTCGACCCGCTGCTGCTGGTGGTGGGCGGCGAGGCGCTCGACCGTCGCGTCGACGAGATCCTGGAGCTGATGTCCGGTCGCCGCTTCATCTTCAATCTCGGCCACGGCATCGTGCCGCAAACCCCGCCCGAGAACGTGGCCCGGCTGGTGAAGAGGGTGCGCGGCGCGTAGCATGGGCGCATGTTGAAACCGAAGGCCCAGCCCGCGACCTACGCCGACATCGAGGCGCTGCCGCCCAATCTCGTCGGCGAGATCATCTTCGGTGCCCTGCACACCCACGCGCGCCCGTCACCCAGGCACGCGGTGGCGGCTGGTGAGTTGCAATTGGAGATTGGAAATCCGTTTGGCCGCGGTCGCGGCGGGCCCGGCGGCTGGATCTTCATCGTCGAGCCCGAGTTGCACCTCGGCCCGCACGTGGTGTTGCCCGACATCGCCGGCTGGCGGCGCGAGCGGCTGACGCCCTTCCCAGAAACCGCCTTCATCGAGACGCCGCCCGATTGGCTGGCGGAGGTGCTGTCGCCTTCGACGCAAGCCGTCGACCGCACCGACAAGCTCGCCGTCTACGCCGAGTTCGGCGTCAAGCACTTGCTGGTACGTCGATGCGATCGCGCGCACGCTCGAGGTGCTGAAGCTGACCGGCGCGGGTGGTGCGTCGGCACCGGGGGCGCCAAGCAAAAAATGGCTCTTGGCCGCGACCTTCAAGGACGCCGACCCGGTCACCGCCCCGCCGTTCGCGGTCCACACCTTCCCGCTCGACGTGCTGTGGGTGCGAGATGAGGCGGGAACGGCCGGGTGACACTGACGTCCCCCCTCTCCCCGCAAGCGGGGCGAGGGGCGGGGTGAGGGGCGGCGAGGGCTCGGATTTCCGGTATGCGAGCCGCGACGCGTTTGACCCAGAGCTGCCCTGAGCAGTGGCCGCATCCATCGGACGCTGTCCGACGCACTGCAGAGGAAGCGGTCGTCGGGCCACACCAAGAGGTCCCGTCAGGCGGGATCTCTGGACGAGGCCGCTTGACCTCGAACAGCGGACCTCGTGCTGTCGATCCGACCGATCGGATTGCGCGGCAATCGCATCGCGTGCTCGGCGTTGACCGTCCAACCGCGGCACGAACCGCGCGGTTGCGTAGAAAGGAGACCCTCTTGCGGTGCGCTGCTGTCGAGGCGAATGATCTGCCCCAGTCTCGATGATCCCGCCAAGTCGTGTGGCGCGCAACACCCCTCGCTTGCATCTCCGTGCTGCACCGAAGCGAGCGGATGCCCGAAGTGCGCGTCGAGGGCGGGCATTGATCGCTCGCTTCGAGCACGTGGCAACGTGTCAACATGGTCGCCTACGTTGACCTCGATCAATCGGGTCGACAATCGAATTACGGCCGTCACGAAGTCCCGCTAGCTTCACGGTCTCATCAGCTCACGGCGAATTCCAGATGATTCATCCGAAGCGTACGATCGTTGTCAGCATAGCGAACTACTGCTGTGGGCTGGTGTGGTGGACCGTGCGAAGTGCATGGACGGCCACTCGTCGGCTTTGGAGTGGTCCTGCGCATCGCAGGTGCAGCAATACGGGGGCGGGCTCGACAGTCGCCCTTAGCTCGCCTGTTCATCCCCCTCTTGTAGATCCGAAAATAGCCGAATTCGTTTACGTCGTTCTGATGGCCGTTGTGGGCGCCCAGTTGATCGTATGGAGTGTTCAGACTATTGCGCGCGCAGTCCAGACAGGTGTTATGCCAGGTCGCGGAGTTCTCTATCCAAGGTCTGAGAAGCCTCGCATGTACTGGGCAGGGATGTTGTTCCACGTCTTTCTGATTTTCCTTGGATTTGTATGCCTTGTGGCGGCACTCTTCCAAGTCTGTAAGTGGATATAAGGGTAAAACATCTAACCATTTCGGCATTTATCAGGGCTGCACCAAAAAACTCGGAGTAGGGATATGGCCACCTCGTTTGATTTCGGCGCTGCGCTATCGGACAATTTCCAGAGAAATCTCATATCGAGCATCAATACGCTACCAGGCGCGGTAGGCACTGGCTACTCTACCTACATAAATCTGAGCAACCTATTTGCGGGGTCGACATTCGCTGGAAAGGTAATTCAATTTGGTCGCAATATAGAGGCATCGCTTGTGAGTTTTTCAACCGGTGCGACGAGCTTTGATACAAGCGGTTTTGTCAATGCCGGAGCCGGACTGGCAATCGCCGGGGGCACATGCGGAACGCCGCCGAGCCAGCTTGTCGCGTCAGAGTGCGTCTTGTAGGGCGAGCGCAACAGAAGCGCCCACGCAGGCAACTCCTTAGCGCGCGCGGCAGCCCCGGTGCGCGCTTCGATTTCGGCGAGGATGTCGCTGCTGCTCGGCTGCGGGGCGGCTGGTTTCTTCTTGCCAAACAAAGGGAAGATCACGGCCACCACGCTCCTCAACAATCCGCTGAAGGATAACCGCGGAAAGTTAAGCCCGGCCTTAGCATTGC
>CAYYGO010000024.1:0-61015 GCA_964471635.1 uncultured Hyphomicrobium sp.
ACCGTTGTACGCTTGTAAAGGCGTACCGGGGGTTCGAATCCCCCCGTCTCCGCCACCGCATTGTTTTCAAAGCGGAAATGGCGCCCGGTCAGCGCCCGGGAGGGGAGGCATCGGATGCCGTTCGGCAGCGTTCTCGTACACCTCAACACCGAGCCCCGCGTCGCCCGGCTTATCGGCGCTGCTCTTCAGCTGGCGCTGCCGTCAAGCGCCCACGTCACCGGGCTGTTCGTCGTCCCCCACCTGCCGCGCTCCCCCCTCGCAATCCCCGCCGTCACAGGTCCGATCGCCCAATCCGCCCTAGACGCCTATCGCCGCGCCGGCGAGCGCGTCCGCGAGGCGTTCGAGACCGCTGCCCGCGGTCTGCCCTGCGTTGCCGAGTGGCGCTACGAGGAGCCCGACCATCCGGGCTACGTCGAGGCCGTGCTCGAACATGCTCGCGCTGCCGACATCGTCGTTGCAGCGCAGAAGGACAGCGACTGGGACTACGCCGACATGTTCGACGTTCCGGATTCGCTCGTTCTCGAGAGCGGCCGGCCGGTGCTTGTGGTGCCGGTAGCAGCTGCAAGCGGACCCATCGGTCACCGCGTCGTGGTCGCATGGAACAACAGCCGCGAGGCGGCGCGCGCTGCATTCGACGCGTTGCCGATCCTGGAACGGGCCCACGAGGTTCTGGTGCTTTCGGTCGAGGAGGCATCCAAGCCGCAAACGACCGGCGAGCAGGCGTCCACGGAGATCCTGGCGGCACTGGCTCGCCACGGCGTCCGCTGCCACGGCGCCTACATCCAACCGACTGAGGGCGAGGAGCCCGCGGAACTCATTCTGTCTCACGCCGAGCGGGAGGGGTATGACCTCCTGGTGATGGGCTGTTACGGGCGCTCAAGGTTTCGCGAGTTTATTCTTGGCGGCGCATCGCGCCATGTGCTGAAGCACGCACGTCTGCCGGTGCTGATGTCCCATTGAACGTTGCATGCGACCGACCGCGCTGGCTGGCGTGCGCAGCCCTGCCTGAAGGCAACGATGCTCTGCCGGGTCCGTTCCGCGTCAATGGGGCCCGCGGCCGAGCCGAGCATTCCGCGCGTGTTTCGGCGCTTTCCTCCGAAAGCAGAAAGTATGTTTCCCCGGCGGTGGGTCATTGCACTGCAAAACGAGCGGAATACCTCAGCGGTTTGTCGCCGGTTATGACACGGCGGCACGCCGCGCTCCCGCTGTCGCCGGCGCCGTAGCCCATTGGCCGCAACATACGGGTTCGACTTGGAAAGCAGCGCGCGCTTCACTATAGTGCCGCTGGGGAACGAGGGAGACGGCACGCCGGTCAGCTTACTGCACCGCACTTTACTCGAGTGCGCGGCCAGGAAAGCGCGGGCTTCGGGTCGTATGAGTACGTCGGTTCGGATGTGCTCGCGGATGAGCGTGCCGCGCCCGAGAAGCGTGTGACGAGTGGGGAGCGTAGTCCGACATGAGGTGCAATCCGACACGGTGGCTGTGGGGCATTCTCCCGGTCGCGGTCTGGGCGTGGATCACCGTGCTCGGAGAGCACGCGCGAATTGAGGCGGATCTCAAGGAACGTGCCGAGGGTGCGCTCAGGGCTGCCGGATCCGGATGGGCTCTGACGGGGTTCGACGGCCGCGACGGTTTGCTGACCGGCCGCGCCGAGGATGATGCCGAGCCCCCCAAGGCGGTGGAAATCGCCCGCAAGGTTTGGGGCGTGCGCGTCGTTGAGGGCCGCACTGAGCTCATCGAGAAAATCGAGAACTACATGTGGTCGGCCGCCCTGACGGACGGGCGCATTAGGCTGTCAGGTTATGTGCCCAACGAGGACATGCGCAAGCAGGTCGTGGCACTTGTCGGCCAGAGCCTGCCGAAGCTGCCGGTCGACGATCAGATGCGGCTCGGCCGCGGGGCTCCGCCCAAGGAGGTGTGGCTCTCGGGTATCGGCTTCGGACTGAAGCAGCTCGCGTCGCTGAAGCGCGGCACGGTCGAGCTCAACAACACCGCATTGTCGGTATCGGGTGAGGCCGGCGATTTCCCGTCCTATAAGGGCGTCAAGAAAGCGCTGCAGTCGCTGCCAAAGGGCGTGAAGCTCGTCAGCGAGAAGGTGACACCGCCGGTCGTGAGCCCGTTCACATGGGCGGCCAAGCTTGGTGCGGGCCAGCTCGCGCTGTCGGGCTACGTGCCGAGCGAGAAACTGCGCGAGGACATCTTTGCGCAGGTCAAGAAGAGTTTCCCGAAGCTCGCCATTGTCGATCGCATGGAGATCGCCGACGGCGCGCCCGGTGGTTGGGCTGCTACTGCGGCCGCAAGTCTTGCGGGACTGGCGCTGCTGACCGAGGGATCGGCAGAGATTTCGGGCGAGCGGGCGAAGCTTTCCGGCGAGGCTGGTGACGAGCAGGCTGCCAACGCCGCACGGGCCGCATTCCGCAAGGATCCGGGTCGCGGCATGACGCTGACCGACGCCATTACATTCAAGAAGCCCGCCGTGGCCGTCCTGTCACCCTACGTCACGACCGTCGCGGCAACGCCTGCGGCGGTCACGCTCTCGGGTGCGGTGCCGAGCGAGGCGGCCAGGAGCGCGACGATCGAGGATGTCAAGGCGCGTCTCCCTGGTCGGGCGATCGAGGATCGGATGACGGTCGCGGACGGAGCGCCGGAAGGCTGGCAGACGTGCCTCGGCGCCGGGCTGTCCGGCATTGGCCGCCTTGGAGCCGGCAAGGTCGCGATGACGGACAAGCAGCTCGCGGTGAGCGGCCAGTCGGACGACGAGACCTTGGCCAAGTCGATCGCCGGCGACGTGCGCGCGGGCGCCGGCAAAGCGTGCGACGCGAATGTCGACATCGCCGTCGCGACCGGGCCTGAGCCGAACCTGACCTGGCGCGCGGTCCTCATGCCCGGTAGCGACGTGGTGCTCGAAGGCGA
Organism: uncultured Hyphomicrobium sp.; assembly: GCA_964471635.1. Classification (GTDB taxonomy): domain Bacteria; phylum Pseudomonadota; class Alphaproteobacteria; order Rhizobiales; family Hyphomicrobiaceae; genus JAKAML01. The sequence goes on from CAYYGO010000024.1 coordinate 2,914, forward strand.
CGTACCGGATGCGGCGGCGCGCGCCGAGCTGATGCGCAGCGCCGGCTCGCTTTTCCCCGGAGTGCGCATCGTCGACCGCATGACGGTCGCGAGCGGCCGCTCGGCACGCTGGCTCAAGGTCGCGGACCTTGGCCTCAAGTCGCTCGCCAGATTGCGCCGCGGCGAAGCAGTGTTGAGTGCCCAGCAACTGACCGTGCGTGGCGAGGCGGCCGATGCCGTGATCGCGGCAGGCATCAAGGAGCAGCTGTCGCGGGACGTGGCAACCGGCTACAGCGGCCGCGACGCCATCGAGGTGCGCTCGGACGCCATGATCTGGGCGGAGGCAGAGGCCAAGCGCAAGGCCGAGGCCGATCTCGCGGCAGCCGAGGCAAAACGCAAGGCGGATGCGCAGAAGGCAGCCGAAGAGGCAGAGGCGAAGCGCAAAGCCGACGCGGAAGCCGCGGCCAAGCAGAAGGCAGCCCAGGCCAGCGCGGCCGAGCAGGAGGCGCGCAAGAAGGAAGCGCAGAAGTGCCAGGACCTGCTGCGCAGTGCGGCTGCCGAAGGTGTGATCGCGTTCGGTCGTGCCAGCGCCGACCTCGACGGCAAGAGCCTGCCGACGCTGAACCAGCTCGCCCGGATCGCGAATGCCTGCCCGTCGTTCAAGATCGAGATCGAGGGCCACACCGACGCCGAGGGCACGGACGAGCGCAATCAGCGTCTCTCCGACCGCCGTGCAAAGTCTGTGGCCGACTATCTTGTGGCGCAGGGCGTTGCAGCGGATCGTTTGACCTCGGTCGGCTACGGTTCGAAGCGTCCGGTGGCGCCGAACGACACCGCAGAAAATCGCGCCAAGAACCGTCGCATCGAGTTCGGAGTGCTGGCCAACTAAGGACGGCCCGCCCTGGCCGAGCGGACAAGTGACGTGCGGTGGGGCGGACAGTGATTGCCGGCAGGGGCGACCGGTCACGGCATGCGGCCGCGCCGAGGGGCAGGGGTTTCGAGGGCCGTGCGGCCACGTCCGCATGCCCGGGCACCAATAGTATCCGGCCGTCTGGTGCGGATACGACAAGGGGAGTTGCGCGCGATGGACTACCTGTTCGTCAAGCTGTTCTGGTATCTCGTGCCGGCCTTCGTCGGCGGCATTGTGGTCGGCTGGATTGCTTGCCGTCCGTCGGAGGAATGACCCCCAGCCGTGAGGCGCGGCGACGCGCCCAATTGGGGTGGCCGAGTTGGGGAGTGTGACGGATGAGTATGCTGCTGCTGCAGACGTTTCTGCTGATGTTGACCGCGTTCTTCCTTGGCGCACTCGTCGCCTGCCTGATCAAGTCGACGTTCTACGACGCCGTGCCGGTTGGGAAGATCGAGCGTGAGCCCGTCACGGCAGACGCCGTGCCGGCCGGCATGCCCCGGACGACGGGAACGATCGTGCCCGAGTATCAGCCGCGGCCGGCACCGGGGCCGGTGCAGCCGATGATCGAGACGGTGGATCGGCCGGCGGCCGCGCCCGAGGTGCCGGTGCCGGACGCCAAGCGGTTCGAGCGGGCACTGAAGGAACAGACGTCACCACCGTCCGACGTTCCGATATCGGTGCCTGGACCGGCGCCTCAGGTCACTCCCAAGGCCGAGGCTCCGAAGATCGAGACACCCAAGGCCGAGGCTCCCAAGGCCGAGGTACCCAAGGCCGAGCCCCCGAAGGTGGAGGCCCCGGCCGTCGCCGCACCGAAGGTCGAGCTTCCGAATGTGGCGGTGACGCAACCAGCTCCGCTTGTCGCAGCGGCGGAGCCACGGCCCTCGTCGGCGGCCGAGGTCGCAGCCGGAGCGGTGATTGCAGCCGCTGCGGCCATGGCGACGTCCCAGGTCAGGGTGACCCCGGTTGAATCAAAGGTCGAGGCCAAGCCCGCGCCGGCGCCCGAAGCGAAGGATTCAGCGGCTGCTCCGCTGAAGGTCGTCTATCCCGCAGCAGGCAGCTCCACCGGGTCGGCAAGCGTCACCGCTGACGTCAGCATGCAGCCGGAGCCGGCGCGTGCTGCCGCCGAGCCCGCGCCGCTGCCCGTGCAGGATCTCACGCGCATCCGGGCGATCGACCCGGTTCTTCAGGCGCGGCTCTATGCCTATGGCGTGCGCCGCTTCGAGCACGTCGCGGGTCTTTCGGCGGCCGACGTGAGCCGTCTGTCGTCGGCGCTCGGCATTGGCGACCGTGTTGGTGCAGAGAACTGGATCGAGCAGGCGCAGATACTCTCCAGGGGCGGCGAGACCGCATTCTCGCTCGGTCGGACCGATGCAGCGGTGCCGCTCGCCACACCGACAGCGGACGAAGGCAAGCCGGCTCCGATCACGCCCGTCGTCGACAAGACGACACGGGCTTCTACGGTTGATGCTCCCCCCACTGCGGCCGCGCCACTGCCCGGCCAGGACCTGACGCGCATCCGATCGATCGACGTCGACATCCAGGAGCGGCTCTACGCCTACGGCATCCGTCGCTACGATCAGATTGCCAACCTCACAACGGCCGACATCGCCCGGCTGACCTCCACGCTGCAGCTCGGCGAACGCCTTGGTGCCGAGAACTGGATCGAGCAGGCGGCCATTCTGGCCAAGGGTGGTGAGACGGCCTACACGCTCCGGCGCATGGCGGTAGCAAGCGCCCCGGCGCCGGCACCTTCCGCGCCAGCACCGGGGGCAGTGCCGGCCACGTTGCCGCCGCGGTCGACGCCCGGCACCTACACATCTCTGGACATGCCGGCCGGGACGGCGGTCGAGGAGAAGCCCACCCCCGCGGCAGTGTCCGCGCCAGCCGGGTTCGAGCTGCCGCGCTCGGGCGCGCAGGCGGCTGCGGCAGCTGCCGCCGCCATCGCCGCTGCGGCCGCCGCATCGAGCCGCGCGCGGGGGGCGCCTCTGGCGCAGGCGGCCGACACGCGCGACGATCTGCAGCGGATCAGCGGCATCAACGCCGAGGTCGAGAATCAGCTCAACATGCAGGGCGTGACGCGCTTCGGCCACATCGCCTCATGGACCGCGGCCGATACCGATCGCTTCAATCAATTGCTTGGAACGCCTGGCCGCGTGACCCGGGAGAACTGGATCGAGCAGGCGTCGATCCTGGCCAAAGGCGGCGAGACGGAGTTTGCACGCCGTGCCGTCAATCCCCCTCCGGCCGCTCGCCAGGAGCGGGAGGAGCCAGCGGCGCCGCGGCCCACGCGGATCGCCGACGCGATCCGTCAGAATGCTGGCCGCGAGACGGACGACGCCGCGCGCACGCCGATTCAGCGTGTCGACCGGTCCAATCTCCGCAGCGTCCGCTCGGAGGCGCTGCGCGGCGATCTGTCGACGGCGGCCGGCGGCGTCGACGATCTGAAGCGGATCCGAGGCATCGGGGTTCTTATCGAGAAGAAGCTCAATTCGCTCGGTATCTCGAGCTACGAGCAGATGGCCAACTGGACCGGAAGCGACGTCGAGCGCGTCAGCCAGATCCTCGACTTCAAGGGCCGCATCGAGCGTGAGAACTGGGTCGAGCAGGCGCGCATTCTCGCTTCCGGCGGCCAGACCGAGTTCTCGCGGCGCCTCGATCGCGGCGGTGAGACCTGAGCAGTCGAAGGCCCGACGGCGCGCGTCTGAGGGGTCGGCAAATTTGCACAATACGCCGCCTTTGGAGAGGCGAGCGTGAGTAAGAACTCAGTGTCGGGGCAGGCCTGTCGCGTCACGCTCGTCGCTCTGAGCCAGGAACGCGGCGATGCGCTCCAGCGTCGGCGCGTCCCGCAGCAAGGGTGCATGGCCCTCGTTCGGCACGCGATGCGCTTCGGCCCGCGCATGACGCCGCAGCATCTCCACCACCGTCGTCTCCGACAACAGGTCGGAGTTGGCGCCGCGCACGACGAGCAGGGGAACGTGTTTCAGTGCCTCGAATTGCGGCCACAGCTTGGGCACCGGTCCGTCGAGCACGGAGAGCGACCGCGCGACCTTGGGATCGTAGCCGGCGGCGGGTCGACCATTGTTCTCGTTCCAGAGTTGGCGGGCAATGGCGTCCCAGTCGCCCTCCGGCACCGCCGTGAAATCGCGCTCGAACAGGCTGCGCGCTAGCCTCTCGGCTTCCGGCCAGCTTCCTGGCAACGGTATTCGCCCTGCGTAGCCCGCAATCCGCATCAGGCCGTCCGCTTCGATGACAGGCCCGATGTCGTTGAGGACCAGCGCCCCGATTGCCGTCGGATGGGCCGCCGCCATGACCATGGCGATAAGGCCGCCGCGGGACGTGCCGACGATAGCAGGCGCGTGCAGGCCGGCGAGCGTCAGGAAATCGAACACGTCCAGCATCTCGATCGGCACGGCGTAGTTGCGCCAGTCGCTGTCGAACCCGGACAAGCCGCGTCCACGGTAGTCGAACGCATAGACGTCGCGCGGCGTCCCCGCAGCGAACGACAGGTGGCGCGCGAGAAGGTCGAAGTCCCGCCCGTTGCGCGTGAGGCCGGGCAGGCAAACGACCGGTCGCGGTTGCCGCTCGGTGGGTGCGCCGATGCGCGCGGGGTAGCGCCGGACGTGCAGGCGGAGGCCGTCGCGCGCGGTGAAAAAGGTGTCCTCGAACGGTGGGCTGGCTGCTGTCATCGCATCCTCCGGCGGGTGGCCACGCACAGCGGGTAAGGGAGTAGGCCGTCGTGAGGAATGCCCGTTCAGTCGCGGGGCAGCGACCGTAAGGTCATCGAAGCGGGGGATCGCCGCCGCGCCGCCGTCGTTACGGCCGGCGCACCCACCCGCCTGCGCCAAGGTGCTCCTGTGGCTGGAAGCGGGTCTTGTAGCTCATTTTGCGCGAGCCATCGATCCAGTAGCCCAGGTAGAGATAGGGCAGGCCGAGCCGACGGGCGTACTCGATGTGGTCGAGGATCATCTGGGTGCCGAGGCTGCGCGTCTCATCCGCGGGATCGTAGAACGAGTAGACCATCGAGATGCCGTCGGCGAGGCGATCGCACAGCGCAACTGCCTTTAAGGGCCACGTATCGGGACGGGTATCGAAGGGGTCCTCCGGCTTCTGCCGGTATTCGGTGAGGAAGGTCTTGATAACGCTGTCCTCGACCATCATCGCGTAGTCGAGCACGGTCATGTCGGCCATGCCGCCGTCGGAGTGACGTGCGTCGATGTAGGAGCGGAACAGGCTGTACTGCTCGCCGGTCGGAACCGGCGTGACGCGGGCCGGCATCAGGTCCCGATTGCGGTCGATAATGCGCCGCATGGTGCGCGAGGGCTCGAACTCGTCGACAACGACCCGGACCGAGACGCAGGCATGGCATCCCTCGCAATAGGGCATGTACGCAATGTTCTGGCTGCGACGGAACCCCCCCTTCAACAAATTGTCGATGAGTGCCGGGGACTTGTCGTGGGTCAGGTGGGTAAAGAGCTTGCGTTCGAGCCGGCCAGGGAGATAGGGGCAGGGTTGCGGGGCCGTGACGTAGAACTCTGGAAAGTGCTTCTGCTGCTCGGACATGCCGGGCACCCCTCTGTGGCGGCCCGCTATGACAGCGATGTAAGGCCCGGTGCGATGATATGTGACGTTTGGCACCGCAATCAAGCGGTTCACCGTAGGCGGATCTGGCAGGCGGCCGACGATGCCGCGACGAATGGGTTCAGCGACCTTTGCGGGCAGAAAGCGCCTGCGCGGCCGCATCGGCCTCCGCCGAGCCGACCCAGAAGCGCTTCAGGAATTGAAACCGGGCCGGACCGAGGGTGACCCCGTCCAGCGTCACCGAGCTCAACTCCCGCACGCGGCGCGGCCCTGCGGGCGGATCGGTGTAGGAGCAGACGATCTTCCGGGAGCGGGGGATGCCTCCGGGCGGTTGAGCCGCATAGGAGATGATCACGGCCCGCGCATCGCCCAGGCGCAGCATCGTCAGGTTGTCGACGGTGGTTCCGGCCGGATTTACGACGGCGATGATCGAGCGGCAGAGGCTCGCCGAGCCCTCATCCTGGGAAAAGGGCGCTAGGCCAGATTGCGCCAGAGCGAGCCCTCCGCTCTGAACGCCGCTCAGGCTACGCCACAGCCCGGCGGCGGCCAGGGCCAAGAGCACGATGACGGCGAGGCGATGGAGGAGGGTGCTCAGCATGTGGCTAGATCAGACATTTGCTCCGAGATGTGCTGACAAGGCGCGGGGGAGGGCACCCTGTGGTCCGGTGACGTTCCCTGTCGGCGTCCGGCGGCCGCTCGGCCATCTGGCTCCGACCGTCTCCCATGCGCCACGCTAGCCGATCTCTCTGATTTCAGCCATTTCCTTTGGTGGCAGTGCGTCCGTGACGCGCATTTTCCTCGATGAAGGCCAAGATCTCCCCGGCGATGTCGAGACCGGTCGCCGCCTCGATGCCCTTGAGGCCTGGTGAGGAGTTGACCTCCATGACGACGGGGCCTCGGCTCGAGCGCAGCATGTCGACGCCGCAGGCATTGAGGCCCAGCGTGTCGGCCGCGCGGATGGCCGTATCGCGCTCGGCATCCGACAGCTCGGTCGGCTCCGCCTTGCCGCCACGGTGCAAATTGGAGCGGAACTCGCCCTCGCGGCCCGATCGCTTCATTGCCGCTACCACCCGATGGCCGATGACGAGCACCCGGATGTCGCTGCCCTCCGCCTCCTTGATGAACTCCTGCACCATGATGTTGATGTTGGCGGCAGAGAAGGCTTCGATGATCGACTTGGCCGATCCCGTCGTCTCGGCCAGGATCACGCCCATCCCCTGCGTCCCCTCGAGCAGCTTGATGACAACCGGCGCACCACCAACCTCGTCGATCACCTCGTCGGCCCGCTTCGGATCGTGTGCGAAAGCTGTAACCGGCAGTCCAATTCCGGCACGCGCCAGGAGTTGCAGCGCTCGCAGCTTGTCGCGTGCACGGCCGATCGCCACGCTCTCGTTCAACGGATAGACGCCCTGCATCTCGAATTGGCGCAGCACCGCCAAGCCGTAGTTCGTGATGGACGCGCCGATGCGCGGGATCACGGCATCGTAGATCGGCAGAGCCTTGCCGCCGAACCGGAGGACAGGCCGGTTCGACGTGATATTCATGTGCAAATGCAAAGTGTTGATCACGTCGATGGAGTGACCCCGGGCCACTGCCGCCTGGATCAGCCGCTGGTGCGAGTAGAGCCCCGAGTTCCGGGCAAGCATGACGAGCCGCATGGTCTCCACTCCTGCCGGGCCACTTTTCTCCGTGCCGGCCCTGGTGATCCCGACCAGTGCCCGCAACTGCGGCGACTAGATAGAAGATGCCGGTGCTGCGAGGAAGGGGGATCGCGGCCGTGCGCCGATCGGGTTGAGCAAAGGCGATGTTGCCACTCGGACCCGTGCGATAACCGTCGCAACAGCTACGCCGCCGTCGGCATTGCCAAACCGGGGCGGATGCTCCATGTGCAGACGGATCGACCGAGGCAGCGGCCGGCGTGTCGGCCGAGCTGCTGATGCCTTGTCCGGCCGCAGGTTGGCCGAGTTTCGTGTGCGAGGGCATGAGCGAGCGAGCAAAGACGGGTCGGTCCCTTGACGGCGTCGTCCGCGCGCCGGGTGTGGTTCGCTCGCCAGGCCCGCGGGCGGGCTCCTTGCGGCGGCTGGCCGGCCTTGAATGGCTAGTCGCGCTCGCGTTTGCGCTGGCTGCGGCGTTGCCTGTGACGCTGGCGCGTGCGGTCGAGATCGAAGTGCCAGAGCGGCCGGTCCTGCGCGATGTCATCGCCCTCTATGACAGTGCGAGCGAGGGCCAACCCCACCTGACCCGCGTCCACCAGTTCGCCGAGATGCCACTCAATCACCTCGGCTATCGCGTGACCTATCAGGACGTCGCAAAGCCACTTCCTGATCCAGCGACGCTCGCGCGCCATCGTGCCGTGCTGACGTGGTTCCTCGAGCCGATGAGGCCTGAGACGGGCGCCACCGTCGTGCACTGGCTCGAAGCGGTGACCGGACGCGGTCTGCGCCACATTGTTCTCGGCGACATGGCACCCGGCGCACCGGAGGCCGCGACACCGGGCCTCGTGCGGCTGCACGAGCGGATCGGGCTGGGCTTCGCAAACGAGTACGTCGACATCACGTTCAAGGCGCGCGTCGTCGCGCAGGACAAGTCGGTGATCGGATTCGAGCGGCCGCTCGACAAAGTTCTTCCGGACTTCCCCGTGCTGCCGGCCATCAGCGGCAAGGTCGATACGCTGCTCGCAATCGAGAGCCCGACGCGCGACGGCATCAAGGCATCGACGGTCGTGGCGACTTCGGCTGGCGGCGGGTTCGCCGCGCAAGGCTTTACGATCTACTACGAACCGGCAACCGACCGCATCCAGTGGGTCCTGAACCCGTTCGCGTTCTTTCGCCGGGCGCTCGGCGACGAGCGCATGCCGATCCCTGACGCTACGACGCTCGCAGGGCGGCGCATCTATTTCAGCCACATCGACGGCGACGGCTGGAACAACCTTACCGAGATCGAGCCCTATCGAGAACAGGAGCGGCTGTCCGCCGAGGTTGTGGCCGAAGAGTTGCTCATTCCCTATCCGGACCTGCCCGTCTCGGTCGGCGTGATCGCGGGCGACATGCTGTCCCATCTCGGTGGCAGCTCGGCCGCCCACGCCGTGGCGCGCCTCATTTACGCGCTGCCGCAGGTCGAGGTCGCGAGCCATACCTACTCGCATCCCTACAACTGGAGCTTCTTCGAGCGCTACGACCGGGCGGTGGAGAACGAGGCCATCATGCGGGCCGCCCGGCCGCAAGTGCCGCTACGCGAGCGATTTGTCGGCACGCTCGCGGCCTTGACGGGCCGGGAGCCGCCGCGGGGGCAATACAATCCGTACGTCGCCGGTACGGACGATTTGCCGCGCACGTACCTCAAGGAGCCGTTCGACCTCGGCAAAGAGGTGGCGGGGGCGCTGCATCTGGCTGAAAGCTTCGCGCCAAAGGGCAAGCGCGCGCGTCTCTACCAGTGGAGCGGCGACACGACACCGTTCGATGGCGCGATCGCTGCGACCCGCCAGGCGGGCGTCCGCAACATCAACGGCGGAGACAGTCGCTTCGACAGATCCTTCCCGTCGGTGGCCTATGTGCCGCCGATCGCGCGGCCGTCCGGTACAGAGCGGCAGATCTACGCCGGCAACTCCAACGAGAACACCTACACAAACGACTGGACGGGGCCGTATTACGGTTTCTTCCTGCTCGAGGAGACGCTGAAGAACACCGAGACGCCGCGACGTCTCAAACCATTCAATGTCTATTATCACATGTATTCCGGCGAGAAGCAGGCCGCGTTGTCGGCGGTGAAGCACTTCCTCGATCTGGCGCGGCAGAGTGACGTGATCCCGTTGGCGGCCTCCGAGTACGCTGCCATCGCAGACGACTTCTTCGGTGTCGAGATGCGAGAGGCGGGCAAGCTCGCGTGGGAGGTACTGTCGCGCGGCAGCCTGCAGACGGTGCGCTTCGACGAGGCGGCCGGCCTCAGCCTCGATCCCGAGCGTAGCCGCGGCGTGCTCGGCTCGACACGCCACTTGGGCTCGCTCTACGTGTCGCTCGATCCGGCCGAGGCGATTGCGCTGGTTGCGCTCACCGAGCGGACGACCGGTGAGGCCGACGTAGCGGCGGGCCGCTTCCCGATGCTGGTGAGCTCGCGCTGGCAGGTCCGCGACCGGCGGACGGAGGAGTGCGGCCTCGCCGTGACGGCACAAGGTTTCGGCACCGGCGACATGACTTGGCAGACACGCCCAGGTCGCGCCTTCGCCGTGTCGGTCGAGCGGGGCGAGCGCGTGCTGTCGCGCGAGATCGTCCGAGCCGATCAGTCGGGGCTGTTCGAGCTCAGCCTCGAGCCCGACGCAACAGAGCCGCTGTCCGTGAGGCTCGTCTGCCATGAATAGCCGCCGAGCCATCGCCGCGATCGAGCCGCATGCGGTGGTGATGGCCATCGTCTTTGCGCTGGGGCTCGTTGCCGGGTACGTGTTTCTGCCTGGAGAAAACGAGCGCGTGGCGATGCTCGAGCGCGACGGCAAGAACCGCCAGGCGATGGCGATCCTCGAGGCGCGATTCGCAGCAGGCGACCGGCGTCCGCGTACTCTGTTCCAGCTCGTTGGCCTTTACGAGCAGTTCGGCCGGCTGACCGAGTTGAAGCGGGTGCTCGAGGCCCTGGCCGTTGCGCGGCCGCGGGATGTGCAGGTGCAGCGGCGCTTGGCGCAGTTCTATTCCGCGACCCAGGACAACGCGGCCTATATCGGCGCGCTCGAGCGCGAAATCGAGATCAAGTACTCGGAGGCGAGCTGCCGCGAGCTGGTCGGTTTGCATCGGCTTGCCGGCAACTTCGATAAGGAGCAAGCGGCTATCCAGCGCTGCCGGCAGCGTGGATATCGGCGTGTCGAGGACATCGTTCGGCTCGCCGAGCTTGTCGCGGCCGACGGTGATGCCTTGCAGGCGGCGCAGCTGCTGCGCAGCGTCGACGATCTGAGACGCCTCAAATCCGATCGCGAGCGGCTGCAGCTCTTCACGATGCTCGTCGAGGCCGATCAGCCGCGCGAGGCGCAACGGCGCGCCGTGCGCTGGGTCAAGTCGGCCCGCGACGACGAGTTTACCCTGACGCTGATCGAAAGCCTGGTCCGGGACGGGCGCCACGACGTCGCCATTGAGCTCGCCCGCGATGTCAGTGTGCAAGGCGATGCCGTGTCGCTTACCGTTGCCGAGATCATGCTCGATCGTGGGGAGACAGTGGCCGCACGCGCCTACCTGCGCGGCTGGAGCCGGAGTGCGGGGAGCATCAGCGAGGATACGGCCTACCGCTTCGTCGAGGCGGCACTCGATGCGGAGGATCCGGAGCTGGCCTATGCTTTTGCCGGCTCGTTCGGCCTCGAGCGGACGCCACAGGCTGCGCTGGCGGCCCTGGCCGAAGCGCTGCGCGTCATCGGCCGGCGACAGGATTTCGAGGACGTAAAGGCGGTACTGCGGCCGGAGACGCTGGCAGGCAATCCGCTGATTGGTGCGGCGGACGAGTTCGACAAGGGACGGTCTCAGGTCTCGAGCGCACTGCTCGATCAGGTTCAGCCGGACAAGCTGGACGCCTGGCGCTTGACGCTTTGGGCGCGGCTCATGCGCGATACGGGGCGCGGGGCGCAGGCGCAGAGCACACTGCGTACGCTGGGTGTGACGGCCGCCGCAGGCGGCCAGGTGGTGGCCTATGGTGCGGGGCAGGCGGTTGCGCCACAGGTGGCTGCGAACGCCGCAGCGCGGCCGGCTGCCGAGCCGGTGACCAGAGTTCTGCGACGCAAGAAGCGTACGAAGCGGTTGCAGCTCAGGCCTGCCGACAAGGGTGTGGCGCCGGCGCCGGCGCCTGTCGCCGCCAAGGCGCCTCAGAAGGCGCCGCCGTCGCTGCCCGCTTTCCTGTTGCCGCTGACCAAGTTCTAGCGACTCGGATGGGGCGCCATGCCGGCGCGGCGATGAATTGGCGACCCTCGACGGGTCTGGTATCAATCCGGAGGCAGGGAAGAGCGTGGATAGGCAAGGCGTGAGCGAGCGGTCGACGACGACGTCAGCACCGGACAACGTCGCCGCAGGCACCGCGGCGCGTCCGGTACTGCCACCGCCGAGCGCGGTGCTCGAGCTGCTCGTCCTTGTACTCGCCATCAACTTCGTCGACTGGCTGCTGCCGAGCCAGGATCTGGCGGATGTCGGTCCGAACCCCTACTGGGTGCCGGTGCTGTTGCTGACCCTCCAGTACGGCACGGTCAGCGGCTTGCTCGCCGCAGGCGTCGGGATCGCGATGACGATGCTGCCGGGCGTGCCCGAGCAAGGGGTTGGCGAGAACCACTTCGCCTATCTGCTGCGGATCTGGGCGCAGCCCATCCTATGGGTCGGTGTTGCGGTTCTGCTCGGACAGTTCCGCATGCGTCAGCTCGCGGCGAAACAGGTGCTGGCGCGCCGGGTCGAGGAACTCGGGACGCAGCGGCAGGCGCTCGCAGACTATGCGGCAAACCTGAGACGACGCTGCGAGCGGCTCGAGCGCGAGGCCGCCAGCCGCGCCGAGGTGCCGTCGATGGAGGCGCTTGCCGCCGCTTCCCACTTGGTTCGGCAGGACGTCGATCTTGCTTTGGCGTTTCCTGCGGCGATCACGGCGGCGATGCCGGGTGCCGCCGCTTCCATTTTCATTGCGACCGACGGTGGCCTCGAGCGGGCGGCTCAGTGCGGGTGGTTCGGCACCAGCACCTGGGCCGACGAGCTGACGGTGGTGCACCCTCTGCACCGGGCCGTGGTCGGACGTGGAGACAGCGTTTCGGTGCTGACCGCCGCCGGCGAGGCTGCGTTATCGGGTGAAGGTGTGGCGGCGGTACCGATCCGCGCCGCATCGGGGTCGGCCGTCATTGGGATGCTGAAGATCGAGAGCGCCGATGAGCGGCTGCTGTCGCGTGAGACGCTGCCTGGCCTCGAGGCCATTGCGGCGATACTTGCCTTGCGGTTCGCGCGGCTGGGCGACCATGGCGCGGCGCCCGCATCCCAAGCGATTGGCGAAGCGTCGCCGCTGCCGCGTCGGAGGCTGCGTGACGCACTGGGGCCGGTCGGTCGTTGGAGACGCGGAACGGGTCGCGCGCCATGACCCTCGCCAGCGTTCGACACGACGGGGTCGGCAGTGTGTCGGATGGCGGCGAGCGCGTCGTGGCGGCAGCGCTGCGCTCGCGTGGGGGCGGCCTCGTGTCGACCGCCGCGCTGGTTCTTGCAGCCGAGTGTGCGCTCGCGTTCGTTCATGTGAAGCTAGATATGGGCCTGCTGCCGTTGCTGGCGCTGCATGTCGCAATCGTGGTGGCTCTTGCGGGCCACAGCTTCGGCCCGTGGACGGTCCACGTTGAAGGCGGGTCGCCGCCCGATCGCACGGGCCCGATGCTTCTGGCGATCGCCACACTTGCCGCCGGGCCGATCGGCGCCGCTGTCGTCCTGATCGGTGCTGTGCTTCCCGTCCGCCGCGCCGATTCCACGCCCTTGCTGGCCGCGTGGTACAAGCGGATCGCGCTGGCCAGCGAGATCGATGCGACGACCGAGCTTTGCGATACCGTGGCGAGCGGTCGAACGATGGACCTTGCCGCTCCAGTGCCACGGGCGTTCATGACTGTCATCGAGCGCGGCACTCTCGCCGAGCGGCAGACGTCGCTCGGGTTGATCGCCCGCCGGTTCCACCCGCAATATCTTCCCGCTCTCGAGGTTGCGCTCAGGAGCGCGGAACCCGTGGTGCGCGTGCAGGCTGCAGCGGTGGCCGCTCGCGTGCGCGGGCCACTCAGGGCGCGGCTCGAAGCGCTGCTGTCGGATGACTGGGCCGGGCGGGCCGACGCCTCGGCGTCTCGGCGTGCCGAGCTCGAGGCTATCCTGGCGTCCGGGCTCGTCGAGGCCGGAGACCGCGACAAGGCACGGGCTGCGCTGGCGGCGCAGGCTGTCAGCCTGGGCCCGGACGCAGGGGCTGCTGCCGCGCAGGTGTCGAGCCGCTTCAAGGCCCTTCGAGGCGAGCGGCTACGGCGCCAGCTTGCCGCCCGCGGCACCTATCGCGTGCGGCCGTTGCCGCGGCGACGGGCAAGGACGGGGCGGTCATCATGACGACACTGGGAGCTGGCAGCGCCGCCGCGCGCCTCGAGGCCGACGTGTGCATCATCGTCGAGGGCTGCTACCCCTATGTGCCCGGCGGTGTGTCGTCGTGGATCGACTGGCTGATCCGCTCGCAGCCGGGTTTGAGCTTCACCGTCGTGGCGCTGTGGCCGCGCCCGACGGATCAGAAGCCGCGCTATGCGATGCCGCCCAACGTGCGCGCCTTCCGTCAGATATACCTGCAGGACTTCGGTGCGACGCCGCGCAGCCGCCTCGCGATGCCCCCGGGTGTCTCAGGGCTCGGGCGTGCACTGAGCCGACTTACGACAGAGGGCGGCGTCACGGCGCTCGCGGACGTCACGGCGCGTCTTGAGAAGATGAAGCGTCACCTCGACATCCCGGTTCTGTTCAATTCTCCGGTCGCCTGGCAGCTTGTGCAGGACATGTATGCCGACGACATGCCCTACGGATCGTTCCTGCACTACTTCTGGGCCTGGCGGGCCCTCCTCGGCGGGCTGTTTGCTACCCTCGAGTTCGATCTGCCGGCGGCCCGCGTCTACCACACGATCTCGACCGGCTACGCCGGTGTGCTCGCAGCACGCGCAGCTTTGGAGACGGGCCGCCCGGCAGTGCTTACAGAGCACGGGATCTACACCAACGAGCGGCGCATCGAGCTGCTGATGGCCGACTGGGTGGCCGATACGGTCGACAAGGGGCATGCGCTCGACGATCCGCGTTTCGACCTGCGCGACATGTGGGTGCGCGCATTCGAGGCCTACGCCCGGACCTGCTACGAGGCGTCGACCGAGATCGTCACTCTGTATCAGGACAACCAGCGCCTTCAGCTGGCGCTCGGCGCCGATCCGGCGCGTCTGCGGGTCATCGCCAACGGTATCGACGTCAAGCGCTTCATGGCGCTGCCCCAGGCAACAGACGACGCGCGCCCGACGATGGCGCTGATCGGGCGCGTCGTTCCGATCAAGGACATCGAAACGTTCATTGCGGCCGCCCGGATTGTGCGCGAGCGGATACCCGATGTGAGAGCCTGGATCATGGGCCCGACCGACGAGGACGAGAGCTACGTGGAGCTATGCCGTCGCACGGTTGCGGAGCAGGGTCTCGAGGGGACGGTCGAGTTCACGGGCACCGTCAACATCGCGGACTACATGCCCCAGGTTCACGTCGCGGTGCTGACCTCGCTCAGCGAGAGCCAGCCCCTTGTTGTCCTCGAGGCAGGTGCCGCCGGCATTCCCTTCGTGGCAACCAATGCGGGGTCGTGCCGCGAGATCATCGAGGGGCGGCCGGATGAGGAGCCGCATCTCGGCTCGGGCGGCGTCGTCACCGACCTCGTCGCGGCCGACCAGATCGCCGCTGCCGTGGCCGGCCTGCTCACCGATCACGAGCGCCGTCGCGCGTGCGGCAAGGCGCTTCAGGCGCGGGTCGTCGCGACCTACACGTCCGAGCGGTCCGCCGCGGCCTACCAGGACCTCTACCGCCGCTTGATGGAGCTGCCCAACCAGGCCGTCAGCGACGTCGCGATACGGCGGGAGGCGGTCTGATGGCAGGCATCGGCTTCGAGTTGAGGCGCCTCGGCCGTCAAGAGACGCTGACTTCGCTCACCGCCGCCTTCGGCCATGCCGCGGTCGTGGCTGCCGGGCCGTGGCTGTTCACCATTCTGAGCCTTGCACTGATCACGCTGACGGTGGAGCAGATCGTTGGTCTCGATCTGCTGGCGAACTTCCGCATCGTTATCATCTACGCCTTTGCGATATCGCTGGTCATCACCGCCCCGGTGACGATCGTCGCCACCCGCCTGGTGGCCGACGAGCTGTGGCTGGAGCGGCCCGACCGCGTCCGCCCGCTGCTGCTCGGCGCCTACGTCGCGGCGCTGGCGCTCGTGGCACCGTGCGCGCTTCTTCTGGCGGTGTCCTTCGCCATGCCAGCGGACATGGCCCTGGTTCTGATCGCACTGACGATGACGGTGGCCTTGATCTGGGTTGCGCTGAGCTTCTGCGGTGCCGTGCGCGACTACTTCGGCGTCACGATGTCGTTCCTCGCCGGTCTCGTCGTCTCGCTCGTGCTGGCGATCAGCGCGGCGCTGGCCGGCCTTGGCCCGGCGGGCATGGCGTGGGGTTTCCTGACGGGTCTGGCACTCGTCTTTCTCGGATTGACGCGCCGCGTACTGGTGACGTTCCCCGGCGTGGTCGACGACCCGGCAGGCGCCATCCGGCTGATCGGCGGTGGGCTCTCGCGTTACCGAACCCTCGCCGTTGGCGCGGTTGCCGGCACGGCCGCGGTGTGGGTCGACAAGTGGGTGTTCTGGCTGTCGCCTGCGGGCGAGCGCGTCGAAGCTGGTCTCATCCACGCACCTCTCTACGACAGCGCGATGTTTATCGCCTCGCTGGCCATCATCCCGTCGCTCGCGCAGCTCGTGATGCGGCTCGAGACCGACTTCTTCGAGCGCTATCAGAGCTACTATGCGACGATCAAATCGCATGGGACGATCGCGCAGATCGAGGACGCCCGAGTTCGTCTCAAGGGCGAGACGCTCGAGCATCTGGTGCTGATAACGGCCGCCCATGTTGGCATCGCCGCAGTTCTGGTTCTACTCGCTCCCGCGCTGGTCGAGCTTCTCAATCTGCAGTTCCGGCAGATCGCCATCCTCCGCTATGGGGCGCTCGGCTCGGTGTTCCAGTTCGTGTTCATTGCCGCGACGTCGCTCCTTCTGTTCTTCGACCGGCGGAAGGTCTTTCTGGCCCTCCAGCTGCTGTTCTTCGCCGCCAACCTCGCACTGTCCGTTTGGACCGTCGAGGCGGGCGAAGACTACTACGGGGTCGGTTATTTTCTGGCCTGCCTCATCGCGAGCGGGGCAGCCTATGTGTTCGCGGAGCGGACGCTGGCGCGTCTGAACTTTCTCACCTTCATCGGCAACAACCCCTCGATCCGGGCGGCCGTCTCGGCCGCGCAACGCCCGCGTACCATCCCCGAGATGTTCCGCGAGGTGGTGCGGCCGCTCATGCCTCGAGGACGACGTAGTTGAGCCGGTCGAGTTCGCGGTCTTTCGGCGCGATATAGAGATTGAAGGCCGCCTCTGCGCTGTATCGCGCTGCCTCGGCGATCTTGGCCTCGTCATCGAGGTACTCGACAACCAGCACCGCCTTGCCTGCCCGCTTAACCCGGTCCAGCGCCCGCCGTGCGAAGGTGATCTCGTCCTTGGCATTGCGGCGCTGCGGACCGGCCAGTCCGTAGAGCAGTTCCTCTTTGGCGGCGCCGTCGATGGCTGCGAGCAGCGCCTCGTGCTCGAGCAGCGGCTCGGCGTTCTGCATCACCACGAGAAAGTCCGGCTTCAGCGTCCGCGCGTGCGCCGACAGCCGCACGACGAAATCGACCATGTCTCGCTCTAGGTCAGAGCGGGCGCGTGCGGCCTTCCGCTCCCGACGCTCGATGTCCTCGAACACGTCGCACTTGT
This sequence comes from uncultured Hyphomicrobium sp., assembly GCA_964471635.1. Taxonomy (GTDB): domain Bacteria; phylum Pseudomonadota; class Alphaproteobacteria; order Rhizobiales; family Hyphomicrobiaceae; genus JAKAML01. The sequence goes on from CAYYGO010000024.1 coordinate 19,895, forward strand.
CGAGGTAGACGCCGTCGAAGCCGGCGGCGACGATCTTGTCGAGATAGCTCGACGGCGACCCGCAGATCACGCGCTGCCAGTCCGTATCCCAGAAGCAGACCGCATAGTTCTCACGCCAGTCCGGGTTCTCGGACAGCAGCCAGCGCGGACGTTCGGCCGTCCAGCGGTTGTCCCAATAGTACCGGTAGCTCTCCGCCTCGCCGATCGACAGGTAGGCGAGGACGAGCCGCGATGCACCCTCCGGCCGGGCCTTGAGGCGGGCGATTTCGGCGGGTTTCAGCGCTCTCTCGTCGCTGCCGTCGCGCGAGTAGTCGATGACGAGCACGTCGAACGGCGAGGAGGCGGCTCGTCTGATGTCGAGCTTCTGCAACTGATAGCCCCAGCTACGCGCGGCAAGCAGCGCGTCGCGCGGGTTTTCCGGCCGGCCGGTCTCGCGAACGGGCGGCGCTCGTTCTCGGGTTGCGGCGCCGGATCTGGCCCCGGTGTCACCCGGGCGGGCTTCCGGGAGCGGCACCGGTTGCCGTCGGCCAGCGCCGGTCGGGCGCCGCGCGCTCCAGACGAGCCACGAAAGGACCGCCAGCGCGAGCGCGCCTGCGATCCAGAGCGAGGGGGCAGCCGGGAGGGTCATGAGCCTCTTCCGTTGGGCGATGTGCGACAGACCGCTCGATGCCGGGGTCCGTTCCGGGCACGCGAGGCGGAATCGAAGGGTAGCGCCGATCCGGCTCGCGAGGATAGCTCATGTGGTCGCGTTGATCGCAGGCTTCGAGAGCAGGCTCGACCCCGATGGATGAGCTTCCAGCCGCGGTGGCCTGCTCTCAGGCTCTGTCTCAGAGTCTGATTATCGCCTTAGATGGAAGCGAAGCCGCTTCCATCTCAGACGAGCGGTCTCTAAGGCCGCGGCGGCTGTCTGAGCGAGCCGAGCGAACGCTCGGCGATGTGCAGCACGAATCCCTCGCGCGCCGTGCGCCGGACCGCCTCGGCGATCCGTGCCGGGTCATCGAGGTATTCGACGGCCAACACGGCAAGCCCGCCACGCTTCGCCAGTCGGAGGTCGTCGAGCGAGCCGGAGACCATGGCCGGTGGATTGGGCTTCTCCGTGTGCTCGACGCCGAAGAACAGATCCTCCTTCGCGATGCCGTCGATGGCGCGCCTCAGGCCCGCGTCCTGAACGAGCTCCTCGGCGTTCTGCATGACCACATTGAAGGCGGGATCATCCTTGCGCGCAGCCTCTGACAGGTCGCGGATGAAGCGGATCATGTCCGCGCGCGCTGTTGGCCGCTCGCGCTCCAATTCGGCGTAGATGTCGGCCCGGTCGAGGTAGATGCCGTCGAAGCCCTGCGCCTTGATGCGTGCGAGATAGGTGTCCCCTCCGCCGAACACGACGGCCTGCCAGCCCGGATCCCAGAAGCGGACATGGTAGTTGCCGTCCCACCGGCTGTTCATTGCGGAAAGCCAGGGCGGGGCCCGCGTCTGGTCGAACCACTCCTGCTGCCAGTAGAAACGGTAGCGCTCGGCTTCGCCGATCGACAGGTAGGCCAGCACGATGCGTCGAGACCCGTCCGGCCGCGACTTCATGCGCGCCACCTCTTCGGGCGTGAACTCGCGGACGAAGCGACGGTTGGCCGAGATCGCGTGATCGACGACGACGAGGTCATAGGGCGAGGCCGCGATCTCGTCGGGCTCGATCAGGCGCAACTGATAGCCCCAGCTCGTTACCGCCCCGAGCCGCTTACGGCGCAGCGCGCTGTCGGCCTTCGGCGCTGTGGCAGCGGTCGTGCGCTCGGCCGCGCCGACGGGGTCTCCGACTGCGAGCGCGAGGGCGGACAGAACCGCGACGGCTAGCGCCAGCAGCATGGATCGGAACGGCGCTTTGGCTCCGATGCGCTCGTCTCGCAGCTGCATAGGGTCAGAAATCCGTGCCCGGCAGCCATAGCTTGGCGAGGTCGCGAGGTCCGATGTAGGGGATGAACCCCTGGGCCTCGATGCGGCGCTTCGCGTCTGCCTTCTTGGCACTGTCCTTCACGTAGTCGACCACGAACACCGGACGACCGGCTGCCTTGGCGAACGCCAGGTTCGCCAGCACGTCGCGCACGTAGGACGCGCTATTGGCGCGCTCGGAGTAGTCGACGCCGTAGTAGAGGTCCTCCTTTGCAATCGCATCGATGGCCTCGATCATGGTCTTGTTGCGAAGCAACTCCTCGGCGTTCTGCAAGATCACCATGAAGTGCGGATTGCGCTTGCGGGCATGTGCGGCGAGCCGGGCGACGAACTCGACCATGCGCGCCTCGGCATCGGGGCACTCCTTGGTGACCTCGGAATAGACGTCCACCCTGTCCAGGTAGACGCCATCGAAGCCGAGCTCGATCAGGCGGTAGAGCGGCGACAGCTCGATGCTGTTGTAGACGCTCATGCCGTTCTCGTCGCCGAGTATGGTCCTCTGCCAACCTTCCTTGCAGAAGCGGATGATGCGGTTGCCCTTCCACTGAGGGTTCTCGTGCAGCAACCAGTCCGGAGCGTCCTCGGTCATGTACTCGGTCGTGAAGTAGTCGGGTCGGTAGTCCTCCGCCTCGCCGATCGACAGATACGAGACGACGAGCCGGTTGCCACCGTTCGGCTTGCGCTTCAGCGACGCGACCTCGTCGGCGCGGAAGTGGCGCCCCGCCGCGAGGCCGGTGGTACCGTCGACGACAAGCAGGTCGTAGGGGGAGCGCGCCGCCTCGTCGATAACGAGACCAGCCAACTGGTAGCCCCAGCTGCGCGCCGTGCTTATTCGAGCCAAGCGCTCGGTGCGGGCGATGGCGGGCGGGATCGTCGGCGTGGCCGAGGGCGTGAGATTGGATTTGGACGGTGGCCGGACAGCCGGCCGCGGTGCCGGCGGCGCGTCCCTCGTGGATGGAGCGGTGTCGGTGGCGGCCGCCGCGCGGCCGGGCGCGAATGGCGCGGAGTTCCACAGCCCAGCAGAAAGGAGCAGCGCAACCCCGAGCCGAGCCGCCAGCCGCACTACCGGCCAGCGTCGCTGATCAGAGGTTCCCCGCGTGCCGCGGACCGCCGAGGCGCCCGACGCTGCCGCTCGGAGAGAGTTGCCCAAAGCCCTGCCTCGCATCCCGTCCGACATGCAGCCACGCCCCGCAGCGGTATCGGCTGCTATGAGACTGCCGAAGCTGTTACCCGACGTCGCCACATGTTACGCAAACCGGCGGACGCCGAAAACGCATCTCACGCGACAGACGGGCTTATCGGCGGGCAGTCGAGCAGAAGTATGGCATTCTGCTTCCGCCCGTCTGCTCCCGGTGGGGTGGCGAACGGCCGTCCGACCTGGCGTGCGCGCGAGTGTCAGCGCTGGACGGAGGCGGCGTCGGCTTGCTGGGCCTGGGCGTCGGCGACGGGGTCGATCGAGGCATGCAGCAGCCAAGCGCTCAGCGCGACGATCGTCGTCATGATGACGAGCCCGAGCAGAGCGCGCCGCAGGGCCCAGACCGCGATGGACGGCTGGCGGGAGGGCGCACGCCCTGCAGCTGGGGTGGTCGACATGATTCCCTCGAACGATGGCGGCTTCGACCGCGATATCGGCTGTGTCTCACGCAAACTGGGCAGAGCTCGGGCCGAAGCGCGTCGCGAACGAGACTTTTGTCGCGTGGGCTCATCCGGTCAAGGCGAAGAGATGGCGACATCGCGTTCAGCGGTCTGGGCGTGACCTAGCGGCCACGATGACAGCGACTGGCACCGATTCGGCCGGCGACGATTCGCGCAGCCTCGTGATTGACCCGCTCAGACCTTTCGCCCGGCCGTAAATATCGCCACGAGCGGCAGCAGCAGTCCGATGACGGCCGCGACCACGACCAGCGCCGGCAGATTCTGGTAGGCACCCCGCTCGACGACAAAAATCTCGTTCAGATATTTCGTGCCGAGTTGGCCGGCGACCAGCGCGAGGTTCATCAGCGAGCCCATCAGCGCGAACCAGATCGCGCGGTGGTCGCGTGGTGCATAGATGGCCGTCAACGTCAGGAGCGGGATCATGCCGAGCTGGGCGAATGGCGAGGTCGCGGCGGTGTCGATCAGCGCGATGCCGCGCGCTCCGATGCCAAGCACGCGCTCGGTCCAGGTGTGGACCTCGAACACCAGCAACAGCCCGGGAATGGCGAGCACCGTGCCCAGCACCGTCAGCCACAGCAGCACGCGCGGAACCCGCTGGCGGGTGATGGCGTCAGCGAAGATCCAGGTCGCCGCGAGCGCGATCAGGGCGCCGATCTGGCCCAGAGTGCCGTAGAACGCCTCGTCGAAGCCGAGCTTGTCGATGGAGAACCAGCGATAGCCCTCGCCGACGCCGGGCGTCGACCGGAACGCGAAGATGAGCAGTGCTGCAAAAAAAATGTGGCGGCGCGTCTCGGGTGCGAGACTGGCGGTGATACGGAACAGCATCGCAGTGATGACCGCCAACGAGATGAGGAATACGAGCTCCTCCTTCCAGGGGATATCGGCAAGGCCGAGCAGCACGACCGTGGTGCCGAACGCCAATCCTCCGCCCAGGATGCGCCAGTCGGTAGGGCGGGATTCGCTGCTTTCCAGTCGGACGGTCAGCGCCCCTGTAACCGAGATGATCGGAATGGCGAGCCCGATCAGGAATACGACATGATAGGGCAGTATCTGCGCCAGCCATCCCGAGAGCCCGGCCGTGAGGAAGATGCCAAGCGACAGCGCCAGGCGGCCGAGCACCTGCACCATCCCGAGGTCGCGGTCGACATCCTCCGCGAGCCGCGCGGAGCCGTCGGCGTGGGTCCGCGGCACGACCTCGGTGCTCATGGCGTCGGCCACCACGTCCTGGAGCACGACACCGATCACGGTCATCAGGGAGGCGACGACATAAAGCGTCTCGGGACGGGCGAATGTGAAGAGCTTGGCGGCCGTGCCAGCAAGAAGCAGGAGGCTTGCGGCGACGAGACCCGCGCCGATGAAGACATAGGCGCGGCGTTGCGAGCCCAGCACCGGCACGGTGTCCACAAGCTCGCCGAACACCATCTTGATGGTCCACGGTAGCGTGAGCCAGACGCCAAGCTTGGCGATCTCGGCGGCCGACAGCGTCAGCTCCTTCTTGACCCAGAAGCTGTCGGCGATCGCCGTGATGCCGAGGGCGCCGTAGGCGAAATAGATCATCAGGAGCGGCAGGTAGGCGAGGCGGAAGGCCAGGATCGGCGCCAGCACGGCCTCCCGCAGGCGGGCGGTCAGCGTGGCAGCAAGCGGAGTGGTCATCTCGGGCATGATCTCAGAGCAACGGGCGCGTGTTGCGCGCGAGCGCGTGTGTCGCAGCGAGATCCACCTTGCCCGAGCCGAGGACCGGAATCGAGGCGACGACCAGGACCGCCTTCGGAGCCCAAAGCTCGGGGAATCCTTCCTCCTGGGCGTGAACCAGCAGCGCCGACTTGTCGGCGTCAGGCTTGTCGGTCACGAGCACCAGCTGCTCGCCCTTGCGAGGGTCGGGAAGGCTCACCACGACATGCTGGGCATCCGGCCAGAGGCTCTGTGCGAGCGTCTCGACCGCAGCTAGCGAAACCATCTCGCCGCCGATCTTGGCGAACCGCTTGGGCCGACCACGGATGGTGACGAATCCGTCATCGATGGTGACGATGTCACCCGTGTCGTGCCAGCCGCCCTCGGGCGGCACGACGACGCCCGGCTGGCCCGCCAGGATGTAGCCAGCCATGACATTGGGGCCGCGGACCACCAGACGGCCGCCCTCCGTGATGCCTTCGACGGGTTCCAGACGCGCCTCGATACCCGGCAGCAGCCGGCCGACCGAGCCGCTCCGCTGCGCGTCCGGGATATTGCAGGCGAGCACGGGCGAGCATTCCGTAGCGCCGTAGCCCTCGAGGATCAGCGCGCCCGATTTGCTCCAGAGCGCTCGCGTCTGATCCTTGACTCGCTCTGCGCCGGCAATGACGAAGCGGATCGAGCCGAGTTCGTCCGGCTCGGCGGCACGACCATAGCCCTGCAGGAAGGTGTCGGTGGCGAACAGGAGGGTGGCCTTCGCCTTCTTGATGAGCTTGGGAACCTGCTTGTAGTGAAGCGGGCTCGGGTAGAGCACGGTCTTCATGCCGTGAAGCAGCGGCATCAGCGTAGCCGCCGTCAGCCCGAACGAGTGGAACATGGGCAGCGGGTTCACCACCACATCGTCGGCGGTGAGGATGCCGGAGGCGTGGGCGAAGATCTGGCGCGCGTTGGCCACGAGGTTGGCGTTCGTGAGCGCGACACCCTTGGGGCTACCTTCCGTGCCCGAGGTGAACAGGATTGCCGCCAGCTTGCCGGCCCTGGCGCCGGCCTGCCGGTGAACGAAACGCGCGGCCAGCGACCGCAGGGCGCCGACGATCTTGTCGAACACGCCGACCGTGGCGCGCACGTCCTCGAGGTAGACGATGGCAATGGGCCGGCCTGGAGCCGCTTCGGCTGCGGCGAGTGACGCCACCACATCGTCGAGCTTGGCGGTTTCCACGAAGCGACGGGATGTGACGACGGTTCGGATCCTCGCAGTGCGTGCGGCCGAGACGAGGTTCCGCGAGCCGGCCGTGAAGTTCATCAGGGCGGCGACGCGATCGAAGGCGTTGAGCCCGAACAGGGTCACGGCGAGGCCATTGACGTTCGGTAACAGAACGCCGACCGCCTCGCCGGGCCGCGACAGCGCCGCGAGCTTGGCCCCGAGCACAAGGCTGCCGATGACGAGCGTTCCATAGCTCAGCTCCTGGCCATCGGCGTCGGCCAGCACGATCCGCCTGGAGCCATGGCGAGATCTTGCATCGAGGAGCGCCGAGAAGAGCGTGCTGGTGCGGTCGGTCTTGAAGGGTTGCGTCATGGCGGGGCGGGACACGGTGCGGGCGGGGGCAGGGCAGGACGATCCCTGGATCGGGTGACGGCCAGATTGCGCACCGTTCCACATCGGATGCAACTCGGACAACGCGCTGGCGTTCAGCGGCAGTATCGCGAGAGACAGGGACGAGCGGATCAGGCGGACAACTTGAATAAAATTGTACGCCACCGGTTCACCGGCTTTAAGCGCGCATTGCGTACTCTCCTCTAACCTGTTGTTAAAGGAGCCCTCGATGAGACGCACCGCCTGCGCCCGTCGCGCCACCGCAGACGTCCGCTGCGGCATCCGCCAGGGCCTTCGCGCCTTCGCGCGCGACGAGACCGGCGTTACCGCAGTCGTCTACGCCTTCTCGTTCACGGCATTTTTGATGTCGGCGGCCATCGCCATCGACTACGGCCTTGCCGTCACCGAGAAGAGCCGTGAGCAGTTCGCTGTCGATGCGGCGGCTCTTGCTGCGTCGCAGCACGTTGGTGCCGAGGACCAGGAGACGGCGATCCCTGCCGCGGCGGAAGCCTTTTACGACCAGAACAAATGGCAGCATGGCGGCAGCCGCCTGACGGGCTCAAGCTTCGATCCGGCGACATCCGAGATCTCGGCGTCATCGGGGGCGTCCATGAGAACCACACTCTCCCGGATGAAGGGCATCGAGCGGGCGTCCCTCGACGTCGCTGCGCGCGCGACAGTCGTGAAGGGCACGGGCTCGATGGAGGTTGCTCTGGTGCTCGACAACTCGGGCTCCATGGGTGGCAGCTCGGGCTCCGTCCACGGCACCTACATCGAGGACCTCAAGGCGGCGGCATCCGGTCTCGCCAGCAACCTTTTTGCAGGTGCCGAGGGCACCGATCGCGTCAAGTTCGGCTTGGTCCCGTTCGCCGCCTCGGTCAACGTGGGGGCTGTCAACCGCGGCGCGGCCTGGATCGACAACGACGGCCAGTCCTCGATCCACTTCCAGAATTTCTCAGCCAACCGGTCCCGGTTCAGCATTTTCGACGACATGGGTGTGGCATGGAAGGGATGCGTCGAGACGCGGCCCGGAGCCCTCGACGTCAGCGACGTGCCCTCCGAAAGCAGCAATCCCGACACACTGTTTGTGCCCATGATGGCGCCCGACGAGCCAGACGACAGCAATGCCAGCGCGGCGGGCGTGTCGCGCTATCCGAACAACTACATCTCCGATTACGGTGGCACTTGCCCGGCGCCGGAGCAGGTTTGCGTGACTTTCAACAAGAAGAAGGGAGCCTGCACCTCCTGGGCACCGGCACCACTTCCGGTGGCGGAGGCGCAGTCACGAACGTGCAAGTACCAGGGGGCCACGCCGTCGGCGGACACCGGGCCCAATGCGGGATGCACCACCGCACCGATCCTGCCGCTCAACTCGACCAAGGACGACGTGCTCGATGCGATCGCGGCCATGACCGCCAGCGGCAACACCAATATCGGCGAGGGCGTGATGTGGGGTTGGCGCGTGCTGTCTCCGGGTACGCCGTTTACCGAGGGCCGGCAGAAGGCGGACGCGCAGAACCGCAAGTTCATGATCGTGATGACGGACGGCGAGAACTTCCTGTCCTCTAACACCACGCACAACAAGTCGGTGTACGGCGCCCACGGCTACGCCGCAAAGGGACGCCTCGGGGGCACCTACAGTCAGGCCGGATATACCGCTCATCTCGACGGCAAGCTCGTCGCGGCCTGCGCAGCGGCCAAACGGGAAGGCATAACGATCTTTACGGTTGCGTTCCGCCTCGAGACCAACCCCAACACGCAGGCGCTGCTGCGGGGATGCGCGACGACTCCTGATCAGGCGTTCTCCGCGGGCGACGGTGACGGTCTTCTGCAGTCGTTCAAGAACATCGGGCGCCAGATCTCGCAAACCCGCATCGCGCACTAGCGGCAAATGGCGGGAGCGATCTCCGGGTTATCCCCACCTCGCGCAAGTGGAGCCTGGTGACGGCGCGAGGCCGACCCGGCCACCCGGCCGAGCGGAGAAAATGCTCGCCGCCGCTAGCGGAACGACGACGGTGTCGCATGCGCGGCGTGACGTTGGAACGGGCGCCAGCCGGCAGAGTGTGTGGACAAGCTGTGGGCGGAACGGGGCACTGCAACAGTCCTCGGCCGTCTGGTCTGGCGAGCGGCCGCGAAACATCTAAACAATGCAGCTCGTCAGTGGTCCTAGCGTCCGTCGTCCGTCGGGTGGCGTTTCAGTCGAGTGCGCGTTGACAATAGAGCGTGCACGGCGTCAATGGCCGAGCCGAATGGTGGCCAGCGTTGCGGCGTCCTGCCTCGTCGAGCAGGGTTGTTCTCACATGTGCATTCTGCACCTCAGCCGACGTGCGTCTCGCGCGCTCGTCCTTGCGTGCTTCATCGCGGCCACTGCGGCGATGGGTGCCGGTTTGCGCGCCGAAGCGCAGCAGCCGCGCAGTGCGCAGATCGCGGCGGAGTTCGATCCTGTTCACCGGTCCCTGATCAAGATCCCGGCGGGCTCGGCGCTGCCGGTGACGCGCAAGGTGACGCTCGGCGCGGACAAAGCGATGATTGTCGAGCTACCGGTCGATCTGCAGAACGTACTGGTTTCGAACCCCGAGGTGATCGACGCCGTCGTCCAGACCTCGCGTCAGGTCTACATCCTGGCCAAGGAGGCTGGCGAGGCCAACGCCTTCTTCATCGGACCCGATGGGCAGAAGGTGCTGTTCCTCGAGGTGACGGTGTCGCGCGATCTCGCCGCCCTTCGCGACACGCTTGCCCGCCTACTTCCGGGCTCGCGCGTCCAAGCCGAGATGATGGGCGAGAACATCGTGCTGACGGGAAGCGTATTGGCGCCCGAGGACGCTGGCCGTGCGGGTGAGCTGGCGCAAAGGTTCCTGAAGAAGAAGGACAGTGTGGTCAACATGATCAACACTGCCAGCAAGGAGCAGGTGCTGCTCAAGGTCCAGGTCGCCGAAATGCAGCGCGATGCCATGCGCCGTATCGGCGTCGACATTCCGAAGGCGCTGCTTAACGCCGGCAACTTCACATTCGCGCACGTGGTGCACAACGCGTTCCCTGTCACTGGCGTCACGGCACCCGCGGCCACGGCTGCGGCCGATATTCTCGGTGTGCCGACCGTTGCGGCAGGCGCGGCGCTGCAGCCGACCTGGACCACGGGCAACCAAACGGTGAGCGCGATGATCCAGGCGCTCGAGCGCACGGGCGTGCTCCGAACGCTGGCCGAACCAAACCTCACGGCGATCTCGGGCGAGACGGCGAAATTCCTCGCCGGAGGCGAGTTCCCGGTGCCGGTCGCTCAGCAGAACAACACGATCACGGTCGACTGGAAGCAGTTCGGTGTGAACGTGTCGTTCAAGCCCGTGGTCATGACGGAGGGACGCATCAGCCTCACCATTACCGCCGAGGTCAGTGAGCTGTCCTCGGACGGCGCCATCACGCTGGGCTCGATCTCGCTGCCGGGCCTCAAGGTGCGGCGCGCGGAGACGGTGCTCGAGGTGCCGTCGGGCGGGACGGTCGCGATGGCGGGGCTGCTGTCGGACGACACTCGCCAGAACGTCGACGGCGTCCCTGGCCTCAAGAGCCTTCCGGTGCTCGGCGCGCTGTTCCGCTCGAACGACTACCGGCGGCGCGAGACCGAGCTCGTGATCCTGGTGACGCCCTACATCGCCACTCATGCCTCCAAGCGCGATCTCGCCAAACCCGACGACGGCTACATGCCATCGAGCGAGCTCAAAGAGCTGTTCTTCGGGCATATCAATCGGATCTACGGGCACGGCATTCCGAGCGGCCACCGGCGCTACGAAGGCGACTACGGCTTCATCATCGACTATCCGGGAGTGAAGGGATGACGCGGCACAACACGACTGCGGTGGCGGCACGCTCGCTTGTCGTCGTGGCCGCCGCGGGGCTGGCGCTGGCGGCATGCCGCGATCTCGGCCGCCTCGACGACCACACGGCTTCCATTCTCTCCGACCCCGAGAAGCGGCACCCGATCGAGTTCACCGACCGGTCTGAGGTGCTCTACGTCGAGGTGTCTGCGGACGGCGAGGGCCTCTCGGCCAACCAGCGGACAGACGTCTACCGCTTTGTCGAGCGTTACAAGATCGAGGGCAAGGGGCGGCTGGCGATTGCGTTGCCCGGCGGCGCGCGCGGCCACCTCGCGGCGTCACGCGCCATGCGGCAGGTCGAGGACATCGCCCAGGGCGCCGGCCTTCCGCCCGAGGCCATGCAGACAACGCGCGGTCGTGCGGGTGGCGGTTACGGAGCGGCGATCCGCTTGGCCTACGAGCGGCCCGAGGCCGTTGCGCCCCGCTGCGGAGATTGGCCGGAGGATCTCGGAGAGAACCGCGAGCGGTTGCCGCACGCGAACTTCGGCTGCGCGACGCAGCGCAACCTGGCGCTGTCGGTCGCAAACGGCCGCGATTTGCAACATCCGCAGCAGGAGACGCCGCGGTCCGGCGAGCGGCGGCAGGCGACATGGTCGACGTATGCCGGTGTGCAGGGCGGAGGTGGCGGAAGCGCGGCCCCTGGCCCAGCCGGTGGCGCGCCACCTGCGGCGCCCGGGTCGAAAGCCGCGCCTTGACGAAGCCGGGCGCAGGGACCCTATTGCCGCCGGAGCGCGCCGCGAGGGTGCGCGTGCGGAGCGTTGGGGCATGGCAGCGGCAACGGGTGAGGATCGCGAGGTCGACCGCGGGACGGCGCCAGCTTCGCCCGACGCGCGCCGCACGGCAGTTCCCATGCCGGTAGCAGATGCGGACGTGACGTCGGCTCTCGTCTACGGGCACGTGCCGGACCAAGTGGCATCGTTCCCGACGGGTGCGCTGCAGACATCGCCGCAGGTGCCCGGCTCGCATCGGCTCGAGGACATCGCGGCGGAGTCGATCTCGGAGCTGCTCGTGGCGGCGCCGCCGGGCGCGATCGAGCGACGATATGTGCTGGCCCTGGCGTGGCGGGTGCTGATGCCGGGCGGCCGTCTCGTGGCCGCGGCGCCCAAGGATAAGGGTGGCGCGCGTATCGAGAGCGATCTGTCGGCGCTGGCCGACCAAGTCATTGCGACATCGCGGCGCCACCATCGGATTGTCGAGGCTACAAAGACCGCCGAGGAGCCAACTGCCGATAGCCAAATGTTCCTGAGCCAGGCCATCTTGGAGGGCGGGCCGCAGTGCCTGCCGGGATCCGGCCTCTGGTCGCAGCCCGGCATTTTCAGCTGGGATCGCGTCGATCCCGGTACGGCCCTGCTGATGGCCGAACTGCCGGCGCTCAGCGGGCGCGGCGCCGATATCGGCTGCGGCATCGGGCTGCTCGCCCGCGCCGTGCTCGGATCGCCCGACGTCTCTAGCCTTGTTGCGGTCGACATCGACCGGCGCGCCGTCGAGGCGTCGCGCCGCAACCTCAACGATGGCCGCGTCGCGGTGGTGTGGGCGGATGCGCGGCGCGCGGTTGCAGGCGTCGACGGACTGGACTTCGTCGTTATGAACCCGCCGTTTCACGACGCCGGCATCGAGGACAGGGCGCTCGGTCAGGCCCTCGTTCGCCGCGCGGCCGCGATGCTTCGGCCGGGCGGCGCGCTGTGGCTGGTCGCCAACCGGCACCTGCCATACGAAGGCGTGCTGGCGCCGCTGTTCGCGACCGTGCGGCCAGTGGCCGAGCGCAACGGCTACAAGATCCACGAGGCGCGCGCGTGAGCACATCGCCCAAGGCGCTGCGGCTCGACCGGCTGCTCGGCAACATGGGTTACGGCTCCCGCGCCGAGATCCAGGCACTTGCGCGGACGGGCCGAGTGATGCTCGACGGTCAAGCGGTCAAGGACGCCTCGACGCGGGTGGCGATCGCGCGCGAATTGCCAAGCCGATTGACGGTCGACGGTGTGCCGCTCGATCCGCCGCCGGGCATGGTCGTCATGATGAACAAACCGGCCGGCGTCACCTGCTCGCACAAGGAGGCCGGACCGCTCGTCTACGGGCTCCTCCCGCCGCGCTGGCGCCGCCGCGACCCTGCGATATCGACCGTAGGTCGGCTCGACAAGGATACATCGGGGCTTCTGCTGCTGACCGACGACGGACAGTTCCTGCATCGCGTGATCTCGCCACGAAGCGCCGTCGAGAAGGCGTATCGAGCGACCCTGGCGCGTCCGCTGTCCGGGACGGAGGCTGCCGCTTTCGCCAGCGGTAGGCTCATGCTCGACGGCGAGGAGAAGCCGCTGCTGCCGGCGCGGCTTCGGGTCGTGTCGCCGACCGAGGCGCTGGTTACGGTGACCGAGGGACGGTACCATCAGGTGAGGCGGATGTTCGCGGCCGTCGGCAATCACGTCTCGATACTGCATAGGGTGCGGGTTGGTGGACTTTCATTGCCGGACGACATGCGGGCCGGTACGGTGCGGGTGCTCGACGACGAGGAGATCGCGTCGGTTCTCGCGCCGCCCACCTTCAGCTCATGACGGCCTCGATGAGGCGCGGCCCCTTCTGGGCCAGGGCCGCAACGAGTTCGCGCGCAAGACCGTCGGCAGTGTCGACGCGAACCGAGGGGACGCCGAAGCCCTCGCCGATCCTCACCCAGTCGAGATGGGGCGTGTCGAGGCCAGCCATGGCTTGGGCCACGGGGCCTGGCGCGCTCGCGCCCGCGCGGGCCAGCTCGACCTTGAGGATGTTGTAGCTTCGGTTCGCTCCGATGATCGTCACGACGTCGAGGTTCTGGCGGGCCTGCGTCCAGAATGCCTGGACCGAGTAGGCGCCGCAGCCATCCGACTGGTAGTTGACGACCTTGCGGCCAGGGCAGGCGACGGCCGTGCCCGTCGCGGTGCATGGACCCTGGCCAATCGCGCCCCCGGTCAACATCAGATGTGAGAAGCGCGGGGCGTGCCGCGACGCCTCGAAATAGGGCACGCCGACGGTCAGCGCCTCGTCCATGATGATGGCGTCGCGCGGCTGCAGGCGCGCGAGCACGGCCGAGACCGACACCGCGTCGAGACTGCCGCTCGGCATTGGCGGCAAGGCTCCGGCCGGGGGAGCGGCGTCGCCAGCAGCCTGCAGCGCATCGGCGAGCGCCGCCAATGCGCCGATTGCGTCATCCATGGGGCCTGCCAGCACGACGGTCTGCTCCTCGGTCGTCATGTGGCTGGGCATGCCAGGATAGCCGAAGAAGGCGACTGGCCGCCGCGTGCCGGCAATGACGACCCGATCGAACCGCCGCGTGAGGTCGAGCGCTTGGTCTGGGAAATAGGGAATGCGCGTTACACCGGGTAGATCGCCACCCCGCTCCATGCGCGCGAAGAACGTATCGCAGAGCAGCGTCGCGCCGGTGCGCGCTCCGATACGGCCGGCGAGCCGCAACCCGGCTTCCGACAGCGCTTCCCCGCCGAGCAGGATCGCAGTCCGGCCGTTGCGCAGCGCCCGTGCCGCCATGTCGACATTGCGGGAGGAGAAGGACTTCTGCGGCCCGCCGCCGGCGGCCTGCGTCGAGGCAACTGCCTCCCCCGACTGGACGTCGTGCGGCACGATCAGTGTGGCCGGACAGCCGCCGTCGAGACGGACCTCGCGCAGCGCCGTGTTGAGATCGGCGGCGACGGCGGTGCTGCTCACGCTTCGGTGCACGTGCCCTCCGGTCCACGAGGCGATCCGCTCGATGTCGCTCGCCAGGAGCGGGTCGGCCGCGATGTGCCACGTGGCGTGCTCGCCCACGACGTTGAGGATCGGCGACCCTGCGCGCCGCGCGTTGTGGAGGTTCGTCAGACCGTTGGCGAGGCCCGGTCCGAGGTGCAGGAGGCACATGGCGGGCCGGCCGGCCATCCTAGCGAAACCGTCTGCGGCGCCGGTCGCGACGTTCTCATGCAGACAGAGAATGCCGCGGATGCCGGGTACCGCGTCGAGCGCCATCACGAGCGGCAACTCGGTGGTGCCTGGATTGGCAAAGCAGACGTCGATGCCGGCCCGCACGGCGGCGGCGATCAGTGCTTCCGCTCCAGTCATGAGGCACCTCCCGTTGCTGTCGCGGCTCCCCGCCTGCCTTGGATCGCACCGTGATGCAAGCGTTTCCACGGCACAAGGTACGGCAGAGTCAGGTCGAAAGGTCCGGGCGGGAAAGATAGCCGGGGTGATGCGCACGATGTAGCGGAGCGCCAAATCAGTCGGGAGAGATCAGTCGGGAGAGATCAGTCGGGCGAACGGGTGCTTGCGATACCCGCCGTTTGGCCGGGCTCGGCGCGCGAGACATGCGCACGCGCCCCACGTGCCGCCAGACTCTCAAGATAGCCGACGTTGGCGCGCGCGGTCTCCGGAGGTAGCGCCGCGCCCGCGATTTTCCTGGCTTCCCCGATCTTGCCGTTGAGGCCGAGGATCAGCGCGAGATTGGCCTTTGCCTTTGGCTCCGCATCTGCTGTCTGTGCGACGCGCTTCAGCAGCCGTTCGGCCTCTGCGTGCTTGCCGTCGAGCGCATAGGACAGCGCAAGGTTGTTGAGGACGGATGGATGCTCGGGCGCGATCTCGAGCGCCTTGCCGAGCTGGATCTGCGCGTCCGCCTGTCGCCCTTGTGACGCGAGCGCAGCCCCAAGCGCCGAGTGCAGGCGCCAATCCGGCGCTTCGGGATCGAGCGCCTTCCTGAGCAGCGCCTCCGCCTGCTGCACCTTGCCGGTCTCGAGTGCGAGAAGGCCGCGCTCCTTGGCCAGCAATTGGTCCTTCGGCTCGCGCTCGGCGGCCGCGTCGAGCACGGCCAACGCATCGCGCCGCTTTCCCGCGAGGCGCAATGTCCGTGCCTCGGCGATGGCGTCGGCGACCGCGCCTTTCACTGCGGCGGCGGGCTCGCCGGATATCGCTCGGGCCGGCTCACGGAAGGCCTTAAGAGGTGCGGCGAGGGACGCCGTCTCGTGCACGGCTGCGGCGCCAGGATCAGCAGACAATGAGAGTCCGGTTTGGGCGCAACCTGCGCAGAAGAGCGCCAGCACGGCGGGCAAGGTGCGTGCAACAGGAGTGGGATGCGACGGCTGGTGCGACATGGACGGATCCTCGCGATAGGCAGAACGACAGGCCGATCGCGTGACCGATGCTGCCCACGGCAGCGAGGACTGCGACTGGATACCCAAGGCCTGTAACGGAGCACGCGACGGAGACGAACGACGCGCTTTTGACGTGACTGGGGTAGAAAGATTCGCAGCATTGGCCGCCGATGCTCCGTCGTCTGTCCCCGCAATCCCCAGGTGCTCCCGGTGGTCGTAATGCTGGTCCGGTTGGAGATGTCGTTGGTGATCAGCGCCCGACAAGCACCACGTCGCGGCCTAAGCCAAGGGCGCAGGACGCGGCTCAAGAGCCGTCGTGGCCACAGCAATTGTTCGATTGGTTTCAGATATATGACAGCCGGGCGGCGGGTGGTCAGTGAGCGGCGAAGGGGCTTTTTTTGCGATTGACCTGAGCGGCAACCCTCGTGCTAGGGTCTCTGCGACAAAATGATCAAGCTGCGGGTTCAACCGCTGCAAGGGAAACGCTCGATAGAAGGGACGCGGACCCTATGGCGGCCGACGACCTGATCGTGGAGACGCGCGGTCTCGGCAGGAGCTTCAAAGGCTTCTGGGCTGTCCGCAACGTCGATCTCAAGGTGCGCCGTGGAACCATTCACGCGCTGATTGGACCGAACGGCGCCGGCAAGACGACCTGTTTCAATCTGATCACCAAGTTCCTGCCGCCGTCCCAGGGCGAGATCCTGTTCAATGGTCGCGACATCACGGCGTTGAAGCCTGCCGATGTGGCCCGCCTCGGCCTAGTGCGAAGCTTCCAGATCTCGGCGACGTTCCCTCATCTGACGGTGATGGAGAACGTGCGCATCGCGCTGCAGCGGCCGCTCGGTACTTCGTTCCGCTTCTGGCAGTCTGAGCGATCACTCGGGGCGCTCGACGACCGGGTGATGGCACTGCTCGAGGACGTCGGCCTTGCCGACTATGCGCGCCGGCAGGCCGTGGAGCTGCCGTATGGTCGCAAACGTGCGCTCGAGATCGCGACGACGCTGGCGCTCGATCCGGAGATGCTGCTGCTCGACGAGCCGATGGCAGGGATGGGGCGTGAGGACATCCAGCGCGTGAGCCACCTGATCCGTCGCGTTTCCAAGAACCGCACTGTGCTCATGGTCGAACACAATCTCAACGTGGTCGCCGATCTGTCCGATACCATTACCGTGTTGGCCCGCGGCGAGATCCTGGCAGAGGGCCGCTACGCGGAGGTGTCGCGCAATCCGCAGGTCATCGAAGCCTACATGGGCACCGGCGGTGACGCCGACCCGATCGCGGCCGGTGCAGGGGGTGGCCATGGCTGATGTAGCGCCGCGGATTGAAGCTGCACGGGCGCCCGCTCGAGGGATCGACCTCAGCGTTCGGGATGTGCATGCCTGGTACGGGGAAAGCCATATCCTGCATGGCATGAGCTTCGATGTGCCGAAGGGCGAGGTCGTGACCCTGCTCGGTCGCAACGGCGCCGGCAAGACGACGACCATGCGCGCCATCATGGGGCTCGTGAAAAAGCGAACGGGCTCGATCTCCTTCGAGAGCACCGAGACGATCGCACTTGCGCCGCATCGGATCGCGCGTCTCGGCATCGCTTATTGCCCCGAGGAGCGCGGCATCTTCTCGAGCCTCGACGTCACGGAGTATCTGCTGCTGCCGCCCGTCGTCAAGCCCGGCGGAATGAGCTTGGACGAGGTTTATGGCCTGTTCCCGCGGCTCAAGGAGCGCGGCTCCAGCCAAGGCACCAAGCTCTCGGGCGGCGAGCAGCAGATGCTGGCAATCGCCCGCATCCTGCGAACCGGTGCGACGTTGCTCCTGCTCGACGAGCCGACCGAGGGTCTGGCTCCGGTCATCGTCCATCATATCGGAGACATCATCCGCGCCCTCAAGGCGCGGGGGTTCACCGTATTGCTGGTGGAACAGAACTTCCATTTCGCGGCAACCGTCGCGGATCGTCATTACGTGGTCGAGCACGGGCATGTCGTCGACATGATCATGAACTCCGAACTCGCCGCCAATAAGCAAAAGCTCGAGGGCTACCTCGGCGTCTAGGTCCCATCACAATCAGGAGGAAGCTGGAATGCGTCTCAATCGACTGATGCGCGGGGCGGCTGCTGCAGGCCTCGCCACAAGCATGGCATTCGTCGCCGGTGCGGCCAGCGCCCAGATGTCCGACGGCGGCATCAAGATCGGCGTGCTGACCGACATGAGCGGTACCTACTCGGATCTGTCGGGTGCGGGCTCCGTCTGGTCCGCCAAGAAGGCGGTCGAGGACTATCTCAAGGACAAGCCCGGCCTCAAGGTCGAGGTGATCGCTGCCGACCACCAGAACAAGGCCGACATCTCTGCAAATACCGCGCGCCAGTGGTACGACGTCGACAAGGTCGATCTGATCGTTGACCTCGTGACCTCGTCAACGGCGCTGGCGGTCAACCAGATCGCCAAAGAGAAGAACAAGGTGGCGCTCGTGTCCGGCGCGGCGTCCTCGGCGCTGACCGGCAAGGACTGCACTGCCAACACGATCCACTGGACCTACGACACGTGGGCACTGGCCAACGGCACCGGCAATGCCATCACGAAGACTGGCGGCGACAGCTGGTTCTTCCTGACCGCCGACTACGCCTTCGGCCAAGCGCTCGAGAAGGATACGGCGGCCGTGGTCGAGAAGAACGGCGGCAAGGTGCTCGGCAAGGTTCGCCATCCCTTCCCCGCGCAGGATTTCTCCTCGTTCCTGCTCCAGGCGCAGGCGTCCAAGGCCAAGATCATCGGCCTCGCCAATGCCGGCGCCGACACCACCAATGCCATCAAGCAGGCTGCCGAGTTCGGCATCGTGGCCGGCGGCCAGAACCTCGCCGGGCTGTTGGTGTTCATCACCGATGTGCATGCGCTGGGTCTCAAGACGGCGCAGGGGCTCATCTTCACCGAGGCATGGTACTGGGACGCCAACGACACGAACCGCGCCTTCGCCAAGGAGTACGCGGCGGCCAACGGCGGCAAGCACCCGACCATGGTCCATGCCGGCGTCTATTCGTCGGTCATTCACTACCTGAAGGCCGTGGACGCGCTGAAGAACGATGCGGACGGCGCCGCCGTCGTGGCGAAGATGAAGGAGCTGCCGACGGACGACAAGCTGTTCGGCAAGGGCAGCGTTCGCGCCGACGGACGCAAGATCCACGACATGTACCTGTTCGAGGTCAAGAAGCCGGGCGATAGCAAGGGTCCGTGGGACTACTACAAGACCCGCGCTACGATCCCGGCTGCAGAGGCGTGGCGTCCGCTGGAAGCCGGCGAGTGCCCGCTGGTCAAGAAGTGATGGTCGCCGGCCCGTTGTTGCCCGTCACGGCGGGCGGGACGGGCCGGTCTTGCCGCCGGCGAGGGGGATGAGATGTTCGAGCTGTTGGGTGTGCCGCCGCAGGCGCTGTTCGGCCAGCTTCTGCTCGGCCTGATCAACGGAGCGTTCTATGCGCTTCTGAGTCTCGGTCTGGCGGTCATCTTCGGGATGCTGAACGTCATCAACTTCGCGCACGGTGCGCAGTACATGATGGGCGCATTCGGAGCTTGGCTGCTCCTGAAGCACTTCGGCATCCCGTACTGGGGTGCGCTCGTCGTGGTACCCGTCCTCGTCGGCGCTCTCGGGGTCGTTATTGAGCGACTATTCCTGTCGCGCCTCTACCATCTCGACCACCTCTACGGTCTGTTGCTCACGTTCGGTCTCGCGGTCATCTTCGAGGGGCTCGCACGCTACGTCTTCGGCGCGTCCGGCGTCAGCTACGACAACCCCATCCCCGGCGGGACGAACCTCGGCTTCATGTTCCTGCCCTACTACCGCGCCTGGGTGATCGTGTTCTCGCTCGCGGTCTGCCTTGCGACATGGTTCGTCATCGAGAGGACGAAGCTCGGCTCGTACCTTCGCGCGGCGGTCGAGCGCCCCGATCTCGTCCAGGCGATGGGCATCAACGTGCCGCTGATGATCACTCTGACCTATGGCTTCGGTGTGGCTCTGGCCGCCCTCGCCGGAGTACTGGCGGCTCCGGTCTACTCGGTCACGCCCAAGATCGGCGCCGAGATCATCATCGTCGTGTTCGCCGTGGTGGTGATCGGCGGCATGGGCTCGATCATGGGATCCGTTGTTACCGGCTTCGGCCTCGGCCTCGTCGAGGGGCTGACCAAGGTGTTCTATCCCGAGGCGTCGAACATCGTGATCTTCGTCATAATGGCCATCGTGCTGATCTCGAGGCCGGCCGGCCTCTTTGGAACTGCAAAGTAAGGAGACCTCAGCCATGCAAGGCAGCGACGGGCACGGCGAGGTCGCGGACGGTCGCAGGTGGCAGAGCAGCGAGACACTCATCGGCTTGGCGCTGCTGGCGCTGCTCGTCGCCGCGCCGGCCTTCATCTACCCGGTCTTCCTGATGAAGGTGCTCTGCTTTGCCCTGTTCGCATGTGCTTTCAACCTGCTCATCGGCTACGTGGGGCTGCTGTCGTTCGGGCACGCCATGTTCTTCGGCTTCGCGGCCTACGTCGCCGGACACACCATCAAGGTCTGGGGCTGGCCGACCGAGGTCGCGCTGTTGGCCTCAGCTCTGGTGGCGGCACTCATGGGGCTCGTCGTCGGTCTCATTGCCATCCGACGGCAGGGCATCTACTTTGCGATGGTGACGCTCGCGCTCTCGCAGATGGTGTATTTCTTCTGCCTTCAGGCGCGTTTCACGGGCGGCGAGGACGGAATCCAGGCGATACCGCGCCGGCCGCTGCTCGGCTTCATCGACATTCAGAACGACCTGACACTCTATTACGTGGTGCTGGCCATATTCCTCGCTGGCTTCCTGCTGATCTACCGCACCATCCATTCGCCTTTCGGGCAGGTGCTGAAAGCCATCCGCGAGAACGAGCCGCGGGCGATATCGCTTGGCTACCGGGTCGATCAGTACAAGCTCCTCGCCTTCGTTCTGTCGGCAGGGCTCGCGGGGCTCGCCGGTGCGACCAAGGCTGTCGTTTTCCAGCTCGCCTCCCTGACCGACGCGCAATGGCAGATGTCGGGCGAGGTGGTGCTGATGACGCTGGTGGGCGGCATGGGGACTGTGCTGGGTCCCGTGGTCGGCGCCGCCGTCATCATCACCATGCAGAACTATCTGAAAGGCCTCGGCGAATGGGTGCTGGTCATCCAGGGTCTGATCTTCGTTCTGACGGTGCTGATCTTCCGCCGCGGCGTCGTGGGTGAGCTGTGGGCGTTGTTCGGCAAATTGGGGGCGGGCAAGCGCCCGGGAGCAAGCATTCCGGCTCCGTGATGGGCACCTCGCTTACGCCGTTCCAAGGCCCATTGGTCAAAGAGGAGCAAATGCAGCAAATACGCGGGCCGCATGCTGCAGCGCATCAATAGCGTGACAATTCTGCACGTCGCCTGCGACTTTCGGGTGAGTGCCTAGCACGTGGGCAATTGATGCATGTTCAAAAATCGAGCCCATTGGGATCGACCGGCAGCGAACGTGACCGACTTATGCTATCTATTTCAGGCTGAAAGGCGTCGACAGAATGTGCGACCGGCTGACACAAAACGGTGATGTGACAATTTTCTCGCCGCTTAACATTTGCTCAGCAAATGCCACATTATCCTCGTTGCGGTGCAGCGTTCGAGTCGCCTAGCCTACTTCCAAGAGCAAAAAACCACGGGAGAAGCGCCCAGTCGAAACCGGGCCTGCCGCAAGCGGGCCCTCGGATCACGGGAGCTTTTCACATGATCGAGATCGTGTTGTCCGTCTGCTCTATCGTCCAGGGTGCGACGTGCAAGGACGTGCGGCTGACCTACATGGCCGAAGCCGTAACCCCATTCGAGTGCATGATGTACGGGCAGGCCGAGATCGCCAAGTGGTCCGAGGGCCACCCCAACTGGCGTGTCGCGAAGTGGACCTGCGGCCAAGCCCGCCAAGTCGCGAAGATCTGAGACATTGAGCGGTCTTCCTGCAGGGACGGCCGTCCTAAGTTGGCGCCGCTCCGTTTCTTCTCTGCCAATGGTCCGCAGACCGTAGCGCGGGCCAATTCATAGCGGCCATTGGACGAGCGCCGGGATAGGTCAGTACGCCACAGGCGACCTTCGTGCCTGGGTGGTCGGCTTCCGATTTTCGCAAATTATCGGCTGTTGCGGGAGGCTTGTTGTCGCCGTTCGGCGGGTACCCACTCTGAAGTGAGGCGGTCAAACCCGACACTTCAGACGCTATGGATCTTGGCGTGCCGGTCTCGGCGGCTCCGTCGCGCCGCCCGGTGGAACCGGCGACTGCCGCCTGATGCCGTCTCGCCCCGGACCGTCGTCGTTCAACGGTTGACAGCGACACGCGCTTCGCTTCCCTACTCGCCGGACCGACGCCCGCGAGGAGCCCGACGATGACCGAATCCGCACCCCTGCCGCCGAAGCTCGCGACGCTGGCAGTGCACGCAGGGGCCGCACCCGACCCGACGACGGGCGCACGTGCCACGCCGATCTACCAGACGACGTCCTACGTCTTCAATGATGCCGACCATGCCGCCGCCCTGTTCGGCCTCGAGGTCTTCGGCAACATCTACACGCGGCTCGGCAATCCGACCCAGGCGGTGCTCGAGAGCCGCGTCGCGGCGCTCGAGGGCGGCACGGCGGCGCTTGCCACTGCCTCGGGCCACGCCGCGCAGTTCCTCGCTTTCCACACGTTGCTCGAGCCCGGCGACGAATTCATTGCCGGACGGCAGCTCTATGGCGGCTCGGTCAACCAGTTCAATCACTCGTTCAAGAAGTTCGACTGGCGTGTGGTGTGGGCCGATTCGACAGACCCGGCCTCGTTCGAGCGCGCCCTGACACCGCGAACGCGGGCGATCTTCTGCGAGAGCATCGCCAATCCGGGCGGCGTGATCGTCGACCTTCCGGCCATTGCGGCCGTGGCGAAGAAGGCGGGTGTGCCGCTCATCGTCGACAACACGCTGGCGACGCCCGTGCTGTGCCGGCCAAAAGACCATGGTGCCGACATCGTCGTGCACTCGCTGACGAAGTTCCTCGGCGGCCACGGCAACTCGATCGGCGGCATCGTCGTCGATCTCGGCACCTACGATTGGCTTGGCGCCAGGCATCGCTACAAGACGTTGGTTGACCCGAACCCGTCGTACAACGGCATGCGGCTGGCCGAGACGTTCGGCAATTTCGCATTCGCCATCGCCTGCCGCGTAATGGGCCTGCGCGACCTCGGTCCGGCCATTTCTCCGTTCAATGCGTTTATGCTGCTGACCGGGATCGAGACGCTGCCGCTGCGGATGCGCCAGCATTGCGACAACGCACTCGCGGTGGCGCAGTATCTCGAGGCACATCCAAAGGTGGCCTGGGTGAACTACGCGGGTTTGCCGTCGAACGCGTATTATGAATTGCAGAAGCGGATCTGTCCCGGTGGCGCAGGCGCCGTGTTCACCTTCGGGTTGAAGGGCGGCTACGAGGCTGGCGTCGCCTTCGTGTCAGGGCTGGAGCTGTTCTCTCACCTTGCCAACATAGGCGACACGCGCAGTCTCGTCATACACCCGGCTTCGACCACACACCGCCAGCTCACCGACGAGCAACGCAAGTCGGCGGGTGCTGGGCCTGACGTTGTGAGGCTTTCGATTGGGATCGAGGACAGATCCGACCTGATTGCCGATATCGGGCGGGCGCTGGATCGGGTCACTTGAAAGCGTCTGTATTGAGCTGCTGCGCACCGCCGATGGACGGCGCATTGAACGCATTGATCTGAGGCCGGACTGGAAAGCTACTGCGGGGACGACGATGAATTACCAGCTTGTCATCCAATTCGAGGACGAGGGCGGCGAGGCGCTGGAGCGGATCGAGGAGCTAGAGGGGGAGCTCATCGAGCTCATCGGTGTGCTGGGTGAGGTCGATGGCCACGAGGTCGGCTCGGGCACGGCGAGCATCGTCATCCATACCGAGAAGCCGAAACGCGTCTGGGAGAAGATCGAGCCCGTCGTCGAGCGCGCGGCGGAGGACGACCTGGTGGCGATTGCTGCGGCCTACCGTCCGTTCGACGCCGAGGACTTCACTGTCCTATGGCCAGTCGACTTCGAGGGCGAGTTCGAGCTGAGTTGAAGGACGACGGGAAGCGGGCCTCGACACGCTGCCTCGTAACATTCGACGGTGCCTGCGGCGCGCGCGGCGGGACCTGCGGGCGTTCTGAGAACTGAACGAGAACGGCCCGGCGGGTTCCGCCGGGCCGCGTAGCCGGCCCAATCGACGTCCCGGCCAAGTCGCTTCAGCTCTTGGCCTTTACATAGGCGCCGGGTGCGTCCTCGATGGCGCCAATTCTCTGGCCCGGCTCGCGCGGCGTCGTCCAACCGCCCGAATGCTTGGCCAGCCAGTCGGACCAGTGCGGCCACCACGAGCCTGGCATCTCGCGAGCCATCGTGCACCACTCGTCCAGCGTGTCGGCGGCCGCTTTTGGCGCCGTCCAGTACTGGTACTTGATCTTGTCGGGCGGGTTGACGACGCCAGCGATATGGCCGGATCCTGCGAGCACGAACTCGACCGGACCGCCGAACAGCCGCGCGCCGATGAAGACCGACTTCGCGGGCGCGATATGGTCCTCCTTGGTCGCGAGCTCATAGATCGGGATGCGCACCTTACCGAGGCTGAGCCGCGTACCCGATACGGACAGCTCCCCGCGGGCAAGCTTGTTCTCGTGGTAGAACTGGCGAAGGTAGAAGGAGTGATTGGCGGCGGGCATCCGCGTCGAGTCCTGGTTCCAGTAGAGCAGGTCGAACGGAAACGGCTTCTTACCCAGCATGTAGTTGTTGACGATGTAGGGCCAGATCAGATCGCGCGGCCGCAGCATGTTGAACACATTCGCCATGCGCGAGCCATCGAGGTAGCCACGCTCGGCCATCATCTCCTCGAGGCTCGTAAGCTGCGCCTCGTCGATGAAGTTCAACAGGTCTCCGGCCTTCGAGAAATCGACCTGGGTGGTGAGGAATGTTGCAGACGCGAACGGCTCCTCGCCGCGGCCGGCCAGGTAGGCCAACGTAGTCGCCACCATCGTGCCACCGACGCAGTAGCCGAGTACGTTCGACTTGGCGACCCCGGTCTCCCGCCGCACCGCGTCAGCGGCGAGCAGCAGGCCCTCCTTCATGTAGTCCTCGAACGTCTTGTGCGAGAGCCTCTCGTCGGGGTTCACCCACGACACGAGGAACACCGTGAAGCCTTGCTCGACGGCGTAACGCACAAAGCTCTTCGGCGGCGTCAGATCGAGAATGTAGTACTTGTTGATCCACGGCGGCACGACCACCAGCGGAACCTCCCGCACCTTGTCGGTGGTCGGGCTGTACTGGATGAGCTGAAGCAGATCGTTCTGGTAGACCACTTTGCCCGGCGTGACGGCGAGGTTGCGGCCAACTTCGAATGCCGTGATGTCGGTCTGACTGATCTTGAGGAGATCGCCCGAGCGTTCCATGTCCTGGACGAGGTGGCTCATCCCGCTGACGAGATTGCCGGCGTTGGTGGTCAGCGTCTCGCGCACGACCTCGGGATTGAGCATCGGGAAATTCGAGGGCGACATGGCGCTGGAGATCTGGCGGAAATAGAACTCCGCCTTTCGCCGCGTGCGCTCATCGAGCCCGCCGGTATTCTCGAGGACGTCGTCGGCCCAGTTCGACGTCACGAGGTACATCTGCTTCCAGTAGTCGAAGTAGGGATTGGACGACCACTCGGGATCCTTGAAGCGGTTGTCGCCCGGCTCGGGCTCTGCGACGGGGTTGACCTTCTCGCCGAGCATGCGGCGCATGGTGTTGTTCCAGAGCTCAGCGTAGGATTGCACGAGCCGAGTCTGCGCCTCGGCGAGCCGCATTGGATCCGCCATCCAGGCCCGCGATACGTCGGACATGGTGCGGGTAGCTTCGGTGATCTCATTAGCGGCCGACCACGCGCCCTTGTTACCATCCGTCCGCTCGATGATGCCGGCCATCGCCCGGCCACCTTCCTCGATCAGTTTCAGCATGTTGCGCGCGAACTGCTCGGGATCGGAGATGCGGTAGGCGAATTCGTCGGAGCCTGGCGCCTGGGTACCGGGCGCGTTGCCCGACGGGCTTTGACCCGGCTTCGGGGTTGATGGTGTGGTGCCGGCGGTCTTTTGCATGAGCGTGAACTCGGCTCTCGTTTGAATGGGGCGACGGAATGGCACAACCGCCCGACCGGGATGTGGTCCGGGACACACCCGAACGGACCCGACGCGTGAGCGGTCCAGTTGATCGACCTCGCGAGAACGAGAATCGCATTGTCTTCCGCAGTGCAACAGTACTCAGCATGTGGTAGTGTCAACGTCAAATTCAACATTTGATTTAGACGTGTTCAGAGCCATGCCGGGCGCCGGCCAGAAACATCTGCGATCCATTGTGTTAGCGGCTGCAGCATTGTTGGCGGGACTTTCCGCCGCAGGTTGTGCGCAGGTTCAGACCGCGTTGCCCGATCCCGCCACTCTACCGTCGCGTGCGATGGTCGCTGAGGAGCGCTCCCGACTGTCGAAATCGATGCAGGACCTGCAGAAGACTGCTCCCGCCCGTGGCGCGCAAGCCGTGCGCGCGATCGAGACCAAGCCATGACCGACGCCCGACGCCGCGGCGCGGCGGGCCACAGCACTGTCCCAGGCGGTTGCCATGTGGCCCTGGACGGGGGCCCTTACGCGGCGTAAACACAGGCCCGTCGCGCCGCGTCGACGGGCCATGGTCGGGCTCGTTTCTCCGCCATGGTTCTGTGTTCGTCGTCAGGCCGCCGGCTTGAAGCCGGCGCCGGACTGCGCGGACGCCGCCCTTCGCCAACACCCAGCACGCGAGAACGCTCGTGATCGAGGACTTCCACCGCATCAAGCGCCTGCCGCCCTACGTTTTCGCCGAGGTCAACCGGTTGAAGGCGGCCGCCCGAGCGCGTGGAGCCGATATCATCGATCTCGGCATGGGCAATCCCGACCTGCCGACGCCGCAGCACATCATCGACAAGATGGTCGAGACGGTGGCCAAGCCGCGGACACACCGCTACTCCGCCTCGAAGGGCATCCCGGGACTGAGGCGGGCGCAGGCGGCGTACTACGAGCGGCGCTTCGGGGTGCGGCTCAATCCGGAGACGCAGGTCGTCGCCACGCTTGGCTCGAAGGAAGGCTTCGCCAACATGGCGCAGGCCATCACCGCGCCGGGTGACGTGATCCTCGTGCCGAACCCGACCTATCCCATTCACGAGTTCGGCTTCATCATCTCGGGTGCCGCTATGCGCCACCTGCCGGCCGGCAACGGCGACGAATTTTTGCGCGCGGTCGAGAGGGCCGTGAAGCACTCGATCCCGAAACCGCTTGCTCTCGTCCTGTCGTATCCGTCAAATCCGACGGCCATGACGGCCAGCCTGGAGTTCTACACCGCCGCCGTCGATCTGGCGAAGCGCCTCGACCTCATCATTCTGTCCGACATCGCCTACGCTGAGATCTACTTCGACGACAATCCGCCGCCGTCGATCCTGCAGGTGCCGGGCGCTCTCGACGTCGCGGTCGAGTTCACCTCGCTCTCCAAGACCTACAATATGCCGGGCTGGCGGATGGGCTTTGCGGTCGGCAACGAGCGGCTCATCGGCGCTCTGGCGCGCGTGAAGTCCTACCTCGACTACGGCGCCTTCACGCCGATCCAGGTCGCCGCTGCGGCCGCCTTGAACGGGCCGCAGGATTGCGTCGAGGAGATCAGGCAGTCCTACAAGCGTCGCCGCGACGTGCTCGTCGACAGCTTCGGTCGTGCGGGGTGGGACATCCCGCCGCCGCCGGCAACGATGTTCGCGTGGGCGCCCATTCCGGAGCGGTTCCGCTCCATCGGGTCTGTGGAGTTCGCGAAGCTCCTTATCGAAAAGGCCGACCTGGCCGTGTCGCCAGGGCTCGGTTTCGGAGAGTACGGCGAGGGGTTCGTGCGCATCGCGCTGGTCGAGAACGAGCACCGCATTCGGCAGGCGGCACGCAACCTCAAGAAGTTCTTCGGGCAGGGCACCGAGACGATGCACAACGTCATTCCCCATCCCGCCGTCAAATCAAGCCGCTAGCCGACAATGAAAAAAGACCTGAATATCGGCATCGCGGGCCTCGGCACCGTCGGCGGCGGGCTCTTGCAGCTGATCGACACCCACGGCCGGCGCATCGCGGCAGCCACGGGGCGGACGATCCGCGTAGCGGGCGTCTCGGCCCGCTCCCGGAGCAAGAGCCGGGGGGTGTCGCTCAGCGGCGTCACCTGGTTCGACGATCCGGTGAAGCTTGCTACCGACCCCTCCATCGAGGTGTTCGTCGAGTTGATCGGCGGCGACGAGGGCGCGCCGCGCGAGGCCGTCGAGGCGGCCCTAGCGGCTGGCAAGCACGTTGTGACCGCCAACAAGGCGCTGCTGGCCAAGCACGGCGTGGCACTGGCGCGGCTCGCCGAGCGTCAAGGTGTGGCGCTGAACTTCGAGGCCGCGGTCGCTGGCGGCATCCCGGTCATCAAAGCGCTGCGCGAGGCGCTGGCCGCCAATGAGGTCCGCCGCGTCTATGGTATCCTCAACGGCACCTGCAACTACATCCTCACCAAGATGCAGGACGAGGGGCTGCCGTTCGACACGGTGCTGAAGGACGCCCAGGCCAAGGGCTACGCCGAGGCCGACCCGACGTTCGACATCGGCGGCTTCGACACCGCCCACAAGCTCACCATTCTGACCAGTCTCGCTTTCGGCACCGAGGTCGCATTCGACGAGGTGCACGTCGAGGGAATCCAGTCGATCACGGCTGCGGATATCGAGGCCGCCGATGCGCTGGGCTACCGCATCAAGCTTCTCGGCGTGGCCATGAAGACGGACACTGGCATCGAGGCTCGCGTGTCGCCTGCGATGGTCCCCAAGCACACGGCCATTGCAGAGGTTTCGGGCGTGACGAACTGCGTCGCGATCGACGGGGACTTCTCGGGCAATCTGCTGCTGGTAGGGCCCGGCGCCGGAGCCAAGCCCACGGCGTCCGCGGTCGCGAGCGACATCGTCGATATCGCGCGCGGCCTCGTGCTGCCGCCGTTCGTGACGCCGACCACCGCGCTCTTGCCGCATCGGAGAGCGTCGCTGGCCAGCCACCAGGGCGCTTACTACGTGCGCCTCTCGGTGATCGACAAGCCGGGCGCCATGGCGGCGATTGCCAAGCGCATGGGCG
The DNA here is from genome assembly GCA_964471635.1 of uncultured Hyphomicrobium sp. GTDB lineage: Bacteria > Pseudomonadota > Alphaproteobacteria > Rhizobiales > Hyphomicrobiaceae > JAKAML01. The sequence goes on from CAYYGO010000024.1 coordinate 48,891, forward strand.
ACCGGGAGGTCAGCCTCGAGAGCATCGTCCAGCGCCGGCCGCGCTCGGCGCTGCCGGGTATCGACGCCCGTCCGGCGCCCGGGACGGCGGCGTCCGTCATACTGATTACGCACGAGACGACCGAAGATGCGATTCGCGCCGCACTGTCGGCGATCGAGGGCGACGGCAAGGTGTCGGAGCGTCCACAGATGATCCGCATAGAGCGTCTTTGATGGCGGGCTGTATTTTTCGCCATATAGGCAGGATCGGCGCATGCTGTGGCGCGGGTCTTGCAGCGCGGTTCGTGACATCGGGTTTTCAGGACCGGTCCGGACCGGAGCATTGGGAGGATGGGAATGGGCACAGTGGTGGCTAATGCGAGGGGTGGTCTCGACCGCGTGCTGGTTCTCGAGGTGGCCCGTGTGACCGAGGTGGCGGCGATCGCGGCCGCGCGGCTTCGCGGTCGCGGCAACGAGAAGGCGGCCGACAAGGCGGCCGTGGACGCGATGCGCCGGGAGCTCGGCAATCTTGCGATCCGTGGCACCGTCGTGATCGGTGAAGGCGAGATGGACGAGGCGCCGATGCTCTACATCGGCGAGCAGGTCGGATCGGGCGAGGGACCCGAGGTGGATATCGCCGTTGATCCGCTCGAGGGAACGACGATCTGTGCCAAGGCGATGCCGAACTCGCTTGCCGTGCTGGCGATCGCGGAGCGCGGCGGGCTGTTGCATGCACCCGACATGTACATGATGAAGATCGCGGTCGGCCCGGGTTACCCTGACGGCGTCGTCGACCTCGACGCGACGCCCGGCGACAACCTCAACGCTCTGGCCAAGGCCAAGGGCGTCCCGATCTCGAACATCACGGCCTGCATTCTCGATCGTCCCCGGCATGCCGAGCTCATCAAGGCAGTGCGCGATACCGGTGCCGCGGTGCAGCTCATTCCCGATGGCGACATCGCTGGCGTCATCTGGACGACCGATCCAGGTGAGACCGGCATCGACATCTACATGGGCTCGGGCGGCGCTCCCGAGGGGGTGCTCGCGGCGGCGGCGCTCCGCTGTATCGGCGGCCAGATCCAGGGCCGTCTTATCCCCTCGAACGACAGCGAGCGCGAGCGCGCGGCCAAGATGGGCATCGGTGATATCAACCGCAAGTTCAAGCTCGAGGACATGGCGTCCGCCGATGTCATCTTCTCTGCGACTGGGGTAACCGACGGCTCGCTACTCCGCGGGGTGCATTTCCGCGGCGATTTCGCGGAAACGGAGAGCGTGGTGATGCGCTCCAAGACAGGAACCGTGCGTCGGATCCGCACGACCTTCCGCAACATCGGCGCAAAACCCACGGTGTGAACATTGGCCCACGCGCGGATGCGCAAAGCGGCCGTGGATGTGCTCTCGGAGAGCCGTCCGTTGCATCGGGCGCGGCGTGCATCCTACTGGTCCAGCGCCATTTTCTGGCCCATCTTTCGGGGCCATCTCGCCCCATGTCTTGCGTAAGGGGGCGTCATGAGGGGGAAGCTCGCCGGGCAACGGCTCGCCGTTGCCGTACACTCGAACAAGCAGAGGTTCGCCGCAGCCGGCGTCGTGGTGCTGGCTCAATCCATTCCGGCTCTCACGATCGCGTTCGTACTGGTGGTGCCCGCGGTCGTCGCAGCCGCGGAGCGCGATGACCCGGTCCATCGCTCCTTCGTACCGCCCGACGTCGCACAGCGCATGGCGTTGCCGTCGTCCCCCGCCACCGATGCTGCGGTGTTGCGGGAGCAAGCGCTCATCGAACGCGCTCAGCGCGATGCGGGCGCCGCGGCGGAAGTCCGCCGCCGTGCCGAGGAACTGAGCCGCCGGTTCGTTGCGGGCGACGCAGCGGGCGATCGGCCGGGCGATCCGGGCCAACCGGGTGAGACAGACACTAGCCCGGTCGCGACGCTTACCCCGCCAGCAACCGAGGCGCCGCTTCGCGCGCCTCCACTGCCGCAACGCGTCTTGACGCCAGTTGCCGTACCGGCCGTCGCCACGGCGACCACCCCTGTCGCGGCGTCCGGTGCGGATCCACTGGCGGCAGAGCGGCGCCGCGCCGAGGCGGCAGAGGCGCTGGCTCAGTCCGAACGGGCAGCCCGCCTCGCGGCCGAGGCTCAGTCGCGCGTCTTGCTCGACAGGGCGACCGAGGCTATGGCGAAGGCTCAGCGGGACGCCCGGGCCGCTGTGCGCCGGGCGGCCGAGGCCGAGAGCCGCGCAGCCAAGGCGGCAACGGCCTCAACCTCGCAATCGGCGGCAAAGACCAAGACAGCGGCGCCCATCCCACTGCAAGCGGGGGCAGGAGGCGAGGCCACGAGCAAAGCAGCAGCGGGCGGCAACACCGGCGCGAGTGGGCTCGGCTTCTCGTTCGGCAATGCGTTGGGTCTGCGCTAGAGCCGCTTTCGCCGGAGCGGGGGGCGGCGAAACGGAACTGAACCGAACACGCCGCCACCCGGACGACGCGCCGGGGGCCGGGTTGGCAGCGCCAATAGCGACCGAACGGACGGCACGCCAGACGTCAGGACGCGGCCCTGAGGCGGGCGAAGCCGGCCTCGATGTCCGCCTTGAGGTCGGCAACGCTCTCGAGGCCGATATGGAAGCGGAGGGTTGGACCGGGCGGGTCCCAGCGGGTCGCCGTCCGGTAGGGGCGTGCATCGAACGGCACAACGAGGCTTTCATAGCCGCCCCACGAATAACCCATGCCGAACAGCTCGAGGCCGTCGAGCATCGCCGCCAAGGCGGCGTCTGACGCCGGTCGCAGCACCACGGCGAACAGTCCGCTTGCGCCGCAGTGGTCGCGGGCCCAGATCGCGTGGTCGGGGTGGCTTTCAAGGGCCGGATGCAGAACCTCCAGCACTTCCGGTCTCTGGGCCAGCCAAAGCGCCATCTCCAGTCCCGCTGCATGATGGTGGCGGAGTCTGACGTCGAGTGTGCGCAGACCGCGCAGCCCCAGGTAGACCTCCTCCGAGCCTGGGCACACGCCGAGCGCTTCCTTCGCCCGCTCGATGTGGCGGCGTGCGCGCGTGCCCGCCGTGACGGCGCCGAGCATCGCATCGGCATGGCCGACGATGTACTTGGTGGCTGACTGGATCGAGACGTCGGCCCCGTGCGCAAGCGCCTGGAAGAAAAGCGGCGTGGCCCAGGTACTGTCCATCAGCAGCCACAGCCCACGCGCCTTCGTCACGGATGCGATGGCGGGGATGTCCTGCATCTCGAACGTCTGCGAGCCGGGGCTCTCGGTGAACACGAGCCGTGTGCGCGCGTCGATCAGGGTCTCGATGCCGGAACCGATGCGCGGATCGTAGTAGGTCGTCGTCACGCCGAGCTTGCGCAACAGTGTGTCGCAGAACCGCCGCGTCGGCTGATAGACGCTGTCGGTCACCAGGATGTTGTCGCCAGCTTCGACGAAGGCGAGGATCGAGAGTGTCACGGCCTCGAGCCCCGATCCGGTGAGCAGCGTCCGCGCGCCGCCTTCGAGCTCGGCGATGGCCTCCTCGAGCGCACTGACGGTCGGATTGCCGTGGCGTCCGTAGGTATAGCGGGCATCGTGGGCCAGCAGAGCGGCAACGGTCGGGTACAGCACCGTTGAGCCGCGATACACCGGCGGGTTGACAAAACCCCATTGCGAGCTCGGGTCGCTGCCTGAGTGTACGATCCGCGTCGCCACCTGCTGAATCGGGCGGCGGCCGGCGGCCGGGTCCGCCGACCCATCGCTGGTATCGTCATCGCTCGCCATCGCGTGTCCCCTTTTGCTCGTCGAGGGGCCGTGTGCCGGAAACACCACGTGTGGTCAAGCGATCACGCATTCTCGCCCTGGGCGACTGCCGCATTGGACACTAGGATCATTGATGCTCGGCGGCAGACGGCTAGTGTCGTGTGCCACAGGCGGGTCGTGGCCTCGAGGCATGGCGCGTCGGCAGGCGGCCAAGGGGGCTCTCAGGGTCGAGACGTCATGACAATCGACGGGCTTCAGGGCTGGTTGTTGCTGACAGCGCCGATGGCAGTGCTGCTGCTGGTCATGTTGGCTGTCGGGTGGATTGCCCGCAGGCCAGCGCGCGCTACCGTGTCGCCCGGCGTCACACACCGATATGGAACGCCAGTCGAGCGGAGCCGGCCCGCGCCGGACCAGCCGCCGATCGACCAGCCGCCGATCGACCGTCCAGCGACGGAGCGGCAAGCAGGCCAAAGCATGCCGCCGACCGGTCGACAGGCCGACGCCACTCCGTTGCGGCGCGCCCCGCGCGAGGTCAAAGCAGACGCCGGCTCCGTAGCGGTGTTGCGCGAGCAGCAACCGCCGTCAGCCAGGGACCCGGTCGGAGGTGCGGTCGCGGCCGCGGACCGGACCGAGGCGGCGCACTCTCCGCCCGCTCGGCGCGCCGCGGCGTCCGACGTCGTCGTTCCGCCGACCCTTTCGGTGCCGCAAGCCCCGGCGTCGGGTCCACCCGTCCCCTCCCGGGCTGCGGACGAGCTTTCGCAGCGTCTGATGCGTGCCGAGGCAACGAACGACGAGCCGCGGATTGCCGAGCACAGTGTGGCGCTGGCCCGATTGAGGTTGCAGGAGGGCCGGACGAAGGAGGCAGCCGATGGCCTGCGCCGCGCGATCTGGATTGCCGCTCGTCTCGGCTTGAAGCGCATCCATGCAGAGGCGCGACTGGAGCTGGGCGATATCATGCTGGCAGCTGGCGATACGACAACCGCCTGCGAGCACTGGCAGATTGCGCGGGGTTTGCTGTTCGACGAGCGCGATGCCACCAAGCTCGCCTTGGCCGAGGGACGGATGAAGCGCACGGGTTGCCCGACCGACTGGGTGCTCAACGACTTCTGAGCCCCGCTGGGCCCGCGAGCCCCGCGCGCGTCACTTGGCGACGATCTCGACCTCGACGTTGTCGCCGCTCTTGACTGAGAAATCGCGCCGCCACGTGCGTCCGCCCGACTTGGCGATTGCGGCGTAGTTTCCGGGCGCGAGATGATGCGTGGGCAATGCGCCAACGCTCTCCTTGACGCTCTCGCCCTGCAAAGTCTGGATCGACCACTGTGTGTCCGCGATCGCCTCGCCGCCGGCACGCGTCACGAGCTTGAAGGCGACGCGAGCGGCGGCGTGCGCCATGGTCGCCTCGGTGAGCTTGCCCGCTTCGACCGTCACGTCCGCGCGGATGACGGCGTTGGCGTCGCCATAGGTCGAGACGATCTGATAGAGCCCGGCGTTGAGGCGCACGATGAGGCCGGGCTTCGCATTGGAAAGCAACACCGAGCGGCTGTTGATCTGCTCGCGCTCGTCCGACAGAATGCTGTAGCTCACCATGCTGTTGGGCGCCGGCTGACTGCCGAGCAGCGCGGTGACGCGAAGCCCGCCCGCGTTGAGCACGAACTGCTCGGTTGCCGGTGTGCCTGCCTTGACCGCGATCTTGCGCGTGATGTGTGCCCGACCGAAGGAGGCGTTCACCACGTAGTCTCCCGGCGCCAGCCTGACGGTTGGCGCGGCGTCTCTCAGCGTGTGGACGAGCTTCGGCTTCTGATCCTTGCGCGCGCTGTCCTCGTAAACGCGCCACACCAGTCCCTGGTCGATGGTCTGGCCGTCTGCGGTCAGCAGCGCGACGAGTTTAACCATCGCGACATTGGGCGTTGCCTGACCGTCCGTCGACGTGCGCGGGACCACTGTCGTGTTACCACCGCCCGGGGTCGGCTCGGGCTGAGGCGCGAGCGGGAAAGGAGCTTCGAGCGACCGGGACTGTGGGCCGCCGGGGAGCGGCGGCGTCTGGGGCCTGGGCGGCGCTTGCTGGGGCTGCTGAGGCGTCGGCTGCGCGAGGCTCGATCGCGGCTCGCCCATGCCGAGTGCCGCGGCGAGAAGCAGCGCCGTTGTCACACGAGCGCATCTCGAGGTAGCACCGATCGCAGTCATATCTGGTCCGCCGTTCCTCGTTCCCTGCCACCCGACGTTCGGGGGCGGAGCGATGTCAAACTGCCGCGCATGAGCGACACGCGTCGACGGCATTGTCAATTGCGCCCCACCGACACGGTGGCCCGCTCGCCGGCTGTGACGCTGAACTGGGCCTCGTGGCTCGTCTCTCGAAACTCGACGCGCGCCGTGTAGCGCCCCGGCGCGAGCACCATCGCAGCGCCAGGCTGGGTCGTACGCCAAACCGTGCGCCCGCTCTGGTCCTTGACCTCCCAGAACTGCTCGTAGAGCGTCGCCGCCGAATCCAGATTGCGAAGCGTGACGACGCCGGCCGGTAGCGCGAGAGACATCTCCGCGGTGGTTCCATACTTGATCTCTACCTCGCGCTCTGCTGCAACGTTCTGCATGCCGAGCCTGGCCTCGACGCGATAGCGTCCCGGCGGCAGTAGGAACTCAGGCGCAGCTGACACGCTTCGTGCGGCCTCTACCGGCTCCGCCGAGAGCCGAAGAACGCGGGTCGCGAGTGCCGGCGCGTCGCGTCCGCGCGTGTCGAGCTTGCTCTCGGTCCTGAGCACCAGTCGTGACAGGCCGAGCGCAATGGAGCGCTTGACCACATCCCCCGCACCGACCGCGATCCGCTGACGTGCCTCCGAGCCGCCGGCCCGCGCCGTGACGTAGTAGGTTCCCGCCGGCAGCACGAGGTCGAGCCGAGGCGCTGCCGATCTCATCACCTCGCGGCGGCCCTCGGGCGATTCGGGATCGTCCTCCTGGACCAAGAAAGTGACCCGGTCGAGCGGGCTGCCGCCTTCCACCAGCGCCGCGGTCACCTCCAGCCGCCCTGCACCCAAGACCAGATCGACCGTGGTGCGTTCCCCTGCGGCCACAGTCACTGTGCGCTCCTGGCGTGCGTGACCGGCCTCGGCACGAATATGATAACGGCCGGAGGGCAGAACCTGCTCGCTGCCATTGTCGCGGATCATGGCCACCACGGGCCCGCTCGCGTCTGCGTCGCCTCCCCCGGTCGCCGAGCGGACCGTGAATACGACGCCATCGAGCAACTCGCCGCCCCTGAACGCTCGAGCCGAAAGTGTGGCGGCTCCCGCGCCGAGTGCCAGTCGTACCGTCGCCGGTCCATCGGACGGAACGTTGACCGCCTGATGGGTCTCGGCCAAGCCGAGGCGCGCGTGCACGACGTAGGATCCAGGCGGAAGTGGCGCGGCGAGAGACGGCGCCATGACGTCGAGAAGCGGAAAAGTAGAGCCCTCGGCGGTCTTGGCGGCCGGATAGACCCTCCAGTGGATCGGTGCAGAAACGGCCGGGCCGTCCGCGCCGAGCGCGGCCGATGCGGCGACCGCAGGCTCGGGGCGTTGGCTGACGGCAGCCGGCTCGCGCTGTGGCTCCGGTCGCTGGGCGGGCACGGGTTTGGGTGGCGCAATCGCGGACGGCGCCGGGCGGATCGTCAGTCGGAGCGCGTCGGCGATCATCGTCATCGCCTGGCTCGCGTCGCGCGCATCGAAGGCTTGGCCACCGGTCAATGCGGAGATGCAAGCACTCTTGCGGACGTCCTCCTCCTCCATTTGCAACCCGACTGTATGGATTGCGAGACCGGGCTGCGCCTTCGCGATCTCGGCGGCGGCCGCGCACATGTCCTGCTGGCAGTTGTCTGCGCCGTCGTGCACGACCACGATGCTCGCCCGCTGCCGGCCGGCAAGCACCTTGGCCGCTTCGCGCAAGGCCAGTGCCAACGGACCCTTGCCCTTTGGGTTCAGACGGTCGATGGGCTGCATCAGCCGGTCCACCTCGCCGGCCGAAGGCTCAACGAGCCGCTCCACATCGCCGCAGTCGCCCTTGCGGCGGTGTCCGAACGACAGCAGTCCCGTCTCGGCGCCAGCCACCACGGGCGGCAACGACTGGCGCAGTGCCTCGCGGGCCACCTGGAACTTTGGACCGCGCTCGCCGTCGATCCGTCCCCACATGGAGCCTGAGCCGTCAAAGACGACGACGACGCCTGGCGACTTGGCATCCGCCGGTTTTGCGTCCGAAGATTGAGACAGGGCAGGCAGCGTCGCGTCGAAGGCAGTGGCGCACAGCGCCGCCAGCCCCCCCGCGGCAATAGTAGCCGAACGGCTGCGACGCGACCGGCCAGGCAAGGGTGCCGGGCTCCGACGGCATTGTTTGAACAGGAGCATGTCGCGCTCTCTTGGATCCGATACACCAGTGGGGCTATCGCGCGGAGCCGTTCGCGTCAACACAACCGGCGATCCCCGCCTCACGCCCGGATTGTAACATCAGACGAAATCCGGTAGCGACACTTGGCGGGTTCGGCGTGTCGGAAGCGAGGCGAGCGGGTAGCGATGGTCGCGAGAGCGGTGGACGAGGGCGTTCTTGGATTTCTTGCAGCGCGCCGCTCGTCGAAGCCGGCACTGCTGACCGCTCCGGGGCCCGATATGGCCGAACTCGAGCGCATGCTGACGCTGGCCGCGCGCGTTCCCGATCACAAAAAGCTTGCGCCGTGGCGCTTCGTTGTCATTGCGGGCGAGGAGCGGCTGGCGCTGGGCGATCTCGTTGCCAATGCGTGTCGTGCCGAGGAGGCGGAGCCGCCGACCGAGGCGCGTCTCGAAATGGAGAGGCAGCGTCTGGCGCGGGCACCGGTGGTGGTGTGCGTCGTCTCGCGCCCGATTGTCACGACAGCGGTCCCCGAGTGGGAGCAGGTGCTCTCGGCCGGTGCTGCAGCCTTCAGTCTGTGCCTCGCGGCCAATGCACTCGGCTATGGAACGGCCTGGATCACCGAATGGACGGCCTACAGCCGCGGAGTGGCGGCGGCGCTAGGGCTCGGCGAGAGCGAAAAGGTGGTGGGCTTCGTCTACATCGGCACGGCGCTGGAGCGCCAGGCAGACCGCGACCGTCCTGCTCTTGCAGACGTCGTGAGCTACTGGCGCGCGCCGACAAAGCCTCCCGCTCAATAGCGGAACTGCTCGGCCAGGATGCGATCGTCGAGGCTATGCCCGGGATCGAACATCATGAGCAGCTCGATCTGGTGAGCCTCCTCGATGTCGACGCGCAGCACGTGCCGTATCTCCGTGTGGTCCGCAACCGCGCTCACAGGTCGCTTCTCGGCCTCACGGACCGAGATCGAGATGCGCGCTCGGTTCGGCAAGAGCGCTCCGCGCCAGCGACGCGGACGGAATGGACTGATGGGTGTCAGCGCGAGGAGACGGGCATTGATCGGCACGATCGGGCCGTGGGCTGAGAGATTGTAGGCGGTCGAGCCGGCAGGGGTGGCCACCAGCACGCCGTCGCAGATCAGCTCCTCCAGCCGGACCATCCCGTCGATCGAGATCTGGAGCTTTGCCGCCTGATACGCCTCGCGGAACAGCGACACCTCGTTGATGGCTAGTCCCTTGTGTGCTTTGCCGTCCGCGTCGTAGGCGAGCATCGACAACGGGTGAATGCGGCTCGTCTCTGCCGCCGTCAGTCGCTCGCGGAGGTGGTCCTCAGCGTACTCGTTCATCAGGAAGCCGACCGAGCCGCGGTTCATGCCATAGATCGGTATGCGGTCGTTCATGTGACGGTGCAGGGTTTGCAGCATCAAGCCGTCGCCGCCGAGCGTCACGATTGCGTCGGCTTCCCGCTCCGGCGCGTTGCCGTAAAGCGCGGCCAACCGCTGCATCGCGTCTTGCGCCTCCGGCACGTCGCTGGCCACGAAAGCGATCTTCTCGAAACCGGATCTGATTTTTGGCATAAGTGCTTGAGGTGAGTGGAGCCTACTGGGCGCGGGCATGCAGGTGTTGCGTCGCAGCCCGAGCGGCGCCCCGATGGACCCACGCATGGCGCGCGATGAGAGAGGCTGACCCAAGTGACGAGCGACGACAAGCCCGAAGTGCGGTCTGTCCCGGTCGATCCGGGTGCCGACCGCGGACCCGATCGCGGGCTGGCGACACTGATTTACGCGACCTTTCCAGATCTCGCTGTCGCCGAGGCTGCCGGAGCGCGGCTCCTTGACCAGCGACTAGCAGCCTGCATCAACATCCTCGCGCCGACGATAGCGATCTACCGCTGGGAGGGTCGCGTGCAACGCGACAACGAGGTGGTGATGATCGCCAAGACCCGGCAAGTGCTCGCGGACGCGGCCGTTGCAGCCGTTCGTGTGGGCCACCCATATGCCAATCCGGCCGTGCTGGTGTTGCCCGTTACAGGAGGATCGCCGGAGTTCCTGGCGTGGATCGCCGCCGAGACGGCGTCTGTCTAGGCCAACCCCAGTCTGCCCCGCTTCTCAAGGCACATCGTGGCCGAACGAGGCATCAGTTCGTCGAGCGATGGGGGTTCTCGTAGAGGTTATAATGCATCGAGCGCACGCGGGCCGACTTCGGCGGCTTGTAAGGCCGATAGGCACTGTCCCCCGAGCCTGACGACGCTCCTACGCGGTAGGGTGGTGAATAGCGCTGCGGGCGTGGCGCCTTGACCTCGATGACCGGCTTGGGGACGGATCGAACGGTGCCGTCGTCGGCCGGCTTCTCGATGATGTCCTGGGGTTTGGGCAGCGTCGCGGCGCCTGCGAGAGGAATTGCGGCAACAGCCGGCGGAGCGTTCGACGTGGCCTCGCTGGCTTCCAGAGCTCGCGGCGCACCGACCGCCATCCGGCCAGGGAGCGGCGTGGGCGCTCCGGCGACGACGGGTGCAGCGGCAGATGGCGCAGTTGTTGACGGAGCCGGCGCGGGAGCCGCTGCGGCGACGGTGCGTGTCTGCCAGCCGCCGGTGCCGGCCTTCTGCGTCGACGTGGCGGCCGCGCCAGACTTGCCGCCTGCGGCACCAGCGACCTGCGCCGCGGGTTGCTGCGCTACTAGGCCGCCGGCCTGGCGCGGAGTGGGCGGCAGCGCCTTCGCGGCAGCCGAGCGAGACGCCGCCTTCTTGTCGTTCTGCGCAACGATCGCCCGCGGCAGGCAGCGCCCATCGCCACCCATCACCTGCTCCGACGGGCAGCTTTGACCGCAGGCAGGGCCGGAATGGCCCTGTACCAGCGTCAGAAGGATGTAGTCGGGCTCATCCGTGGGGAGCGATGCATTCACGCGCTCTGTAAACGATTTCATCGCCCGCTTTGCTGCGGGCGTCCACGTCGTGGTGATATCGCCGTCGTAGCATCCAACGCGTTTCAGCTCGGACTGAAGCGTCCGGGCCAGATCGCGCTTCAATTCGTCCTGTCCTGCCCTGCCGGGCCGAGACACCGGCCTCGGCAGGGGTGGCGCGACCGCGGCTTCGGGCGTCTGCTTGCCGTGCGTGCCGACCTTGTCGGTCGCTGTCGGCTTTGTCTCCGGGGCGCTGGTCGAACCAGTGGTGGTCGGTGCCGCCGGCATGGTGTCGGCGCCCGGCGCAGACTGGATTGGCTGGAATAGCGGCGATCGCGGCGAGAACACGCGCGGCGTGCTGTCCGCAACGATGCTGTCCGTAGCCGTTCCGCCCGTCATGCCATCAATCGTGACGCGGCCCGCTGTAACCCGGCTCGCGTCGGCCACGAGGACGGGGCCCCAGAGAAGCGGTCGTTCGGCGCTGTCCGAGGCCGTGCTGCCCACGGTCGAACCGACCCAATTGGCAACCTCGTGTGTCACGCGTTCTCGGTCGACCGGAGCGGGGAACCCGCCATAAAGCCCGACCATGCTCCCAGCGAGAACGAGCGTGAAACCGGTGAGGCCGCGCATGACCTGTACTCCTGCTCGCGTACTGACTTCATACTGACTGACTGCCAACTGACGTTCAAGTCGTGCCTTCTGCCTTCTAAGGACAGCTGCTGGTTGCCGCAGTGCCGCCCGGCCCGGACCTTATCGCCCCGGAGCAGGGCCTCCCCGGCGCTTCGCGGCGCGGATCGTCTCGTGGCAACCCGAACCCATCGGCGCCGAGGTCTCTCGCAGATCCAATTCGATCCCCGATCGTCGTGTCGATCTCCCGACGTTGTTTGACGTCCATCGATCCCACATGACTGCGCAAAGCTCCGACTTTCGAGCGCTCCGGCCTTCGAACGCTCCGGCCTTCGAACGCTCCGGCCTTCGAACGCTCCGGCCTTCGAACGCTCCGGCCTTCGAACGATGCGCCGGTGGCGGCTGGAGCCCGCGGACGGCCCGATTTTGTCGCGTGCACGGAGTAATTGCAAATCCCGGGTCTTCGCGCAACCGGCAAGGCAATCTGGAATGACTGTTAGTATATGAAGGCAACGTGGCGGTGATGCAACCGCATCGGTATCCGAC
>CAYYGO010000025.1:0-59221 GCA_964471635.1 uncultured Hyphomicrobium sp.
CGGCATCGCCGCCGAGCCCCATCCCGATCACGCCCGCTATATCGGCCATTGGCTCGAGGTGATGAAGGCCGACAGCCGCGCCGTGTTCACGGCAGCCGCCAAGGCGCAAGAGGCCGTGACCTACCTCGACGGCTTGCAACAGGACGCCCGCCAGCTGGCCGCCGCCTGAACGCGCGAAGCGCCCGTGCGCGCAAGGAACGCGCGCGGGTCCGCAAACCCAATCCCCCCGATACCTTCCCGGAGAACACCCATGCCCGGTACCCTGCAGCACATCCCGCTCGATGCCCTCAAGGTCTCCCGGCTCAACGTCCGCAAGCATGGCGCCAAGGACGTGGCGAGCCTCGCCTCCTCTATTGCCGCGCTCGGCCTCCTGCAACCGCTGCTCGTCCGCGAGACGGGCGACGGCTACGAGGTCGTCGCCGGTCAGCGCCGCTACCTCGCCGCACGATCGTTACGACAGGACGGCCACGATGCCGCCGATCCCGTGCCCTGCGTCGTCCTCGCGGCAGGCGATGACGCAGCAGCCATCGAGGCCTCGCTCGCCGAGAACATCGAGCGCTTGCCGATGGACGAGATGGACCAGCACGAGGCCTTCCTAACGCTGCGGCGCAAGGGCCTCGCCGTCGCCGACATCGCCGCGCACTTCGCCATCTCGGAGCGCATCGTCGAGCGGCGCTTGGCGCTCGCCAACCTCATCCCCGACATCCGCCGCCTCTACCGTCAGGGCGAAATCGACGCCCGCACGCTCCATCTCCTGACGCTCGCCACCAAGGAGCGCCAGCGCGCCTGGGTCCGCCTCGCGACCGATCCGGACGAGACGCCGCCGCCCTTCTGGCAGCTGAAAGCGTGGCTGCTCGGCGGTGCCGAGATCAGCACCAAGGCGGCCCTGTTCGACGAGGCCGCCTACACCGGCGCCATTGCCACCGACCTGTTCGGTGAGGATCGCTACTTCACCGACGCCGATGAATTCTGGCGCCTCCAGAACGCGGCGATTGCCGAGATGCAGGACAAGCTCGCCGCGTCCGGCTGGCGCGAGGTCGCCGTCATCCCGCCGAGCGAGCGGTTCGCGTCCTGGGACTTTGAGCCCGCCTCGAAAGCCAAGGGCGGCGCGGTCATCATCCAGGTCGGCTCCGATGGCCACGTGACGGTGCACAAGGGCCTCAAGCCGCGCGGGCGGTCGGCCGCATCGCGGCGGCAGGCGAGCGCTCAAGAAGGCACGCCCGAGCCCGAGACGCGCGAGCGGCCGGAATTGAGCGCGCCGCTGGCCAACGTCGTCGATATCCTCTGCCACGGCGCCGTGCGCCTTGCCCTCGCCGACGCGCCCGGGATCGCCCTCAGGCTGGTGCTCGCGCATATGCTCGGCGGTTCCCAGCTGTGGACGGTCACGGCCGAGCCGCAAACGCCCGCCAGCGAGGTCATCGCCGGGTGGCGCGACAGCCTGCCCACGAACACCGCGTTCGCCGAGCGCAAGGCGCAAGCGCTGGCAACGCTCGGCCGCGAGGACGAGGCGCTCGTCTTGCCCGACGCCAGCGGCGCGCGCACGGCGGACATCCTGGCCAAGCTCACGGACCTGCCGGACGACGAGGTGCTGGCGCTGCTCGCCGTCGCCATGGCCGAGACGCTCGCCATGGGCACGGGGCTGATCGACACGCTGGGCGCAGCGCTCGCCGTCGATGTCGGCGCCCACTGGCAGCCCGACGATCTGTTCTTCGAGGTGTGCCGCGACCGCGAGGCCATCGGCGCCATGCTCGCCGAGGTCATCGGCGATACGGCGGCCCGCAGCTACCTCACCGAGTCCGGCGCGAAGAAAAAGGCGATCATCCGCATGGCACTCGACGGAAACGGCCGCACGAAGGTCGACGGCTGGCTGCCACGCTACGTGCGCTTCCCGATGGCCGGGTATACCTCGCGGCCGATGCTGGCGCGCGAGCGGGCTGCGGCGTGAGGGGACGGGCCGCGTGGATAGCGGGACGGTCGCGCGGCAACGACAACTTTGCGCAACGTCGATGGGGTGATCGACCATGACGGATGGCCCAGTAACGCGCCCATTTGAGATGCCAACGGTGCGACGTCTAAGCAGGTGTTTGACGTTCGGAATCCTCAGTGCAAAATGAGCGGCGAGGGATGAAGCCGGGGGAAGGCTCTTGTCGACGCAGTCCGACACACGCCCAAGCACGGTCTGGGAGGAGCCGAACGCCGTCCAGATAAAGGTGACGCTCGACGATATCGAGCCGCCCATCTGGCGCCGCCTCGTCGTGCCGCTCACGACCACGCTTTCCCAACTGCATTACATCCTGCAAGCCGCCATGGGCTGGACCGACTCGCACCTGCACCAGTTCGAGATCGGCGGGCTGCGCTACGGCGACTTGCGTCTGCTGAACCAGGACCGCTTCGAAGGCGACGCCCAGGCGTTCGATGCCAGTGAGGTAGGGCTACGGGACTTCCAGTTCCGCTACGACGACGGCCCGTCCTTCGTCTACGTGTACGACTTCGGCGACGACTGGCGGCACACCGTGCAGATCGAGAAACTGCTCGCCGTGAAGCCGGCACCGAAGGTAGCGACTTGCATTGAGGGCGAGCGCTCTTGTCCGCCCGAGGACGTAGGTGGACCGCCCGGCTACTTCGAGTTTCTGCGCGTCTTACTGACCCCCGAGCCTGAAGAGATTGAGGAGCAGCGTCACCTCAAACGCTGGAGTGGTGGCAGGTTCGATCCGGAACGGTTCGACGTGGCGAAGACGGACAAGGCGGTGCGCGGTGCGTTGCGGAGGAGAATCCGACGGTCAATCGGGGATTAGAAACTGGCTCGGGAGAGGCGCACATGGACCCAGACAATCATCATGCATGGATATTTGTATCACATGCCAGCGATGACCTCCCCCGTGTTCGAGAAGTAAGAAACTATCTCGAAAGCAAAGGGGCTTCACCGTTGCTCTTTCATCTCCGAGCGCTCATGGAACCCGAGGAATTCTGGCCGCTCATTGAACGCGAAATCGCTGCACGCAATTTTTTTCTCTACTGCGAGAGCGCGGTAGCAGAGGAACGGGAATGGGTCCGACGAGAACGGGCTGCTGTCGAGGCCGTCGCCAAAGAGAGACCAGTCCGGATCGACAAGCTCCGCGTCGACGGCAACGAACTCGACCTCACCAGCCTCGATTCCTTTCTCGCGAAGACACGAGTGTTCCCTTCCTACTCGCACCGCGACCAGGATAGGGTTTTGCCCTTCCTCGAAGCGATGGAGCGTGCCGGCTTCCAGGTGTTCAAAGACCTTGATATTTCAATCTCAACGCCGTGGCAGGATGCAATTCAGAGAGAGCTGGAGGCGGCGGCACGAGATGGCTGGGTCGTCGCCTTCATGTCACAATTCTCCATACAGCGGCCAAATATCAATTACGAGATCGGGGCGGGCATTGCGCTTGGCGCGAAATTCATTCCTGTTGCAATCGAGAGAATCACGCCGCCAGCGAATTTGGCGCACATATTGTTTTTCGACGCCACCCTCGATCCACTTACTGCGCCGAATCGCCTCGTCGATCTTATGCTACGTAGATAGGCAATAGCGAACTCGTGGCGATGAAGCGCCGCGTCGCAACTTGCTGTGCCGATTCAGTATGCCACAAGAAAATGGAGAAGTGCATGACCGAGAATTCAGGCATATCGGGAATGCTCACATACTCGGTCTTGGCATCCAAGCGAGATTGGGCGCTCAGCGCCTATCCTGTCTACAACTTTGTAGACGGAAGCAGTTATCGTGATCCTCATGTGCAGGACTTCTACAGAAAGGCATTCGGTGAAGTTAACCGCATCGGACAGCAGTGCATCTCCGTCTCTTCCCCCTGGCATGCAGCTATCTTTCTCCAAAGCCTGATGAATGCATGCGCCTTAGATGGAGAGCGACTTATATTTCGTGGACAAGCAAACTCAGAGTGGCCCATAACGGCCTCATTGTTCAGAGATGGAGTTGATGTCGAGACTGAGCGAAAGCGAGCAAACATTTTCTGCCGGCTTCTCTCTTCAATATCGTGGAACACCGCCTTGTCTATGCACCCGGGTTCGCGAACCAATATTTATCTCCGCACGAGCCCAAGCGCCTATCTCGCTACCGCGCAACACTACGGAATAAAGACGGGATTGGTTGACTTCACATTTGACCCTGACATCGCTGTCAAATTTGCCACTCTTGGCCAGCCGCCGCATGCCACATACTCTTCCGTTTATGCCCTCAACGTGACTGGGAATCTGGCGAATCGCATCGCAGTCCTATTGCCTCCACCGATGACCGAACGCTTATACGCTCAACGTGGACTTTTCGTCCCGGTGTCGTCAGCCTCGGACCTTGCAGACCTGAACGTCTTGGAGGTGCGCTTTCCTCGCGCTGAACACAACCACGAATTCGAAGTTTTGAGAGAGCGCGGCTCCCTGGATATCTATCCCCCAGAAGCAGATTTGGGCCCTGTCAAGGCGCTCGCGGACCAACTGCTGACGGCACCCGGGTCAGATGATAGCGAATTCGATCCGATGGCTCAGTCACTCAAGAAGAGCATGAGCCCAACACTACTTGAAGTCGACACGCAGTGGGCAAAATTTACGGACGCCTTTGAGGACATCTTGTACGCTTTAGTCTACGACCTCGAAACGCCCGGAGCAATGCGCATCAGCGAACATGCTATGCGGCAACTCGTTCACGATAACCTGGAGACTTGCTGCAGCATTGCGGGCATCTATCGCACTTTAGATCGCCGGTTTCCTGATGCTTATCCGCTAGAGCAAACTGCCTTTCTAAAGTCTGTCGGAGGTGTTATCGATCACTTCGCCCAAGAAAAGGGCTACAACCATATCTTTACTGGGCAGGAGTACGCCAAATTCGTCTTGCGATTAGAAGGCGTGGAAGTGCATTGAGTTTGTTCGGGATCGTGATTTCATGTATTGCCCCTCAGCATAACTCCTCTCATCGCGACTGTCGTACTGCTCGCGATCAAGTTCAACGCCCACTTGATGTCGACCGTCTACTCAGATTGTGTACCTGCAGCGGCAATAGCGTAGATCGCACCTCCGCTTGAAAATCGAAAATGGTCCTTCGTTTCTCAGAAGTGTCACAGACTGCTTGCGGCCGGCGCAAGGTTCACGTCGTTGAACCCCACACGTGCTCCTACACCCCGCTACACCCCATTCACCGCGATCCCGCGTTCCCCGCCGGCCCACGCACCGGCATCCTGATCCAGCATCTTGGCGCAACCGCGCGAGAAGGGATCAGCAATGCCGAACGCCCGTCAACTCATGTTCCAGGCCGGCCTGTCGGCCGCGCTCGCGATCGCGGCACTGTGGGCCGCCACCCAGTGGGCCGCAGCCGAGCTCGGGCATCAGCCCGCCCTCGGGCCCGCCTGGACGACGGTGCTCGGCCTGCCCCTCTACGCGCCATGGAAGATCTTCCCCTGGTGGCTCACGTTCGAGACCCAGGCGCCGGAGGTCTTCAACCGCGCCGGGATGCTCGCGGCGCTCGGCGGCATCGTGCCGGCGCTCATCGCGATCGGGGGAGCCGTCCGGCGGGCCGGGTCGAAGGCGCAGGCCACGACCTATGGCTCGGCCCGCTGGGCGGAGTTCTCCGACATCAAGGCCGCCGGCCTCCTTGATGAGCAGGGCATTGTTCTCGGCCTCTACGACGAGCGCTACCTGCGTCACGACGGACCGGAGCATGTGCTCGCCGTCGCGCCGACGCGCTCGGGCAAGGGCGTCGGCCTCGTCGTGCCGACGCTGCTCACCTGGCCCGGCTCGGCGATCGTCCACGACATCAAGGGCGAGAACTGGGAGCTGACCGCCGGGTGGCGGGCGCGGTTCTCGCACTGCCTGCTGTTCAATCCGACGCGGCCCAGTTCGTCGAGATTCAATCCGCTCCTCGAGGTGCGGAGTGGCACGCACGAGGTCCGCGACGTCCAGAACATCGCCGACATCCTCGTCGATCCGGACGGCGCGCGCGAGCGGCGCGACCACTGGGAGAAGACCGCGCACGCGCTGCTGACGGGCGCCATCCTGCACGTGCTCTACGCGGAGGAGGAGAAGACGCTCAACCGCGTCGCGACCTTCCTTGCCGATCCAGGCCGGTCGATCGAGCGCACGCTGCGCATCATGTTGACGACGAACCACGTCGGCAGCGAGCAAGCGCCGGAACCCCATCCGGTGGTGGCCTCGATCGCGCGCGAGCTTCTCAACAAGAGCGAGAACGAGCGCTCCGGCGTGGTTTCAACCGCCATGAGCCTGCTCGGGCTCTATCGCGATCCGATCATCGCCGCCAACACGGCTGCCTCCGACTGGCGGATTGCCGACCTGATCGACGGCGAGCGGCCGGTCTCGCTCTATCTCGTCGTCCCGCCCTCCGACATCTCGCGAACCCGGCCGCTGGTGCGCCTGATCCTCAACCAGATCGCCCGGCGGCTGACGGAGACGCTGCCGACGCGGGACCGCACGCAGAGGGATCGCGGTCTGTTGCTCATGCTGGACGAGTTGCCGGCTCTGGGGCGGCTCGAGTTCTTCGAGACCTCGCTCGCCTTCCTCGCCGGCTATGGCGTGCGCTGCATGCTGATCGCGCAATCCTTGAACCAGATCGAGAAGGCCTACGGCGCCAACAACGCCATCCTCGACAACTGCCATGTCCGCGTGGCCTTCGCGCCCAACGACGAGCGCACGGCGAAGCGCCTTTCGGATGCGCTCGGCACCACGACGGAGCTCAGAGCCCAGCGGAACCTTGCCGGGCACCGGCTTGCGCCGTGGCTGTCGCGCCTCGCCGTTGCCGAGCAGGAGACCCCGCGCGCGCTTCTGACCCCCGGCGAGGTGATGCAGTTGCCGCCCGACGATGCCCTCGTGATGATCTCCGGCACGCCGCCGATCCGCGCCCGGAAACTCCGCTTCTTCACGGACCGCAATCTCGTAGAGCGCTGCCTGCCGCCGCCGACACGCGCGTGTCCCGACCGCTCGGCCACGCGGCCCGATGACTGGACCGGCGTCAAGCGTGTCGTCGACTACCGCCTGCAGTTGCCCTGGTCCGACCACGTTGCGGGCGGCGGGCGGCGGCGGGATCGCGCCGACGATCGGGAGGTCATGCCGCTGCGCGACGATTGGGGCGATCTCGACTGGCCAGTCGAATTTGACGCCGATACCGGCCGAGACACCGGCGCCGGCGGAGGTCCGTGCACCGGCCGCGACGCCAACGACGACATCTCCGGCATCTGAGGCGCACCATGGCCAAGCATCGCATCAGCCTCTATCTCGACGACGGCACCGTGAAGAACCTCACACTTGCCGCCAACCGCCGCAAGGGCGCGAAGTCGGCACTCGTCGAGGAGGCGCTCGACCAGTACCTCAATCCCGAGCGCCGCCGCATGCTCGACGAGGCGACGCTGAGGCGGATGGACCGGATGTCGTCGAGCCTCTCGACGGTCGGGCGCGACGTGGCCATCGCCACCGAGACGCTGTCGCTGTTCGTGCGCTACTTCCTGACCATCACGCCACCCTTGCCGCAGTCCGAGCAGGACGCCGCGCGCGCGCTCGGCCGGCAGCGTTTCGAGGTGTTCGTCGCCCAGGTCGGGCGGCGGCTGGCGTCCGATCACCGCCTCGTTTCCGAGGTGCTCGAAAGCATCGCCGCGCACAACCCTGATCTGTTCGCGACGGCCGCCGACGACGAGCCAGGTTCCGGCGAGCCAAGTCCCGCCGATCCTCAGGCTCCAGCGCCCGCCAGACCGGCGAACGGCCACAACGGCGCCGAGCCCGCAGAAGGCGAGGGCGGCCATGGCTGATCTGTTCGCCTTCGCGGAACAATCTGAAAGCCGGCGCCGCCAGATGCTGCGCACCGCCTTCGGTCCCGCAATCGCTGCCGCTCTCGTCGATCCCGCCGTAATCGAGGTCATGGTCAACCCCGACGGCCGGTTGTGGCTCGACAAGCTCGGGGAGGGCCGCATCGATACCGGCGAGCGCATCGCCACCGCCGAGGCCGAGCGCATCATCCGTCTCGTTGCCGCCCACGTGCGCCGCGAGGTCCACGACAAGGCGCCGATCATCTCCGCCGAGTTGCCGGAAACCGGCGAGCGGTTCGAGGGCCTGATCCCGCCGGTTTCCGCGGCCCCCTGCTTTGCCATTCGCAAGCCCGCCGCCGCAGTCTTCGCGCTTGAGGATTACGTGGCCAAGAGGGTCATGACGCCGACGCAGGCCGACGTACTTGCGACGGCGATCCGCGATCAGCGCAACATCGTCGTCGTCGGTGGTACGTCGTCGGGCAAGACCACGCTCGTCAATGCGCTGCTGGCCGAGATCGCCCATCTCGGCGAGCGCGTCGTCATCCTGGAGGATACCCGCGAGCTACGCTGCTCCGCGCCCGATTGCGTGTCGCTGCGCACCCGGCCCGGCATCGTCTCACTCGCCGATCTCGTGCGCTCGACTCTCCGGCTCAGGCCCGATCGCATCATCGTCGGCGAGGTGCGCGGGCCAGAGGCACTCGACATGCTGAAGGCCTGGAACACCGGCCACCCCGGCGGCATCACGACGGTTCATGCCAACTCGCCCCTGATGGCGCTCTACCGGCTCGAGCAGCTGATCCAGGAAGCCGTCGTGACGGTACCGCGCGACCTCATCGCGCTCGCCATCGAGATCATCGTGTTCATCGATGGCCGCGGCAACGACCGGCGCGTCGCCTCCATCCACGAGATCGACGGCCTCGATGACGGTGGCGACTACCGCCTGAAGCCGCTCGCCATCTCGCCGCTGCGCGTCATCGACACGACGGGAGGTGGCACATGAGCCGCCGGCTGCTGCTCGTTGCCGTGTTTCTCGCCGTCGGCGCGACAGCCGCCGAAGCGGCCGGCTCCGGCCTGCCGTGGGAGGCGCCGCTGCAGCGCATTCTGGAATCGATCGAGGGCCCCGTCGCGAAAGTCGTCGCCGTCATCATCATCATCGTGACGGGGCTGAGCCTGGCCTTCGGTGACATGGGCGGCGGGTTCCGGCGTCTCATCCAGATCGTGTTCGGGCTTTCGATCGCCTTCGCCGCCACCTCCTTCTTCCTTTCCTTCTTCTCGTTCGCCGGTGGCGCTCTCATCAATTGACGGAGACCAGACCCATGCTCAGCTCGATCCCCCTGCCACCCGGCTACGAGGTGCCGCTCCACCGAGCCCTGACCGAGCCGGTACTGATCGCCGGGGCGCCGCGCGGATTTGCCATCCTCAACGGCACGCTCGCCGCCGCCATCGGCTTAGGGCTTAGGCTCTGGCTCGCCGGTCTCGTCGTCTGGCTCGCCGGGCATGCCATCGCCGTCTGGGTGACGCGCAAGGACCCCGAGTTCCTGCTCGTGCTGTCGCGCCACGCCCGCCACAAGGGGGCGCTTTCATGCTGAACCTCGCCGAGTACCGCCGCAAGGAGACGCGGCTTTGCGACTACGTGCCGTGGGCCTGCCTGGTGGCGCCGGGCATCGTGCTCAACAAGGACGGGAGCTTTCAGCGCACCATCCGCACCCGTGGTCCCGATCTCGACAGCGCCACCGAGGCCGAACTGGTGGCGATCTCCGCACGGCTCAACAACGTGCTGCGGCGGTTCGGGGAGGGCTGGGCGCTGTTCTCCGAGGCCGAGCGCATCCCCGCCGAGGGCTACCCCGCAGGACGGTTTGGCGATCCCGCCTCCTGGCTCGTCGACGAGGAGCGCAAGGCGGCCTTCGCCGCCGAAGGCGCGCATTTCGAGAGCAGCTACCATCTGACGTTTCTCTACCTGCCGCCCGCCGACACGGCGCAACGGGCCGAGCGCTTCTTCTACGAGCGCAGTGAAGGCCGGGGCGTGGTTGCCGACATCAGATCAGAGCTCACTGCGTTCGTGACGGAGACCGGCCGGGCAATCGAGATGATGGCGTCGCTGTTGCCCGAGGTGCACGTGCTGGGCGACAGCGAGACGCTGACGTATCTGCACAGGACCGTCTCCGATCGCGCCCACCGGATCGCCCGGCCGGAGCCGCCGGCCTATCTCGATGCGCTGCTCTGCGACACGCCGCTGACCGGTGGGCTCGAGCCGCAGCTCGGCAGCCGGCATCTGCGGGTTCTCACCATTGCAGGGTTTCCGAATGCGACGACACCCGGTCTCCTCGATGCGCTGAACGATCTTGGTTTTGCCTACCGATGGATGACGCGCTGGATCGCGCTCGACAAGGCCGAGGCCGCGCGGCAGTTGACCCGACTGCGGCGGCACTGGTTCTCCAAGCGCAAATCCGTCGCGGCGGTCATGCGCGAGGTGATGTTCAACCGCGAGACTGCGCTCGTCGATCCCGATGCCGCGGCGAAAGCGGAGGACGCCGACGCGGCGCTGGAAGAGCTCGGCTCCGACGAGGTCGCCTTCGGCTACGTCACCACGACCCTCGTCGTTGCCGATCTCGATGCGGCCCGCGCCGAGGAGAAGCTGCTCGCCGTGGAGCGCATCGTCAACGGGCGGGGGTTCGTCACCATCCGCGAGAGCCTCAATGCCGTCGAGGCGTGGCTCGGATCGCTGCCGGGAAACCCCTACGCCAACATCCGCCAGCCGATCGTGCACACGCTCAATCTCGTGCACATGATGCCGGTGTCGGCGGTCTGGGCGGGGCCGGAGGCGAACCGCCACCTCAATGCGCCGCCGCTAATGATGACCGAGACGCGCGGAACAACGCCGTTCCGGCTCGACCTGCACGTCGGCGACGTCGGCCACACCCTGGTGGTCGGCCCGACAGGCGCCGGCAAGTCGGTCCTCCTGGCGGCGCTCGCCCTTCAGTTCCGCCGCTTCATCGGGGCGCAGGTAGCCATCTTCGACAAGGGGCGATCCGCGCGCGCGTCCGCACTTGCGATGAACGGCACCGCGCTCGATCTGGCGCTCGATGGCGATCTCGCGTTCCAGCCGCTCGCCGATATCGACGATCCCGCCCACCTCGCCGTCGCACTCGATTGGGTCCTCGGGCTTCTGGCCGCGGAAAAGGTCACGGTGACGCCAGACGTCAAGGACGCCGTCTGGACGGCACTCAAGAGCCTCGCCTCGGCGCCAAAGAATGAGCGCACGCTGACCGGCCTTGCCGTGCTGATCCAGTCGAGCGCGCTCAGTCAGGCACTGGCGCCCTACACCCTCGAGGGCCCCTACGGGCGACTGCTCGATGGTGCCGAGGATACCTTGCAACTCGCCGACGTGCTCCATTTCGAGATGGACGGGCTGATGGCGCACAAGTCCCTCGTCCTGCCTGTCCTGACCTACCTGTTCCATCGCCTGGAGGCACGCTTCGAGGGCCGGCCGACGCTCCTCATCCTCGACGAGGCCTGGGTGTTCCTCGACGACCCCCTGTTTGCCGCCCGCATCCGCGAATGGCTGAAGACGTTGCGCAAGAAGAACGTCGCCGTCGTTTTCGCCACGCAGTCGCTTGCCGATATCGAGCGCTCGTCGATCGCGCCCGCCATCCTGGAAAGTTGCCCGACGCGCATCTTCCTGCCGAACGACCGTGCGCACGAGCCGCAGTTGCGCGCCGTCTACGAGCGGTTTGGGCTCAATGCGCGCCAGATCGAAATCCTCTCGCGGATGACGCCGAAGCGCGACTACTACGCGCAGACCGCACGCGGAAACCGGCAGTTCGCTCTCGGCCTTGGGCCGGTCGCGCTGGCGCTCGCGGCTGCCTCCTCCCCCGATGACCAGCGTCTCATCGACGAGGTGCTCGCAAAACCGATGCCGCACGGGTTTGCTGCCGGGTTCCTGCGCGCCAAGGGCCTCCCCTGGGCCGCCGAGGTGATCGAAGGCGTGCCGGTCACGAAGGTTGAAACGAACACTGCGGAGGCCTCAGGCTCGAAGCCTGCAAGCGAAGACGAGAAGCCTCCTGTGCCTCCGCCGGTGGCGAAGAAGCCCAAGCCCATTCCGCCTACAGCTGCGCTGATGAACTCGACGGCCGTCGAGGCCGTGTTGCCGCCAGCCGCGATGCCCGACCTCGACCCCGCCGTAATCGCCGAACGCTTGTCCCCATTCCGCTCCGCACCCAAATCCAGGAGGACCCGCCGATGACCCGAGCCCGCACTCTTGCTACTCGGCCCCTTGCCCGCCTCGCAGCCCGTGCTGCCCTGCTTGGTACGATCGCCGCAACCGAGGCCCATGGCCTCACCGTCTTCGATCCGGCCAACTACCAGCAGAATCTGCTGGCAGCCGTTCGCACACTCGAAGGCGTCCAGAACCAAGTCCGCCAATTGCAGAACGAAGCCGCCCAGCTCTTGCGGATGGACCGCCATCTGCTGTCGCTGTCGGGCTCAGTCAGTCCCGATCTCCAGCGAACACTGTCGGCACTCCACGCCCGCATCGGCGAGGGCGATGCCCTGGCACTCAAGGTCCAGGAGACGGAAGCCGCCTACGCGCGGCTCTATCCGGCGAGCTTCCCCGATGCACTGACGAGCAACGACGCCGTCCGCGCTGCCCGCTCGCGATGGGAGGAAGCCTATGGCAGCTTCAAGCGCGCGGCCGTCATGCAAGGTCAGGTGACCGAGACGACGGAAGCGGACGCGCGGCTCCTCGACCAGATCCTTGCCCGCTCGTCGGGCGCAGCGGGCAGCCTTCAGGTGGGGCAAGCCGGTAACGAGCTGGCAGCCCTCCACATCAAGCAGTCGCTCCAACTCCAGGTGCTCCTCGCCGCGCAAGCCCGTGCCGAGACGACAGAGCGAGCCCGCGACCTCGTCGCCGAGGAGACCGGCCGCGCCCGCTTCAAGGCCTTCCTCGGCGATGGCCGCGCCTACACGCGGGGGAAATGATGATCGCGAAGCGAACGACCCGACGACGATAAGCTGATCTGACCTCCCATTTCCCGGCCTCAAAACCGGCGCTCACGGGCGCCGCAGGCGGAGCCTTGCCATGGACGATCTGAACATCATCGACCGCTTCACGGAGGTCTTCAGCCGCTACATCGACAGCGGCTTTGGGCTGCTCGCCGGCGACGTCGCGTTCCTGACCACGGTGCTGGTGTCGATCGACATCGTTCTTGCCGGTCTGTTCTGGGCGCTCTACGGCGAGGACAGCGTTCCTGCCCAGTTGATCCGCAAGGTGCTCTACGTCGGCTTTTTCGCGCTGGTGCTGAACCAGTTTCAGGCGCTCGCCGACATCATCTTCCAGTCGTACGCGGGCCTCGGTCTCAAGGCGTCGGCGACGAGCCTGACGGCCACCGACCTAATGCGGCCGGGCTTCGTGGCGGAGACCGGGTTCACGGCCTCGCGGCCGCTGCTCGACAAGGCCGGCGAGCTGATCGGCGTCACCTCGTTCTTCTCCAACTTCGTCACCATCATGGTGCTGATGCTGGCGTGGCTGATCGTGCTTCTGGCGTTCTTCGTCCTCGCGGTTCAGCTCTTCATCACCATTATCGAGTTCAAATTGACGACGCTTGCCGGCTTCGTGCTTGTGCCGTTCGCGTTGTTCGGGCGCACGGCGTTCCTCGCCGAGCGCGTCCTTGGCGGCGTGATCACCTCCGGCCTGAAGCTGATGGTGCTGGCGATCGTCATCGGCATCGGCTCGAGCCTGTTCGGCGCGATCGTGCCGGCCGCCGGCACCGAGATCACGCTGAAGCACGCCGCCTCGATCATCCTCGCCGCCATCTCCGTGTTCGGGCTCGCGGTGTTCGTTCCCGGTATCGCCGCTGGCCTCGTCACTGGCGCGCCGCAACTGGGTGCAGGCGCCGCCGTCGGCACGACGGCCGGTCTTGCGGCAGCAGGCGTGGGCGCAGGGGCGATGACGGCTGCGACTGTTCGGCTCGGGGCCCGGGCCGGAAGTACCGCCGTGCAGGCTGGCGCGTCCCTCGCAGGCACCGTGTCGACGGCCTACGAGCAGGGCGGCATGCGGGGTGTCGCCCAGGCGACGGTGACGCGCCCCATGGCGAATGCCGCAGCCTCGATGACCGCACCGGCGCGCGATGCCTATGCACAGGGCGCAGCCTACGGGCTCAGGGCCACAGCCCCTTCGGGCAGCGCCAATGCAGCGCCGCCCGCATCCCCACCCGCGAACGAGCCGCCGCAATGGGCGCAGCAGCTGCGCCGCGACCAGCGCCTGCGCGATGCGGCCTTCGTCGCGGCCGGAGCCGTGCGCGAGGGCGACCGGCCTATGGGACCGGCCAATCCGGAGCTCAAGGACGACAGCACGAGGAGTTGAGATCCATGCGGTTCAAGCGAACGACCTTGCGCTATGGCCAGACGCCGGAGCCGGTGACGCCCTACCAGAAGTCCGGGCAGGTCTGGGACGAACGCATCGGCACGGCACGCGCCCAGGCACACAACTGGCGGCTCGTCGCGGTCCTCTGCCTTGGAATCTCGCTGGCGCTGGCCGTCGGCCTCGTCTGGCTCAACCGCAGCGGCGCCGCGGTGCCGTTCGTCGTCGAGGTCGAGCGCGACGGCAAAGTGCGCGCTGTCGGCCCTGTCCCCGACACCTACAAGCTGAGCGATGCGCAAATCGCCTATGCGCTCGCCCGCTTCATCGAGAGCGTGCGCTCTCTGTCGATCGATCCGGTCGTCGTTCGCCAGAACTGGCTTCGAGCTTACGACTTCGTGACGGACCGCGCGGCGGTGACGCTCAACGAGCATGCCCGCGAGAACGACCCCTTCGCCAACGTCGGCCGGCTGACCGTCGCCGTCGAGGTGACGAGCGTGGTGCGTGCCTCCGACAGCTCGTTCCAGCTGCGATGGACGGAGCGGACCTTCGAGAACGGCGCAACCCGCGACACCAAGCGCTGGACCGCCGTCCTGTCGATCGTGATCACCCCGCCGCGCACGCCGGAGACGATCGCCAAGAACCCGCTGGGCATCTACGTGCACGCCTTCAACTGGACGCAGGACCTGGCGACGGGAGAGAGCAAATGAGCGCGCGATCGCCTGTGATGCTTCTGCTTGCAACCATGCTGTCCGGCTGCGCCGAGCGTGTCATGGTGCCCGAGGTCAAGCTCGATCCCATCGAGCCCAAGCCGGTCAAGTCGGCGGCGGCGCCGCCACCGGTCCGGGTCGTGGAGGTTCCGCAGCCGCTGCCATTGCCCGGCCAGTTGAAGCCACTGCCGCAACGCGATGTCGTCGTCCCGGAAACGACGCCGGGCGAGCGCATCGGTGCCGCCCACCGCGCCGCAAAGGTCGAGCCGAGCAAGGCCGGCTTCATCAACGCCATCCAGGTCTACCCCTACACCGCTGGCGCGCTCTACCAGCTCTATGCCGCCGTCAACCAGGTCACGGACGTAGCACTTGAAGCCGGCGAAAGGCTCGTCTCGGTATCGGCGGGCGACACGGTGCGGTGGGTCGTCGGCGACACGACGAGCGGCGAGG
Source organism: uncultured Hyphomicrobium sp. (assembly GCA_964471635.1). Taxonomy (GTDB): domain Bacteria; phylum Pseudomonadota; class Alphaproteobacteria; order Rhizobiales; family Hyphomicrobiaceae; genus JAKAML01. The sequence goes on from CAYYGO010000025.1 coordinate 15,297, forward strand.
GCGAGCGCACCCAGGTCCATATTCTCGTCAAGCCCATCGCTCCAGCGCTCACCACCAACCTCGTCATCACCACGGACCGGCGCACCTATCACCTCGAGTTGCAGTCGACGGAGGCGACCTACATGGCGTCCGTCTCGTGGACGTACCCCGGTGAAAAACTGACGCCCATCAAGGGGACGAGCGCCGCTGGCCTCGCGCCGCTTCCGAGCGACCGCATCGGTCTCGACGTCGACAACATCCGCTTCCGCTACCGGCTCGAGGGCGAGGCACCGTGGAAGCCGGTTCGCGTCTTCGACGACGGGGCCAAGGTCTTCATCCAGTTCCCGCCGAACCTGCGCCAGGGCGAGGCGCCGCCGCTGTTCGTCATCGATGGCAGCGGCAAGCCGGCCCTCGTCAATTACCGGGTCAAGGGCGCCACCTACGTGGTCGATCGGCTGTTCGCCGCCGCCGAGCTTCGCCATGGCACCGCGCCCCAACAGGTCGTCCGCATCGTGCGCACCGATGCCATCTGGAAGGAGCGGCGCGGATGAGCGAGAAGACCGAGACAGCACGCGCGCCGAAGGCCGATCCGGAGGATCTCGCGCTGCGCGCACGCCCACGCCCGGTGACGCGCATCAACCGCCGCGTACTGGTCGGCGTCATCGGCCTCGGCTGTCTGCTGCTGGCCGGCCTCGTGATCGTCGCCCTCGACCCGCCGACCTGGAAACCGAAGGCCCCCCGTCCGGAGCTCGTCACTGGAAACCGCAAGCCGACGGCCGATGGTCTCGACCGCCTGCCGTCGAGCTATGAGGGCGTGCCGACGCAGGTCACGCGTCCGTCAGTCCCTGTCCTCACCACCGTCCCACAATTGCAGACACCCGACCCCGCCCTCGAGGCCGAACGCGTCGAGAAGGCCCGGATGATGCGGCTCGAGATCGAGGCCCGCGCGTCGCAGCCGTTCTTCCGGCTGCAAGCACGGTCGGCACCGGCATCACCGGCAGCGGCTGCGACGGTCAGCTCTGCCGCCCCGCCGGCATCCACCACGGACCTCGCCGCACTCACGTCTGCGGCGACCGAGCGGCTGAGAGCGCAGATCGATGGCGCCTCACCCAGCGTCGATGCCACCGACCAGAACCGGAAACTCGCATTCCTGCGGGCGGGCCCGGAGAAGGAGATCTACAATCCGCACGGCGCGCAGAAGCCGGTATCACCCTACCAGATGCTTGCCGGCACGATCATCCCGGCAAGCCTCGTCACCGGCCTCAACGCCGACCTGCCGGGCTTCGTCATCGCGCAAGTGACTGAGCACGTCTACGACACCGTCACCGGCCGCCATCTCCTCGTGCCGCAAGGATCGCGCCTCATCGGCCGCTACGACAGCGTCGTCGCCTACGGACAGGAGCGCGCGCTCGTCGTCTGGCAGCGCATCATCCGCCCCGACGGAACCTCGATCGTCATCGACAACCTGCCGGCAACCGACACGGCGGGTTACGCCGGTCTTACCGATGCCGTCGATCTCAAGACGTGGCGGCTTTTGAAGGGCATCGGGCTGGCGACCGTTCTCGGCGTCGGATCGAGCCTCGCGTTCGGTCAGGGCAGCGGCGACAGCGACATCATCCGGGCGCTGCGCGAGTCGACCGGCCAGACCACCAACCGCGCCGGTCAGCGTCTCATCGAGCGCGAGCTCAACGTGCAGCCGACGCTCACTGTACGGCCGGGCTGGCCGCTGCGCGTCATCGTCCACAAGGACATCATCCTCACCCCCGTTTCCCCATGATCGAAACAAGGAGCACAGGCCCATGCCAATCATCGGAACCTTCAAACCCGACAAGGACGGATATGCTGGCACCATCCGGACCCTCACCTTGAACACCAAGGTCCGGATCGTCGCCAACGACCAGAAGACCTCTCCCGGCGCACCGGATTTCCGCGTCATTGCCGGTGTCACGGAGATCGGCGCCGCGTGGCGCAAGACCTCCGAGGACCAGTCGTCGTACCTCAGCGTGCGTCTCGACGATCCCTCGCTGTCGGGCCCGATCCGCGCGGCGCTGATCGAAAAGACCGACGATGGTGTGCTCCGCCTTCTTTGGCGCCGCGAAAAACGCGAGGAGGGGTGAGGCATGCGCGGCAACGGTCTGGGAAGCTGGCCCGAGATGGAACCGGCGCCGGCCGCGCCACCTCGCGTTCGCGGCGTCAAGGCGGCGATGCCCGGAAACCGGCAACCGGCGCGCGCCGCCAATCCAAGGCCAGGAACGCGGACCGGACTGTCGATCTCCGGAGCCATCGGCCTCGTCTTCCTGCCGTTCGTCAGCGGCTACTATCTCTCCTACCTCTACCGCACGATCACGGCGCTAATCTCCGATGGCCTGACGCGCGATCTGGGACTGAGCGCGGCCGATCTCGGGCTGCTCGCGTCGATGTACTTCCTTGCCTTCGGCCTCGTGCAACTCCCGCTCGGCGTTTGGCTCGACCGCTACGGCCCTCGCCGTGTCCAGGCCATTCTGCTGTCGATCGCGGCTGCCGGTGCGCTTCTGTTCGCGATTGCCGACAGCTTCGCGCAGCTGCTCGTCGCGCGCGTGTTGATCGGCCTCGGCGTTGCCGGAGCGCTGATGGCGGGCTTGAAGGCCATCGTGCTGTGGTTTCCGCAGAACCGGATCGCGCTCGCGAACGGCTGGTTCGTGATGATTGGTGCGCTCGGTGCGGTCTCTGCGACCCAGCCGGCCGAGATCCTGCTGGCACCGCTCGGCTGGCGGGGGCTGTTCCTGCTGCTTGCCGCCCTGACCGCGCTGTCGGCCCTCCTCGTCCTCCTGGTCGTGCCGGAAAAGGAACAGGCGCGCCGCGAATCGGCGCCCGCAACCATCAGTGTCGCTGCGATCTATGCGGATCGGTGCTTCTGGCGGCTCGCGCCCTTGTCCGCGACGGTCATCGGGTCAGCATGGGCGCTGCAGGGTCTGTGGGCGGCACCATGGCTCACACATGTGGAGGGCTTCGACCGAGCCGCAACGGTCAACAGCTTGTTCGTCATGGCCTGTGCGCTCAGCGCCGGCGCGTTCGTGCTCGGGTTTGCCGCCGACCGATTGCGTGCGGCCGGCGTCACGCAAGCCGGTGTCCTTGGCGTTGCCGCGGCGCTGTCCGTGCTGGCGCAGTTGGCTCTCGTGATGCGATGGCCCGTCCCACCGATTGTCCCCTGGCTGGTGATCGCCGCGCTCGGGGCCGGCACGGTGCTGAGCTATGCGATCCTCGCCGACACGTTCCCGAGGGCGGTGTCCGGCCGCGCGAATGGTGCGCTCAACCTACTCCATGTTGTCATGGCCTTCAGCGTCCAGGCCGGCCTCGGCTTCATCGTCGAGTTCTGGCCGCCAGAGAATGGCCGCCCGCCGATCATCGCCTACCAATCGGCGTTCGGGCTCAATCTCGCCCTCCAGGCCGCGGCGCTGTGCTGGTTCGCCGTGGCATCGATCCCGCCACGGACGACGGTCTACGCCGCGTCGGTCCATTCACGCGGACGTGCCGTCGGCAGCATGATGCCGCCACCGATCCCCTACGAAGCCGTCATCGCTGCCTGGGCCGATCGCGTCGATGCCGCCAGCCTGCAGCTCAGATGGTGGCGGCATGCGGCGATCGCGTCGATGGGGCTCGCGCTGACGCTGTGCGTCGCGGCATTGCCGCTGATCAGCCCAATGAGCGTCGTGCATGTCGTGATGGTCGGGACGGAGGAGTGATAGCGCCGCTGGGAAGTTAGCTCCCTGGCTGCATGGCGTGCGCATCGAGGATGAGCGCAAGACCCCATCGGTTGACCGGTCTGATTGTCACCTCGCCCAACACTTACGGGGCAACAGAGCATTGGAGCCATTGGAGATTGGTAGGCCGCTCTGGAGCCTCGTTCGATCGTGCCCCAAGTCGTGTTGTAGGCGGCTGGTCATGGCCCGCGCTCGCTCCCAGCCCGGATAGCATCTCAGGCCGCCGCGATGCGCTTCGGGCGTGCCTGTGGATCATCGCTGACCGCGGCAGCATTTCCACGCTCATGTAGCGGGCCCGGCTCGCCGCCCACTCGTCATTCTGCTTCGAGCAGCAGCCTGACGATCGAGACGGTTGAGGTTGGGACCGAAGGACGCAATAGTGCATGCCCATGTGCAGTTGGGAAGGCATGGGATTGCGCCCCCATGAGCTCGAGCGGCAGATAGAAGTCGCTCTGGTCCGCCAGTTACGTGTCGGGCTGTGATGTGCGTGACACAGCTCGGATGCTACTGCTCCGAAACGTTTTGGAAAACCGCGAAGAGACCGCGGCCGGTCGTTGGTGCTGGAGCGCGTTCTCGCTAAACTCGCTCGTCGGGGGGCGCAATGACGAGCCTGTGGTGGGTTCTTGCAGGATTGGCACTCGTTGCTTGGCTCTTTCGTCGTCCGAGGCGGCCGACGAATAGCCCGTCTGCGACCGGGCTTCCGGCCCGCCAGCCCGACCGCCTGATAGCGACCGATGCGCCGGTTGCTCCTCCGGCTCCAAGGCGCAATCCAAGTGTTGCCGTCCGCTGGCTCGGGCCGGGCGAGGCTTGCACAATTCAAGGGTTCACGATGCCGGGCGGCATGATCTATGTCGGGCCGCTTCCCCGCGTGCGCTACGGCTTCGACCGCAGTCAAGCCCACATCATCGACCCGGATGCGCAGGTCGATAGCCGCAATCCTGACCTTGCCGGGCAGAACATCCCCTACTGGCCGTCGTACAGCGAGATCACGCCCCAAGCCCGGGCCGGCTATCTGCAATGGCTTGCCGGTGGGCGACGCGATCCGAATGCGGGCATCAGCCATGTGTTCCTGTTCTTCTACGGGCTGGAGCATCGCCTGTTCAGCGACGGTGCGTGGCAAGACGCTCCGGCCATCCTCCACGAAATGGAGGAGCTGCTTGCAATCTATGGAGGGCAGGGTTCATTCCGGAGCTATGCCACGCGCTTCGTCGACGCCGTGCGCCTGTCCATTGGCGCCATCCCCGATGATCCCCCCGATGAGATTCCGCCTCGAAGCTACGAGTTGCCTCTGTCGCTTCAGCTGGGCCTTAGCCGACAGCTGACCCAAGGACGCTTGCCCGGCAACTGGCTGTTGGCCTGGTACGTCGCCCACCCGGAGTCGCAACTGAGAACACCGGCCACCCGCTGCTTCGCAGAGTTCCGGCAGCTGTTTCTGTTGCGCTTCTCCGAGCAATATCCGCAGGGCCTCGCCGTTCGCACGCCCGCGAAGAAGCTCAAGCTGTTCTACCGACCGGCCAACGGTACAGCTCAGATTGCTCTGCGTGGACCGGGAACCGGCTTGCCCGATCCGGCCGCGCTCACGGCACCGCTCAAAGTCGCTGCCACGTTGGCCGCTGATTGCACGACGGCCCTCGACAGCTACAGCCGCTTCCTCGGACGCCATCCGAACAAGCGCAACACGCTGGTCGCATCTCTCTTGCTGCCGGCCGAGCTACGCGGAGCCCCGATGTCGATGCTGGATGATCTGCGCGCCAAACTCCAAGCCATGACCCCGACCGGCATCCAGGAGACTGCCGTCGGCGCGCTGCTGGCTGAGCTTGGGTTTGATGTGGCGGCCAACAAGAAGCCGAGCGCGACGGACCTCAACCAGCTCTCGCTTGGGCTGCAATCGCTCGGCTTCGGCATGGAACCGGACCCGCGTTTCGGGGGCAAGATCGCCGGCGCCAACACCTCCGTGCTGCTGTTCCGGGCTCGCGACGGTGCCTCCATTGATCCGACGCGACCCGCTTATGTCGCAGCGCGCATGCTGATCGAGATCGCTGCCGTTGCCGCCACAATCGACGCCGAGAACATCGCTCCGGGCCTTGGGCGCGTCGAAGCCGAGATCGGCAATCTCTCCGAGCTGACGGACGATGAGCGCCTACGGATCTATGCCTATCTGGCCAGCTTCCGCCGCACGACGCCCAACCCGCGCCAAGTGTTGGGTAAACTTTCTGCCCTTGCGCAAAGCCAGCGCGAACGGATCGCGCGTGTCGCGCTCGGCGCCCTGCTCGCCAACCGGCGCATCGGTGCCGATGAGGTCGCCTTCGCCGAGAAGCTTTACAAGGCTCTCGCGCTCCCCGCCCAGCAGCTCTATTCGGATATCCACGCGGCGACTGGCAGCACCGTCTCGCGCGAATTGCCTCGCGTAGCTCCCGCCGACCCGGCCCCGCGCGGGACGCCGATACCGCCGCGGCCTGCCACGCCCACTGTGCGGACCGGCGGGAAGCCAGCACCGAAGCCGACGACGCAGCCGATCACGCTCGATCCGCAACGGCTGGATGAGCGGCGGCGTGCCGCTGAAGCGTTACGTGACGAGCTTGGCCGATCCGACGAGGAACCGCCGTCGTTGGTCGCGGACGGTGTTCCGCCGGCAGCTGCGCGGCCGGCAGAACCGCCCCCAGCCGCTGCCACGGTCGACGTCTCGGTTCTTGCACGCATTCGCCAGGAAACGGATGCCGTCCGCGTCCTCTTGTCGGACGTTTTCGCCGATCCGGAGGATGAGGCAAGCCCGGCAGCAAACGGCCCATCCGGACACGCGGAAGACCCAGCGACGCCAGCCCAGCCCGCTCGGTTCAACGGGCTCGATGGCAATCACGCGGCCGTTCTCGACCTCATGATCGCGCGGCAAGGCAGCATCCCAAGGCGCGAGCTGGAAGCCGAGTTTGCGCGTCGTGGCATGTTCTTCGACGGTGCGCTAGAAACCATCAACGACTGGGCCTTCATCCGCTTCGATGAACTGCTCATCGAGGAGGGTGATCCCTGCATTGTGCCCAATCACCTGTTAGAGAAATTGATCGAGACGCCCGAGGCAGCATGAGCGACGCCGCTCCCATTCGCCCCCGTGACCGCGACACCATCATCCAGGCGCTGAGCGCCGGCGTCGTGCCACGGACAGGGCTGCAACATATCCAGGTCGGACGTTCGCTCGAGGTCGGCGCCGCCCTGCGCGACATCGCGCGCATCGCCGATACCGGCTCGGCCTTCCGCCTCATCATCGGCGAATACGGTGCCGGCAAGACCTTCTTCCTCCATCTGGTGCGCACGATCGCTCTGGAGAAGCGCCTCGTCACCGTCCATGCCGATCTCGCCCCCGACCGCCGCCTGTTCGCGCGCGGCGGCGAGGCCCGCAACCTCTATCAGGAGGCCGTGCGCAATCTGGCCACCCGCGCCAAGCCGGATGGCGGCGCGCTTCAGAGCATCGTCGAGCGCTTCATCTCAGAAACCACCCAGGCAGCGAAGGCCGCGAACACGCCCGTCGATGCCATGATCCACCAGAAGCTGGCGAGCCTTCAGGATCATGTCGGCGGCTACGACTACACAACCGTCCTGACCGCCTATTGCCGCGGCCATGAGCAAGGCGAGGAAAAGCTCAAGTCGGGCGCACTGCGATGGCTGCGCGGTGAGTTCACCACCAAGACCGATGCGCGGCAGGCGCTCGGCGTTCGCACCATCGTGGACGACGACACCGTCTACGACCACCTTAAGCTGCTCGCCGCCTTCACCCGCCTCGCCGGATATGCCGGGCTGCTCGTGATCTTCGACGAGATGGTGAACCTCTATAAGATGCAGCAGGCGACATCGCGCAATCAGAACTACGAACAGATCCTCCGCATCCTCAACGACGTGCTTCAAGGTAGCGTCGCCGGCCTCGGCGTCTATCTCGGTGGAACGCCCGAGTTTTTGATGGACACGCGCCGGGGGCTCTACAGCTATCCCGCCCTGCAATCGCGCCTCGGCGAAAACCAGTTTGCCCGCGACGGGCTGGTTGATTTCTCTGGCCCGGTCATCCGGCTGAGTAACCTAACGCCCGAAGACCTGCATGTTCTGCTGGAGAACGTGCGCCGCGTGTTCGCATCGGGAGCGACCACGCTGCCCGAGATGCCCGACGCCGCCATCACCGCCTTCATGCAGCATTGCAGCAAGCAGATCGGCGACGCTTACTTCCGGACTCCGCGCAACTCCGTGAAGGCCTTCGTCCAGCTCCTCTCGATCCTGGAGCAGAATCCGACCGTCGCGTGGGCGAGCCTGCTTGGCCAGGTCGCCGTCGCACCGGACGAGGCAACGGGCGCACCCCCACCGGGAGGCGACGATGAGCTCAGCGGTTTCAAGCTCTAGCCCGAGCGCCTTCGATCGCCTCCATCCCGATGTTCAGCGCTGGATATGGGAGCAGGGCTGGCAGGAACTGCGCGAAATCCAGAGCCTCGGGGTCGACGGCGTCCTCGGCTGTGACAACGATCTCATCATTGCCGCAGCGACCGCGGCCGGGAAAACCGAGGCTGCGTTCCTGCCGATCCTGAGCCGCGTCGCCGGTACGCCGGTCGACAGTTTCGGGGTTCTCTACATCAGCCCGCTCAAGGCGCTGATCAATGATCAGTTCCGTCGGCTTGAGCTGCTGTGTGAACGGCTCTCCCTTCCGGTCGTCAAATGGCATGGCGATGCGGCGGCAGCAGCGAAAGCTAAGGCGATGCGCGACCCGCGCGGCGTCGTGCTCATCACGCCAGAGTCGATCGAGTCCCTGCTCGCGCGGCGCGGCCATGAGGTGCGCCGGCTGATCGGCGAGACCGCCTTCATCGTCATCGACGAGCTGCATGCCTTCATGTCCGGGGAGCGCGGCGTGCATTTGGCCTCGCTGTTGAAGCGACTGGAGGCGCAGGCCGGACGGCCGATCCGCAAGGTCGGATTGTCGGCGACCATCGGCGACTTCACGGCGGCGAGGCAGTTTCTGAGACCAGGGCAGCCGGACGATGTTCGCGTGATCGAGGCGACCTCGGGCCAAGCCGAGCTGCGGTTGCAAGTGCGCGGCTACCGCGAACCGACTCCGAAAACAGAAGCCGCGACCGCCGCCGTCGAGGACGATGAAGGAGCCGTTCAGGAAGCATCGCAAACGGCGCAGGCTGATATCGCCGCACACATGTTCCGGAATCTGCGCGGCAGCAACAACCTCGTATTCGCCAGCCGGCGGCAGGACGTCGAGAGCATCGCCGACGCGCTGGTCAATCTCAGCGAGTCTCAAAACGTCCCGAATGAATTCTTCCCCCACCATGGCAGCCTCGCCAAAGGACTGCGCGAGGAGCTGGAAGAACGTCTGAAGGAAGGCAAGCTTCCGACGACGGCCGTCGCCACCACCACCCTCGAGCTGGGGATCGATATCGGGTCCGTGGCCTCCGTCGCACAGGTCGGACCGCCCGCATCGATCGCGGGCCTGAGGCAAAGGCTCGGACGCAGCGGACGCCGTGAAGGACAGCCTTCGGTCCTGCGCATCTACGTCATCGAGCCCGAGGAGCCCGATGACAACGACCTCTTCACTCGCCTGCGCTGCGATGTGGTGCAGTCCGTCGCGGCCGTGCGCCTCCTTCTTCAACGCTGGATCGAGCCCGGCAACAATATGGGCCTCGGCCTGTCCACGCTGCTGCACCAGACTCTCGCCTTGATTCGAGAACGCGGCGGCGCGCGGGCGAAGACGATCTACGAGACGCTGTGCGGCGCAGGTCCCTTCGCCGCCGTCACGCCGAACGATTTTGCGACGCTGCTAAAAGCGATGGGCAGCACGACGCCCGCCTTGCTCGAACAAGGCAGCGACGGCGTGCTCATGCTGGGCGCGCTCGGTGAGCAGCTGACCGACCGCTACGACTTCTACGCCGTCTTCATGAGCGATGAGGAGTACCGCATCGTCACCGAGCACCGCGCGCTCGGAACCCTGCCGATCTTCAACCCCTTACGCATCGGCGATTACCTGACCTTCGCCGGACGGCGCTGGATCGTCGAAGGCGTTGACGACAGAGGCAAGGTGATCCGCGTCGCGTCGGCTCCGGCAGGTGTCGTGCCGAAGTTCCCCGCGCAGGAAGGCGCGCCCCTTCACGACCGCCTCGTGGCAGAAATGCGCGCTGTCTATCGTGCCGATGATCGGCCGGTGTTCCTCGACGCCGAGGCCTGGCAGTTGCTGCAAGAAGGCCGGGCCGCTTACGCTGCGCTTGATCTCGACCGTCGCTACGTCATCGGTGATGGCGACGATACATACATCTTTCACTGGCAGGGCACCCGTACCGGAGAGACCATGCGCCTGGCCCTCTCCAGCAAGGGAATCCGCACAGAATACGACACAGTTGGATTGCGAGCGCCCAGTACCTCGGCCCATGTCGTCGCGGAAGCCATTAAGGCGCTCAAGGAGTCAGCGCCCACGGCGTCCGAACTCGCCACCCATGTCGAAACGCTGCGTCGGCAGAAGTACGATCATCTCATCCCCGACGAGCTGCTCCGCGACGCCTTCGCTCGAGCCCGTGTGGATATTGGCGGCCTCTCCCATGCCCTCGCCCGACTCAGCAGCGAACGCGCTTTATGAAGCGCAAACAGTCGGAATCCCGCCGCAAAATCACGAAGCATGCCAGTCTCATGCGCGCACTGCAGCGAATCACTGACACTTGATAGTATGGCTTTGCAAGCGGTCCTAAGCTATCCAGTTCGCATAGCTCATAACCGGGCCTGCGCGACTTAGCCACGCTTCGTGCAGCTGACGGGCTTGACTGCCAAGACCAAACAAAGATGACAGATGTCGCGAGCCCTCGCCTATAGTCCGCAGCATGCCCTCAACGCGATATGTCCGTACTACACCATGTTCCCGCTGGAGTACCCGCTCCGCATTCTGAAGAAGCACCATGCCCGCAGCCGAACAGTCCTCGACCCCTTCTGTGGTCGCGGCACCACGCTCTACGCAGCGCGGCACCTTGGCCTGCCGTCCTGGGGCATCGACACATCACCCATTGCCGTTGCCATTGCTCGCGCAAAACTCGCCCGTGCAACGCTGACCGATGTCACCTCCCTCATCGACCAGCTTCTCGCATTCGAGCCACGTGCAATGCCGCAGACCTCATTCTTCAGCCACGCCTTCGCGCCCTCAACACTGAAGGAGGTCTGCGCCATACGCGAAGGGCTCATGCGGCTGCGCCAAGAGACGGATGCCGCTGTACTCGTGCGGGCTGCGGCGCTTGGCTGTCTGCACGGCCCCCTCAGCAAGACACTCCCGGGCGCGTCATACTTTTCCAACCAGATGCCGCGCACCTTCGCCACCAAGCCCGACTACTCCATCGCCTATTGGAAACGCGAAGGACTGAAGCCGCCCAAGGTCCAGGTCCGTGAGATCCTGCTCCGAAAGCTCACTCGAATCCTGACGCAGCAACCCACGCGTTGCGGCAAACTTGAGCGGGTTGTCTGTGCGGATGCCACCCAGGCGCAAACCTATCGCGATCTGCCGCGGAACTTCTCAACCGTGATCACCTCACCGCCCTACTACGGCATGCGCACCTACATTCAAGACCAGTGGCTACGCATGTGGTTTCTCGGCGGCCCAGAGGTGATCGATTACGTCGCTGACGAGCAACTCACCCACAATGGCCATGAGCGCTTCGCCGCAGCGCTTGCCGCCGTATGGCGCAATGTCGAGTCGGTTGCGGTCGAGGACGCGCATATGTACATCCGTTTTGGTAGCGTGCCGTCGATCAAGAGCGACGCCAGGAAACTCATGCGCGCCTCTCTGGAGCAGGCCGGCGGGTGGCGCGTCGTATCGACGCGTACCGCACGAGATGCCCATGCGGGCAAGCGCCAAGCCGATCAGATGGTCGACAAGTCAACGGCCGCCCAGGAGTATGATTTTCATGTCGTGCGTACTGCCTGATGCCAGCGCACCTCGCCCGCCCGGACCGTGCCGAGGCATTTGATGACGACGGCCGCGCGCTGGCTGCAGAATTCCTCGATGTAGGATTTGATGGCCTTCGACGTCTTGACCGCCTTGGGATCAGTCGGAAGGTGGTACGCCAAAGCCTTGGGCATCAGGACGATGCACTTCGCCTTGGCTCGTGATACCGCCACGTTAGTGCGCTCCATCTGCAGGAGAAACGCTTCCTCACCCTCGATGATGTCGGTGTCGCCTACGCCGAACGATACGATCACCGTGTGCCGCTCGCCCCCCTGGAAGCGCTCGACCGTATCGACGGCTTCGAAGATCAACTCGGGCGGAGCTTTCGGGAATAGTGCCGTAAGCTCGCGCAGAACCAAAGCCTTCTGCGCCTTGTGCGGCGTCACCACGCCAAGTCCTTCCTTGAAGAAGTCCTCGTCTGTGGTGGGCGCATAGGTTTCGCCTAGCGCCTTTGGATGCAACGTTCCCGACATGGCATGCCGCAGGCAGTACGCAAGGCCAGCGACAAGCTTAGCCTCGACCTCGTTAGCTTGTGAAGAGACGATATCGTCGTGGATCAGGGCCGTGACCTTCTTGGCCGGATCGAGAATGACCTCGTAGAGCGACGAGACCGGCAGCTGCGCCGGCAGCGTGGCGATCACCTTGGACAGCGGCACGACGCATTCGAGGCGGCGCTGCGGATTGGCCGCATGCAGTTTGGGCGGGTAGCCCAGTGTTCGGGCATAATCCACGAGATCCTGGTTCGAGCGGTAGTTGATCAGCAGTTCACGGCGGGGCACCTTGAAGCGCGTCAGAAAATAGGTCTGGATGCTGCCGACGAGATGCTCGGCGCCCCTGGGCGGCTCCAGGCTGGCAATCGGCGGCATCTGCAGATGATCGCCGGCGACTATCAGCTGGCCCGATGTCTTCAGTGCTGACAGTGGCCGCAAGGCGAGTGTCACCGGCACCTGCGAGCTCTCATCGATGACTATGAGATCGTAGAGTTCCTGTACCAGCCCGCCCCCAACCCCGATGAGGTTTGTCACCTGGCCGATGATGTGGGCCGTAGTTGCCACGAGCACAACCTTGGCCGGATCTCCGAAGCCCGCCTGCAGTCGCTGCAGCTCTGCGGACGTGCCGCTGCTGTCGAGTTGCACGGAGGCAGCGTGCAGATGCGGTTTCGTCTTCGGCAGCGCACGCGGCACCCGGTTGCGCGAGTAGACCCAATAGAACTCGACATGGCAGGTCGGATCGGAGTCGAGGCTTTCGAGCAGCCGGCCGGCCAATTCCTCCACAGCGCGGTAGTTCGGTCCCGTGAGCAGGATCTTCCGGCTGCGTGCCTGCTTCTGTCCCTCGCGCACCAGTGCATGCAGGAGTGCGACAAGCGTGTCGGTCTTGCCCGTCCCGGGCGGACCCCACATCACGGCCAATTGGTGCTTCACGCACTCCCGGACGGCCAGCGTCTGGCTTTCATTAAGATTCTTGAGCGTCGTGGCGAATGTTGCGAGTGCATCGGCCTCCTTGTCCGAGCGCAGGGCGGTCGTCGCCAGCGTACCCGCGTCCCACATCGCCCGCGCGAGTGGTGTGACCGCATCGGTGCCCTTGGCGGCCTTTCCACGCGTCTTGCCCATGGCCAGGAGGGCCTCGGGTGCCGGCGTGGCGCACGACGGATGTCCGACCTCCTTCAAAATCCGCTCGGTCGTTCCAGAGTCGTCGTAGGGCAGTCCTTCCAGGAGGCACACCGGCTCGCTTGTGATGGGCACCAGGCCACGATCGAGCAGGGCATCAAATACATCTTCCGCATTGCGGCTGCGCGCCCGCAGGCTGATCACGGCCTTCCGATTGACGCGGTCGAAGGACTCCAACGTGACGGCGATGACGCGATGGAGCGGCGTGCGCACCGCTGCATGCGAAAGGTCCGGCGGATCGGCTGCCACGCCAAGGCTCAGTGCCGTCTGCATCGGAAAGCCCGGGCTGTTCACGAGGCCGAGTGCAAAGTAGGAGCCCCCTTCGTCCAGCTTGGCCTCGGTCGACTCTTCACTGACCTCGAACTCATAACGCTGCCCGCCGAGATCGCGCAGGAGCCGGGGCAGTACGATCGCTTTGTACGAGGACTCCAGCCGCTCGGCCTTGGCAATAAGATCAAGAGTACCTTCGGTCTTGCGCGTACGTGCCTCCACGGCATCCCACTGAATCCACAGCTTTGCGTCATACGCGACCTTGGCCGCGCCGGTCGGATTCGACAGGTCGAGAGCTGGTGCGTTGCCCTGCAGGTTATTGCGGAGTTCGGTGCGCAGGCGTGCAGCTACGCTCGCGAGGGCCCAGCTTTGGCTGCACAGCACGTCGCCGTAGCGCTTGGTCGCGTCAGCAAGAGTGACCGGACGGCCAAACATGCGGATGACACCGGTCGGGCAGTTCCAGAGTTCGTAAATCCGCTCGCGCGGGATCGCGTTGCCGAGCGGCTCCTGGTAATACGTGTCGATCTTGCGCGGCGTCATATTAGCCGGGTGATAGGCCGCCGCAACGCCGAGCAGGGTGTTGGCAAAACGCACCGGCAGGCGCAGTGCGACGTCGACGATGTCGCGCAGGAATACGATGCCAGGCGCGATGTGCTCGTCACGCTCCATCAGCTCCTCGGCCGGGAACAGCCAGGCCAGCGCCCGCGCGTCCCGGTCCGGAAGGTCAAGCACGCGGAGCAGATGCCTGCCGAAGGCATTGCAAAGCTCCTCGTACTGGCGCGCTTCCCAGAAGACGAGCTGCGTGCGCGGCGTGCTTTCGCCAAGGTCCGCATAGGCCTTGCGGATCGCGGCCGCCCAGCCCGACAACGTGCTGATGAAGCCGTAGAGCGCCGCCCACTCCGCTTCCGGGTGGTTACGGCCCACCACGAACGCCTGCTCCTTGAACACGCGCGTCTTGGTCGAAGTCCCGTCGGTCCCCTTGAACGACTGCCCAGCAGGGGCGAACAGGAGTCCCCGCACCGCGACGCCCGTGAGCACACCGGCCCCCGCATCGAAATTGACGACTATGTCGAATTCTGCATCCAAAAACTTCGCGAGGCCGGGAATGCGCAGCTGATCGTCGACCGATGCTGTCTCGGTTGCAAGCGCCTGCGCCCGCGCGCCGATTTGGGACTTGTCCCGCTTGAGCAGCGCGTGCTTCCTGAGCACCGGGGTCGTTGGCGGCAGACCGACCAGGCTTGCTACCTGCGGATGCCCGCCGCTCACCAGGATGTGCGAGGCCCCTTTGCTGAGGCCGGCCATCTTGCACAGATGATCGCCGGTCTCGGCCGCGTGCAGGCAATAGTGATCCGGATGGGCATCGAACTGCTTGAGATCGTCGCCCCACAGCCAAGCGCGGTGACCGAGGAAGTCGCACGCCCCACACTTCGGGTTCACGTGATAGTCGACCGTGACCCAGCCTTGCCCGTCGCCGGCGGCGACGACCCGCGGGACATCCTCTTTGAAGAACTTGCGCACGCTCGGCATGTAGATGATGAACTCGATGAGCCCCTCTTCCAGATCCGTGAGCAGCGCGGCGATGCGCTTGGCCGCGCTCGCCCCTTCCTTCGTCTGGCGCGCCTTCTCGAAATGCGGCATTTCCACGTGCTGCCACAGATAAACGCGATCCGAGACGAAGTATCGCTGGGACAGACCGCTCGCGTCGGCCGCCAGCCAGTTGGCGAGGAAGAGCGCATAGAGGCACACCTCGGCCGCATAGCTGGCATTGGCCTCGGTCACATTCTTCAGATCGATGACACTGATCGCGAGACGCCTGTCACCAGCGGGCAGAAGCCTGCGCGAGCCATCAGGAAGTACTTCGAAGTAGCCCGGCTTTGGCGCATGGACATGGAGGACATCCGGGCGCAGTCCTGTGAGGCGCGGCACACACCGCTGCTCCACAGCCGTCAGCCCCAGATTGCCGAGCACCCGCGCACGCATCGCCTCCGGCTCGATCGCGGGTTGTAGGATGAACGCCGGCTGCGGCGGCTTCGCCAACGCCGCGTCCAGCGCAATCGGGCTGTACTTGGGCGCGTGCACCACATGCGCGGGGATCGCATTGACGAGGCGGTCAAACTGGTCAAACTCGAACTCGCGCCCCGACTGCGTGACCAGCTGCACATTCGTTCGCGACTTGAGTGGCACAGGCAGGCCGGCGGCGTTCAGATCCGGCGCCTTGTTGCTGAACAACGAGAGGTACAGCTGCCGGTCGCATTGCGACCGCAGGTACATCGACATCTTGCTCTTCGAGAGCATCCGTTCGGGCAACTTGGCCATACACTCCCCCACGTGTTCACGTTGTTTATGAGGGACGGCACGCAGATACGTTACGCCGCAGCACTCGCCGAACGTTGGAGGCCCTCCGATTCCTAGCAACAATACACTGTCTGTCGATTCGCAGGATGAGCGGCAGGGCGATTTGCTCGTTTGATTCGGCAAGTAGGCCGACGAAGCCTACGCCTCAACAGTCGAGCCAGAACCTTGGCGCCTGTTTCACGTGTCGGTCGGCGACGGACTTGCTCCGAAGTGACGAGTGCCGCGCGTCCCGAGACATCCAAGTAAGTGTGGGGTTGGGAACGGCCGCTTTGAGCCTAAGTCTCCGATTTATCAGTTTGTTCTGTTGAATTCGATGGAATCCGCCCCTTATTGATGAGGCAATCTACAGAACTCCGGCCTTCTCTCCGCTCACCCCTGCTCAGCTACCTACCGCACTCCCCGGACCCGAAACAGTGCCCGTTCCAGCATCCTCTCGAGTTCCGCGAGATCGGCGGTATCCTCGGCGGGTGAAAGCCTTTCAAGTGCCTCATCGAAAAGCTCCTGGAGCGTGCCGGTTGCCAGATCCGCATTCGTGAGGGGGTCGAACGCTGCCACCTGCCCGCTGCTTCGAAGCTCCAAAGCCACCGGGTGCGCCGCGCGCACCGCGGCCGTCACGAGGTCTCGGGGTAGTTGAACGACGACAATCGGGTCGCCGGTCTCAGCGTGCGTGAGCGAGGCCACGAAGGCATCGCCGCCGGGGGCTAGCGTGAAATGGACCTCGATCCGCTGATCTGTCGACTGCTCCGGCACACGCCTAATCCCAGAAACTCCAGAAATACCTAGTATACTAGGTGGAGTGGCGCGTGGCGATGGGCTGCCGTTCGGCCCATGACACTCCGGCGCATCCTTGCTCAGAACCTGAGACGGGTCCGGCAGGAACGCAGCCTCACGCAAGAGGAACTTGCCGACCTCGCCGGCATCAACCGCAATTATGTCGGCATGATCGAGCGGGAGGAGAATGCCGCCAGCGTCGATGTGCTCGAGTCCCTGGCGAAGGCGCTCAACATCGAGGCGGCGGATCTTTTGGCGAAGATCCGTTGAGCCCATCGCGATCCGGCGCACCGCGCTGACCGCTTTTGCACCCGTTTCACCGCAATCCATCGTTCCCGGCCTCGCGTTGCGCGGTCAGACTTTTCGCGGTTGCCAGCCGTCCGCGAGGCCGCGACTTATGCCGACGAAGCTCACAAAGGACCGGACCGCGATTGATCAACCGTCTCAGGCTGCGGAGGCGACGGATTCGAGGCGTTATGCTCCCAAAGAGCTTGCGCTCCAAAGCATCCGTGAGCTCGCGCTTGTGCTTGCACGGCAGGCGGCGCGGGAGGATGATGCAGAAGAGAGGCAGGTAGCCGAAGGCGTCGAAACGTCTGGCGCGGCGAGCCAAGGCCCGTCTCGTCGTGTTCGCCGGCAAGGGATTTGAGCAAGCGGCAACAAATTGCAAGCCGCCGACGCTGCCGGCCGCCACTCCAGCAAGGAGGCCCGCATGCGCGCTGCCATCTATGCCCGTTTCTCAAGTGATCTCCAGGACGAGCGATCGATTGCCGATCAAGTCCATCTCGCGCGCAAGTACGCCGAGGCCCGCAGTCTGGCCGTCGTCGGTGTCTACCAGGACGCGGCGATATCCGGAGCCTCGACGATCAACCGGCCGGGGCTGCAGTCGCTTATCAATGATGCGGCCGCGGCCAAACTAGACGTCATTGTCACCGAAAGCCTCGACCGGCTGTCGCGAAGCCAAGCCGATATCGCTTCGCTCTACGAGCGGCTTTCCTTCCACGGCATCCGCATCGAGACACTGGCCGACGGCGCAGTCTCGGAGATCCACGTCGGCCTCAAAGGCACGATGGCGGCGCTGTTCCTCAAGGACCTCGCGCAGAAGACAAGGCGCGGGCAGGTCGGCCGCGTCAAGGCTGGCCGTATTCCCGGCGGCAAGAGCTACGGCTACGACATCGTCAAGGGCGATGATCGCGGCCAGCGCACGATCAACGACGAGCAAGCCGAGATCGTCAGGCGGATCTTTGCCGAATACGCCGAGGGCAAAGGCCCGATCGCGATCGTCGGCGATCTCAACAGGGAGGGTGTTCCAGGCCCGCGCGGCGGCCGGTGGAACGCGTCGGCGCTGCTCGGCAATCCGAAGCGCCTGAACGGCATCCTCAACAACAAGCTCTACCGCGGCACCATCGTCTACAACCGCCAGCGGTTCGTAAAGGACCCGGCCACCGGCAAGCGCGTTGCTCGGGAAAACCCGGAAAGCGAATGGCTGCGCCAAGATGTTCCGGAGATGCGCCTCATCGATGAGGAAACTTGGGCCAAGGTGCAAGCCCGCCGAACGGCCCGGGGCGGTCCTCAACTGCACCACCGCCGGCGGCCGAAGCGGTTGTTGTCAGGCCTGCTCAAGTGCGGCTGCTGCAGCGGCAGCTACATTGTCGTTCACGACCAGCGCATGCGTTGCTCGACGTTGCAGAACTCGGGCGCCTGCACCAACACCCGGACGGTCAAGACCGCCGAGGTCGAGGCGCGTGTGCTGGTAGCGCTTCGCAATCACCTTTTGGCACCAGACGTCGTGGCGGAGGCGGTCGAGGCCTACCGTATCGAGCGCGATCGACTGCTCAACGAACACCGCAAGCGGCGCAGCGGGCTGACGCGCGATCTAGCGACGGTCGAGCGCAAACTGAAGCGCGTGCTCGAGGTGATCATGAACGAGGATCACATCGACCGGAAGGCCATCGTCCAGCAGATCGTCGACTTGCAGACCGAGCAGAAGCGGCTCGAAGCGGAGTTGGCTGAGGGGGATAATATGGCGCCGGTCTCGCTGCATCCGAGTGCCTCGGAGCGCTATCGCGCCAAGGTCGGCCAGATTCACGAGGCGTTGACGAAGGGCGACGCGGCGTCGCTTGAAGCCATCACGATCCTACGGGACCTGATCGACCATATCGTGGTCACGCCGACGGAGAGACCCGCGCCGGTTGAACTGCGGGTGGTCGGCAACTTAGCCGCGCTGCTGGTCGAGAACACCCCAGGAACTGGGGTGGCGGTATCGATGGTTGCGGGGGCTGGATTTGAACCAACGACCTTCAGGTTATGAGCCTAATCCTTCGGTAACTAAGCAGGCATATACATCCATACATTCATTGTAAAATCAATGGTTTGCGGCTACCCTAGGTCCTAGGGGACCATACCGGACCCTAAACTGTGATGTGCCAGTTGATGTTCGATGGGAGCCGAGGGGCATGAGCCGTGTCCGCCTGACCGAGACCAAGATCAAGGCCCTTAAAGGCCCCGGCGTCTACCGCGACGACATGGTGCATGGGCTGTTCGTCGAGGTCAGCGACACGAGCGCCCGCTACAAGCTCCAGTCCACGACCAAGGACCGCCGCACCCTCCGCAAGACGCTCGGCCGGACCACCGACTACACGCTTGAGCAGGCCCGCCGCTGGGCACAAGACATGCTCGGCGCGAACCGGCGCGGCGAGGCCGTCCTCGCAGGCGAGAACCACATGCCCACGCTACAGGAGGCGCTAGATGCCTATCTCGCCATCCGCGACCGCAAGGGCCAAGACGACGTCTGGTCGGCGAACATCAAGCACCAATTCAACAAGCACCTGAGCGACTGGCTCGGGCTCAAGGTAGACCGCATCACGTCCGGCATGGTGGAGGCGCGGCACGCCAAGATCGCGGGCGACGGCGACTACTTCAAGCCTGTTGCCGCGAACCACACCATCAAGTCGCTCCGGGCCGTGCTGAACAAGGTGCGCGTCCTCAAGGGCAAGAACCCGGTGGAGGGCATCGAGTGGTTCGTGCCGCCAAAGAAGGTAGACGAGCACGGGCTGCCAGTGCAGCGCACGGTGATGCCCGATCAGCTCGCCGCGTGGTGGCGCGAGGTTGATGCGTTAGAGAACCCGCTACGACGCTGCTTTCACCGCCTCATGCTCCTGTCGGGCATTCGCTCTGGGCATCTCAAGGAGGCCCGGCGCGCGTGGATCAACCTGGATGCGCGCTACATTCACTTTCCGCGGTTGAAGGCCGGTCGGCCGTTCAAGTTGCCGCTCAGCACGCCGATGGTCGCGCTCGTCACCGAGGCGATGGGCTACGGCGATGCGCGGTCGCCTTGGCTGTTCCCCGCCGAGAGCGGCGCGGGGCATCTGGTGGAGCCGCGCGACAAGGCCCTGCTCAAGAAAGGCGTGAAGGTCGGCCACGATCTGCGGCGCACCTACGTCAGCCTCGCGGCCAAGACGCCGATACCGCAGCACCATCGCGAGTTCTTGGTGGATCACACTGTGAAGGGAATTCACGGGCTCTATGTCGATCCGGACGCCATGTTTCCCGAATTGCTTTCTGCTCAAGAGCAGATAAGCGCGCTCATACTTAATGCCGCTGGCGTGAAATTAACTGAATCCGAAACTGCTACCGCCGCCGAATAGACAAAACCGGCAGTTTCGCTCGCCCAAACCTTGCTATTTCGTATGGGGCCGCATAAGTATTCTTAGCCAACGCCGTGTCCTGTACGTCACTGAGGCACCAAGCGTTGAAGGGCGACCCTGACAGATGTGACGGTGGGACAACCCCGCTCCTGCTTGAAGGAGAGAGTCAGGATCAACCGATGGCGACACCCCCTAACCCGGGAGTCGCCTCGCCATGCGCGCAAGCGATTCCCCTGTTTTTCGGAGTCGTGCGATGCAACAGTCGCCCCATCACGAAGTCCCCAACGCCCGCGTCCTCCTATCGCCCAAGGAGGTCAGCCTGATCACGGGCATCTCGGTGGCCCAGCTCGAGCTGTGGCGCATCAAGGGCAACGGCGGGCCGCGCTTCCAGAAGATCGGCCGCCTCGTGAAGTACGCCCGCTCCGACATAAATGCCTGGGTCAGGGCGCACGGCTTTGCTGCCGGTATCGAAGTGGAGGCCGTGTAATGCGCATCTCCATTTCGATCCCCGAGCGCATCCTCTCCGCAATCCCCGCCGAGTACCGATCGGACGCGGGTTTCGTTGTGACTGTCGTTGACCCGGACGCCAAGCCTGTCGGAATGATTTTTCCGGCACCGTTCTGTTTTCGGAATGACATGTTTGGTCCCAAAGCACACCTATGCGAGACGCCACCGGTACAGGAGGTGCCGGTTATCGCGGATTGGGACGCCTTCCGCGAGCAGCTACGTGGCTGGCTGTTCGATGCCATGCTGCAATCCTACGCGCCGCCCGACGGCGAGCCGTCGCACGCCGAAGCACTCGCACGATTCAACGCGGGCGCCATCACGTTCGAGGCTTTCGCGAGCGCTGTCGGCATGGGCGACGAGTGGTTCAACTGCAATCGCATGTTGCTGCCGGACGGCGGCGCGACCACGCCAAGTCGCAAAATCGCGGACCCTGATCCTGACCCAACGCCCAAGGCAGTGCCGCCGACCAACGCCTCCGACTTCGACGAGACCGAGCTCGGCAAGCGCGCGTGGATCATGGAGCCGCTGGCGCACCGCAAGCTCATGACACTGCTAATCGCGACCGGCGGCAGCGGCAAGTCTACCCTCGTCCAGCAGCTCGGCGTCGCGGTCGCCATGGGGCTCGACTTCGGACCGTTTAAGGCGCGCGAGCGCTGCAACGTGATGATCCTCAACCGGGAGGACGACGAGGACGAGCAGCGCAAGCGGCTCGTCGCGGCCTGCCAGTCGATGGGTGTGGACCGCGACGCGCTCGCCGGGCGGCTGTTCTACTGGAACCCGACCTCAGCGCCGCTCGTCATGGCCATGCAGCAAGGCAAGCTGCGCGGCGTAACCGAGCACGCCTGGGGGCAGACGCTCCGCAAGGAGCTGGTCGCCAAGAAGATCGGTCTCGTGATCTTCGACCCGCTCGTCAAGTTCCACACCGGGCTCGACGAGAACAGCAACACCGACCAGGAACAGATTGCACGGGCCGCGCTCAGCATCGCGGCGGACACCGGCGTCGCGGTCCTGGTCTGCCACCATGCCCACAAGCACAGCGTGCCGTCGCTCGCCGCGAGCCGTGGCGGCATCGCCCTGCCGGATGCCGCGCGCCTCGGCTTCTACATGGCCAAGAGCGAGAAGGAGCCGGTGACGACGCTGCACCACCTCAAGAACACCATGGGGCCGCTGCTGGCGCCGAGCGCGTGGCGCTTCACCGCCTACGCGCTGGCCAACGGCGAAGAAGCGGCGGCGCTGGAGCCGATGGCCGTCGAGCCCATGAGCTGGGCGCACAAGGCCGCCGTGCTCGACATGGTGGCCGAGGGTCGCGGCGGTGACGAAGCGTGGCTGCCCTGGGCGAGCAGCCTGAACGCCGACCGCGAGTTGCGGCTGGACGTCGCCATCGCCGGGCGGTGGGGGCTTTCGGAAAAGGCGGCGCGCGAGGTCTTGGAGGCCTACGAGGCGGCGGGCCTCATCGAATGCCGGACGGTGCCGGTGCGCAAGCCCGGCGGCCGGAAGGCGACGATGCAGGCCTGGCTGCTGGCCGAACCCGGCGGCGAGGGCGAGGAGCCCAGCGGCGGCGAGGGGAGTTAACCATGCCGACTGCGGTGGTCGGTAGCCTAGGTAGAAACCACCACTGCGGTAGTCGCTGTGCTACGCCCCCAGGCGGGTGCAGGCCTAACGGCCATGCACCCGCCTGGGGGGCCGCACGATGGGGCACCTGATCGGCACTGGCACGCAGCTATGCTGCCGTGAGCGCGGATTCAAAGTTTACAGGAACTATCTGACCTTTGAAGGCCCCAGTAACTTGGTCAATTTCCACAATCCGCAATGTGTAGTGAGTGAGAGGGCATGCGGAGAGAACTGCGCGCGGGCGTGCTGTCGGATCTACCGGAATGACCCGCACAATGCGCACCTCCGCGCCCTTCTCTCGTGCGAAATTTAGATGCTCCAGCCGACGTCGAGCTCCACCATCTGCCCTGCCGGTTAGATCCCCTCGATCATCGTAATAGAGGTGCTGGCCAACAGTCCGAATTGCATCTCGCCACAAAGCAACCACGATAGTTTTTTCGTCGTCGCTTATGCCCGACCAGACGCCCCTGCATCGACGCAGGACAACTCCGTGATGTTTGAAACACTCGACAAATTTCATTGTTCCGTTTCCGCTTGTCGGCATTGCAGAAACAACAGCGTCGCAAACTTTGGGCCAGACCCCTATCAAGCGAACGTCCACGCCACCCCCGCCACCTTGTAAATGCCACTAAATCCGTGTACGCATGAGCGTTAGTTCATAGGACTAACGGTCATGTGGCGTTTAGTGGATGGAAGAGCGCGATAAAACATGCGCTCCGATGACGGAGCAAACATCAGATGGCACATCATCGGCCGTCTGGTCCGGCCGTGGACGGCCTCCGCGCGGCTGCCCGCGCGACGCCAATGGCCGACCGGTTCCGGGCGTCCCGCTAGAAGCCCCTGGGCAGGCCGCTCGACGCCATCCCTCCCTGGGCGATGGGCTTGCCGCCGCCGAGCCATCGGCAGCCGCTACGGTCCCGCGCAAGGGCGCCCGCCGGTATAACCCGGAATACATCGCCGCCGCATGCCCCTCCGGCCGCGCGGGCGGCATGTCGTACACGGTGAACGAAGCGGGCATCGCGCTCGTGGAGGCGCTGGCGCGTGCCGGGCACGATGTTGTCACGCTCGCCGGGCGCCTCGGCATCCGCCACGAAACCTTTGCCGACATCCGCCGTCGCCAGCCCGAGGTCGCGGAGGCCTGGGCGCGGGGCCGCGCCGCCATGGGCGACGAGATCAACGACCTCCTGCTCGACAACGCCCGCAAGGGCAACATGACCGCCGCCATCTTTCTGGCGAAGGGGCGCCTCGGCTGGCGCGAGGTCGGTCCGGCCGACCCGAGCCATGGCAGCGGGCCGACCGTCAACATCACGCTCGTGTCGCCCGCCACGCCGGGCGACGTGGCCAAAATCATCGGCGAAGTGCCGCCGCTCCCGGGCGAGGACGAGCTGCCGCGCGGAGGTCACGGCCGATGACCGCCGCCCTCGCACTCGCGCCCGCCGCAGCAACGAGTTTGATGCCGCTGCCTTGGCAGGAGAAGGCGCTTGCCCTGCGAACTCATCTCGACCTGATCGTGCTGGCGGGCGGGCGCGGCGGCGGCAAGACGCATTGCGCGATCCTGGCGCTGCTCGCGCACTGTGTTGCGCTCGGCCCGCACGCAGCGCCGCTCGTGGTGCGCGAGGCCTGGGCGCCCCTGGGCGAGTTCCTGACCAAGATCGAAGGCATGGCGGCCATCGCATTCGGCACGCGCGGCCTCTCGTACAACCGCGCCGAGGGCGTGATCCGGCTGCCGACCGGCGGCAACATCTTCGGCGCCAGTATGCACGAGGGTGAGAGCAGCTACGTGCGCTGGCAGGGCCGCAACCTGACCGGCATCTGGGGCGAAGAGATCGGCAACCTGTCGGCGCAGCACTTCGCGTTTCTGCGGCGGCTGGAAAGCAATCTTCGCCCACCCTTGGGCTTCGCGGTGGAACGCTGGTGGACGGCCAATCCGGGCGGCAAGGCGAGCCCGCTGATATACCGGAACTGGATCAGCAAGTCGCCGCCGTGGCGCGCGGCTCGCGACCATTCCGGCCTGAGCTACGTGTGGATTCCGAGCGTCTACACCGACAACGTCCACATCGACGGCGGCATGTACCGGCGCAACCTGCTCGCGTCGGTGGGCAGCGACGAGGCGCTGGCGAAGGCGTGGCTCGATGGCCGGTGGGACAGCCTCGGCGGCCTGATGTTTCCGGTGAACCCCGCCGCACACATCATCCGCCCGCTGCCGGACTGGATGGTCCGCCGCATGGGCAAGATCACGGTCGGCAGTGATTGGGGCAATGGTGCACCCGCGACCGCGCTCGTGGCGATGCAGTGCCGCGAGCCGATCAACTGGGACGGCCGACGCATTCCGTATGGCAGCGTCATTGTACTCGAGGAAACCGACACGGCCATTGACGAAGCCGACCTCAGCGTCGGCAGCGGGCTCGACGCGCGCTCGTTCGCGGAGCAGGTGCGCGACGTGGCGGCACGCCACGGCAACCCTCGCCCGCGTGTCGTGGTGGACGACGCCAAGGGCCTGCAAGGTGACAGCGTCGTCTCCTATTACCGCTCGGTCGGACTGAATGCCTCGATACCGAACAAGCGCAGCCGCACCGAGGGCTGGGACATCATTCGGCAACACTTGCAGGAAGCCGAGAAGGAGCAGGGCCGACCGGGTCTCTACTTCACGACGCGCTGCCCGCACACCATCCAGACGCTGAGCGAGGCGCCGCGCGGCACCCTGAACCCGCGCGACTTGGACCCGAAGTGGAACTGCGACCACTGGGCGGACGCGCTCTCGTATCTGATGAAAGAAATCGCCGGTGGGCCGCGCTCGGGGCAGGGCACGGTCGTCGGCGCATGGTGAAAAACAAGGAGAAGACCATGAGCATCGAAGACAACAGCATCACCGAGGATGCTCCCGTCAACATCGCGCCTTGGGCCTCGCCGCCGGAAGAGCGGGGCACTTCGCCGCTGACAAAAGCGTTGCAGGCCCGCCGCCCGAGCGGCCCGACCGGCCCGGCCGACCCGCACTTCAACCCCGTGGTGCCCGTCGATCATCACCCGGATGCGTTGGGCGACGCCGACCCCAACCTCGCCACCTACAAAACCGCGCATCGCGCGCTGGCGAACTTGTGGGACATTCACGTCAAGCTGAACGAAACCGCAGTCACGGTGAAGGACAAGGCCGCGCTGGCGAAGCAGGTCGAGCCCATCACGCTCCGGGCGATCAAAGGTATGAAGGAAGACCTTGCCGCGATGGACCGGCAGATCGTCCACGCCGAGACCGAGATCGCCAAGGAACTTGGCGTCGGCGTCGGCGCGATTGCCGCCGAGACGCGCGCCGTGGTGCGCACCATGCCGAAGGACGAACGGCTGGCGTTCTGCCGCGACCTCATTGCGGCCGGTGACGTGGCCAGCCTGAAGGCCATCGCCAGCGTCAGCCCCTTCCTCTCTGGGCTCGACGGCGACGCCTACCGCTACGTCCGCAGCGAGACGGAGCGCATGGTGGCACCGAGGTTCGTGGACGAGCGCGACACCGGCATCAAGGCTCGCACGCGGATGCAGCGGGCGCTGGCCTACTTCGACGAGACGATGGCGGGCAACATTCGCCGCTGGCGAAGCAGCGACGACCAGAAGCTGGCCGACATGGTTGCGGCGCTGAAGCCCAAGGAGAACGTGTGATGGCAGGCAAGGTCATCGTGAAGGGGACGGCGCTCCAGCGCGCGACGATCATTCACTACCTCATGAAGCGCCGGAAGCAGCGTCAGGCGCAACAGCCGGAGTAATGTGGCATGGCCTGGAACCCCGCCGAATATGTGCGCGACGAAAATGGCCGCTGGCGCTGGAAGGCGAAGCCCGCCGAACAGAACCCGGTCGTCCGCGAGCTGGCGATGAACACCGCGTTCGTGAACCGTGCCCGCGCGTGGTCTTGGGCTGAGCAGGCCCGCAAGGGCGGCACGAGCGAGCCGCAAGACCTCGGCAAGTTCGCGCCGTGGATCGCCAGCAACATCGAGGGAGTCGCGGAATACTGGCACGCCGTCATGCGGCTGCACCGCGCTCACCGGCCGGACCTCATGCCGCCCGACGAGATGATCAGCACCTTGGGAGGACAGGCGGCACTCGCGCTCGACCTGAGCGCACCTAACCCATTATTATTATTCGAGTAATTTGCCGAAGCCTTATCCCATCGCGCAAATATTACGCGAATTTCCGCTCTTTATGAGTCGAGAAGCGGCTCCAAAAGGTCCAGAAATCCGCAAATTTTTTCAGAAATATGTTGACTCTTAGGTGTCGCCCACATCATAAACAGCGCCGACAGTTCAGTGCATTCAAAGAATATTCGGCGATCCACATGGAAGATGAGATCAAGAAGCCACGCTCCTCGGACGAAAAAAGAAGCAATTTCCGACGGCTAGCTGAGGCTCGCACCAACAAGGCGCTACAAGCCGTCGGTCGCATCGGCAACCTCTCTAACCGGCAGATCTACGAGTGGGACGAGGGAGAGGTGCGCAAGATCGTCAAGGCGCTCAGGGACACCGTGTCCGAAGTCGAAGCGCGCTTCGCGTCGCCCAAGGGGCGGAGCGAGGCCAAATTCAAACTTTGAAAGATGGTGCGAATGGACCAGCGCGAATTCCTCGACGCACTGCTCAAGGGCGACAAGGTGGAGCACCTTGAAGCCGCGCTCTCGGCATATCTCACAGCCAACGCCACCGCCGCGTTCGTCCCCATCGGTCGCCGTCCCAACAATCGGGGAGCGATCGAGGTGGCGTCCGATCCGGGGCGCTCGATCATCGAGCGGATCACCAACGCGCACGATGCATTGCTGGAGCGTGAACATGAGCAACATGGTGGCAAGCCGAAGTGCAACTCGCCCCGCGAGGCGAGTAGTGCTTGGCTCGATGTTCCCGAGAAGGAGGGACTGTCCGGCCTGACCAACAAACAGCGTCAGTCGTTGGCGATGAAGACCGTCGTGAGGCTCGACCCTGGCGAAGGGTGGCAGTCGCGTCTGGTGACGGTGATCGATCAAGGCATCGGCATAGAACCCGAGCGCCTCGAAGGCACTATTCTCAGTCTGAATGAAAGCAACAAGATACAGAAGCACTACCTCGCCGGTACCTACGGCCAGGGCGGATCGAGCACCTTCGCTTTCTGCAAATACGTAGTGATCGCCACCCGCCGTGAAGGAAGCGACGTGCTGGGCTATACAGTCGTGCGCTACGAGGATCTGCCGGCGGAGGAATTCAAGACCGGTCGGTACGTCTTTCTGGTGGATAGCGACAAGCCGCTCGCGGTGAAAGCAGCAGCTGGCGACCTTCAGCATGGCACCATCGTGCGACACTTCGGCTATGATCTGACGCGCTATACCGCTTCGATCGGTCCGCGCAGCCTTTATGGCATGTTTGGCCGAGTGCTATTCGATCCGGTCGCAACCTTGCGCTTCGAGAACAAGGTCCATGGCTGGAACCGGACCATCAAGGGCGCTCGAAATGCGCTTAACGGTGCTGTCGACGAGGGTGACGAGGAAAAAAATGGCCCATCTCTGAGCCATAGTGTTTCGATGTTCAACGTATCGCTTGGTGATCACGGAGCCATTGGGATCGAGTACTGGGTGCTCTCGCTCCCCGAGCAGAAGGAGGGCAAGAAAAAGCGCTCGCGCCCAGCCGAGAATTTTGTCGATCCTGGGAAGCCCATAGTCCTTACTCACAACGGCCAGAACCAGGGCGAGATCAGTGGGCGCCTCATCAAAGACGACGCAGACTTGCCGTTCCTGCAGGCGCAGGGTCGACTGATTGCGCATGTAAACTGTGACAGGCTTAGCCCGACTGCAAAGCGGCGGCTGTTCTCAAGCACGCGAGAGCAGTCGCGCGAGGGCTTTATGCTGGACCTCATCAGCAGAGAACTCGTCAGTGCGCTCCGTGCTGACGACGAGCTCGATCGTTTGAATGAGGAAGCACGTGAGCAGAGCCTCAAGGAGAAAGATGAGGACGCCCAAAAGCAGATGCGGCAACAGGTGGCTAAACTGCTCCGCCTGGCAGGCGCCGCAATCGAAGAAGTGGGCGGTTCAAAGGGGAAAGGTGAGGAGTCCAATCGGGAGCGGAAGGAGCGGGGCAACAAGACGAAGCCAGTTCCAATCACGCCATCAGAGCCTCCAACATACATCAAGATCAAGTGGGACGAGGAAAAGGATGTACCCTTCTACGCGGGGCAGCGACGCTATCTTCGTGTCGAGACGGATGCTAACTCCCACTACCACAACGCTAACGACGACTCCAAGTCGCAACTGAATATCGCTGTCGGCGACGACCTCAAGGTCTTCGGCACGAGTCCTCTGACCGGCGGGCGTATGCGCATCGGCCTTGAGTGCGCGAATGCCGTCGCCCTGGGCTCGATGGGCTCTATCCGTGTGGAGCTTCAGCTCAAGGGGAGGCCGACCCTGAGCGACGAGCGGAACTACGCCATCGTGAAACCGCCCGAGCCAAAGTCTCAGGAAGGCAAGAGCAACCTTCCTGATTTTGAAGTGATACCCGTAACTGGCCCCGACGACGACGATTGGCGGTACATTTGCGATGACCCAGACGATGAGGACGCCAAGCGCCACGCAAGCAACGCCGTCATGAGCGCTGGCAAGCTCCACGTGTACTATTCGGAAGCATTCCCTCGCTTTGCTTCGGAACTGCGACGGTACGAACAGCAGGACGTAGGGAACGCCAAGTCATTTCGCTCTCGCTATGAGACGTGGTTGGCAGTCCATGCACTGCTGATGCATCAAGAGATCGAGACCCATAAGATCGATGGTGCAGACGAAACCGCTCAGAGGGAGATGCACCGGCAAGAGCGCAGTCGCCACGCCACAATTGCAGCGATGATCTCGACGCAGGAGGTCAAGGCAGGTCTCGCCGACAAAGAGGAAGATGAACCCGATTAGATTCGCGCCTCCAGCCGAACATCGCGGCACGTCCGCGTAATCGACGACGGATCGAAGCGGCTAATCGAAGACGATGCGTAGCCCCAGTTCGCCTCGCAGGAGATCCATCTCCTGCCCAGGTGTTCGGCTACAGACCCCGTTGTGTTGCTGCCGGCGAAGGGGTCGAGCACAAGGTCACCTTCGTCGGTCAGAAACTTGACGAAGAACTCGACCAACGCCGAAGGCATTCTAGCGGGGTGAAGCGGGATACCCCGCTCACGGCAGAAAAGCTGATATTGGTCGGTGGAGTGGGTATTGGATCCCTTTAGTAGCGTTCCAAGCGAAGGGGCCTGGTCTCCGTCGAGCACATTGGGCGGGATAGCCCCATTGTTATTGGTCTTAAAACCATTGGCGCTGATGTGATACTCGGAAGGCCGCGGCCCAGCATTGTACTTTCCGGTCCTGATGAGCTGCTCCATGCTCTTACTGTAGCGCCGCAGGACATTCCTATTGTTCGCCTTCGGCCGGTCTACCGGCGACATCCACCAGATGCGGGTGAAAGCGTCCTTTACCCTGATCCGTTCGACATTGACCCACTGAACCGGCGAGGGGAGCCTAGCGGGATTGTACCAAACGAACTCTTGGCAAAGATTTAGGTTGGCTGCTTCCAAAAACTTTAGCAGGGCGCGGAGCACGAGAGTCGACATAACGGGTCGTCCCGGCTCCCATGCGTTGCCAATCTCGACAACGATCGAGCCGTCGTCGGTCAACATCTCTGAGAGCCTCGGGGCGAATGACGCGAACCACTCGATGTACTGCTCGCCCTGATAATTGCCGTACCTCTTCTTCGTGTTTAGCGGGAACGGCGGCGAAGTGAATACGAGCTGCACCTGCCCCTTTTGGCCGCGCAGACGCTTCTTGGACAACAGATCAAGCGTGTCGGCGCAAAATGCTGAGCCGAGGTTCGTCGAGTAGACGGGCCTCGACATCCACCTGCCAGGGCTCGGCTCCCGTTCAATTTCAACGCTGTAGCCTTGGTCCCAGTCCGACATGCACCCACCACATACCCTTGATTCTTCGAGCTAAATACGCAGATTCTCACCGCCGCGAAACCAAGAAGTTGCGAGGCCAACCATTTTGCTGGGGGTGGCTCGCGCCATCGCCGATCCAGCCCAATCGTCACATGTGCTGCCAAAGTCCCGCCTGTCTCATCCACAGACACCGCGCGTGCCGCCCCGGCACACCGCGACCCACCCCGCGCGGGCGCGAGCCCTACCGAACCTGAAGGAGCCATAACTGGCCTTGGTCCTGCGCCTTGCAATGCGCGGCATTGCCGGGCGCGAGCGGCCCGCCTCCGGCCAAGCCAACACGGACCGCGATGTGAGGTGCACCATGGAAGATGGTGCGATCGACGTTCGTCAAGTCGCTAAACTGGACGAGCCCGAGCAGCGGGCTGCTGTTGCTGCGCCGACCGCCGCCGACCGGGCGGCACCGCTGTTCGCCTACATGATCGAGCGCGAGGCGATCCGCCAGCGCCGGGCGGCGGGCCTTCCCCGCCCCTGGACCAACGACCCGATCCTGAGCGAGTACAGCTTCACCAACGTCCGCCGCAGCGACGACCGGACGACGCGCGAGCTGCTCGCCTCGTTTTACGGGCCGAACGTGCCGGGCGCATCGCCCGGCGACGTGCTGTTCAACTGTGCGCTGGCGCGATTCTTCGGTCGGGCCGACGTAGCGGCGCATCTCGGCTGGCAGTCTGCGTGGGACCCGGAGGCAACGATTGCGCGGGCGCGAGAGTGGGGCGGGTCGCTGTTCACGTCCGCCTACGTGATCACGAACAACGGCGAGAGCGGCGACAAGGTGGAGTTCGTCTGCCGCAAGGTGCTCACGCCGCTCTGGCGGGCGCGCGATCGAATCGCCACGACAACGATGCGCGAGAACGGCTGGCGGTTTCTTGTCGGACAACTTCGCCCGCTCCCCGCCCTCGGCGGAACCGGCTTCATGGCCAAGGAGGTCGCGCAGGACTTCATGCTGGCGACCGGCTGGCGTCCGCGCGACCGCGACACCTTCACGCCCGTCGGCAAGGGCGCGCGGCGCGGCCTGAACCGCCTGCATGGCCGCCCGGTTGACGACAAGATCACCTCGGCTGGGCGGAACGTCGAGGACCGCTTCTTGCGCGAGGTGCGCGAGCTGTTCGCTGTGCGGCACAACTATCTGCCCGCCGACTTCGTCGAACTGCAACTGCACGATATTCAGTTCAACCTTTGTGAGTTGGACAAGCTGTTGCGCACGCGGCTGGGCGAGGGGAAGCCAAAGCGGCGCTACGGGGCATGATGGCGGTGGCGAGAGGGCCGGGCACCAACCCGGCCCTTTTGCTTGGCCGAGCCGCCCGCCCTCGAATTTTGATGTTCGGCCTGATGTTCGACGCAAAATGATGCTCGGAGCGGCCTGGTCGCCGCTCTTAAAACACCAGCAATTTCAAGGGTTTAGTGGTTGCGGGGGCTGGATTTGAACCAACGACCTTCAGGTTATGAGCCGAAAAGGTCTGGATCGCGCAGACGCCTAAACCCCTATCTTTTAACGTTTTATTTACTATACTTGCCCTCGCAGCCCCCGGAAATAGCCATTTCCGGTACTGTGATTTCCGGTCGAGTTTCCGGTTGCGAACGGGCGAACAATGGAACAGACAATCGTTAAGATGACGGACGCTTACCTAAAGGGTCTCAAGCCCGGACGGCCTCGGACGATGCGAGACGAGCAGTGCCCGAACCTCCTGGTGTTCGTGACCAAGCGGGCCGTCACCTACAAGTTCAAGGGCGAGCGGCGCGACCAGAGCAGCACAAAGGGTTGGAAGACCCAAAGTGCTACTCTAGGCCCGGTCGATCAGTACCCCGTCGCGACGGCCCGCGCCTGGGCCTACGGGCTCCTGGCTCGCATCCAGGAGGGCGATAATCCGAACCACAGGCCTGTCGAGCCGGACGCAGATATGCGGTCCGTCTCGACACTCTGGCAAGCCTACGCCCAAGACCTCGTTTCGCGCGGCAAAGACCCGTACAACCACCACCACTACGGCAAGTTCCTAGAGCGCGATCCGAAGCTCTGGGCCAAGCCTGTCCGCGAGTTGACTCGCGAAGACGTCAAAGCGCTTCACGCGTCCATCACGAACGTAGGTCTCAAAGGCTTCCCGTCGCCCTACTCCGCCAACCGGACCCGCGAGTGCCTGTCCGCCGCATTGAACTTCGCCATCGACGAACGCTGGGGCATCACGGAGAACGTCGCCAAGGCGTCGAAGCGGCTTCGCAACAAGGAGCGCAAGCGCAACGAGGCCGTGCCGTTTGAAATGCTCCCGTATTTCTGGATGGAGCTTCGCAACATCTCGCCTGTTCGTGCAGCCTTCCACTCTTTGGTTCTTCTGCTTGGGCTTCGCCTCAAGACCGCGAAGGAATTGCGGTGGGAGTGGATCAACCTTGAGTCGGCTGAACTAGTGGTGCCGGCTGCCTCCATGAAAATGGAAAACGAGTGGTGGTGTCCTTTGTCGCGGAAGGCTGTTGAGATACTGCACGGACTTCCGCGTGTCTCTCAACACGTCTTCGCCGTCCGCACTCGCGACCGCTCGCGATGGACGCACATTGCAGAGGAAAAGGAGGACGGCCCGCTCAAGCCCTACGTCGGCGGCAAGCTCCGCACCACCTATCGCACAGCCCACGACAAGGCCCGCACCACGCACGCCATCGCGGAATATCTCCACGGCCACGTGGTTAAAGGCATCTCAGCGCACTACCGCGACCTGACCCAGATGCGAGACGAAATGCGCGCGGCTCAGGAAGCCGTTTCCAGCATACTCGACTCAACGCGAAAGTCCGGCTAGAACGTCAGCGAACCTCCGAACCGATGAACCACAGCCATTCATCCGGAGGTTCGCCTTGCTGCATCTTGAGTCGGAATTTCCTGAGCTGAAAAAGCTCTGGCGCTATTTCGAGCGGCCGCACAACTTCGATCAGGCCCGAGGCAAGGAGCTTTACGAGTGGCTGCTTGCTGCCGAGCTTCCCGAGGAACTGCTGCGGGCTAACGCAGCCCTTCGCCCGGCACTGCACCCGGCACTCCCGGCTCGCGAAGACATCGGCCACATCGTCGCCTATCACAAGAAGTCGAAGATGAAGACGCCGCTGCTCTATCTTGCGGCGACGTTCGGCTACCTTCCTCTGCTGTTCGATCCGAGCGTGATCGTACACCGGCGCAAGGTTTCGGGGCCCCGCGTCCCGCTGTTCGGCCATCCGTGGCTTCTGCACGACAACGCGCGCCTCGCCCTCGATGTCGCTGACCGCCAGCATCTTGCGAGCTTTACGTGCTGGCGCATCTCAGTCCTGAGCGACACGACTGAGGACCGCAAGACGCGGATCGTCCACTAATGGACGACGCCCTCTCTGCGATTTACGACATGCTGGAGTCAGGCAAGGTGCGCGGGACAATCTTCCGCTCGCCCAACGACGCCAGCATCATCGCCCAGCCCCGTCCGTTTCCTGAGTTGGAGGAAATCGGTGACGAGATCACTGGCGGGCTCTGGTGGCTGGAACCGTTGCCCCGCGCGCGCTGGTACGCCAATCGGGCCTTCGGCTTCGGCCTACCTGAGAGCGGATGCTGGGCTCCACCGGAGCCGGGGGCGAAGCTGCTCCACACGCTCAAGTCGCGCTCGCACACGCTCAAGTCGCGCCGCATCGCCATCCCCGGCAAAAATGGCCGGTTCCGGGCCCCGCCGATAGTGCCGATCACACCGGAGGCGGTCAGCGTCGTGTTGGCGGACGTTCGCCGCGTCGGGCACGCCTACAACGTCCCGCTCAAAACCATCATAGACCGCCTGATGAACCACTTCGGCTGCTGCGTCACAGACGCCGCTGCGGCGTGGAGTGCGCATCGGGTGACGATACCGAAAGGAGCCTAGAGTTATGAACCAGACGACGTTGGACTTTCAATTCCTGCCCTATTGCGCGGACTTTCTCCCGGATGGGACGGTTCGCCTGCTGAACCGACACTACAAGGTTATCGGCTATCCGTTCCGGAAGGGCTTCTATCAAGACCACGCACCATTCCGGGGCCTAGACCTCAAGAGCCCAATCACATTCGAGCAGGCCCTTGCGCTCGCTCCGGACCCGTCGCGAGTGGATGAGGGCCGCGTCTACCTCTATTGCGGTCACGAGCTTCCGCGCGGCGCGGCCTATCGGAAGCGCATCGAAGCCCTCAACGACTTGTTGAAATAAAATTTAGGCCGGAAGGGGTGGCGTCCCTTTCCGGCCCGATTGGCACTTTCTGTATCCACCCAACTAACGCCGGCAAGGAGTCAATTGAATGTCAGATAAATCTATAACCGAGACGCAAAGCGAAGGCAATCGTGCTGCGCTGGCGGCGATGTCCGCCGACGATTGGGCGGAATGGAATGCGTGGCATCGGGACGGTCGCGCCGCAACTCGCCTCCTAGTTTATGCCGACCCCGAGTTCAAGCGGCTTCCGTCTGTTCGCAAAGTCCTTCGCGAGATCGTCAACCGGCTCGGCCACATGCGGCACTGGAGCAGCGACGAAGTGCGAGCAGTGATCGAAGACCCGCGCTGGTGGGCCAACGATTTCCTCGCTGGCCAACTGGAGCCAAAAGAGCACAAGGAACATCAGGAGTTGATGCTGCGCTGGTGGGCCTGGTTCCGCGAAAGCGTCCCGGCTTCGTCTACCGCGCAGGAATTTGAGCTCAACCTTGCTTTGACGGGTCAGTGCTACTTCGTCCGCAATGTCGGCAACAAGCCCGCCGTCGTCAGTTGGGACAGCGACGGACGCCTTGTGGTCCGCTCGCTCCAGGCCTTCCGTGACTCCCGCATCAAGGACGTGAAACTGACGTGGCCCACCCCGGCGGGCTTCGCGCACACGACGCTTGCCGACCAGTGGCTTGAATCGCCCAGCATCCGGGCCTATGAGGGCATCGGGTTTTATCCCGGCATCAACGGGCCGAAGGACGGCAATCTCAACCTCTGGCGCGGCTATAACGCGGTCCGCGTCGAAGTCGTCAACGACCGAGCGGTATTTCCGCCGCTCGCACGCCGCTGGCTCGAACACGTGCGAAAATACATCTGCGGCGACGACGACCTCGTGTTTGAATACGTCCTGGGCTGGATTGCCGAGGCCCTGAATCACCCGATGCGAAAGGCCGAAACAGCGATTGTGATGACCGGACCACAAGGCTCCGGCAAAGGCGTCTTCGCAGAAACCGTCCTCCGGTTCTTCAAGCCCCATTCCCAACTGCTCGGTAAGTCCAGCGGCCTCACCAGCAACTTCAACGCGCATCTGGAGGACTGCCAGATGGTCTATGCTGACGAAGCGTTTTTCGTAGGCAACCGGGCGGACGGAGATTACCTCAAGCATCTCGTCACTACCCCCGAGCTTCGCATCGAGCGCAAGAATTTCGACAGTTACATGGCGCGCAAGTGGTTCCGCGTTATAATGGCGACCAATCACGATCACGCCGTGAATGCCGAGTTTGACGACAGGCGCTATTTGGTTCTGCGGGCGGATGCTGGAAAGCTCAACAAGGATTTGGTCTATTTCGGCGCGATCCTCGATGACCTGAAAGCAGGCGGCTATGACGAGCTATTTTCGTGGCTCACTTCGGACTGCTGGAAGACCCACGACCTCGGGCCCCGGCCTGAGACGGCAGAGCTTCAGCGCCAGAAAGACCTTTCCCTGCCGGGCCACGCGCGGGCCGTCTTCCAGATGTTGCAGACGGGTGACCCGCTCTGCTCAGTCCTGATTGACGATGGCACCGGAGGCGTCTTCCTCCCGACAATGGAGTTCATCAAGGCCTGGAGGCTCGACACTCGGGAGGCGACGGCCCTCGGCACACTCCTAAGCCGTCTCTTCGGCAAGGGCCGACGAGCGAGCATCGACGGCAAGCAGGTAAGCGGCTTCTGGCTCCCTGCCTTGCCGGAGGCACGGGAGAAGTGGGACGACACTCACAACCGCGAAGGCGAGTGGCCGGAGGCAGTGTCCGAGTGGGACCCCGGCGAGACGGACCTGGAGGCTTTCGAGACGGTTGCCTGGGGATTGGTGCGCGCTGCCAGCAAACTCCCGCCGGAGGACCGTGAGAAGTTTCAGGAGGCCCTGTCACTCCTACACAAGAGGTTGCGGGAGTAGCGAACCCTTCTGGGGTACTAGGGGTGTCCGTTTGGAAAAATATTGGCGGGCCAAGGAGTTAGGCCCGCCTTTGTCTTGTGTAGTAGGGTAGTAGGGGGGGAGCAGGTCGATACGGTAGCGTTTCGTTTTCTACCTTTACGGGCGGGTTCTACTACCTCTGCGAGTGGTATTTAGGTTTTCTATATAACTTCTAAATAGTGTACTAAGGGTACTAAGTGTACTAAGTGGAGGAAAATCAATGTGTTAGAGGTAGTAGAGGTTTAGAAGGGTAGTAGGGTTAAGAGTGAAGTGTAGGAGTGACCTAGGTGGATGCGCGCTCTTGGGCTTCTCCCCACACCGTCACTGAGGCGACCAGCAAAAAGGTTAATGGTTTACGAACCATCAGCCAGCGGACTATAACCTTCAGGTACTCAACCTGAAGGTTAACAGTGTCAGACACCAAGCAAACCGGCACCGATGTTGCCTCACTTCCGGTCGAGCCCCAAACGCGACCGGAACGGCGCCATCAGGCCCCCAAGCGCCCCAACTCCCGGTATGTCGAGACGGTCACCAATCCCGCAGGGGGCCTGCGGTACGATCTCAAACCCGCCGCTTACGACCTCGTGGCGACCCTTGCTGCCGAGGGCAATACCGAGGAAACGATAGCGACCAAGCTCGGGATGAACCGCTATACCTTCATCGGGATCAAGAAGCGCGACCCGGCGCTTGTCGCGGCCCTCCAGCAAGGCCACGGCGCGCTCGGCACCGAACTCAGCCACATCCTCCTAGAGCAGGCCCGCGACGGCAACACCGTCGCCGCGATCTTCCTCAGCAAGGCCCGCCTGGGCTGGCGCGACCAGGGCCCGACCGATCCGAACGCGGTCAACACTCCTACGGTCAACATCCAGATCAACGCACCACTGAGTGCCGACGACTTCCTGAAGGTTGTTGGGCCGCTCCCGCCGGAGCCCGAGACCCAATGACCGACTTAACACCAACGCCCTTCCAGGCCCGCGTCCTGGGCCTCGCAGCACACGTGAACCTGATGCTCGCGGGCGGACGTGGTGGCGGCAAGTCCCACGCGGCGATCCTTTGCGGCCTCCAGCACATCGTGGACTTTGGAGACATCGCCCGTCCGCTAGTCGTGCGCGAAAGCTGGCAGGCCCTTCAGGAGCTTCAGGACAAGTTCTACACGTTCTGCATCCTCGCTTTCGGGCCCAAGGTCAGCCGCAACAAGAGTGAGGGCATCATCTCGCTCCCTAACGGCGCGGTCATCACTTTCACCAACCTCAGCGATGAAGAGTCAGTCCGCCGCGCTCAAGGCCGGACTTACACCGCGCTCATCGGTGATGAGGTTGGCACGCTCCCGCCCCAATGCTTCGTCTGGCTCCAGCGGCTCCGCTCTAACCTTCGTGTCCCTCTGGGCAAGCGAGCGATGATCGTTCTCACCGCCAACCCGCACGGCAAGTCGCACACCGCGATCTACAAGCGCTGGATCAGCAAAGCTCCGGCCTGGAAGCCCTACCGCGACGAAGCCGGAGACTTGTGGATCAACGCCCCCAGTACGCTGGAGGAAAACCCGCACATCGACCAGAAAGCCTACGTCAGACAACTTCGCGCCGCGACCCACGGCGACACCGCCCTCGCAGCAGCGTGGATCAATGGCGGGTGGGGGGCTCTTGGCGGAAACCTTTTCGGAAACTTCGACCCTCAATTTCACATCATCACGCCCCCACCGCGATACCTCCTTGACGCCACCTTCACGGTGGGCAGCGATTGGGGAACCGCGAGCCCCGCGACGGCCGCGCTCATCGCCCACCTTCGCAGGGGTTTCCACCACGAGGGCCGCCGCTATCTCCACGGCGACCTTATCGTGCTGGACGAAATCGACACGTGTCCAGACCCGACCGACCTCAGCAAGGGCGACGGACGTTCCCCCGTGACGTTCGCTGAGGACATTGTGGCCCTCTTGGGCCGCTGGAACATCAAGGACGCAGACGTAGTAGTAGACAGCGCCCGTGGGCTCGAAGGCGACACGGTGCTGGGCTTCTATCAAGCTGCTGGGCTCGATGCCTACCTACCGGACAAGCGTTCACGCGTCGCACGCTGGGACTTGATTCGAACGCGGTTAGAGAACGCACGCGAGTCAAAGCGCGAAGGGCTCTACATCAGCAACAAGTGCCGCCATCTCATCGAGACGCTGCCCGAGGCCCCCCGGTCCCCGCTCAGGGCGGAAGAAATGGACCCAGCATATCACTGCGATCACATGATCGACGGCGCGTCCTACGGCATCGACTGGGCCGTCAACAGCGCGGGTTCCGGCTCCGGCCGCACCATCGGCCACTACTAGCCACTTCCCCCGGTCACCCTCTCAGCGTAATCTTCAGCATACAAACTTTAGGAGCACACCACCAATGGACACCCCCATCCCAGTCTCCCGTCACGTCCCGCCGGACTACCACCCCGCGTCCCTTCGCGGCGACGACATCCCGACCCGCGCAGGCCAGCACGGGCTGACCGGGCTCTACACCACCTGGGATGCGCTCGGGGCCCTCGAAACGCAGGTTAAGGACAAGAACAAGCTCCTGCGTCACGTCGGCAACGAGATGGTCCGCGCGCTCGCAAAGTCCGAGGAAGTCGTCAAGCATCTCCAGGGCCTGGAGAAGAACAACGACAACGCGATCCGAAATGAGCTTCGCGGCAAGAAGGACGCCTATAGCCCGGAGCTTCGCGCCTACTACAAGGGGAAATTCTCCGAACTCCTGAGCGCTGCCGAGAAGGACTTGCAGACGGCCGGTGCCGTTTACGACGCCCCCGCCGTCCTGCTTGGGCTTACCCAAGAGCAGGCCGCAGTCCTCCGCGACCGCATCGAGGCGGCACACGTCCCGTCGTCCTACCGCGACCGCAAGTCCGCCCGCGCCGCCATCGCCAAGCTCGAAGCCGCCCGCGAGCGCTTCGGCCGGACCTACATGCTGAAGCTCGGACAGTGGGAATCAGCCGATGACGTGCTGATCGCGAAGGCGGGGAAGGTCGGATGAGAATCACCGTCCACGGGACCGCAGACGGAGGCCCGCCGCCACCGCCGCATCGCAACCCCGACACCTTCGACCGGGCCCTGGTCGCGGCCTGTCTCGCGGACACGGTAATGGCGTCCCGCGCGACCTCCTACCCCGTCTCCCCGTCAGACTATTTCGCCTTCGTCCGGGCGACCGCCCGTGACTCCTTGAGCTTCCCCGAGCCCGAGGCGAGCAACCTGCCGTCGCTCGTGGCTTGGTACCGCACCGCTTCCGATGCCGTCGAAGCCGCCATCGCGGCCGGCACGGTCAACCCTCCCCGCTGAGGATCAGCCGGGCCAAGGCCCGGCCGTCCCTCCGTTGCCCGTAGGGACGGCCGTGGCCGGTTAGCTCGCCAGTTTGTACTCAGAGCAAAGGGCGCAGATAGCGTCCCAAGCCCGACGTCCGCGTTCATCGTCCTCAGCGATGATATCGTAAAGCTGCCGAACAACCACGGCGACGTATTCGTCGGCGGGCAACATCGCCGTCTCCGGCAGATCGTCTCTCGACCATTCCGCGACGATGAGGAACGCTTCGCAGCGCTCGTCAACATCCGGCAACGGCTTCAGCATAGGGGCCACCATGGCGGTAGTTCTCCAATTTTTTCGGGCGACACCACGTCACCCGGAGAACCCGAATACTATGCACGAAATCGCCTTTGTCGACGATGCTGACCTGCCGCTGACTCCGATTGATTCTGCTGGGCTTTTTCCGCACGATTACTGCGTTGGGACAATCATTAACCGAAAATAAACCAGCCCCGCCAATTCGGGCGGGGCTGGAATTTAGTTTACGTTAATAATTGGTGAACTCGGGAATTGGCCGGGTCGATCAACCCGCCCCGGCACAGAGCCCAAGCAGGAGCACGGCCGCGAGCCCACCCCATACCTTCGCCCAGGCCCCGGCCCTCGCCATTTCCTGAGCATCGTAGTCACGGAGCGAACCGGCCTTCCAGGCGGCCACCCTCGCTTCAGGCGACGGCCGGAAAGTCAGGTCATTCCAGAACGTCGCCAAGTCCACCATTCGTGTAGAGAGATTCATTGATCTTCGGCCCTTTGTCTGAGGGTTCGATGATGCCGAGCCGGGCGTATAGCTCGGCTAGGGCGATGAGTTCAGCGAGGCTGTATGCGGCCTGCCGTTGGGCTCCCCCTAGGACCGCGCGAAGCTCCGCCAACAAGTCACGTGGCGACAATCGCCGCAGCCTCCACCAGCGTGTCGAGGAAGAACGCCACCGCATCTTTCTCGATGCCGAGTTCAGCACTCAGCGTCTCGGGCTCCGGCACGGCATCGCCCGGCTCAAGGAAGGCGAGCCGGTTGAGGATCGCGGCGAAGTCGTCGTTGACCGTGACGGCCGCTAGGGCTTGGAAACGGTTCATCTCGCGATCTCCCGATAGGCGACAGCGAACCCCGCCCGCTCCGTGAAGCCGTAGGTCCGGATGCCCGCGTGCCTCATCTCGTGGACAACGACTGACCTGGGCGCGTTGGTGAGGAGGCTGTCCGCCCCGTCTTGACGAGCCCACCACGCGGTGAGTTCGGTGATGCTGGCGGCCACTTGCTGGACGGCATCGGCCGTCGCGCGGTCGAAGGGCTTCATGCCGCGCCTCCATCACGAAACTCGAACACGTCACCTTCGCGAAGGAACGGGAACGCTTCCCGGAACGCGGCGATCAGGCGCGGCTCACTCCACCGCTCCGGCGGGATGTCCCGCGCGGGGAACGGGAGGACGTTGTTGGGCCGGACCTCCGGGACGCGGCCCCGTCCAGCACACAGAGGACAATCACGCATTGACCGCCTCCGTCGTCTTCGGCAGGAACCGCTCAACCGTCCGTTCGAAGCGGTCGCGGGGTTCGCCCGTCGTGACGAGGAAGGCCGCAACGAGCTGCGCGACCTCTGCTGGGTCCGGGTTCCGCCGGAGGCGGTAGAGATCAGCAATCAAGTTCTTGAGGGTATCGTTCATTGATGGGTTTCCTATACAAGTTGAAGGGTCCGGCCCGGCCGGGGAGATGGCGGCCGGGCCGGTAGGGTCAGAGCGCGCGGGCTAACTGCTCGACCCAGACCTCATGCGACCGGCACGCGGGCCGCACGGAGACGGGCTTTGAGACGGGCGACGGCGGACGCGGCCCAGCGAAGCTCCACCAGCGAGGGGAGCGGCTGCGAGCGATCCGCGAGCCTTTCCCTGTGCTGGCGGACTTCCGTGGCGAGGAATGCGAGGGTCTTGAGAGGAAGCGGGGGAGTGGGTCTGTCATTCAAGGGGTTCTCCGTTCGGTGATTGTCAGACGACGGATGAACGATAGACCCGGATTGCGGTTCACGAAATGTTCCGCTTCGATTAACGCTTAATTTCCCGTTACTTGCAGCCGCGCTTTGTATGCCTTCAATTCGTTGGCGTGCTTGATTGGGTGACCGGCTGCTTGGAGCGCGCGGACTTCCGCCCAACGGGCTTGAATAGCGGCTCGATGCTTCGCCGCAATCTCGGGCCGTCTGATTGGGTTTGCGTCGCCGCGTCTCGCCTCCCGAACCTCGGGCCGGTTCATAGGATGGGCTTCCGGGTTGGCTGCGAGCCGGGCCTTTACCTTCGCGCTGATCTTCGCCCGAACCTCGGGCCTATTCATCGCTGCACTCATCGCCTCCCGAACCTCGGGCCGCTTCGACGGGTTTGTGTCGCCCAGAAAGGCGTCCCGGAGCTTCGCCCGAACCTCGGGCCGCTTCGTCTGGTGGTTCACCTTCTGGGCTTCGCTGAGCCGATAGCCCAGCATCGACCCGGCCACCCGTAGGATGTTGAAGGCGAAGCCGTCCGTGTCGAGGTAGTGCTGTTCTGCGGCGTCAAGAAGCTCCTTTACCGGCTCGACAAGCTCCGCAACCCGGATCGAAAAGGCGTCCGGCCCGTGCTTGTTCCAGCACGACTGAAAGAGGCCCCGCCGCTTCCCCCTGCTGAGGTCGCGGACGTGCTGTTGGGCCCTCGCCCGGACGTTGACGGCCTGCCCAACATACTCGCGGCCGGAGGCGTCGTGCCGGATGATGTAGATGCCCGACGCCTCCGGGAGCGTGTCGAGGCCCTTCATTGCTCGATCACCCAGTTGCCCGTCTTGCCGTCGCGGTCCGCAATCTCCAACCGCTTCGCCATCGTCCAGAAGCCCGCCCAAATCTGCCGCGTGATGCCAGGGAAGCGACCCTTGACCGCCTCCGTGTTGATGACGCCTTCGTCGTCGGCTTCCTCCCGGATGGCGTCCTGGAACCGCTGCCACTGGGAACCCTTCTTGTTGGGCTTGTTGTGAAGTCGGTGATAGCGGTTCTCACGCTGGAGGCCCCAGGGCTTGCGCTCCGTCTCCGGGAGCCGGGCAAGGATGGCCTCCGTGCGCTTCAGGGCCGTCGCGCGGTCCGCGAAGCGATTCACGGTTCGCTCGCCCAATACAGTCGCAGCATTGTTGTAGAGGGCAAGCAGTTCGCTGGTGGTCTTGTCGTTCATCGTCGTTCTCCTAGCCAATCGTGACCGGCTCGCTGAGGGTGAAGGTATGCTCGCGGCCTTCGGTATCGAGGATGACGATCTCAGCACCGTCGATCAGCAACGTCACATCTGGGAGGAAGGCGATCAGCGCGGTATCGGGGTGGCGGGCGTCGCATCCCGGCCGGGAGACGGACTTGTAGGGAGCCCAGGTTGCGCGGGCGATCAGGGAGGCGTGGGTGGGGTTCATCGTCGTTTCTCCGTTCGTCAGTCAACGGAGGAACTACCAACGTACTTCGCCAGCACGGTCGAGTGAAAAGCGACCGATGGGTTACTTTTTCGTTTCCTCAAACCAAAGCATCGCCACTACCGCGATCCCCGGCGGGACGCCCAGCACGAAGCCGAACGTGAAGACCGGCACGAAGCCGCCATAGACGCCTTCGCCAAAGTCGCCCATCACCTTCATTATCGCGATCAGGCCCGCCAGCAGCAGCGTCAGCAAGGCGAGGAACCGGGCCTCCCCTTGCCGCCATAGCCAGCGCGCGACCGGCACTCCAGCAATCGTGAAGAACCCCGCCAGCACGCCCATCATCCCGGCCGTCCCAGCAACGTCGGGAAGCCGATGGAACAGCTTGAGGTAGATCATCCAGAAGTTCCAGGCCAACGCGGGCAGGCCCAGCAAGAGCGCAAGCACAGGCAACCAACGCGGCATTCGATCCTCCGACAAACACGACCGGAAGGACGGAAGCCTGATTCGTTAGGCAGGACTGTGGATCAAATTCCGGTCGCGACCGGAAACCGCCCGAAGGCCAAAATCGTCTAAGTGCTTGAAAAGATTGGTTGCGGGGGCCAGATTTGAACTGACGACCTTCAGGTTATGAGCCTGACGAGCTACCGGGCTGCTCCACCCCGCGTCAC
>CAYYGO010000026.1:0-58014 GCA_964471635.1 uncultured Hyphomicrobium sp.
CGGCCGTACGGCCGGCGGGCGGGCGGGCAGCCTTCGACCGCCGGAGTCGGGCGACCTGAGGCGCTCACCTCTGCACATGGAGAACTCTAATGACGAAGGGAGCCGAAAGGATGACGCCCCCCCGCTGGCGCCGCTCCGGAAGCCCCGTGCACGGCGGCTTCTAACCGGTGACGGATTGCTTTATGTCAACCGCCTGACTTCGGCGGCATACCGTGCCTCGTTGCCCGGAACCTGCCGGCCCACCATCATCCGACGACGAGGCCAAAATGACCAGTGCCGCGACCTCCACCCCGCTGCCGAGCGAGATCGAGACGTGGAAAGTCCAGGCCAGCGCCTGGTTCCAGGACCTCCGCGACCAGATCTGCCAGGCGTTCGAGAGCGTCGAGGACGAGTTGCCCTCGGGCGCACCCATGGCCTACGAGGCGCCCGGCCGGTTCGTGCGCACGCCCTGGAAGCGGAGCGACCACACCGGCGCCGACGGCGGGGGCGGCGTCATGAGCCTGATGAAGGGCCGCGTGTTCGAGAAGGTCGGCGTGCACACCTCGACCGTTTACGGCGAGTTCGCACCCGAGTTCCGCAAGCAGATCCCCGGCGCCGAGGAGGACCCCCGGTTCTGGGCCTCGGGAATCTCGCTCATCGCGCATCTGCACAACCCCAACGTGCCTGCGGTGCATCTCAATACGCGCATGGTGGTGACGTCGAAATGGTGGTTCGGCGGCGGTGCGGATCTGACACCCGTCCTCTCGCGGCGGCGCACGCAGGAGGACATCGAC
Organism: uncultured Hyphomicrobium sp.; assembly: GCA_964471635.1. Classification (GTDB taxonomy): domain Bacteria; phylum Pseudomonadota; class Alphaproteobacteria; order Rhizobiales; family Hyphomicrobiaceae; genus JAKAML01. Next base: position 774 of record CAYYGO010000026.1, read on the forward strand.
ACGCTGGCCTTCCACGCGGCCATGTTCGGCGCCTGCGACAAGCACAAGATCGCCGACTACAAGCGCTACAAGGACTGGTGCGACGAGTACTTCTATCTTCCGCACAGGAAGGAGATGCGTGGCGTCGGCGGCATCTTCTACGATTATCTGGCCCCCCCGGCCGCCGAGGGCGGGTGGGATGCAGCCTTCGCTTTCACGCAGGATGTCGGCCGCGCGTTCGTCAAGGTCTACCCGATGCTGGTGCGCGGCAACTTCGCCAATCCCTGGACCGAAGCCGACCGCGAGGAGCAGCTGATCCGGCGCGGCCGCTATGTCGAGTTCAACCTGCTCTATGATCGGGGCACGATCTTCGGCCTCAAGACCGGCGGCAATATCGACAGCATCCTGTCGTCGATGCCGCCCGTCGTGAAGTGGCCCTAGCCCGCCTATTCGCAGCGATCAGCGACGCGCTCGCAGACGCGACTTGGCCTCGTCGTAGGCGTCACGGAAATCGAGCAGCAGCGGCGTACGCGACCGAAGCATTCGGCGGAACAGCGCCGCCTGCACCCTGTACTTCAGGTCGCCGATCGCCAGCGGACCGATCGTGCGCACTCCGGTGCCGTCGAGCCGGCGGGCGTCGTCCATGAGCTCCACGCCCTCGATCCCGGGCGGGGGTACGGCGTTGACATCGGCCGCGATTGCGAGCCTGCTCGAGCTGGCCAGGAGGTCGAACGGCAGCACGCGCACGCCGGCCGCGGCAGCCGACAGAACCACATCGCACTCGGCCAGTATGGCCGATTTCTCAGCGAGACCCGCTCCTTCGCGGGGATGAAGCTCGACCCCGAAACGATGCTCGGCGGCGATGACGTACGGCATCAACGCCTCGAGACCGCAATGCGTGACGGCGATGACACTCGCGCCCGCATGCGCCGCGATGACGGATGCCGCGAAGCCGACGACGCCCGTGGCGCCGAACACGGCAAGTGTCGCGCCGGACAACGTGCGGCGGTGGTGCTTGCGAAGCGCGGCCTCGACGATGGCCACCATCGCCGCCGCCGTCGTAAACGAGCCGCCAGGATCGGCGAAAACTGAGACCTCGAACGGCGGCACCAGAGCTTGCCGCGCCGCTTCGAGCATATCGAGCGCCAGCAGCGCATCCTTGCCGCCAATGAAGATGCCGGTGCGATTGGCGTAGCCCGGCGGCCGCGAGAAAATGGCGTCCTGCACCAACGCCCGGGTGTCATCCAAGGTCACGCCGCAATGGGGAATGACGACCTTGTAGCCGGCATCGACGGCCATGTTGGCGTCAAACGGGCTGGCAAAGCGCTGCGTCGACAGAAAGTGCAGGATCGGCATCGCCCGGCGTGCGCGGCTGGAACCGCTCGAGACCGGAGCGTCTTCACCGTGCACTCCATCGGCCGATCCAATGCCCGCGGTCGGGCGGTCATCCACTGACATCATGGCTCCAGGTGGTGCGGGTGCTGAGGCGCCGACGCGATAGGAGGCGCAGCGTGGGGCGACCGGATCGTGCCAGCCCCGGGGCAGGGGCCTGGGCGGGCCTGCGGCACGATCCGGCCTTGGTCCCGATAACGCCGTTCGATTCTTGCGCAGGCCTGATCCGGACCGCTCCTCCGTACCGTGTCAGCGTGCCGCGGCCGACCGGCGGGCAACTTCTTCCCGCGAGACCTCTCCCGCACCGACCAGCGCATCGACGCAGCGCTTCGACAGCTTGAGACCGTTGGCACGCATGCACTGGCGAACGCCCTGGCTCTCCGGTGCGTGATCGCTGCAGTAGGCATAGTAGTCGCTGGCACAAGCGAGCTTGACCTTGAGGGTCAGCGCGTGCGCGTCGCCCTGCGGGGCCGTCAAGGCGCTGATCGCGGCAGCTGCGGCGATGGCGAGGCGGAGGGAGAGAGCTGCGGGGGGATGTTTCATCTTCGATCTCCATGAGCGGGGTGGCGGGTTCAATGGCGTCATCCGGTGATGATCGATCGTCGCCGAACGAGCGCCCGCGCGCTGTCACGCGGGGAACGTCGCAACCCGATTGCGTGCTTGCCGATGCCGCCTGCCCCCGTTAACCACTTGGTCCGTGCCATCGCGAACGGGCTTTGCCGGTGGGTGGGGTGGCGCTCCTTGGGGGACGGAACATGCGCTCACGCGGCCAGGCACAGCCACCGGACACTATCGTCATTCTGACAGGTGCCGGGCTGTCGGCGGAATCCGGGCTGGCGACCTTTCGCGACCAGGACGGCATCTGGTCCCGCTACGACTGGCGCGAGGTTGCGACACCGGAGGGGTTCCGCAAGAACCCCGATCTTGTCCACGAGTTCTATAATCTGCGTCGGCGGGAGCACGCCAAGGTGGCGCCGAATGCGGCGCACAAGGCCCTGGCACGGCTCGAGGCCAATCTCCCGGGCCGTGTCCTTCTCGTGACCCAGAACATCGACGCTCTGCACGAGGCCGCTGGCTCGAAGAGCCTGATACACATGCACGGCGAGCTGCTGAAGGCCTGGTGCGCGCTGTGCGACGCCCGGCACGCCTGGACCGGCGACATCGCCGTCTCGACGGCATGTCCGAGCTGCGGGAAGCGCGGCGGCATGCGCCCGGACGTGGTCTGGTTCGGTGAGATGCCCTATCGTCTCGAGGAGATCTCGACGGCGCTGTCGTGCGCCAGCCTCTTCATCTCGATCGGCACCAGCGGCCACGTCTATCCGGCAGCCGGCTTCGTCGAGATCGCCGCGCGCCACGGCGCGCGGACACTGGAACTCAATCTCGAGCCGTCCGAGGGCACGAGCCTGTTCGATCGCGCGGTTCACGGGCCTGCAACCGAGCTCGTGCCGGCTCACGTCGCGCGGCTGCTCGGCGAGATCTGACGCTAGGGCCGGCGGAACACCGCCACCGCCTCGACGTGCGGTGACCACACGAACTGATCGACAGGCGTGACCGCAGAGAGCCGGTAACCACCTCCGACCAATACCCGCGCATCGCGGGCCAGCGTCGCCGGATTGCACGAGACCGCAACGACGACCGGCACCGCCGACTTTGCGAGCGCGGCGGCCTGCTCGCTCGCCCCGGCACGCGGGGGATCGAAGACCACGGCGTCGAATGCCGCAAGCTCGGTGCGCGACAGCGGCTCGCGCAAGAGGTCGCGCACGCGCGTCTCGATGCGCTTCAGGCCGGGCGTACGCCGCGCCGCGTAGTCGAGCGCAGCGACCGCCTTCTTGTCGCCGTCGAGCGCCATGACCTCGCACCGCCTCGCGAGTGCAAAGGCGAACGTGCCGACGCCGCAAAACAAGTCCGCGGCACGCTTCGCCCGGGCAGGTACGGCGTCCGTGACAAGACGCACCAATCGCGCCTCGGCCTCCGGCACGGCCTGCAGGAACACCGACGGTGGCGGCTCCGTCTCGACACCTGACACGGTCAGCACCGGCCGGCCGCGCACGACGACCGCATCGCCGTCGACCGCCAGCCGGACCAGACGCGCCCGCTCCGCAATGGACGCCAGCCGCGCGGAGAGCTCTGCGGGCAGAACCGCACGCCCGGCCTCGATCGAGACGTCGAGTCCGGCATCGAGCCTCGTGACGGTGATCCGTGCATTCCGCTCGTCGGGGCGCTTCTGGTCCTTTGGCGCATGCGATAGCAGCAGCCGCGCGATGTCCCTGAGCGGCTCGAGAACGGCAACGATCTGGGGATCGAGCACCACGCATTCGGCTATGTCGACGAGTGTGTGCCGCCCTTCCTCGCGAAAGCCGATAAGGACCGCCTGATGCGCCTTCAGCGCCGCGCCCAATACGGCGCGGCGGCGCGATCTCGGCGCGATCGGGATCAGCGGCTCGACCACCACCTCGAGGCCGCGGTGCCGGAAGGCCTCCGCCACGATGCCCTCTTTCCAGCGCCGGTAGAGCGGATCGGCCATGTGCTGGGCTGCGCAGCCGCCGCAGAGGCCAAAATGTCGGCACGGCGGGTCTGCCCGCTCCGCCGACCGCGTGCCATCGACGAGTTTTCCATGGCCCGCTCCGTCGATACGCCAGCGCTCGCCCGGCAAAGCGAGCGGCACAAACGTCGCCTCGCCCGCAGTTTCAGCCACCCCGTCGCCCTGCGCGCCGAGCCGAACGATGGTTATCTCTCCGGCGTCGGCCCCGATCACGGTGCGCCCTCGAGCCCAGTCGACGCGCCAACCAGATACTCGATATTGCCCGACCCGCCGGTGATCGGCGACCGAATGGGCGTTGCAACGGCCCAGCCCGTCTGGCGCAGCCATCCGACCACGGCGCCGACCGCGCGCTCCCTCGCATCGGCGTCTCTGACGATGCCACCCTTGCCGACGTGCTCGCGGCCAACCTCGAACTGCGGCTTCACCAACGCGACGAGCCACGCGTTGCTGGCCGCGAACATCATGACCGGCGGCAGCACGAGACGCAGCGGAATAAAGCTCACGTCGACCACAATGGCACCGATCGGCTCCGGCACTGCCGCCCGGCTCAACTGGCGAGCGTCACGCCCCTCGAGCGACACCACCCGCGGGTCCTCGCGCAGCGAGGCCGCAAGCTGCCCCACGCCCACGTCCACCGCGTAGACCCGCCGAGCGCCGCGCTCGAGCAGCATCTGCGTGAAACCACCGGTCGAGGCACCGACGTCCAACGCCGCACGCTGGCTCGGATCGAAGCCCCACGCGTCGAGCGCGGCCCTGAGCTTCGTGCCGCCGCGCGACACCATCGCCGCCTCGGCCCACGCCACCTCGAGCCGCGTTGCCGCGTCGACCTCTTCCGCCGACTTGGTCGCGATAAGACCGTTGCGGACCACCAGTCCGCGCCGCACGAGATCCTGGGCCTGCGAGCGCGAGCGAACAAGACCGCGCGCCACCAGCTCCTGATCCAGCCTGAGGCGCATCCGGGACGACATGACGAGCGTAGACTCCAGCAGCGGGCTTCTGCCTCAGCCGAACCGATTGCGGCAAATCCGGCCTGCGGTCAATGGCTAGGGCTAGAGCCGCAGCGTGCGGTGCTCGCGTCTGCGAGGCTCCTCGTTATAGTTGCGGGGCCTCTGGACACCATGATGTGATCGATAAGGCCATTCGACGGTCAATATCCCGCGGCATCGGCCCGGGGGCCCGGGCATAAACAGCTCGTGGCTGGCCGGCATACGCTAGCCGACTCGAATAAAGATCCCTGTTCACCTTCCGAGGCAACATCCCATGAACCGCCGCACCTTCATCCATGCTTCGCTCGGCGTTGCAGCAGTGGCCGCCAACATCGGGCCGTCCGTTGCGCAAGGCGCGCCCGAGAGCCTCTTCAAGCTCGCCCCGCTGCCCTATGCGCCGAACGCGCTCGAGCCGCATATCGACGCCAAGACCATGGAAATCCACCACGGCAAGCATCACGCCGCCTACGTCAACAATCTGAATACCGCACTGAAAGACCACGGCGAACTCGCGAAGCTGCCACTCGAGGAGATGCTGGCCAAGCTGGCACAGGTGCCGGACGCCATTCGGACGACGATCCGCAACAACGGTGGCGGGCACGCCAATCACACCATGTTCTGGCAGATCATGGGGCCAGGGGGCGGTGCACCGGCGGGCGATGTATCTGCTGCCATAGAACGAGATTTCGGCGGCCTCGACAAACTCAAGGAGCAGTTCAACGGAAGCGGGCTTCGCGTATTCGGATCGGGCTGGGTGTTTATCACGGTCGACAAGGACGGCAAGCTCGCCATCGTCGCCAAGCCGAACCAGGACACACCGCTGATGGACGGCCAGCGCGTCCTGCTCGGCAATGATGTGTGGGAGCACGCGTACTACCTCAACTACCAGAACCGCCGGGCGGACTACTTGAAGGCCTGGTGGAATGCGGTCAATTGGGGCAAGGTCGCTGAGCGTTATGCGGCTGCGAAGGCAGGTACGTTGTCCATCTGAACAATAACCACCTAGGGCAGGTTCGACACCGATGGAAAAGTTTCCAGGCTCGGTGGCCTGCTCTCAAGTCACTGTCTCAGAGTCTCATCCACGCATTCGATGGAAGCGAAGCCGCTTCCCTCTACAGACGATCAGGCTTTAGCCAGCGGGCGGCGGCGTCTCATCAGGCCCTGCCGCCCTCCTCGCCGACGAGTAGGGCACGCCCCAGCGCCGCGAACACGGTATCGACGATGGCCGGAGCATTGAGGCGCGCGATCTCATACATCCGCGCCGGCGTGTCGTGCTCGATGAAGACGTCGGGTAGCACCATCGTACGCACGCGGAGCCCGCCGTCGAGCAACCCCGCCTCAGCGAGGTAGCCGAGCACATGGCTGCCGAAACCACCGACCGTTCCTTCCTCGATCGTCACGAGCACCTCGTGCTCGCGCGCGAGCGTCGATATGAGCGCCTTGTCGAGCGGCTTCATGAAGCGGGCATCCGCCACCGTCGTCGACAAGCCGAACGCGGCGAGCTGATCCGCCGCCCGAAGACACTCGGCCAGGCGCGTGCCGAGGGAGAGCAGCGCCACCTTCGATCCCTGGCGCACGATGCGTCCGCGGCCGATGTCGAACGGCTTTCCCTCCTTCGGCAGCTCGACGCCGACGCCCTCGCCGCGCGGGTAGCGGACGGCGCACGGCCGGTCGTCGATCTGCGCGGCGGTGGCGACCATATGCACCAGCTCGGCTTCATCGGCCGCCGCCATGATCACGAAATCGGGCAGGCAGCCGAGGTAGGCGAGGTCGAACGAGCCGGCATGCGTCGGCCCGTCGGCACCGACAAGCCCGGCGCGGTCGATGGCGAACCGCACCGGCAGCCGCTGAATCGCGACGTCGTGCACCACTTGGTCGTAGCCGCGTTGCAGGAACGTCGAGTAGATCGCCGCAAACGGCTTCAGTCCCTCGGCCGCGAGCCCGGCAGCGAACGTCACCGCGTGCTGCTCGGCGATGCCGACGTCGAACGTGCGGTCGGGAAAGCGCTTGCCGAACACGTCGAGCCCGGTGCCGTCCGGCATCGCGGCGGTGATGGCAACGATGCGCTTGTCCTTCTCCGCCTCGGCCACGAGACTGTCGGCGAATACGCGTGTGTAGCTCGGCGCGTTGGCCTTGGGCTTGATCTGTGCTCCGGTCACGACGTTGAAGCGCGCCACGCCATGATATTTGTCGTCGGACGCCTCGGCTGGAGCGTATCCCTTGCCCTTCTTGGTCACGACGTGGACCAGGACGGGGCCGCGACGTGAATCGCGAACGTTCCGCAGCACCGGCAGCAAATGATTGAAGTCGTGCCCGTCGATGGGGCCGACGTAATAGAAACCGAGTTCCTCGAACCAGGCGCCACCCTGCCAAAGGTGCCGTGTGTACTCCTCGACCCGCGCCGCCCGCCGCTCCCAGCTCTTCGGAAGTTGCTTGGCGAGTTGCTTGGCGATGTCCCGGAAGTAGAGATAAGTCCCGCTCGATGTGATGCGTGCGAGGTAGGCCGAGAGGGCGCCGGTGGGCGGAGCGATCGACATGTCGTTGTCGTTGAGAACGACGATCAGACGCTCGTCGCGCGCGCCCGCGTTGTTCATGGCCTCGTACGCCATGCCGGCCGACATGGCACCGTCGCCGATCACGGCGATCACGTGGTTCGAGCCGCCGGCCAGATCGCGGGCCACCGACATCCCGAGCCCAGCAGATATTGACGTCGACGAATGGGCGGCGCCGAACGGGTCGTACTCGCTCTCGGACCGCTTGGTGAAGCCCGAAAGGCCGCCCGGCTGGCGCAACGTGCGGATTCGGTCGCGGCGGCCGGTCAGGATCTTGTGCGGGTAGGCCTGATGGCCGACGTCCCAGACCAGACGATCGTGCGGCGTATCGAAGAGATAGTGAAGCGCCACCGTGAGCTCGACCACGCCAAGACCGGCACCCAGATGGCCGCCGGTGACCGACACAGCCTCCACGAGCTCGGTCCGAAGCTCCGATGCGAGCTGGGACAACTCGCCCTCCGCCAGCTTCCTGAGATCGGCGGGAGATTTCACTCGGTCGAGCAACGGCGTCTTACTGGCTTGATCCACGTCCACCAACCCTTCAGCGCAACCTTGTATCCTGCTTCTTGCCGGAGCAACGCTCCAGCGCGAGTTGCATTCTAGCGCATCGTCCGATCTTGTCTCCGATCTTGTCGGTGAGGCGTTGCGGCGACCTTAGAGCGGCGGCCGACGGCCAGCTACACGACCGCTTTTCGTATACTCTATACGAGCCGCGACGGATCGCCCCCGCCATCGCCGTGCCGCCGCCGGATCAGTCGCGTCGCCAGCGGCCCGGCGCAGCCCCTCGGTCTGCCGCCTGATGTCGTAGGGCGGATGGACCCGCCAGGCCACGGCTCGACCCGGGGCCGGTGACGGTCATTCGGGATCGAACGGCTCCGTGCCTTTCGGTACCCCATCGGCCCCAAGCGCGATCTTCTCCACCTTCGCCTCGGCCTGCCTCAGCAGGCGGTCGCAGTGATCCTTCAGTGCCTCGCCGCGCTCGTAGATCGAGATGCTCTCCTCGAGCTCCACATCGCCGCGCTCCAAACGACCGACGATGCTCTCGAGCTCCTTCAGTGCCCGCTCGAACGTCATGTCCTTGATATCGGGATGGGCCTTCGCAGGCGCCTTGGTCATGGAACGCGCTCCCCTCGCTGCGACCCTCGCTGTGCCACCCCGGCGCAGCCACGCCCGGCGCAGCACCCGGCCTCACGCGCCAGCGTCCATCAGTGTTCGGACGTGGACCGCCACCGAGCGCGCAAGCGCAGTCAGGTCATACCCGCCCTCGAGCATGGATACCACCCTGCCGCGGGCATGTCGGTCGGCGATCTTGCACAACTCCTCGGTCACCCACATGAAATCGGCTTCGACGAGGCGCAGGTTGGCGAGCGGATCGGCCTCGTGCGCGTCGAACCCTGCAGAAATCAGGATGAGGTCGGGGCCGAAGTTGGCGAGCGAGGGAAGGATGCGCTGCTCCATCGCCTGGCGGAACTGCTCCCCTCCGTCGAAGGCGCGGAGAGGAGCGTTCCAGATGTTGCCGACACCCGTCTCGTTGAGCGCGCCCGTGCCTGGAAACAGCGGCATCTGGTGCGTGGAGGCGAAGTAGAGATCCTTGTCCGACCAGAAGATGTCCTGCGTGCCGTTGCCATGATGGACGTCGAAATCGACGACAGCGATGCGCTCGGCTCCGTGGCGCCGGCGGGCATACTTGGCCGCGATGGCGACATTGGCAAACAGGCAGAAGCCCATCGCAGTGCTCGTCTCCGCGTGATGTCCGCACGGGCGAACCTGACAGAACGCGTTCTTTATGCCGCTCGCGTCGTCGAGCACCGCGTCGACCGCGCGCAACCCCGCTCCGACGGCGCGGAGTGCGGCCTCCCAGGAGCCCGGAGACATGACCGTATCCGGATCGAGGTGCACCGACGGGCTCCCGGGCGCCGGACGAACGGATTTCAGGTGGTCGAGGTAGGTCCGCGGATGGGCCTGCAGTATCGCCTCCTCGACGTCGTCCCTCAGCGGCGCCTCCTCGCGGACCAGATCCTTGAAGATCTCGTGCGTCATCACCCGGTCGATGGCCCGCATGCGGTCGGGCCGCTCCGGGTGCCCGTCGCCGGTCAGGTGATTCACGAACGAGGGATGCGTAATGAGAAGGGTCGACATGGCGGTCGTCTTTCGAGACAGCGGGTGGCGGGCAGCGTGCGGCGAACCGAGGGGCGGGGTGGGCGGCGAGCGTCGGGCACGTTAGCCGAGGCGAGCCGCCCTGTCACACGGCCCGCGCCCTCTGATCTGACGCCGCTCAGCCGGGCTGCAAATCGGCGAGGCTGGCGAGCTTCACGCCCGGCGGCGGCACACTGTCTGCGGGCACGAAGAAGTCGGGCGCGAGCGGCACCGTCGGATCGACCCGATAGCGCTCGAAATCCTTGATGCCGCCGACATCGGCCAGGAACGTGTCGTCGATCAGGAAACGGCCGCTGAACGACGCCGCCGGCTGGCAGAAGATCAGGTGGGCCGCATCGGCCAGGATCTCGGGCGTGCGGCTCATGCGCATGAGCCTATCTCCGCCGAGGATGTTCCGAATGGCCGCCGTGGCAATCGTCGTGCGCGGCCACAGCGCGTTGACGGCGATTCCACGCGGCTTGAGCTCGGCCGCCATTCCAAGCACGCAGAGACTCATGCCGTACTTCGCGATCGAGTAGGCGACATGTCCTGCGAACCACTGGGGCTTCATGTCGAGCGGCGGCGACATCATGAGAACATGGGGATTGGCCGCTTTTGCGAGGTGGGGCAGGCAGGCCTGGGTCACCACGAACGTGCCGCGGGTGTTGATGCCGAACATGAGATCGAACCGCTTCGGATCCGTTTTATCCAATGGCGTCAGAGAGATGGCGCTGGCGTTGTTGACGCAGATGTCGATGCCGCCGAACGCGTCGACCGTCGCCGCCACGGCGCCAGCCACCTGTGCCTCGTCCCGGATGTCGCACATCAGCGCCAGCGCCCGGCCGCCCGCCGCCTCGATCTCGGCCGCTGCCGTGTGGATCGTGCCCTCCAGCTTCGGATTGGGATCGCTGGTCTTGGCCGCGATGGCGACGTTGGCGCCGTCGCGCGCCGCGCGCTTGGCAATCGCAAGCCCGATCCCGCGGCTTGCTCCCGTGATGAACAGTGTCTTTCCCTTCAGCGATGCCATGCGAACGTGCCTCCCGGCCTTTTGTTGTAGCGCGAGTGTACGCGAGACGACGTGGAACGGCAGCCCCCGTCCGCGCGATCAACCGGAGGCGGGCGTGGTGTGGCGCCTCACGAGACCGGTGAGCCAGCGCAACATCCGGGCGGGAACCGTGGCGAGCCCCCAGAGCTGCATGGCCAGCGTCGCGGCCAGTGCCGGCGGCCCGGCGAGAGGCAAGAACACCACCAGGAAGGCCGCAAGCCTGACCAGCCGCGCGCCGTGATAGCCTGCTGCACTGCGGTATTCGGCTCGCTGCTCAGCCGGCCACAGCCGCGACCACCAGGCGCGCGAGAACGGCAGACCTGCGAGGCCGGCGATCAAGGCGGCTCCGTAACCTAACTGGATCAGCGAAGGCACGCCGGGGACGATCCGGGCATCGAGCTCCTTCTGCCGCTCGGCGCTGCGTGCCGAGATCTCGACAGCGCTCGAGACGACAGTGCCCGTTACGTTGACCACGATCTCGTCCAACCAGCCGCCGAAACGGTAGCCGAGCTGCTCTGCGGCTGGCCGCGAGGCGGCTCCGTCGGGCGCCACGCGCATCAGCGTGCGGCCATCGGCCGACAGCGTCGCCTCGACAGCGAGCCGGCCCCGTCCCGCGCCCAGGGCGTCGAGGAAATCGGCGAACGTGGCCCGCCGCATCGCCTCGTCGAGCCCTGCGACCGCCACCCGCTGCCACAGCCAGTTGCGTCCACCCGGCTGGCGCGGCGCCGGCGAGTGCAGAAGGATCAGATTGACGTCTGCTTCCGCAGCCGCCCGGTGCAGCTCGGACAGCGAAAGCGATGCTTCGGCTCCGGTTGCGGGTCTGTAGTGCAGCGTTGCGCCGTCGATGCGCCCGGTCAGCACGGCCGTCTGGCCTCGAACTCCGAGAAGAGCGCGCGAGAGCGAGGCGGGCTCGATCTCGTCGACGAGCGCCGCCTTGGTCGCCGCGTCGTACCTCGGCAGCGATTTCAGCGCATCGGGGCCACCGGGGGTCAGGGCCAGCATGCGCAACCGCGCTTTGTCGAGTGGGCGCAAAAGCTGGAACAGCGCCTCCCGATCTAGCCTCTCGTCGAAGATGGGCACCAGCACATTGGGTCGCAGCTCAGCCGCAAAGCGCGCGCCAACCGCTCCGTCCCGCCGCACCACCGGAAAGGCATCCCGGCCAATGACGACATGCAAACGTGCGTCAGACGGCAGATCCTTCAACGCCGCCGTCCGGCGCAACAGGCTCTCATCGGTGAGATAAAGCGCGAGCTTGCCGCCCGCGGCCTCCGGCGCCAGCGATGAGACCACGCGATGCATCTCCTCCGGCGTGCCGGCGGTAAAGACGTCGCCTGCGCGGTTCGCGAACCGCCAGTGGCCCTCCGGAGTTGCATGCGCCGCGAGCGTGACGCCGCCGGCCAGCGTCGAAGGCGGGAAGGACTTGAGGAACGCAGCCGGACGATCGAGTGCGCCGAGGCTAACGCGCGCGGTCCTGCCGCCGAGCTCACCGGCCTCCAGCGCGAGCCGAGAGAGCCAATCGGCACGAGCCCCCTGCAGCGGCGCCGCGACCGCACCCAGCGCCAGCAACGCCACGACGAGACGGCCGACCATCGAGGAACGCTTGTCGGCGGTCTTGCTAGCCTCCATGGGGCTCCTCCCGATGGCTCAGCCGGCTGGCGAGCGGCCCATTGCACGCGGCCTGCGTCACGGGGCTGCGCCAGTCATTCTAGCGGCCAATGCAGCGGATTTCAGCCGGCACCCGCTCGCTTGCGCGCGGCGGCAAAATCGGGCTTCCGCTTCTCGAGCATGGAGACAAACGCCTCCTCGGCTTCGGCAGACGTCAGGCAGCGGCGGAACGCCTCCACCTCGAGGTCGATCTGCTGGAGCACCGTGGATGCGTCGCCGCGCATGAGCCGCCGTGCTGCGATCAGCGCCTCCCAGGGTTTGGCGGCCAGCCGCCGCCCGGCGCCGAGAACGGTGGCCTCGAGATCGGCCGGGGACACGAGCGCGTTGACGAGACCGGCCTCGCGGGCTCGCTCCGCACCCAACGGCTCGCCGAGAACCAGCATCTCGAATGCACGCGCGTAGCCCATCCGCTGGGCCGCGAGCAGGCTCGAGCCCGCTTCGGGCACGAGCGCAAGGTCGAGAAAGGGCGTTGCAAAGCGCGCGTCCGGCGTGGCGTAGACGAGGTCGCAGTGCAGCAGCAGCGTCGTACCGACGCCGACCGCATGGCCTTCGACACCGGCGATCATGGGCTTGGCAACCAGCGGCAAGAGCCGCACGAAGCGAACCACATCCTCGCCCAGCCCGCCCGCCCCACGAGCGGCAGCGAGGAAGTCGCCGATGTCGTTGCCGGCCGTGAATACCCCCGACGATCCGAGAAACGCGTGGCACACGATCCCTGCATCCGCGTCACCTGCGACGAGGGCTTCCGTCGCAGCCCGGTACATCGCGGACGTCAGCGCGTTCTTCTTCTGCGGCCGAGTGAAGCGGATGATCTGCACCCCGCCCGCACGCGTGACCTCGATATCGGCGGTGCCGCCGTTCCTGCCGTCCATGCGTGTTTTCCTTTCAGACTGGCGTGCGACGCATCAGCTCGCGAGAGCGGACGGCTCTACGGCGAGGATCGCGTCGGCGCCGTCGACGACAGTCGCCGCGAGCCCAGCCGCCGTCACGAGAAGGTTGTCGCCGAAAAAGCGCGCCCGGGCCACCGGCCCCGCGCCTCCGATCTCTGCGTCGCCGGCCTTGACGGCGTCAAGCGCCTCGCGGGCCAGGAAATGTCCGCCGATCGCCAGGCCGCAGAGCCTGAGATAGGGCGTCGCACCGGCCAGGGCCGGCTCCATCGCGCCCGCTGCAAGCTGCCGGCCCATGAAGCGCGTCGCTGTCTCGAGCGCCGCAACAGCTTCGCCGAGCCGGTCGCCGAGACGGCCGAACTCGACTCTGTTGGAGACCTTCACCTCCGCGGCAGTGGCCGCCAGTTCCGAAATGAGCGACGCCATCACGGCACCGCCCTCGAGCGGCAGCTTGCGCGTGACGAGGTCGATCGCCTGGATGCCGTTGGTGCCCTCGTAGATCGGCAGGATGCGGGCATCTCGATAATACTGCGCCGCGCCCGTCTCCTCGACGAAGCCCATGCCGCCGTGGATCTGCACGCCCATCGAGGCGACCTCGCAGCCGATATCGGTGGAGAATGCCTTGGCAATCGGCGTGAGCAATGCTCCGAGTGCGGCTGCGCGCATGCGCGCCTCCGGGTCGGCAGCACGGTGGGCGTCGTCGAAGGCGCGTGCGGTGGCAAAGCAGATCGCGCGTGCCGCCTGGGTCAGCGAGCGCATGGTCAGCAGCGTGCGGCGAACGTCGGCATGCTCGATGATCGGCCCCATCTCCCCTGGGGCCGAGCTCGCCGTGCGGCCCTGCCGCCGCTCCTTGGCGTAGGCGGCAGCGCGCTGCGTCGCGCGCTCGGCGATTGCCACACCCTGCACGCCGACAGCGAGGCGCGCCGCGTTCATCATGACGAACATGACCGCAAGCCCGTGGTTCTCCTCGCCGACAAGGTGCGCGACCGCGCCTTCGCCCTCGCCGAACTTCATCACGCACGTCGGGCTGGCGTGGATGCCGAGCTTGTGCTCGACACCCGCGCAAACCACGTCGTTGGCCGCGCCGAGCGAGCCGTCCGCGCCGACGATGCGCTTCGGCACGACGAAGAGCGAGATGCCGCGCGTTCCGGGAGGCGCGTCGGGCAACCGCGCCAGCACCAGGTGGACGATGTTCTCGGCGAGGTCGTGCTCACCGTAGGTGATGAAGATCTTGGTGCCGAAGATCCGGTAGCTGCCGTCCGCGTGGCGCTCGGCGCGTGTGCGGATCGCGGCAAGGTCGGAGCCGGCCTGGGGCTCGGTGAGGTTCATCGTGCCGGTCCACTCGCCGGCGATCATGCGCGGCAGGTAGAGGGCCTTGAGCGCGTCCGACCCGCCGTGCTGGATGGCATCGATGGCGCCCTGCGTCAGCAGCGGGCAGAGGCTGAAAGCGAGATTCGAGGCCGCCCATATCTCGCCCACCGCTGTTGACAGCACACCAGGCAACCCCTGGCCGCCGAAAGCCTCCGGGCAGGGCAGCGCCGTCCATCCGGACGTTCGGAAGGCGGTGTAGGCCTCCGGCCAGCCGACCGGCGTCGAAACCGTGCCGCCCACGAGGCGCGTGCCGTGCTTGTCGCCCGGGCGGTTTAAAGGATCGAGCACCTCGACGCCAAAGCGGCCGGCCTCGGCGAGCACCGCCTGCACGGTGTCGAAATCGAGCCCTCCATAGAGATCGGCCGCCAGGGCCGCCTCCAGGCCCGCGGCCGACTTGAGTGCGCTCAGGATGTCGTCTAGTGGAGCCTGGTAGTTCATGTGGGCGGTTTCCTCGGGTCGCGTTTTTCGTGAGAGTAGACCTCTGTGGTGTCGCTCGAAAGACCCCTTTGTCGAAGCTCACCGGAAAGCGTTCGCGAAACCGATGTCCGGAAGGGATCGCGTATCCCAGATGACTGCCGCGATTTTGAAATCCGACGAGGCGGGACTGGCGGCGGCAGCGGCAGCGCTCCGCAGCGGGCGCCTCGTGGCCTTCCCGACCGAGACCGTCTATGGGCTCGGCGCCGACGCCACTGATGGCGAGGCCGTGGCGCGCATCTTCGCCGCCAAAGGGCGGCCGCGGTTCAACCCTCTGATCGTCCATGTGCCATCGCTCGCGGCGGCCGCGCGGCTAGCCAGCTTTCCGCCTGTCGCGCATCGCCTCGCCGAGACGTTTTGGCCGGGCCCGTTGACGCTCGTGCTGCAACGCAACAGCGCCAGCGGTCTGTCGGCGCTCGTCTCGGCGGGGCTCGACACGGTGGCGCTTCGGGTGCCCGATCATCCGGTCGCACGCGCCTTGCTCGCTGCCACTGGCCGCCCGGTTGCCGCACCGTCCGCCAACCGCTCCGGACATGTTTCAGCGACGCGCGCCGACCACGTGGCCGCCGACCTCGGCGACGCGGTGGCGATGATCCTCGACGCAGGACCCTCGGCGCACGGCCTCGAATCGACGGTGCTCGATGCGACGGGCGACGACATCGTGCTGTTGCGGCCGGGCGCGGTACCGGCCGAGACCATCGAGGCGGTTCTCGGCAAACGCCTCATGCGTGCTGGACCAGCGGCTGGCGCCCCGCTGTCGCCCGGCCAGCTCGAGAGCCACTACGCGCCACGTGCGGCCCTGCGGCTCGATGCCATGGAGGTGCGCCCAGGCGAGGCGCTGCTGGCGTTCGGGACGCCGCTCGACACGACAGGGCCGTCGATCAACCTCTCGCCCCGAAGCGATCTGATCGAGGCGGCAGCGAGCCTCTTCGCGGCATTGCGCGCCCTCGATGCAACGGGCGCAGATGTGATCGCGGTGATGCCCATTCCGGCAGTCGGGCTCGGCGAGGCCATCGCCGACCGGCTGCGACGAGCCGCGGCACGCCGCTGAGCGCGATTCGGTACTTGTCGGGCTGCGCCGACGTCGATTTCCAGCAACCTTACTGGCTCGGACCCTGCTGCCGGACGTGATGCTGGAAAATGCCGGGGTACGGGATGTGCGTCCTGCCCACCCGCGGTCGAAGCGGCAACGTGGCGCCGTCGCCCTAAAGGTCATGCGTGCTGGCAGGCTCGTCGCGCAGGTGGTAGAGATCGGGCTCCCCCTTTTCGCGTTGGCCCATGCCCGAGAGCACGCCCGTTTTCCTGCCACACCTTGCACCGCCCACGCCGGACCTCATCGCGCGCCTGGCGGCGATCGTCGGGCCGGCCCACGCGCTGACCGATGCGGCGCAGCAGCAGCCCTACCTTGTCGAATGGCGCGACAGGTACATCGGCCGCACGCCACTCGTGCTGAGGCCCGGCACGACGGACGAGGTTAGCCGCATCCTCGCACTCTGCAACGCGGCGCGCGTCGGCGTGGTGCCGCAATCGGGCAATACCGGGCTAGTCGGCGGCCAGATCCCTTATGGCACCGGCTCTGAAATCGTGCTGTCGGTCGCGCGCCTCGACCGGGTGCGCGAGATCGACGCCGCCGGCGGCTGGATGATCGCCGAGGCCGGGGTCACGCTTGCCGACGTGAAGTCGGCGGCCGAGCGGGCGGACCGGCTGTTTCCTCTCAGCATGGCGTCCGAGGCCGCCTGCCGCATCGGCGGCAACCTCGCGACGAACGCCGGAGGCACTGCGGCACTGGCCTACGGCACTGCGCGCAACCTTGTCGCGGGCCTCGAGGTGGTGCTGGCGGACGGCCGCATCTGGTCCGGCCTTCGCACACTGAAGAAGGACAACACCGGCTACAACCTGCGCGATCTCGTCGTGGGCTCGGAGGGGACGCTCGGAATCATAACCGCCGCCGCTCTGAGGCACTACCCGCGGCCACGGGAGACGGTCGTCGCCATGGCCGCGATCCCACGCGCCGCCGATTTGCTGGCGTTGTTCCGCCTCGCCGAGCATGTCGCGGGCCCGGCATTGACCGCGTTCGAGTTCCTGTCGGCAACGTCGCTCGATTTCGTGCGCCGCCATGCGCACGGCTCGCGCGTTCCCGCGCTCGCCCCTGCGCCGTGGTATGCGCTCGTCGAGATCTCCGGCATGGCCGAGGATGGTCGAGCCGCAGCCACGCTGGAGGCGCTCCTCGAAGCCGCCATGGGGGCGGGCCTCGCGACTGATGCAGCGCTCGCCGTCTCCCCTGCACAGACGCACGACCTGTGGGCCGTCCGTGAGGCGGTGTCGGAGGCGCAAAAACCCGAGGGCGGCTCGATCAAGCACGACGTTTCGCTGCCGGTGGAGCGAATCCCTGAGTTCCTGGACCGGGCGGCGCTGGTGGTCGAGAGGATCGCACCCGGCGCACGGCCGGTCCCGTTCGGCCACTTCGGCGACGGCAACGTGCACTTCAATGTCAGCCAGCCATTGGGCGCCGGCAAGGCGGCATTTCTCGATTTGTGGGACCCGATGCAGGACGCGATCCACGATCTCGTGGCAGATATGGGCGGCTCGTTCTCGGCCGAGCACGGGATCGGCCGCATGAAGCGTGCCGAGCTTGCGCGCCGGAAGGCCGGCGTCGAGATCGAGTTGATGAGGGCGGTGAAGCGCGCACTGGACCCGAACGGCATCCTCAATCCCGGCAAGGTGCTGTGAGCCGGCAGCGCCTGCCGGTCAGGAGCGCGCTGAGGCTCGACCGCACCGGGGCCCAGGCGGACTGCTACCAGATGCCGATCGCGCAGCCGTTGAGCAGGTAGCTCCATAGCGTCGGCGGAAACCACTGCCGTGAGGGCAATGCCACCCGCTGCGGCTCGAGCCGGCGATCCAGCGCGTCCTCGATCGCCTTGGCGAACAGCGGGATCGCGGCAGCGGCCTGCACGAACTGATAGGTGGAGATGTTGTCCTTGGGGTCGAAGCGCACGGTCTGCTGGTAGAGCACATCGCCCGTGTCGACCCCTTCATCGACCAGGTGGACGGTGACGCCGGCGTTTTCGGCGTCACCCGAGACCAGCGCCCAGTAGCCCGGATGCTGGCCGCGATACTTCGGATTTATGCCCGCGTGATAGTTGATGAAGGGGACGCTGACGGCGTTGAGGGTTTCGGACTTTATGAGACGGGTTCCGTAGACCGCGACCACGTCGGGGGCGAGGCTTTTCAGAAGTGCGCGGCACTCGTTGGAGTTCACGGACGAAACGGCATGCACCGGCACCTTTGTCACCGGCCGCGGATCGAGCCGGTATTTTGCCATGATGTCCTTGATGCGCTCCTCGCGCCGTGCCGCAAGCATCCTCAGGAGCATGCCGCAGGCCGCCTGCCCGAGTGCCGTCGACCAGCCGAGCAGCCGGGCCCTGCGCTTGACGATGTCCCACTTCCGCTCCGGTTGCTCCTCGATGACCGCGATCGTCGTGCCGCTTGCGCAAAGCTTCTTGACCAGCCCGTTTACGATTACCGGCGCCAGCGGGCCCCCGGCCGTCAGGATCACCAGCCGCGGGGGATCGAGACGATTGGCGTCTGTCCCAACCTTGAACAACGGAGACACCGGTTGACCTCGTGGCTTGAAGCGCAGCTCGATGTTGGTGCGGTGACGCAGGGGCCGCCGCCGCGCTAGAGCGCCTAGAATAGGCCCGTGGCGAGCGGCGACGCAATGTTCGGGCCAATGGCACAGGGATCGCCGCCGACCAGTTCGGGAGCGGTAAAACTACGGTTGAGACGGGGCATCCTCGCCACGAATCCTTCCAGCGGCACCCGCAGCATCCGCGGGACACCGCACTTCGCGACCCGCAGAACGCGCACCACCCACCTCGTTCGTGTCGTGCCAATGAGCCCGTTCGGCCCGGGCGACGCCGTTCGAGCAGGCTAGAACACCGACCCATGAGGAGGGCGCGCGTTCGGCTTCTGCCGGCACACTCGCTGCCGTGAGCGCCTGGAGACGATGGCGGCGCGGAGGTGTGAGCGACCTAGCGCTGAACGGTCTTCACGAGAGCGCGCTCGGCCTCGACCTTGGCGAGCTGCGACGGCCAGCTCGCCGCGATCCAGTCGTCGGTGCCGAAAAGCCAGTACCAGAACCGGTTGCGGCGGTGGTAGCGCTCCACCGTGATGCGGTGCATCGCCGCCATGCTCGTCGACATCTGCTCGAGCATCTGGATCGGACGCCCGCTCTCGCGCGCCAGAACGTCGAGCCGGCCGCCGATTGCCGCCAACTCGGTGGTGCCGTGATTGCGCCACTGGTCGACGGAGCCTGCCAACGTGTGCTGGTTGGTGTTGAGCTTCAACAGGGCGTCGTGCACCTCGACCAGCTCCTGGGCGTAGACCTTGTGGCTCTCCTCGCTGCGCTCGACCGCAGCCACGAGTGCCCGCTCGACCGAGGCAAGGCGATCCTGTGCTGCCGCTACGGCTCCCTGGATCTCGTCCTGGCGGGCGGCAATCGCCGTCTGGCGGGCCTGGACCTCGCCCTGCCGTGCATCGATCAGCGACACGAGCGCATCGAAGCGCTGCATCAGCGGACCGTTGACCGAGGCCACGACTGCGGCGCGGCTGTCGTCGAGGAGGCTGGTAACGAGTTTCGTGCGCTCGGCTTCGGACGGCTGCGCCCGCAGCACGCCCGCCAGTGCCGCCACGCTCGATTTCAGCACCTCGGTCTCGGCGATGATCTCCTCTCGCTGCGACTGCACCAGCCGCTCGATGGCATTGAGCCGCTCGCTGGCCTCGCGCGAGAGCGAGCCGTCCTGCGACAGCAAGGCCTCCTCGATCACGTCGAGGCGGTTGTCGATTGGCGTCAGATCGATCTGTGGCGCATGATCCGCGGCGATCGCGTGCTCGAGGGCCTTCAGCCGGTCGCCGGTCGCGGCCCACTGGCGGCCGGTCTCGGCGGCACTCGCGGCCACCTGCCGCTCGACCGCACCGATCCGGTCGGCGATGGGCGTCAGGTCGACGCTCACTCCGCCACGAGAGGCGTGCTGCACGGCCTGCTCAAGCCCGCTCAATCGATCTGTGAGACCCGACCATGTCCGACCAATCTCGTTCAACTTCCGTTCGATGGCCAGCTCGATGCCCTGCACGCGGTCGGCAAGCTGCACCGACATGGCGCCGTCTCCGCGGCTCGAAACCACGAGGTGCTCGAGCGACTGCAGCCGCTCGTTGAGGCCTCCGCCGAAGCGGCTCGTATCGTCGCGCTGCGCGAGAACGTCGCGCTGCATGTCCTGAAGCATGGCAGCGAACGACTTCCGCTCGCCCGCGAGATCGTGCGACAAGGCACGCACCATCTGCTCCAGAGCCTCGATCCGGGTGTTTTGAATGGTGTCGGCCGGCGAGGCGGCAAGCTCGGTGCGGCGAGGCGGCAGTGACTCGCTGGTGTAGTAGCCCGGCGACGGCATCCGCAGGCGCTCGCGGGAAGGCTCGCTCACCTCGACATAGCGCGGCTCGTAGGCCATGGCACGCATCGGCTCGGGCACCTCGCGGGTCATGCGCGGCAAGTGGCGGGCAAGCAAGGTCAGGCCCGGAAGATCGGGGCGGATGTCGGTAAACACCAGGAGCAGGTCGTCGACCGTCGCGGGAGCGTTGCGCCGCATCGCCTCGGAGGCCGCCAGACGCAGGGCGTCCTCGAATGGCTCCGAGCGGTGTGGCGTGGCGGCGCCACCCGACAGCCCGACTGGAATATCGCTCGCGATCAGCGTCGCGCTCTCGCGCCTGAGGCTCGCAACGCGGACCCCACGCTTCTCCAAGACCTCGGCGGCAGCATCGATGCGGGTCAGCGCGTAGAGCAGGTGCTCGATCCGCACCTCGCCCGAGCGGTGCGCGAGAGCCACCTCGAAGGCATGATTGGCGCACGCGAGCACGGTGTCGTCGACCCAGATCGGCCCGCGGCTGCCGTAGCCCGACCGGGCGCGCCGGCCGTCGCCGACATCGCCCGCGCTCCAGGTCTGCGGCGTTCTGAGATCGAGGTCGTCGCCCCGGTAGCCCATGCTGTCAACTCCTACACACCAGCGCCCGGCACCACAGTCGGCCGGCCACCCGTGCCAAACGGGTGCCGTGCCGCGCCATGGGGCGCTCATTCCTGCCGCGCGGCGACGCTAGCCACGAAAAACGGCACGCTCTTGACTGCGGCAAGATAGCCGCTCCGCGGTGCTGCGACGAGAGCCAGGCGCGGGAGTTCGGATGTTTGGTCAATTTCCGGAGTTGCAAGTCGCATCAGCCGACTGGCGGCGTGGTTGCACGGCCGGTCCGTGCCCGCCCCATCCGTGGTCAGATGAGAACGGGGCCGACGGGCGCTTGCAGCTCCGGTCCCTCGTTTCGCGGGTTGTTAAGTTTCGGCGAGACCTCGACGATTTCGAGTGCGTCGTCGGGTGCCGGCACCAGCAGATCGCGAATATCCATGGCCGTCCCCGCCCGACAATTGAGCCAACGCTCCATGCTTTCGGGCGCCACGATCAGCGGCATTCGGTCATGGATGGCCGCAACCGTGCGGTTGGCGGCCACGGTCAGGATCGCCATGGTCTCGATTTCGCTGCCATCCGCGCCGAGCCAGTGCTCGGCGATGCCGGCTATCGCCATCGGGCCACCGCCGCGCGGTCGCACCAGATGCGGTCGCTTGGCGCCTGGCTTGCCGATCCATTCGTAGAAGCCATCGGCCGGGACGAGGCACCGGCGGTGGCGCAGAGCGGCGCGAAAGGAGGGCTTCTCGGCCGCCGTCTCGGCACGGGCGTTGATAAGCGTTGCGTACTCGGTCGGATTCTTGACCCATGAGGGTATCAAACCCCAGCGCACGAGCGTGAGCTCACGTTCGGCAGTATGACCGAGGCGCACGATCAGCACCGGCTGGGTCGGTGCAATGTTGTAGCGGGGCGGGAACTCGACGGCGGCCTTCAGTCGGAAATAGGATCGGACGGCCTCGGGCGGCGAGGTGAGGCTGTAGCGCGAGCACATGGGGTATGGTCCGGTTGCAATGACGCCCGTCGAGGATAGCCCCGAGCCCGCGGCCAGCGCCATCCTGTTCCGGGGACGTGAGGTGCTGCTCGTCGAGCGTGGCGGTGGACCCGGCGCGGGGCTTTGGAGCCTGCCGGGCGGCCGCATCGAGGCTGGCGAGACGGCAGCTGCGGCGGCGCGGCGCGAGGTGCGCGAGGAGACCGGACTGGATGCCGAGCTGACGGGGCAGATCGCCATGCACCTCATCAGCGCAGCCGATCCGATGGCGGGAGGCGGCCCCGGCTTTGCCATAGCGGTCTTCTACGGACATGCCCGCGAGGGTACCCCGCGGGCGGCGAGCGATGCGCGGCGTGCCGGTTTTTTTCCGCTGGAGATCATCGACACCATGGCGTTGACCGAGGCCGCCGCTCCGCTTATCCGTCGCGCGCACCAGCTACTGTCTGGGGAAGGGTAGATCGAGATGCACCGGGCGATGACCGTTCGTTCACTCCGGACCGCCGCCGGGAAGGCTCTCGTGCTGACGGCACTGCTCTTTGCCGGCCCGGCGGTCGCCGCACCCGACAACAAGCCCTACGACGATCGGCTGCTCAGGCTGTCCGAGATCCTGGGGGCGGTCCACTATCTGCGGGAGCTCTGCGGCGCCAACGAAGGCCAGATGTGGCGCGATCGCATGGTCGAGCTTATGGACGCCGAGGGTTCGTCGGCTCTGCGCCGCGCCAAGCTGACGCGCAGCTTCAACCAGGGCTACCGCAGCTACAGCCGCACCTACATCGCCTGCACGCCGTCAGCGCAGGCAGCCATCAACAAGTTCCTGCTGGAAGGTGTGCAGATCTCCGAGACGCTGGTGAAGTCGATACCCTAAACTCACCTCGGGTTTACAATGAATTGTAGATGCCGCATCGGGGCTCGCATGGCCATGCTAGTGGTCGGTCGAGGCGGAAAAAGAAGCGACACGGGCGGCGACGCGGACCATCGCGCGCCAGCGGGAAGGGAAACGCCATGCGCACACTCGAGACGGAGCTGATGGAGCGCAATGAGGACAGCTTCACAGCGCTCAGTCTGATGCTCGCAGCGTGGGACGAGGGCGCCGAGATGGGGCTGGCGCCCCAGATGATGGCCTATGCGGCTCTATTCACCGCCCTCACCGATCTTGTCGGCCTCTACGGAGAGGATGCCGTAGCCGTGCTCGCCCGCGGGCTCGAGGCGCGGATCGAAAAGGGCGAGTTCTCTCTCGGCCGCAGAGTGCAGTAGGCTCGTTGACTGCCGGAAGTGATGAGCCAAGGCTCAGCCGGTGCGGACAGATTGCGCGCCGCGGTTGGGCCGGAGTCCGCCCCGAACCTGCGTGGGCTTCATCGTCACGCTGTGCCGTGCAGTAGCTTCCAGCCGATTTCCCCGACCAGTAGCACGCCGAACGCGACGAGCAGGATGCCGGCATACTGGTTGACCCGCTCGAGATGGGCAGGGTCGAGACGGTGCCGGATGCGGCCGATGAGACCGGACAGGAAGACCCACCACGCGACGCTGCCGGCCATGATCGAGGCGGTCATCGCCAAGGCATCGGCGTAGCCCCTCACCTCCGCGAACGAGCCGATGCCGCCGAAGATCGCGAACAGCCCGAGCACGGCGCCAGGGTTCGTGACGGTGAGGAAGAATGTCTTCGGTATATCCCAGACGAAATCTCCGATGCCGGCGCGGCCGGCACCGTCCGCCTCGTGCACCGCCAGCCGTGGCCGAGTGAAGTAGAGCTTGAACCCGAACGCCGCAAGTGCGAGGCCGCCTACCACCTGGATTGTCGTGCGGTGATAGGCGACGGCACCGGAGATGGCGCCCACGCCTAGCCCGGCGAACAGTGCGATAAGCCCATCCCCGAGCACCGCGCCAAGACCCGCAGCGACACCGCCCCAGAAGCCACGCTCGATGGCGCGCTGAATGCACAGAACGTTGACGGGTCCGACGGGGGCGGCGACCAGAACGCCGATGCACAGTCCAACCGGGATGAGCAACGGATTGGGCAGCATCTCCATCATAAGTGTTCGCCCGTCCCGCAGCGCATTTCCGCCGCCGGTGCGCGCAATCGCCCCGTGACGCCCGGAACCGTGCCGGACCTCAGCGTGTGGTGCAATGTAGCTCCCCCGTTCGCGGCCGCCGCAGGCCCGCAGCCGCTCCAGCCCGCCGACAGTGGTAATTGCGCACGCCGCGGTTGTCCATCGGACCGACGGCACCACCTCGGCCGCAACGTCGTCGCTCCGACGCGCTCGCCTTAACCATAATCGGACAGGCTCATGGTAAAAATTCCGGCTCGCCCATATGTCCCGGCTTCAACGCGTTGAAGGGGTAGACACGTGAAGCTCATCGCAACAGCCGCATTGACCTTGGTCACCGCTGGTCTCGCGGCGACCAGCGCCGAGGCCTTCCACCCGTTCGACCAGCCGTCGGGATACCAGATGCCGCGCTGGATCGAAAAGCGGACCGCCAAGCCGAAGGACCTACCGGCCACCGCCAAGCCGAAGCCGCTCTTCCAATTGCCGAGCGCGGCTGCGCAGGCAGACGCGGACGAGCAAGATGGCGAGCCCGCTCCGCAGAGCGGCAAGCCGGTCGCAACCAAATACCCGCCGCTGCTGGAAGGCGGCCCGCGGCCCGCGATCGCTCCGGTCGCGCCACCCACGGTCGCCTTCAACAGCAACTACGGCACGGGCACCGTCGTGATCGATACCGCCGGTCGCGCGCTCTACTACGTGCTGTCTCCGTCCTCGGCGCTCAAGTACCCGATCTCCGTCGGCCGGGTTGGGTTCACCTGGACCGGCACCGAGACGATCAGCCGTGTCGCATCCTGGCCCGACTGGCGCCCCCCGCAGGAAATGAAGCAGCGCGTGCCGGGGCTGCCCGACGTGATGACCGGGGGCATCCGCAATCCACTGGGTGCGAAGGCGCTTTACCTCGGGAACTCGCTCTACCGCATTCACGGCACCAACGACGCCAAGACCATCGGTCAGGCCGCCTCGTCGGGCTGCTTCCGAATGCTGAACGGCCACGTCACGCACCTCGCCCAGCGCGTCGGTGTCGGCACGACAGTGAAAGTTCTGAGCAAGCTGCCCTCGAACGTGGCCAGCTCGGGCAAGGGTTCCAAGGGCGGCGCGGGCTGAGCGACCGTCTGTGCGACCACCCGCACGGTTCGGGACGCGCCTGCGGTTACGCAGCCGAGCACGTCCCGCAACCGCCCGGATCGCCGTCAGCGCAGCATTACGTAGAGCTCATGCAGCGGCGAGGGACCGGGCAAAAGGTTGATCCCGAGTTTCGACTTGAGGATGTAGAGACCGATTCCCGCCGCCAGGATGAAAGCCGTGCCGAGAGCGCCGATCGCGAGCCCGATGAGGACATCGGCCATCGGGTCGCGGTACGCAGGCAGGCGAAGCGTAGCGGTCATGTTCCGTTCCTGTACAATAGTGCTGAGGCCCGCACCGAAGACAGGGGGTAGCAAGCGCGATGCCAGCCTCGTGCCCTGGCTCCGTGCTCTGGCCTAGAGCACTCGCGCTCCCCCTGGCCGCGTTTCAGGTTGACGCCCGGGCCGACCACCACGTCGCGCGGCGCCCCTTGGCTCAGGAGCCCTCGTAGAAGCGCACAGCTTCGCCGTCTGCCGGCCCGATGATCTCGCCCTGCCACATGACGCGACGGCCGCGGACGATCGTGCCGACCGGCCAGCCGGTGACCGTCGTGCCGTCATAGGGAGACCAGCCGGCCCGGCTCTCGATCCAGCGGTTGGTGATGGTCTCGGTCCGCTTCAAATCGACGATCGTCAGATCGGCATCGTAACCTGTCGCGACGCGACCCTTCGACCGCATGCCAAACAGCCGCTGCGGGCCGTGGCTCGTCAGGTCGACGAGGCGCTCGAGCGTCAGCCGCCCGGCATTGACATGGTCGAGCATGATGGGCACCAAGGTCTGCACCCCCGTCATACCGGAGTGGGAGCCGGGATAGGGGTGGCCCTTCTCCTCGCGCGTGTGCGGGGCATGATCCGAGCCGAGCACGTCGACCACACCCTGAGTGACGCCCTGCCAGATGGCGGCTCGATGCGCCGCGTCGCGCACGGGAGGGTTCATCTGCACATAGGTACCTAGCCGGGCGTAGGCTTCGGTTCCGTCGAGCGTCAAATGATGCGGCGTCGCCTCGACACTGGCCCACTCGCGGTGGCCCGCGAGGAACGCCATCTCCTCTGCCGTCGAGATGTGAAGGATGTGCACGCGCTTCCGGTGCGTCTCAGCGAGCCGCACGAGACGCCGCGTTGCGATCAGCGCCGCCTCGGGGTCGCGCCACACCGGATGCGATGCCGGATCGCCCGCAATCCGGAGCCCCATGCGCTCCTTCAATCGTGCCTCGTCCTCGGCATGGAAGGCTGCGCGGCGGCTGATCCGGGCCAGGATGCGGTCGAGCGACGCCTCGTCGTCGACCAGAAGGTCGCCCGTCGACGAGCCCATGAATACCTTGATGCCAGCTGAACCCGGCAGCCGCTCCAAAACCGGAATGTCGTCGACATTCTCGCGCGTGCCGCCGACGTAGAAGGCGAAGTCGCAGAACATGCGATGGCGCGCCAGCTGCACCTTCTCTGCGAGACGCTCGGGCGTCGTTGTCAATGGCTTCGTGTTCGGCATCTCGAATACGGCGGTCACGCCGCCGGCAACCGCCCCGCGGCTACCGGTCTCGAGATCCTCCTTGTGGGTCAGCCCGGGCTCGCGGAAATGAACCTGTGTGTCGACCACGCCCGGCAGAATATGGAGGCCGCGGCAGTCGATCCGCTCCCGAGCCGAGCCCGGCGGGATGGAGCCCAAGGCCGCGATGCGGCCATCGCGGATACCGACGTCGCGCACGCCCTTGCCGTCGTGATTGACCAGCGTGCCGCCTGCGAGCACCGTATCGAAGGTCTCAGTCATGCGGCCCCCTCACATCGCGGTCTCATCGCGATCCCTGCCCCCGGCGCTTGCTTTGGCCGAGGCCTCCGCTTACGTAGTTCCGAGTCTCAATTCAACAACAGAGCATCGCGCATGACCCGAGCTAGGATCGCGCTGCTGCCCGATCGCGGTGTCGTTGCCGTGAACGGCGATGATGCCAGGAAGCTCCTGCAGGGCGTCGTCACCAACGACCTGGACACCTTCGACCACGGCGCACCTGCGGTTCATGCGGGCCTCTTAACGGCTCAAGGCAAGATCCTGTTCGAGTTTCTCATCGTCCCAGCCCAGGGCGGCTTCTTGCTCGAGACCGCGCGCGAGCGCAGCGCAGCGCTGGTCCAGAGACTGATGCTCTACAAGCTGCGCGCCAAGGCCGAGATCAAAGATGCGTCGGCGAACTACACGGTCGCGGCGCTGTGGCAGGACGGTGGGCCGGTCGTTGCACCCGAGGGTGCGGCGGCCTTTGTCGATCCTCGCCATCCCGCGCTCGGGATCCGCATCCTGGCTTCCCTGGCCTCGGACTGGGTGATGGCCGAATGCGCGGCCGAGCCGGCAACGGCCGACGACTACGCCGCGCATCGCATCGCCTGCGGCGTACCCGAGGGCGGCAAGGACTACGAGCTTGGCGACACCTTCCCCCATGAGGCCAATTTCGACTGGTTCGCGGGTGTCTCTTTCACCAAGGGCTGCTACGTCGGCCAAGAGGTCGTCAGCCGCATGCAGCACCGCGCGACCGTGCGAAAGCGCGTCGTACGCGTGACGGGCACCGAATACCTTCCGTCCGGGCATCCGGAGGTTCGTCTGGGCGAGGTCGCGATCGGGCGGCTCGGAACGGTCGCCGGACGCGAAGGGCTGGCGCTTATCCGGCTCGATCGGGCGCTGGAAGCCTCGGATGGCGGACAGCCGCTCACGGCTGGCGGCGTTGCAGTTGTCGTCGATCAAATGGCGCTGGCCCGGCAGCGCGAGGTGGCCGGACAACGCGCTGCCGGGAGCGAGACATGAGCGGCGCCTCGATGACGGGGGGCGCCTGTCCCCCGGCCGAGGCTGGCGGCGTCTTGCGCTGCACCTGGCCGGGCATGAGCGACCCCGTCTATCAGCGCTACCACGACGAGGAATGGGGGGTGCCGCACGCCGACAGCCTGCGCCACTTCGAGAAGCTCTGCCTCGAGGGCTTTCAGGCCGGCTTGTCGTGGCTCACTATCCTGCGCAAGCGCGACGGCTTCCGCCGCGCCTTCGACCGCTTCGAGCCCGAGCGGATCGCCCGCTACGGCGAGCGCGATATCGTGCGGCTGATGAGCGACCCCGGCATCGTCCGCAACCGCGCCAAGATCGAGGCGACGATCGGCAACGCGCGTGCCGTGCTCGCGTTGGCGGAGCGGGTGCCGCTGGCGACGTTCCTGTGGCGCTTCTTCCCGGACGGACCGCAGCTTCACCGGCGAACCGGGCCGGCCACTGTCCCTGCCGAGACTGCCCTGTCGAGAACGATCTCCAAAGCCCTCAAGGCGGAGGGGTTCCGATTTGTCGGGCCGACCACGGTCTATGCCTTCATGCAGTCCTCCGGCTTCGTCAACGACCACCTCGAGAGCTGTCACCGCCACGCCGCCTGCGAGCGGCTGATGCGGGCTTTCAGGGCGCCTGGCTAGTGCCGATGGAGCGGGCAGCGAGCAAGGGGCGCACGGGGGCTGGGCGGGTCGGGAGGCTTGACCAAGCGGCACCGCGTGCCTGGCAGCGCATGCTCTCGGGCCGGCGGCTTGATCTGCTGGCCCCATCCCCGCTCGATATCGAGATCGCCGATATTGCTCACGGGTTGGCCCGGGTCGCCCGGTGGAATGGCCAGACGGTCGGCGACCATGCTTTCTCGGTGGCCCAGCACGTCCTCGTCGTGGAGGAGATCGCGAGTGCTCAGAACAGTGGCTGGAGCTGTCGCTGGCGCATGGCTGCACTGCTGCACGACGCGCCCGAGTACGTGATCGGCGACCTGATAAGCCCGTTCAAGACCGCCATTGGCCTCAACTACAAAGCGTTCGAGCTGCAGCTGCTGGAAGCCATCCACATTCGCTTCGGCGTACCGCCCCGGCCACCCGATGACGTGACGGCCGCAATCAAGACCGCGGACCGGGCGGCAGCCTATTTCGAGGCGACACGGCTTGCGGGCTTCACCGTGGAGGAGGCCGAAGCCTTCTTCGGGGCGCCGAGCCAGCTTCCGGCCATCCTCACCAAGCGGCTTACTGCGCTGGCCCCTCTTCCGGCCAGCGAGGCACAGGCGCGCTTCCTCGAGCGCTTCGCCGACCTCGCGAACGCGATAGAGGCCCTCACGCCTTCGCGGCACGGCACACCTTGAAACTCCGCCAACCCCGTGTCAGTGGACGCGGCCTATGACGAAACCGAACGCCTCGCCGGCCCTTGGCGAGACCGCCCTCTTCCGTGCGCACGGCGGCCGCGATCTGATCGCGGTCGCGCCGCTCAGGCACGTCGAGCGGGTGATCGCGGAGACGGGCGCACGGCAGCTGGTCAGCGTGCTCAATGCTCACCTGATGCCGCCGACGCCCGCGTCCATAGAGCCGGCGCGGCATCTGAGGCTCGCCGTCAGCGATCATATCGAGGCGGCGGGAGGCCACCGCCATCCGTTTGCGGATCAGGTCGATGAGCTGCTGACGTTCGCCGGCGGCTGGGACCGCGCCGCCCCGCTCCTGATCCACTGCTTCTCCGGGCTCAACCGCTCGACGGCCGCCGCCTACATTCTGCTTTGCGGCCTCCATCCCAGAACGCCCGAAACGCTCGTCGCACATCTGATCCGCCGTGCGTCCGACACTGCCGCACCGAATCGGCTGATGGTCGCGATTGCAGATCACGCGCTCGGACGCGAAGGACGGATGGCCGCCGCACTCGACACCATCGGGCCCGGCTCCCCGGCCGCGGAAGGCCGGCCGTTCCTGATCTCCGCCACATTCGACGCGGAGCCGCTGCCGCAATCGCCATCGACCGTTGGCCGCGATGAGCCCATTGCGCGCAACTGAGCACATCAATTGTTCGGAAAATCGCCATTTTCTCCAGTTGTCTCTCATTTCCAGAAGGGAGCACCGGATGAGCATCGAATTTCATACGCATCCCACGGCGCAACGGAGCGGCGACGCTCTTCGAGGTGCAACCCGCGAGCCGCGACTGGACACCGGACGGGTCGAGATCGGCCTCAATGCGGCCATTGTTGCAGTGGCCGAGAACGAGCCGATGGTGCTGGTCGTGCGGGAGGAGCCGGACGCGGCCGGCGCAACGGACGGCTTGCCGTTCGGGCCCTTCACGCCGCGGAACCATCGCACACTCGAGATCGGGCTTCGCTCTTGGGTCAGCGAGCAGGCGGGCATCGAGCTCGGTTATGTGGAGCAACTCTACACGTTCGGTGATCGCGGGCGCCACGCCGAGGCGGCCGACGCCGCACCCCACGTCGTCTCCATTGGCTACCTGGCGCTGAGCCACATCTCCGAGGCACGCGGACCTCACCGGGGCACCTGGCGTAGCTGGTATCACTTCTTCCCGTGGGAGGATTGGCGCAAGGGACGGCCTGCCATTCTGGACGCGGCCATCGTCCCACGGCTCAAGGCGTGGGCCGAGCAGCCACATCGACCTGGTGCGCCGCAGCGCCCACTGGAGCGCGCCGAACGCGTGCGCATCTGCTTCGGCGTCGAGGGTGCGCACTGGGACGAGGAGAAGGTGCTCGATCGCTACGAGTTGCTTTACGAAGCGGGTCTCGTAGCCGAATCGTGGCGCGATCGTCCCGAGCACGCGGACCAGCACCCGCCGACCGAGCATCTCGGCGTCGCCATGCGGTTCGATCACCGCCGGATCCTGGCCACCGCGATCGGGCGCGTGCGTGCCAAGATCAAGTACCGTCCCGTGATCTTTGAGCTGATGCCGGACGAGTTTACTTTGTTCGAGCTGCAGCGGACGGTCGAAGCCATTCTCGGGCCGCATCTGCATAAGCAGAACTTCCGTCGTCTTGTCGAAGGCGCAGGCCTCGTCGAGCCGACGGGCGAGGTTCGCACGCGCACCGGAGGTCGCCCCGCCAAGCTGTTTCGCTTCCGCCGCGAGGTGCTTCTCGAGCGACCGGCGCCAGGGGTGCGCGTCAAGGCCAACCACACGTGAGAATCGGCCTGCGCAGCGGGAATTGATTCGCCGCCGCGCCTCAGAGCCGCCGAATGGCCCAATACTCGTGTCGGGCCCGTCATGCGTCAGTCAAAAATTGTGTCAGCGAGCCTGGAATTCGGGGACAGGATCGCTTACCTTTAGCATCATATAGTGCTCTCATTGAGCATTAATGGCGAAGCTGCTCGTCGAGCAATTTCGCGCCAACGAAATGCTCGTGTCGAGTATTTCGTTGGGATTTTGGACAGCCGGCTAGTCGGCACCGTCCGCTGTAGCGGCAAAGGAGAGGGTCGATGAGCGTTGCCCAGATGAGCGTTGCCCAGCCCAACACCGCAACCCTGCCAGACGCCTGCCCGCCCCCGAGGCCGCTCCGCCGGCCCGACGCCGCACCACGCGACCTCCCTGCCTTCACGCCGGCCCTTGCCCGCGAGATGGAGCCCCTCTACCAGCTTGTGAAGCATGTCGTGACGCCGATGGAGTGGGTTCACTACGCCCCGCTCGTCAAGGCGATCAACGAGATGAAGCGGTCGCGCAACGCCGTGATTCTGGCGCACAACTATATGACGCCGGAGATCTTCCACTGCGTCGGCGACATTCGCGGCGACAGTCTTCAGCTTGCCAAGGAGGCCGCTCGGACCACTGCCGACGTCATCGTTCAGGCTGGCGTGCACTTCATGGCCGAAACATCGAAGCTGCTCAATCCAGACAAGACGGTTCTCATACCGGATCTCATGGCTGGCTGCTCGCTCGCGTCCTCCATCACAGGCGCCGACGTGAGGGCCCTGCGCGAGGCCTACCCGGGCGTCCCTGTTGTCACCTATGTCAACACGTCGGCCGACGTGAAGGCCGAGAGCGACATCTGTTGCACGTCGTCGAACGCGGTGAAGGTCGTCGAGAGCCTTGGCGCGCCGCGCGTGCTGCTGATACCCGACGAATACCTCGCCAAGTACGTCCAGACCCAGACCAGCGTCGAGATCATCGCATGGAAGGGCCACTGCGAGGTGCACGAGCGCTTCACGCCCGCTGAGCTTCAGGCCTACCGCGATGCCGACCCCGGCACGCGCATCATCGCGCATCCCGAGTGCCCGCCGGACGTGATCGCAATGGCCGACTTCACCGGCTCGACCGCAGCGATGATCGACTGGGTCAGGTCGCGGAGGCCACGCAAGGTCATTCTCGTCACGGAATGCTCGATGGCATCCAATGTGGCTGCCGAGACGCCCGACGTCGAGTTCGTGCGCCCCTGCAATCTCTGCCCCCACATGAAGCGTATCAGCCTGGAGGCGATCCACGACAGCTTGGCCGAGATGCAGTTCGAGGTGACCGTTGATCCAGCCGTTGCCGCGAGAGCTCGCCGCGCCGTCGAGCGCATGGTCAAACTGACGTCCTGATGCCCGTGACGAAGCCGCCGGGAGGACCTGTTCAACGAGGCCTTCGTACGGCGGACGGGAGTGGAGGCGAGATGGCACGCGGTACGAAAGTCAGACATGCATCGGCGGGCCGCAGACAGCGCTCCGATGGGGATATCGTAATCGTCGGCGCGGGTCTCGCTGGCCTGTTCACGGCGTTGCGGCTCGCCCCGTTACCTGTCACCGTCATCGCAGCCGCGCCGCTCGGCGAAGGCGCGTCGAGCGTCTGGGCACAAGGCGGAATCGCGGCCGCCGTCGGCGAGGGGGATACGCCGGCGAAGCACGCCGCCGACACCGTTGCGGCCGGTGCCGGCATCGTCGACGAGGCCGTGGCTCGCCTCGTCGCCGAGGAAGGTCCGGACCGCATTCGTGACCTGCTATCGTACGGCGTACCGTTCGATCGCGACCTGCTTGGACATTACGTGCTCTCCAAGGAGGCTGCCCACTCCGAGAAGCGCGTCGTGCGCGTCTCGGGCGATCGGGCCGGCGCGGCGATCATGCAGGCGCTCATCGCCGCCGTTCGACGCACCCCCTCGATCCGCCTCCTCGAAGGCTACGAGGCCGAGGAACTGGTGATGGACCGCGGTGCCGTGGCCGGTCTGGGTCTCATTCGATCAGCCGCACTCGGCAACGGCGCCTGGGAGCTCATCCCGGCTGCGGCAGTGGTTCTGGCGACCGGCGGTGTCGGCGCGCTCTACGCCGTGACGACGAACCCGACCTACGCCCGCGGCGAGGCGATTTCGTTTGCCGCGCGGGCCGGCGCAGCCATCGCCGACGCCGAGTTCGTCCAGTTTCACCCGACA
Organism: uncultured Hyphomicrobium sp.; assembly: GCA_964471635.1. Taxonomy (GTDB): domain Bacteria; phylum Pseudomonadota; class Alphaproteobacteria; order Rhizobiales; family Hyphomicrobiaceae; genus JAKAML01. The sequence goes on from CAYYGO010000026.1 coordinate 34,091, forward strand.
GCCCTCGACGTCGGCATCGACCCGGCACCGCTCGTCACGGAAGCACTGCGCGGCGAGGGTGCGATCCTTGTCAATCGGCGGGGCGAACGGTTCATGACCCGGCTGCATCCGGCAGCAGAGCTTGCGCCTCGTGACGTTGTTGCCCGTGGCGTCTTCTCCGAGATCATGGCTGGGCGCGGAGCGTTCCTCGATTGCAGGACAGCGATCGGCGAACGGTTCTCGGCAGCCTTCCCGACTGTCCACGCGCACTGCAAGTCGGCAGGCATAGACCCTGCACACGACCTGATGCCGGTGGCCCCGGCCGCCCACTATCACATGGGGGGCATCGCTACCGATAAGTCCGGACGAACCACTGTCCCGGGCCTTTGGGCCGTAGGCGAGGTTTCATCGACCGGGCTGCATGGCGCCAACCGCCTGGCATCGAACTCGCTGCTCGAGGCCGTGGTGATGGGTGCGCGCGCGGCGGCCGATATCAAGTCGATCATCCCGGCCCGACACGAACATCATGTTACCGAGCCCCGGAGGATACCGGGCGAGCGACCGGCGAGCCCCGCGTCGCGAGCCGCGGCCGTGGCCCGCCTCCGCGCTACGATGACCGAGCACGTCGGCCTCATTCGCACTGGCGACGGGCTTCGCAAGGCGATGGCGGAATTGGCCGACATAGAGGCGTCCGCCGGCGGCGACACCGTGCTGGCCAACATGGCGCTTGCCGCGCGCTTCATCGCTACCGCCGCGCTCCGCCGAGAGGAGAGCCGCGGCGGCCACTATCGCGCCGATTTCCCGGAGGCGCGCGAAACCTTCCGGTGGCGAAGCATGACTACCATCGCCGACATTGCGCCGGCGCGCCCGCCCCGGCCGCGTCCCTCGCCGCGCGACCGCCAGTCGCCGCCGCCGACGCTGCATTGAGCGCCGGCCCTTGCATCTGGCGAGGTCAACCGATCCGTGTCCGCCCGCCGGCAACAACGAGCTCGGCAACGGGTGGGAGCGCGAGATGCCGCTCGGCCTCGCGCGCCGTATCGAAGAGGTGCGGCGGCACTCCCCGTTCGGACAACGCGCCCTGGAATTGCATACGGAAGAAACCGGACGTGCCGTAGCGCGTGACGTCGAGGTAGTAGCGATCGACGAGCCCTGCCACCATCTGACAGTAGCTGTCGAAGACCTTGGGATCGACGGTGCATCCCGAGTAGTTGACGATGGCGTTGACCTTGTGTCCCACCGGCTTCAGCCGGCGCTCTACGGCAGCGCGAATGCGCGCCACGTCTCGCTCGCTCTTGATCGCCAGCTGCTCGAAATTGATGAACATCATGTTGAGACCGGCGTCATAGCTGAAGCGGGTGTCGAACGGCACGGTCAGGATCTTGTCGCGGAGCCCCATGGCGTTCACGTCGAAGATCGCCTCGTCCATGATCTCGGGCGCGTCGATGACAGGATGGAAGTCCATTTGCGCGAGGATGTCGCGCTCGATGTCGATGCCCGGCGCCACCTCGGTCAGCTCGAGACCGCGCTCGCCAAGGCGGAAGACGCAGCGCTCCGTGATGTAGAGAACGGGCTGGGCGCGCTTCAAGGCATGTGGCCCCGAGAACGTCCGATGCTCCACGGACTTCACAAACTTCCGCGACTTGCCTTCCTGGTTGATGACGAGCCGGCCATCGCGGACCGCCACGTCGAGATTCCCGGCCGTGAACGTGCCGACGAACACCACAGATTTGGCATTCTGGCTGATATTGATGAAGCCGCCCGCGCCCGCCAGCCGCGGTCCGAACTTCGATACGTTGAGATTGCCTTGCGCGTCGGCTTGAGCGAGGCCTAGGAACGCCAGGTCGAGCCCGCCGCCGTCGTAGAAATCGAACTGATAGGGCTGATCGACGATGGCGCTGGTGTTGGTCGCCGCGCCGAAGTTGAGACCCGATGCGGGCACGCCGCCGATGACACCCGGCTCCGCGGTCAGCGTCATCAGATCGATGACCTGCTCCTCGGCGGCCACCGCTGCAATGCCCTCGGGCATGCCGATGCCGAGATTGACGACGACGTTCGACCGGAGTTCGAGCGCGGCGCGGCGTGCGATCACCTTGCGCTCGTCGAGCACCATCGGCGTCAGCGACGTGATCGGCACACGGATCTCGCCGGAGAACGCCGGGCTGTAGGGCTCGGCGAAGGTCTGCATGTGGTACTCGGGCTTCTCGGACACGACCACGCAATCGACCATGACGCCCGGGATCTTGACGTCGCGCGGCGATAGCGTGCCCGACTCGGCGATCCGCTCCACCTGCACGATGACGAGGCCACCTGAGTTCCGCGCCGCCATGGAGATCGACAGCGCCTCGAGAGTCAACGCCTCGCGCTCCATCGTGACGTTGCCCTCCTTGTCCGCCGTGGTGCCGCGCACGATGGCGACGTCGATGGGGAACGTCTTGTAGAGCAGCGCCTCCTCGCCATCGATCTCGATCAGCCGAACCAAATCCTCGGTGGTGCGCGGATTAATCTTGCCGCCACCATGACGGGGATCGACGAAGGTGCCCAATCCGACCCGCGTCAGGTGAGCGGGCTTCTTCGCGGCTATGTCGCGATAGAGGTGCGAGATGACGCCCTGGGGAAGATTGTAAGCCTCGATCTCACCGGACACGGCGAGCGCCTGAAGCTTCGGGACGAGCCCCCAATGACCGCCGATCACGCGACGCACGAGGCCGCGGTGGCCGAAGTGATTGAGACCGCGCTCCTTGCCGTCACCCTGCCCTGCCGCATAGACCAGCGTCAGACCGCGCGGCTCGCCCATGCCGTCGGCGCTGTCCCTGGCCCCCTCGAGCCACCGCGCCTCGAGCGCAACAGCGATGTTCTCCGGGAAACCGATGCCGACGAAGCCACCCGTGGCCACCGTATCTCCCGAGCGGATCAGCCCGACCGCATCGCGTGCGGAGACCACCTTGCCCTGTTGGAGCGCACTGAGCGTGGTGACACGCCGGTCGGGGATGTTCGACATGGTTGTGGGCTCTGTCCAAAATCGCACAAGGAACGGAGACCCGATGGCGTCTCCTTCTCTTGAAGCTACTTGGAACCGAAGGCCGCTTTGCGTCAAGGCGACGCAGACGATGTGGCGCTGGTTGCGCAGCCAATCCCGCCGTTCAGGTCTCGATCCGATCCTCGGGATCGAGAGCGGGTCGACGCGGCCGCGGACCGGCAAGGCGCGGCAGCAATGCCAGATATAGAACCATCGGCGGAACGAGGAAACTCCACGCGATCCAGAACGAGTAGTCGCGGTTCTTCACGCCGGCGAGGATGCCGGCCAGTACTGCCGAGGAGAGCGCAACGATGCCCCACAAAGCGATGTACTTGAGTGCCATGACCGCAAATCCTCGTCCCGACCGCCCGCCAACTATCACGCAGGCATTACCTGAGAGATGGACGCCAACTATGGCGGAATCAAGCGGTATACGTTGACAGGGTTGCCGACCCGTCTCGCTACGAGCCGCGCATGCGCTCTGAACGCCAGTCGAGTCAGGTGTCATCCCAGACTCTGCGCATCAAGGCCGAAGCGGGCGGTCGGAGCAGTCGGCATCCGCATTTGCCGGCGCATCGAAAAAATCTAGACCAAGGTCTAGCACGGGAGCCGAATGCGTCAGCGCGCCGACCGAGATCAGGTCGACGCCCGTCTCCGCGATCGAGCGCACGGTTGCCAGCGAGACGCCCCCAGAGGCCTCGATCAGCACCTTTCCTCGGGCCATCTCGACGCCCCGGCGAAGCTGATCCGTCGTCATGTTGTCGAGCAGCACGACGTCGATCCGATGCCGCAGCGCGACGGCAAGCTGCTCGAGCGTGTCGACCTCGACCTCGATCTTGACGAGGTGCCCGGCCACGACCCGGGCGCGCTCGATGGCTTCGACCAGACCGCCTGCAGCGACGATGTGGTTGTCTTTTATCAACACCGCGTCGAACAGGCCGACCCGGTGATTGTGGCCGCCGCCGCAGCGAACGGCGAACTTCTCGAAAGCCCGGAGCCCTGGCGTCGTCTTGCGCGTATCGACAATGGCAGCGCCGGTGCCGGCAACTGCGTCCACGTAGGCGCGCGTGAGCGTCGCCACTCCCGACAGCCGACCGAGATAGTTCAGCGCCACCCGCTCCGCCGTCAGAAGCGCGCGGGCGCGGCCGGAAACCTCCGCGACAACGGCTCCCGGCTCGACCCGTTCGCCATCGGCGAGCATGGCCGCGAACGACGCCTCGGGGTCAAGCGCGCGGAAGGCGGCAGCCGCCAGATCGAGCCCGGCAACGACGCCGGACTTACGTGCCGCAATGACCGCGGTCGCGTGCGCTTCGGCGGCGACGGTGGCATTCGTGGTGATGTCACCCGCGAGCCCGAGATCCTCGGCGAGCGCTATGGCCACGGCGGACGCCACTAGGTGGGGAGCGAGAGGAGCGATCGTCATCATGGGTCAGGCAGTCGTCCCTGGTGCACGGATGCCAACCCCTTTCGCCCGCAGCGCGGCCTGCGCCGCGGCCAGTCGAGCGACGGGGACGCGGTACGGAGAGCACGACACATAGTCGAGGCCGGTGGCGTGGAAGAACGCGACCGATGCCGCGTCTCCCCCATGTTCGCCGCAGATGCCGACCTTGAGGTCAGGCTTGGCGGACCGGCCGCGTTCGACGCCGATGCGTATCAATTCGCCGACCCCCTCGATGTCGACCGACACGAACGGATCGACCTCGAGCACGCCCTTTTCCTGATAGCTCGACAGGATGGGAGCCGCGTCGTCGCGCGACAGCCCGAGTACCGTCTGCGTCAGGTCGTTGGTGCCGAAGGAGAAGAAGTCCGCGCCCTCGGTGCCCTCGGCGATTTCCTTGGCCCGGAGTGCGGTGCGGGGCAGCTCGACCATGGTCCCGAGGACATAGCGAACCGGTTGTGTCGTCTCGGCTTCCACAGCGCGCGCCTCGGCACGGATGATCTCGGCCAGGATGTCGTACTCGCGGCGGTAGGCGACGAGCGGGATCATGACCTCGGGCACGAGTGTCGTCCCCGTGCGCCGCCCGACCTCGACCGCTGCCTCGAAAATGGCACGGGCCTGCATGGCCGTGATCTCAGGATAGCGGATGCCAAGTCGACAGCCTCGAAAGCCCAGCATCGGGTTAAACTCGGACAGCTCGGCCACGCGGCTTCGCAGCCGCTCGATCGGCATCCGCAACGCCTCCGCAACCGCCTCCTGCTCCCGCTCGTGGTGAGGCAGGAACTCGTGCAGCGGCGGATCGAGCAGCCGAACAGTCACAGGCAGCGGCGCCATGATCTCGAACAAGGCGGCAAAATCAGCTCGCTGCATCGGCAGGATCTTGGCCAGCGCGGCACGGCGTCCCTTCTCGTCGGTGGCACAGATCATCTCGCGCATGGCGAGAATGCGCGCCTCCTCGAAGAACATGTGCTCGGTGCGACAGAGACCGATACCCTCGGCCCCGAAGTCGCGCGCCTGGCGCGCATCGCGCGGCGTATCGGCATTGGCACGCACGCCGAGCGTACGCATGCCGTCGGCCCAGTCCATGATGGTCGCGAACGCACCCGACAGCTCCGGCTGCCGCATTTCTGCGAGCCCCTTCAGCACCTGCCCCGACGAGCCGTCGATGGTGATGATTTCGCCGCGCGCGAGCGTCACCTTGCCGGCGGTCATGGTGCCGGCCTTGGCGTCGATCCTGAGCGTGCCTGCGCCGGATACGCAAGGCCGGCCCATGCCGCGCGCAACCACGGCAGCGTGGCTCGTCATGCCGCCGCGCTGAGTGAGTATGCCGGCCGCGGCAAACATACCGTGCACGTCCTCCGGGCTCGTTTCGACCCTGACCAGGATCACCTTGCGGCCTTTCGCCCGCAGCTCCTCGGCCTCGTCCGCGGTGAACACGATCTCGCCGGCTGCCGCGCCAGGCGAGGCCGGCAAGCCTGTGGCGATCACCTGGCGCGGGGCCTGCGGGTCGATGGTCGGATGCAGGAGTTGGTCGAGCGACTTCGGGTCGATGCGAAGCACCGCCTCCTCGCGGGAGATGAGACCCTCGTCGGCAAGGTCGACCGCAATGCGCAGCCCCGCCTCCACCGTGCGCTTTCCCGACCGCGTCTGGAGCATCCAGAGCTTGCCGTCCTGAATAGTGAACTCGATGTCCTGCACATCCCGGAAGTGCGCCTCGAGGCGATCGAATATGGTCTTGAGCTGGGCGAACGCCTCCGGCATCAGCTCCTCGAGCGTTGCCCCCTTGGCGCCGAGCTCCGCCCGCGCTGCCTTGGTCATGAGCTGAGGCGTCCGGATGCCCGCGACCACGTCCTCGCCCTGCGCGTTGACCAGGAATTCGCCGTAGATCTCCTTGGCGCCGGTCGACGGGTTGCGGGTGAATGCCACGCCTGTCGCCGACGTCTGCCCCATGTTGCCGAACACCATGGCCTGGACGTTCACCGCAGTGCCCCAATCGTCGGGAATATCGTGCAGGCGGCGGTAGGTGACGGCACGCGCATTCTGCCAGCTGTCGAGCACGGCGCGGATCGCACCCCAGAGCTGCGTTCGCGGCTCTTGTGGAAACGGCAGGTCGATCTCGCGCTCGATCGCCTCCTTGTAGCCCGCGATGATCTCCTGCCAATCCTCGGCGACAAGACGCGTGTCGGAGGCGATACCGTTGAGGTTCTTGTAGTTGGCGAGCAGATCCTCGAAAACGCCGTGGTCGACGCCGAGCACGACGTCGGCATACATCTGAATGAAGCGTCGGTAGCTGTCGAGCGCGAAGCGGCGATCGCCTGAGCGGCGCGCCAGCCCCTCGACCGTGTCGTCGTTGAGACCGAGATTCAAAATGGTGTCCATCATGCCCGGCATCGACGCCCGTCCACCCGAGCGCACCGCAACGAGCAAGGGATTGTCGATGTCTCCGAAGCGTGCGCCGACGGCCTCGCCAACCGCATCCAACGCGGCCCCGACCTGGGCCTCGATGCCGTCGGGAAGCCGGCGCCCGCCACGATAGTAGGCGGCGCAGACCTCTGTCGAAAGTGTGAAACCAGGCGGCACAGGCAGCCCGAGCCGGGACATCTCGGCTAGGTTGGCACCCTTGCCGCCAAGAAGATCCTTCATCGATGCATCGCCGTCCGTGCGACCCGCACCAAAAAGGAAAACGGATTGCCGCTGCGCGCCGGTTCTGGAGTTCGCCATCAGCCTCTCCTCGCAATTATCGATGGCGCACGGGCCGCATCGACCGTGGCATGACAGGATCCCTCTGGTGCCATAGCAGCCCAACGGGATACGAGGAAGGCTTCCGCGCCACGGGCTCGGTTGCATCGGCTCCGATTGCCCCCGGGGAGCGACATTGACGCGGCTTTGCAGCTCGCGCACCGTGCGCTTCACCGCTTCCCGCCATGCACCCGCGCGCGCCTTACTCAGCCAAGGAGAGCCGACCAATGACCGACCACCTGGGCGCCGTGCTCGACCGGCTCGATGCATCCCGCGAGGCGGCACTCGCTCGCCTGTTCGAGTTGCTCCGGATCGACAGCATTTCCGCCGACCCGGCCTATCGAGCCCGCTGCCATGACGCCGCGGACTGGTGCCGTCGCGCGCTCGAGGAGCTGGGCTTCGCGGCCGAGATCAAACCGACGACAGGCCACCCGATCGTTGTCGCCCACGACCGCGACCCTTCGCCCCCGGGCACGCTCCATGTCCTGTTCTACGGCCACTATGACGTGCAGCCGGCCGACCCGCTCGATCTGTGGACCACGCCGCCGTTCGAGCCCGTCATCCGCGACGAGCCGGCCAACGGCCGCGTCGTCGTTGCGCGCGGCGCCGAGGACAACAAAGGCCAATTGTCGACGTTCTTCGAGGCGGTGCGCGCCTGGAAGGCAATTGCCGGCCGGTTGCCGGTCAAAGTCTCGGTGATGATCGAAGGCGAGGAGGAGTGTGGATCGCCGTCGTTACCCGGCTTCCTCGATCGCTACGGTCGCGAGATCGCCGCCGACTTGGTGCTCGTCTGCGACACCGGACAGTGGGACAAGGATACGCCCGCCATCACCACGATGTTGCGCGGGCTGGCCGTTACAGAGGCGATCGTGACCGGGCCTGCGCGCGACCTCCACTCCGGGCTCTATGGCGGGCCGGCGATGAACCCGATCCGCGCGCTCGCCCGCGTTCTCGGCCGCATCCACGACGACAGCGGTCGCGTCGCCGTGCCGGGCTTCTACGACGGCATCGCGCCGCCTTCGCCAGCGCAACTCGCGCAGTGGGGGCCGCTGGCGGCCGCTGCCGGCCCCATGCTGCGCAGCGTCGGCCTCTCCGAGCCCGCCGGCGAGCGGGACCACTCGGCCATCGAGCAGATGTGGTCGCGCCCGACGCTCGAGTTCAACGGCATCACGGGCGGATACCAGGGCGCCGGCTCGAAGACCGTCATCCCCTCCAAGGCCAGCGTGAAGATCAGCTGCCGCCTCGTGGCCGGCCAGGACCCCGATCGCGTGCTGGCCGCCGTGCAAGACTTCTTCCGCGCCAACCTTCCTGCCGACTGCTCGTGCACGTTCATAGGTACCCACGGCAGCGCTGCCATCGCCTTCGATACGGCGGCGCCGGCGATGGTCGCCGCCGCCCGCGCCCTCGAAGCGGAATGGGGCCGGCCCGCCGTGCTGATGGGCTGCGGCGCGTCGATCCCGATCGTGACGAGCTTCAAGCGGGTGCTTGGTATGGACAGCCTTCTCGTCGGCTTCGGCCTCGACGACGACCGCATCCATTCGCCAGACGAGAAATACAACGTCCAGAGCTTCGAGAAGGGCGCCCGGAGCTGGGCCCGCATTCTCGCGGCTCTCGGCGGCGGCCGCTGAGAGTGCCGGGCAGCGAGCGGTCGGTCTCGGTGGCGTCGTGCGCGGCTGGTGGAGACCGCGGCGGTCGATTGCAATCGCGCCATTGCCCTGGCAGCCCGGGGCGCTATTCTCCGTCCCCGCTCGGTCGCCAATCCGACGCGAGCTTGCGAAAGGGACAGACGATGCGCGCCTGCCGCCCGAACCTCATTGCCGTCACACTAGCCGTCGCCGTCATCGTTGCAGCCTGCACGGCTCACGCACAGCGCGGACCAGGCGATGGTCGATACGAGCCGCCAGGCCGGTTGGGCTCCGAGCGGCAGCAGCAGGGCCGCAATCTTCCGGGCCAGTTCGACTACTATTCGCTCGTGCTCTCGTGGAGCCCGACCTACTGCGCCAGTAGCGACCGCAGCGGATACGACCCTCAATGCGACCGTCGCGACGGGCGCCGCTATGCGTTCGTGCTGCACGGGCTGTGGCCGCAGTACGAGAAGGGCTTTCCGGACTTCTGCCCGATCCGCGGCCGGCCCTTCGTCCCGCAGCCCATTATCGACGGCATGCTCGATATCATGCCGAGCCCGCGCCTCGTGATCCATGAGTACAAGAAGCACGGCACCTGCTCGGGCCTCGATCCGGCGGGCTATTACGCGCTGTCGCGCCGCCTGTTCAACACGGTCAAGATCCCGGAGCGCTACGTCAACCCGTTCGAGAACCAGATCATCTCGCCCGATGACATCGTCGCCGACTTGATGAAGGTCAATCCCGAGCTGCGTCCGGACATGCTCGCCATCGTGTGCGGCGGCGCGGGCAACCGGCTGCGCGAGGTGCGGGTCTGCTTCTCCAAGGACGGGCAGCCGCGCACCTGCGGGCGCAACGAGGACCAGCGAAGGCTCTGCTCGGCGCAGAAGGTATTTCTGCCGCCCGTCCGGTCTTCGAAGCAGGGTCTCGAGACACCGGCCGAGCGGGACGCGAACCGGCGCAGCGAGCCGCTGCCGGGGCCGCGCGTCATCCCGTCGACCCGGAGCGATTGAGGGTATCCGCACTGCGATCTGCCGTTGCCTGGCCGGTCAGGCACCTTGGTCTGTGGACAACGCCACCGCACTGACAGCGCGTGGCCGGGCCGCACTTGCTCGCCGTGACCGCTGCTGCCATCGTTCCTACATACGGCATGTCCCGTCTGTTCCGCGTCGATGCCGCCTGGACAAGGCGAGCCATGACCTTGATCGACGCAACGCACAGCCACGCCGACGGCCCGGACCACCGCACATGGTCGCCAACGGGCGCAGCCATAGCCATCCGCCGTGTCGTTACGCCACGGCTCGCTTGGTCCGGGCTTGGTTTCGCGTTGGGCATCGCGTTCTGGCATTTCGTCAGTTTCTGGTCGTTCGTGTCGGCGATCGTCTTGAGCGGCCCCCATCATCCAGCCGCCGACGTGCCGGCCCGCCGGCTCGTGACATCGCTCGAACAGGCGACCGGTGGTATCGCCTCGTCGGGAGATACCGCGCGCACCCAGTGCACCGAGTTGCGCCTCGATCGCGCGACCGGCGCGACCGACAGGGTCGTATGCAATAGAACGCAGCCAGAGCCGCGCCTTGTCGCAAGCTCGGCTCGCAGCGACCGGCGGCTCCCGATCGATTTCGTCGACGGGGCTAGGCTCGCCAACGGCCAGTAATGTCGACGGCGAGCGACGTCGACGGCGAGTGACTTCGATGGCCCGTGAGTGGGGGGCGCCCGGACACGAGTTATCCACAACACAGATTTGTCGCGGCGTCGTTCACCTCACGCCGGTCACGGTCTGACGCCACGACCGTCGGATAGAGCGTCAACCGCTGTCTTGGCGGATTCTGGATGCCGTCGAGGCCTGACATGCTGTCGCTTGCCGCTACGCAACAATGGACCTATCGCGCGCCGCAGGGTTTCGAGCAGTCGCGGCTCGTCATCGGCGCGCTGCTGACGTTCGAGGATCGTCCGTCGATTGTCTGCTGCAGCGTCTCGGGCGCCCCGCGCCGCAATCCCGACGGATCGGTCGAGGCGGTTACTATTCCTTTCCTGCCCCTAGCGGAGCAGGCGTTTCGCGCCAGTATTATCGCCGCCGACGGCACCGCTCCACCCCCCGATGCCTTCTTTGAAGCACTTGAGCAATGGGCGGACGATCCACGCGGACTGTCGACCTTCACGGTCGCGTTCGATGGCTATCTCGACCGGCTGATAGCCCGCCAGATGGCCGCCATCATCGGTCGCGACGCCGCCTGAAACGGGTGCAACGGCTGACCCCGACGGCTGTTTGTGGGTGTGCGGCGCGAATTATACCAATCTGGTGCGCCGCTTAGTCCGCCGTTAAGTCCTCCGTGAGAGGCTGATCCCGTCATGTATGAAGCATGGGGGACCGTATGCTTTTGTCATTGTCGGGTATTTGGACAGCCTTGGTGCTGACGTTCGTCGGCGCACCCAAGGCCAGAAAAGCTCTACCTGCGAAGTCCGTTGCGGCTTCGGAGGTGGTGGTCGTGCCGGTCATGAAGGCCCCAGGAGCAGCGGCAGCAGGCGCAATCCAAATTCAATCGGGGGCTCCGGTTGATCTCGAGTGCGTCGTCTCGGTGCCGACTGACGAAACGGAGCGGCCAACCGCGACCGTTATTCAGATGAGCCGCCCCGGCACGCTGAGCCGGATCAACACGCGCGATCGCAAGTGCAGGACGACATCCCGCAACCGGGCCGGGACGTCGCATCCCAAGTCGTCTGCAACGAGGACCCGCGCGAACGCCCTCAAGGCGCAGAAGGCGAAGCCGCGGACGAAGAAGTCCGCGGCCAGGATGCCGACCTCCAAGCCAACACGCAAGGCGTCCTCGCGCACCGTGTTCGCCCAGTCCGTCCGCATGCAGGCCGCACTCGCCAGATCACGGCGCCGGGCTACTGGCGGCCCCAACGTCGTGCGCCTCAAGGCCCGCATGCCGATCGCCGGAGAGCCGGCGTCGTCCTTGGCCGCGTGACGACACATCGGGCGGCCCGAGCGAAGGGCCGCCCTCGAGGATTGGTCACAGGCCAGAGCGCGTTATGAACTTCGGAGCTGGCTCTGATCCCATGACGCCGAACACACGGACGAGGGGCGCCGAAAGCGCCCTCCGTCAACCGGATGGCGGCACCGAGAGCTCCGCGCCGCTCGTCAGAACTTGAACGAGAACCCTGCCCGAAGGGTGTGATAATCGGGATCGTATGTGTGGCTCGCTACTCCACACACAGACGACGCGACAGGCAGCTCGAGGACCGTCGCGCGGCTCTGAGGCGGCGGCCGTGTCTCGACGGAGCGTCCGGCCGAGCCGATCCATCCATTCGAGCCGCAGCCTCTCCGCACGAGCATCCGAGCTGGCAAGGGACTCTGGCCAAAAACCGTTAAGAATTGGGTAACCATGCCGCGATTCGCCGGCACAGCATCGACGAAGCGGACCGCACCGGGCGACGGTGCTGACCGGCGCGCTGCGGTCCAGTCATTCGGGCGTCACGCAGCCTTACGCCGCCTTACGCTGCCGCTCCGGGCGCCACGAAGTCGGCGCGGTCGCGATCACTCCGAGTCCTGCCGGTGCCCCCGTCGCGCCAAGGCGGGTCGGGTCCACGCTCCACTTCCCTGCGAGCTGAACGATGTGATCCTCAGTCGGATAGATCACCAGCTCGCCGCCAGCGTCGCCGCTACGGCCGCGCACACCGCGCAGCTCGTAGTGACGCATGCCGAGCGCCTTCTCCTCCTTCGTCGTGCGGCCGTGGCTGAGCACGATACCGCTGTCGCCAATCGCGAAGGCCCGGACGATCCGACCTTCCACCACCCGCGACCAGGCGTAGAAGTCGATCGCCGGGTAGGTCATGTAGAACTGTGCTTCACGGAAGCGCCGCGACAGTTCGTCGACCAGCGGGTGCCATTTGTCGACAAAGGCACCGGGCAACGGATGGGGCAGTGACAGGCCGACGATGAACGTCCAGCCTTCGACCGGCGGCGAGACGAAGACGCGGCGCTCGCCGAGATATGCGTCATAGACAGTGCCGATGCCCGAGCTCCAGTTGGCGGCCGCCTTATCCTCGAGCCCCAGCGCTTCGACGACCGCCGCCGTATCCTCCGTCTTCAGCGCCAGCCATGACATGCTGTAGCCGAAGGCGGCGGGACGGTCGGGGCGGACGTCGAACACCACGCGGCGCGTTGCGGTCGCCGGCACGAGCACGAGTGCTACGGCAGCGATCGTCAGTCCGACAAGGATGGCGACGGTAAAGATCATGGCGACCTGACGTTCCGACGCTACGGTTGCAACAACCGTTCTATGTGCGTCGCCAAGCTGCCAGCAAGCGAGGCGAGCGGAAGATTGGGGAAAACGGCCTCGCGCCGCCCACGCCGTGGCATCAAGAAGCGTCGCGCGACGGCACACGGCACGATGGGGCGGGGGCGTGCAGGGCCGCGACACTCCCGGGCGGCAACCAAACAGTCTGGCGGGTGGAATGAGAGGCCAGCTTCCGACCATGTCGGCAGCGGGGTAAGGCTTCGGCACATCGCGAAGCTGGCCTCAACATGGGCGAAGCGCGCCAGAGAGAGGGCGGACCGGCGCGGCTCACCCGTCGGCCCGATCGCCAGTGGACGTGAGGGACGCCCAGCCGCGCAGGCCGATGGAAACCTGATCCCCGTCTTAGTCCGAAGGTGTGACAAAGGGATAACGGCTTTGTGACAATGGACTAGGCGCGCGGGCGGTGGTGGCTCTGCAGATACATCGCCTCCAGTGATCGCACCTTGGCAGCCCGGCGCGCTCCGACCTACTCTGCGGGTGCGCTGCGTCGTCCGCACCGCATAACCCAGCTCTCGAGGGCGACCCACATGACCAGCACCGGCTCGGTTCCCACGATTTCAGGCGGCTCGAGAGGCGGCGGCGGAAGCCGCTCGGCCCATGTGATCGATTATGAGATCAAGGGTCAGGAGATGCAGTTCGTCGAGATCGAGCTCGATCCCGGCGAGAGCGCCATCGCAGAGGCCGGCTCCATGATGTTCAAATCGCCGGCCGTCGAAATGGACACCGTATTCGGCGACGGCAGCAAGTCCTCGGGCGGGTTCTTTGGCAAGCTTGCCAGTGCCGGTAAGCGACTGCTGACCGGCGAAAGCCTGTTCATGACCGTCTTCACACATCAGGGACAAGGCAAGGCGCGCGTCGCCTTTGCCGCTCCCTACCCGGGCTCGATCCTGGCCTTCGACCTCGCGGAGATGGGCGGGGCCATGGTCGCCCAGAAGGATGCCTTCCTGTGCGCGGCAAAGGGCGTTTCGGTCGGCATCTTCTTCCAGCGCAAGATCATGACCGGCTTGTTCGGCGGCGAAGGCTTCATCATGCAGAAGCTCGAAGGTGACGGAATGGCCTTCGTGCACGTCGGCGGCACGGTGGTCGAGCGCGAGTTGCAGGCGGGCGAGGAGTTGCACATCGATACCGGCTGCGTCGCGGCCATGACGTCGGGGATCGACTTCGACATCGTGCGCGCAGGCTCGGTCAAATCGATGATCTTCGGCGGAGAGGGCGTGTTCTTCGCCCGTCTCAGGGGCCCTGGCCGGGTCTGGATCCAGAGCTTGCCGTTCTCGCGCCTTGCGGGTCGCATCATCGCCAACGCTGGGCCCTTGGGTGGTAAGGGTGAGGGCTCGATCCTGGGGCCAATCGGCGGCGTGTTCGACGGCGACAATTCCTGACGGGCGCGTGGGCTTCGCCACGCTGCCAATTCTCACATCCGACCACATACGAAAAAAGCCGAGGCGCGAGCCTCGGCTTTCTCAACTCAAGCGCGACACCTCGCAGGATCAGGGCAGCGTGATCTTCGCCGTGAACACGAAGCGATCGTCGCAGTAGTTGTTGGCGCAGGTGAAGCCCGGCAACTCGCTGATCGAGTTCGCGGCGTCGGTACCGTGGTAGCGGAAGTCGAAGGTGAACTTGTCGACCGCTAGAGCAAGACCGACGTTCCAGTAGGTGTAGCTGTCGAAACCGTTGAAGAAGTTGTACTCGGCGTCACCACCATCCTGGTAGCCGATGAGGCCGTTGATGGTCGGCGTAATCTTGCCGATGGCGGGGAAGGTGTAGCCGAGCGAGCCCTCCACGGTCCAGACGCTGCCGGTCTCGGCGAAGTAGTCGGGCGATTAGAACACCGTCGCACCCATCGTCAGCGACGGAAGGGACGGGATGAAGGCGCCACTGACGCCCGCCTTGAACTCGAAGTAGCGAAGATCCGCGCCCGGAACGAGCGTGAAGGGCGTGCCGTTGTCGTTCGGATAGAGGTAGTAGATCACACCGAAATCGAAAGTGGCCGGACCCCAGACCGGCTTGACGCCGGCATAGAGGTCGACTTCGCCCGTCGAGTTGTTGACGATATTTTCGAATTCGACGCCCGACGCCCAGACGCCAGCGTAGAAGATGCCATAGCCGAGGTCGAACCCACCCTGCAGCGTCGGATCATTGTCGGTCTGCGATATGCCGCGGAACACATAATCCGAGGTGCCGGCAAGGTTGAACGACCACGTGAGCTTGCGGCCCTCCTCGACGGGTTCGTCCTTCACGCTGCCACCGGCGACCGCGGGAAGCGAGGCGGCCGCGAGCACGCAGCCAGCCACGACGGCGCTGAGGACGTTATACTTGCTGTTGGACCACATTATTCGAACCCCCTGCTTTCTGAACCCCCTGCTCGGGCTGTCCATCGCTACTGGGCCGGCTTCGACCGCCCTTCGCATGAATCGCCCTTGCGTGTTGATGTGAATGAATGACGGATGGCGTTCGGAAACAAGCTAAAAGGCTCGGAAACCGTAGCACTTGCAGGCTGCTGTAAACTTCTTGTCACGACCATAAGATCCTTGCTGAAATATTGCTCATGCTCGGTTCAATGAGGCAGCATTGCCACGCCGGTGATTGCCTTATACTTGTGCAAATACGCCTAAGTTTTGTGCATCTCGATATAGTCTTTCGGCCCCCCTTTGGCAGATCCATTGCGGCAAGCGCAGCGAAATGCCATCCGGCGAGCGGGACCTTCCATGAGGCCGGCGTCCGCGGCGGCCCGCCGCGTCTTGTCGTGCGACGCCTGTTGCGGCCGTACATCCGCTGTCGATACCAGGGCGATACCCGGGAGGGACGATGCCGCAAAAGCATGATGCACCGCAAAAGGTTGCCCTGGTAACGGGCGGGTCGGTCCGGATCGGGCGCGCCATCGCGCTTGGCCTGGCGGCCGACGGCTGGGCGGTCGCGATACACCACCGCAGCTCTCGCGATGCGGCGCTTGCGCTCGCGCGCGAAATCGGGGCCGCGGGCGGGAGGGCGGTGGCTCTCGCGGCCGATCTATCGCGGCTCGACGAAGTGCGAGCCCTCGTGCCCGCCTGTGCGAGCGCCCTGGGTGCGCCGACGTGCCTCGTCAACAATGCCTCCGAGTTTCACCTCGATACGATCGGCAGCCTTACGCCCGCACTCTGGGACCAGCATCTCGATGCGAACCTCAAAGCCCCGGTCTTTTTGGCCCAGTCCATGGCTGCTCATTTGCCCGAGCACGCGACAGGAAACATCGTCAACATCATCGACCAGCGGGTTTGGAAGCTGACGCCCGATTTCTTCTCCTACACGATCTCGAAGGCAGGGCTCTGGACGGCGACCCGCACGCTCGCACAGGCGCTGGCGCCTCGCATCCGGGTGAACGCCGTCGGGCCCGGGCCAGTGCTGCGCAGTGTCCATCAGACGGACCGCGACTTCGAGGACGAATGGCAGTCGACCCTCCTGAAGCGCGGACCGACGCCGGAGGAGATCGCTGCGGCAGTCCGCTTCATTCTCGCGGCACCGGCGATGACCGGCCAAATGATCGCGTTGGACAGCGGGCAGCATCTGACTTGACCCTGCCCGGGCGACAAAGTCCCGATCGTCTCGCGACCCTCTTCGGGGCGTCGTCAGAGACCGGGCCCGGGGCTGCGGTGCCAGTGCTGCGGCGCCGGGGCTGCCACAATTCCACCGCCGCCTGTCCGTGCTGGCGCCCTATTGCTGGGGCTCCATGAGGCTTGTTCACGCCGAGGCGTAAACCAGCCGTTAACGTTAAGCGTCCTAGATACGAGTGTCGGCAACGGCTCAACATCGCGCCGTCGCTGCCTTGTTCCAGCGTTGGATAGCCCCCATGATGTCTCGCGCCGCGTCGCTCTCCGTTGTTGCCATCCTCTGCACTACGCCGGCACTCGCCGCCGAGTTGCCGAAGATCAAGGCCGGGTCCGACAACACGGTTCCAGCCTGCGTCACACCGGGCCGCCTGATGGCTTTCGTCCAGGGCCGCAACCCCGGCCTCGACCGGAGGTTCGACGTCATCGCCACCGAATACATGCGTCACGGCGAAATGCTCGGCATACGCTGGGACTATGCCTTCTTCCAGATGCTGGTCGAGACCGGAAACCTGACGTTCAAAGGCGACGTCAGACCGGCGCAGAACAATTTCGCAGGTCTCGGTGCGACAGGGGGCGGCGAGCCCGGCGAGAGCTTCAAGGACGTCTCGACCGGCGTGCGCGCCCATCTCGAGCACGTGCTCATGTACAGCGGCGAGCGGATCGACCAGCCGACTGCCGAGCGCACACGCAAGGTGCAGGAGTGGGGCGTCCTCACTTCATGGCAGAAGTCCATCAAGGGAGCGATGACCTTCACCCACCTGACGCGCAAATGGTCTCCGACCGACCGCGGTTACTCGAAAGACATCGCGTCCATTGGCGACAGTTTCCTCGGCGGCGCCTGCCGAGAGGCCGATCCGCGGCCGGAGCTGGTCCAGGCCGCACGTGCGAATTCCACGACCGCCAAGCTCGCAGACGCTGTCGCACCGGTATCCGCACCTGAAAAGGTCTCGGGCGCCGAGCTTGCCAGACGCGCGCTGGATGAGGCTCGAGCAAATGGCGACGGCAATCGTGCCGGCCTCGGAGCGGCGGGCATCGCGGCGGTGGCCGCCAAACCCGCGCCCGAGGTCACTGTGCTCAATGCGCCGAAGCCCCCGGCCGCCTCGCCACCGGCGACGAGCGTGATCGAGCCCGTCACTCTATCGCAACAGGCTGCCTCGGCCCAAGCGGCTGCCACAGCCCAGCAGGCCGCCGCAACACAGAAGCCCGCCAGGAGCGACGCAAAGTCAAAGGATGCCAAGGAGAGCGGCACCGGCTCCGTCGTGCTTGCCGCCGCTGCACCCGCAGCCGCCGCGGGAGGCACCGCCGCTGCCGCGACGGTCGCCCCTGGCAAGTGTCGCGTATGGCAGGCGAGCTACGGTGGCCAGAAGGCGGTCATCATTCAGGCGCAAGCCGACCAGCAGACGAACTACACCGTGCTCGACGTCAACGACGGCGCAGAGAAGCGCGAGGCCGAGGCTTATATCGCTGCCTACGCCAAGGGCGGGCAGACGGTGGGTGAGTTCCCCACCTCGACGCAAGCACTCGACAAGGCCTTCGAGCTCTGCCCTGAGGGCTGAGCGCACGACACGCCACTGGCGCTGCAGAACGCGGTCTCTGCATCACGGCCTCCGAGGAGGGCTATGAGATGCCACTGAGGTCACCCGGCGGTCGGTCCGCGATGTGCACGCGGCCGGCCACCTCGTTTTGCGCGACCGTTCGCTGGGGTGTCGTCGCGGCCGCCCGGCTCGCCGGAGCCGCTGTGGTGATCGGTTCTCCGCTGGCTGTCACATCTGCGGCAGCCACCGAAATCCGCCTTCACACGTCCAACCGCGTACCGGCCTGCGTCACGCCCGAGCGTCTGATGGCGTTTCTGGCCACCCGTAACACGTCGCCGGAGCCACGGTTCCGCGACATCGCTCATGCCTATAAGCAGCACGGCGAGGCGTGGCGCGTCCGCTGGGACTATGCGTTTTTCCAAATGGCCGTCGAGACCAACTACCTGACGTTCCGGCGCGGCGACGGCAGCTTCGGCGACGTGAAATCGCGGCAGAACAACTTCGCAGGCCTCGGGACCACCGGCGGCGGCGTCGCGGGCGACAGCTATCCGAGCGTCTCGACCGGCGTCCTGGCTCAGATCCAGCATCTCGTAGCCTACTCGGGCGAGCGGATGGCGGCGCCTGTCGGGCCGCGAACTCGCTTGAAGCAGGACGACATCGTCGCCGTATCGCTGCAGCTCGGACGCCCGGTGCGATTCGCCGATCTCGCGCGCCGCTGGGCCGTCGATCCGAACTACGGCCGCACCATCGAATGGGTCGCACGACAGTACCGGGAGCAATTCTGCCGCGGCACCGCGGCGGCGGGCGAGCCTGGCCCTGCCGCGACGGCCGCATCACAAGCGCTCGACGGCCGCCAGTCTCTGGGAGGGGATACCGCGCTCGCCCGTCAGCCCGCACCCGCCGCACGGAATTCCGCCGTCGTCGGTCGGCTCCAGCCTGCGCCGCGGTCTGCCGGGAGCGTGACAACCGTATGGCGCCAGCAAACACCGGGTGAAACGCCGCCCGATCGCCGTGCCGTTGCACGAGAGGTGGCGCTGCGAAGCGACGCGATCGTGACGGCCGTGCCCGTCCCTGTTCCCGTGCCCGTCCCTGTTCCTGTGCCCGTCCCTGCAAACCGCCGCGTCGCCGCGGTCGCCGCAGCCACCGCCGAGCGACCGCCGACCGCGACCGTTACACCAGCCGCTCCGGTTACAGCGTCCGCGTCGGCTTCCGCCACCGGCACGAACCTTGTCGGCGCTGCGTCCTCGTCCGCTCCAGAGCCGACGAGCCAAGGGGCGTCTCGTGCAGCGCCAGCGGCCCGACCCTCACTCTCATCAGGTCCGATCATCAAGCTCGCTGCCGCTGCAGCGCCGTTCGCCGCCGGCTCGGTCGTGTCCCATTCGACCTCACCCTTTGGCGATTGCCGGATCACCATGGCGAGTTTCGAGGGCGCCCGCGCCGCGCTGATCAAGGCCGTGCAGGGTCCCCATACCGAGCTCGTTGTGCTGGCCGTCGTGCCGGGTCTCGAAGCGGCAACCACGGCCAGCTACATCCGCACGCGTGCACCGGGCGGGACCGTCGACGGCACCTTCGAGAGCCGCGAGGCCGCGCTGGCGCGCGCCCGCGAGATCTGCCCGCCGGCCAACTGACGGCTTCGCGGCGGCACAGTCACGCTTTTCATCTAACATGTGATCAGACTTGAGAGCATCTGCTCGGGTGCTCGGTGTAGCTTTGCAAAATCGCAACGCTTCTTCCTTCGCGTCCTCGCGCTGCCCAACACCGGTCAGACGTCGAGGACGTGCTGGACAACCCCCCTGAGCACCGCAAACACCATGAGCGCACTATCCCCCCAGACCCTCCGCGAGTCCCCGCCCGGCTCGGTGATCGTTCGTCAGGTCACGTTCGACTGCGCGCACTATGAGCAGATCGAGGCCGCCGAAGGCCCGTTCCGCGCCAGCTACGGCCAGCACGCCATCGTAGTCTCGCCTTCGGCCCCGATGGGGGACATCCAGTACAACGGACGGCGCGTGTCGCTCCAGCAGACCTCGGGCCCCGTCTACTCGCTGTTCCAGAGAAACGACCACGTTTCCGGGTACTTCCAAAGCGGCGCCACCTACGAGATCGTGCTGCTTTGCCCCAACTACGTGGCAGACTTCCTGCGCACCGAGTTCTCGGCTGAGAACGTCCATCTGGCACCTGCCACGCGTGTCGAGATGCCGCCCCTCTCGCAACTGCTCTGGCGGCGGCTCCAGTCGGCCGTACAGCAGCCCGACGGGGCGGGCGATTCGCTGTTTCGCGTCTGTCTCGAGCTGTTTCTGACCAAGCTCGTCGAGCCGCAGCTTGGCGTTTCGAGTCCCGCCGCAGCAGGCGCCCGCCTCGACGCCGTCAACACCGCGATCGCCTTCATCGACGCCAACATCGGCGAGCGCATCGACATCCGAGCCGTCGCCGACGCCGCCGGCCTTTCGCCCAACTATTTCTGCCGGCTGTTCGAGCGCTCGTGCGGCGCGACCGTTCACAGATTCGTGCTCGACCGGAGGCTTCAGAAAGCGCGCACCCTTCTAACAGAAACACAACTGCCAATTTCGCAAATTGCGATGGACTTGGGGTTCAGCTCACAAAGCCACCTGACAACGTCGTTCCGCCAGCGGTTCGGGGTCACCCCTGCGCAATGCCGAAATGGGCACCCGGCCAACGGGCTGGACACGAGCTCGGAGAACGATAATTCTGCTGTCAATTCAGGCTCATAACCCCCCGCCAGGGCCACAGCCAAGCAGTTGCGGCAAATCCGACACAGTGAAATCTAAACGCCGCTTGCAACCGGAATCTGAAAGAAACCCGAGGGCTGGTCTGCGCGAATGACCATGTGTTTCGGCGGGTCCCCGGCAGCGAGTTCCGTGGGGATCGGCGGGCGCGGGGCGGACAAAATCGCGCCTCCTTGGGGAATTCGGTCAGGAAGAAGGGAATGAACACAATGTCGAGCAATCGAATTACACGCGGCGGCATCAGTGGTGTCGCGCTCGCTGCGGCGCTGTCGCTCCTGGCGGCTGCACCGGCGACTGCAGCAGATCTCGGCGGCGACTGCTGCGCAGACCTCGAGGAGCGCGTCGCGGAGCTCGAGGCAACGACGGCTCGCAAGGGCAATCGCAAGGTGTCGCTCCAGGTGTCCGGTCAGGTGCACACCGGCGTGCTGTTCTTCGACGACGGCGACGAGAGCAACGCCTACATCACCGACAATGACAACACGTCGTCGCGCTTCCGGTTCCTCGGCAGCGCCAAGATCACCGGCGACTGGACAGCGGGCTTCCTGCTCGAGGTCGAGACCGAGGTGGCATCCTCGAATCTCGTGACGCAGTTGGACGACGACCCCAACAGCGCGCTCTCCATCCGCCACTCGGCTTGGTGGATCGAGAACAAGGATCTCGGTCGGATCACCGTTGGCCAGATCTCGCCCGCCAACGACGACATCATTCTGGCCGATGCGGCCGGTGCGGGTCCCGCCGCGTTCGCCGACCAGTTGATCGGAAACGCTTTATTCTTCCGTCGTGGCGACGGCGTGCTGACGGACCTTTCGTCGAATCTCGTGACCGGTGGCTCGCTCGATACCGCCCGTCGCAATCTGGTGCGTTACGACAGCCCGATCTTCCAGGGCGCAAAGTTCGTCGCATCTTGGGGTGAGGACGACTTCTGGGACGTCGCGGTGTGGTACGCCAACAAGATCGGCGACCTGAAGATCGTCGGCGGCATCGGCTATGCCCAGGACACCGATGGCTTCAACGCCAGCCTGCAGATCGAGGAGTTCAAGGGCTCTATCTCGGTCCTGCACGAGCCCAGCGGCGTGTTCGGCTCGTTCGCCTTCGTCAACCGCGAGCCGGCCCGCGTCGACGTCGAGACGCTCGAATATTACTACTTCAACGGCGGTATCGTGCTGCCGAAGCTCGTGCCGGTTGGCAAGACGGTGCTGTACGGCGAGTACGCGAATGGCCAGGGCTTCGGCTCGTCGGCTGCGACTGCCACCAACCCGGCCGCCGTTGCTGGCACGTTCGATGTCGGCAACGTCCTCGATGCCGAGTTGACGATCTACGGGTTCGGCTTCGTCCAGCACATTCCCGCTGCCGAGCTGGAAGTGTACGCCCTCTACAAGAACCTCGAGCTGGATGCGCGCACGGCCGGCGGCAATCTGAGCCTCGACGATATCGACATCGTCTACACGGGCGCCCGCATCAAGTTCTGATGCACGCCGGGTCGTCGGCGCTCACGCGCCGCGACCGTGCCTAATCTGCGCAAGCCGAGCCAGTGTCCCCCAGGATCGACTTGTCGGCTTGCGCGGATCTGGGGCTCTAGCCCCTCCCTCGACTGCGCTGCATCCGTGGTCGAGATCGAAAAAGGGGGTAGGCGCTCTTGCCGCAGCGCCTGCCCTCTTTGTTTTTCGAGGCGGGTCGTCCCCCGACCCAAAACAAGCGGCGCCTTCTCCAATCTGGCACTTTGATCCGAGTGGGGCTGTCCTGGCCAGGACAGCCCCACTTGTTTTGCGTGGAGCCGCAGGCCGGCCGCGTGCCGTTGACGCGCTGCGGGGCGGTCTCGACATAGAGAGCGGCTGGCGCAGGGTATGACCCCGATGGCTTCGCCCCCTATCCCCGGTAGCCTGCTCCAAGGCTCTGTGTCGGACACTGATTCTCGCTTTCGATGGAAGCGAAGCCACTTCCACCTCAGTCGATCAGGCTCTCGCCGGCGAACGACGCTTCGAGCGCAGCAAGATCTAGCTTCACCATCCCCAACATCGCGGTCGCCGCACGCGCCGCGCGCGCCCTGTCGGGATCGGCGATCATCACACCGAGCCGTCTCGGCGCGATCTGCCATGCGACACCATACCGATCCTTCAACCAGCCGCACGCGATCGGCCGGCCGCCCTCCGAGAGCCCGTTCCACATCGCGTCGATCTCAGCCTGGGTGTCGCAGATCAACATCAGCGAGATCGCGTCATTGAACTCATGGTGAGGACCCGCCGTGATCGCCATCACCGGCGAGCCAGCGAGCGTGAACTCGACGACGGTCACCGCGCCAGCCGGCCCCGATGGCGTCGCGATCGGCAGCGGCGTGATTCGGTCGAGCGACGAGTTCGGGATGATCGACACGTAGAACCGGGCCGCGTCCTCGGCATGCTCGGCGTACCAGAGATGCGGCGCGAAACTGACGGCCATGGCAAACGTCCTCCGTTGTGTGCTGGTCCGAAGCCAATCTGCCTTGGGCGTGCCGAGAGCGCAGGAAATTGCAACTTGCGCCAGTGCGGCGTCCCGCATTGGCAGTTCCATCACGGAGGCGCGCAGCCGACAAGCCGGGAGAACCCGCCCCAGAACCAAACGGTCGCCGCTGGCGAGCGGGCCACCTGTCGTGGACGCCGGGCGCGCGCGGTCAAGGCCTCGCGCCTGATCGAAAGCGTCAATCAGACCCCGTGAAGCAATGACTGAAAGCGGGCCACCGAGGCTGGAAGCGATCCCATCAGTGTCGTGCCTGCTCTGGGCGGGGCGCGAAAAGGAAAGAGGGCCGACCCCGGCTGGGATCGACCCCCTGATCTCGTGGCCGGCTGGCAGGTCGCACACCCCGCCGGCAGGCGCCGATTCAGCCCCTACTTGGGGGACGCGCTTGGGTCAGTCGCCAAAGCAGACGCAACCAATCCGGATCCCGCTTGAGGCTCGAAGCCTTTGTGCGGGCGTGACATGGTGCACTTGGG